>JAFRRN010000088.1 GCA_017428055.1 Prevotella sp.
TATTCTTTAATGAAGAATGAAGACTGAAGAATGAAGAATTATTGTATTGAGAATCGTTTGCGCCAGCAGATTCTTGATTCTTCATTCTTGATTCTTCATTTTCAATGCGGATGCTTTTCTCACAGAAAGTCTCTCCCTTTGCGTCTTTCAATGTCAGGACATAATAATGGAAGGCTGCCGAGGGCAGTTCCTTGGGCTTGGCGATGTTGAAAGATATAGCATGATGGGGTTTGCATTTCAAAGGTAAGGGTGTAGTGTTCACTTGCCGACCGTCTGCATAGAGTGTCAGTTCCGCCTTCACTTGGTCGAGGTTGGTGAAGTCATAACGGTTTTCCAAGGTCAGGATGATGTCGTCGCCCTTGTGTTCGGAGGTGACTTTCACGGGCGAATACACCTTGCGCACTTGGTAATAGTTGGTCTTGGGAGTACGGTCTGCATACATGATGCCGTCTGTGCCGAGTATTCCCTCCGTGTTGTAATAGATGGAACGCGATGCCCAGGCATAGTCGGTAGGCTCGTCGCGGTTGACAATTTCCTCATTCACCCGTTGGATTCCTTGGTCGGCAAACTCCCAAACGGCACCGCCAGCCAACTGCGGATGCTTGTACCACTCCTCCACGATGTCCTGCATCTGCCCGAAGTCGGTGCCCAAGGCATGGGCATATTCGGTATTGACGAGGGCATGGTCGAGTTGCTTGGGCCACGATTTCACCTCAGATAACGTTGGGTAATGGCATGAGTACATTGTCATGGTGCTATCCTTCCGCTCCAAAAGTTGGCTGAACGGCTTGTGCGTAGAGGGGAACAGATAGGGGCGGGTGGGGTCGAGTTCATGGACATACCTACCCGTTGCCAACCCATTCTCTGTCACGGGATTTTCATTGCCCACGCTCCAGATGATGACGGAGGGGTGGTTCTTGTCTCGCTTCACTGTGTAATAGGCTCTTTCCTTCAGGATGTCGAGCATCTGCGGCTTGTTTAGGAGGTTGTCGCCATAACCGAAAGGCACCTCGCAAATCACGTAAAAGCCCATCGAGTCGCATAGTTCTATCAACCGCTCCTTGGGAGGATAGTGGGATGTGCGGATCATGTTAATGTTCGCCTTTTTCATCAGTTTCAGGTCGGTGAGAATCTCGTCGTCGGAGATGGCTCGCCCATTGTAAGGCGATTCATCATGATGTGTGATACCTCGGAGCTTGACGGGTGTGCCATTGACGCGCAGCACGGCGTTGTCCCATGTCACCTCCCGCAGTCCCACCTTCTCATAGTGGCTTTGTACGGGGCGCCCGTTCTCCTTGAGTTGCAGTTGCAATGTATATAAATAAGGTGTCTCTGCCGTCCAAGGATGGTAGTCACGCAATTCCAAGGAGCAATTGTTTTCCTTGAGGTCACGGAATGATGCCACCACGTTCTCCTCTGCATCGACCAACTGCCCATCGATGGTCACGGTGACATTCTTCTTGATGGCGAACTTCTTGAATCCGAGGTTAATCCTCGCCAATGTGTCTGTCAATGAGGTACGTATGGTGATGTCTTCAAAATGCGTTACGGGAATGGCATAGATGGTAACGTTGCGTGAGATGCCCGTAAGCGACCAGTCATCATTGGTGTCGAACTGATAACCAGGGGATTGTGTCTTGTTCACTTTCACGGCAATCATGTTGGGACCGCCATAGTTCACGTATTTGGAGATGTCGAACATGCAACGGTTGAAGGCACTGTTGAACGTTCCCACTTTCTTGCTGTTGATGTAAAAGGTGAATCCATTTTCCACTCCGTCGAAGGAAACGTAAACAAGGCTGGTGTTGAATGAATTGTCGAGGCGGAACGCTTGTCGATACAAACCATATCCAGGGGTGAGCTTGCCGCCATAGACGGGTTCCTCAAAGCCCTGCGTCTGCCAGTTGCCCGGCACACGGATGCCCTGCCAACTACTCGCATCGTAGGCGGGGGAACTGAACAATGTGTCGCGCCCCAACTCATCTCCATCTACATATTTGAATTGCCACACGCCATTGAGGGAGAGTAGGTGTGTCATCGGACAGGTGGGAATCGGCTCTTGCGCCCATGCCGTCATTGCGGCGAAGCCCACCATGCCGCATATTATGATTCTTTTGATACCCATAAAAATCTCTGTCTTTTGCTACTTTTTGTTTTGAAGATGCAAAAGTAAACAAAAATAATGAGAATCAGAAATAAATCTTGGTATTGTCTACGTGAAAAGAGTATAGCGTTGATTCTAAAGCGTTGATTCTTTATTTGCCTATTTTTCGTAATGAAATGTAAGTTTTCTGATAAAAAGAGAATTTGTTTGCCAAAAGTTTCGTATCTTTACACCCACAGAATAATAAAACGCAAGAGATTATGCCAAAGATTTTCGAATACTTCGGATTCATATTCTACTTTTATTCCAACGAGCATGAGCCGATACATGTCCATGTGATGCACGGGGCAAGGGAAAGTATCTTCGACCTTATCATGATGGATGGCGAACTGGCCGAGGTGCGTGGCAGGGAAAAGAAGGGTGCCGAGCCACTGATGGAGAAGGACAAGCGCACAGCGGAGGAGTTCATCCACAAGTATCACAAGAACATTATCGACAAGTGGGTGAAGTTCTTCGTCATGAAACAGAGTGTCCGAAGTACGAACATCAAGAAGAAACTATAAGAGGAGGGAACACCGTATGGAGAGACTTTACATCATCAAAGCCGAGAACGCAGGCAACCTGACCGTCTGCCTGACGTTCAGCGACAACACCGTGCAGACGGTGGATATAGGCGAGTTCATCCGCCGCTACCCCCACCCACAGTACAACAAGTACCTCGACCCTCGCAAGTTCAGCCACTTCGCCATTGAGAATGGCAACATCGTCTGGGGCAAGAATTGGGACTTGATATTTCCCGTCGAGCAGTTGCACACAGGGGAGATAGTATAACACATGAGCGGATAAATACGCAAGGGCGGGAAGCCAGAGCCGAGGATGTCGGCGCGGTTTCCCGCCCTGCTTTTTCACTCCTATGAAACCGTACAATCCCTTTCATAACGTTAAATATCGGATTATTTTCGATTAGCGATGACGAAAGTTCGCGGAAAAACAGTAACTTTGCCTACGTAAATCATAAAGCGAGGAAGAGTTATGGAAGATTTTGTATTGTCAATCCCCATTCAGGACAAGGCACTCATCGAGACGCTGGCTCAGCGCATGGGCTGGACGATGCGCAAACGCCGCACGTCAGTAGAGCGATTCATCAATTCCTGTTCGAAGACTCCGCAGATGACCGATGAGGAGATTCAGGCTGAGGTAAACGCAGTACGCCAAGGTTTATGAAGATTCTTTTCGACACCAACCTCTGGATTTCGTTCATGATAGGCAAGCGGCTCTCGTCACTGGCCGATGTGTTGTGTCGCCACGACGTGGAGGTCTATGTCTGCGAGCAGGAACTTGACGAAATCCGTCGTGTCATAGCCCGCGAGAAGTTCAACAGACTCATCTCTGCTGAGACGCGCTATTATTTCTTCGAAATGGTCTATGATGTCTGCTACTTCACCGACATCACTATCAAGGCGAAGTCTGACATTCGCGACCCGAAAGACCTCTATCTCCTGTCGATGGCCGAAAGCGTTCCCGTTGATTATATCGTCAGCGGTGACAACGACCTCACTGACCTCAAGGAGCATGCAGGTATTCCCATCTTGAAGTATTCCGAACTGCTGGATATATTAAAATGATGTAGCAAACGCAGGGTGGGAAATCGGAGCCGAGGATGTCGGCGCGGTTTCCCGCCCTTGCAATTTGGAATAGACTCTGATTATTTAGAATCAGGATTCCATAATTGATATTTAACTCTAATAACAACACTTTCTGAATAATGATGGAAATGTTGCAGATACGTGGATAGCGTTTCCCTCATGGAGAATATTGTCAATTATTTATCACAAAATTGGCGCAAATGAAGGGCGATTTCCCCAAAAACATGGTGTTTGGGCGAAAAAATGCCCGTTTTTGGCGTTTTTCGCAAGTCGCTGATTATCAACCACATCCCATTCTCCCATCAATTTCACCCCTCCCAAAAGCGCATAAATCCTGCATAATCACGTCATTTTAACATCTTTTGGGCGGCATCCGTCAGTCACAAAGGCGGCATTTGCAACAGACGGATGCGGCATCTATGCTCGATAGATGCCACACAAAAAATGTTAAAAGCATATCTTTGCTTGAAATAACCCGATTTTTTGTCCCAGGCAACCCATAATTCCCCTTCGAGAAAGCTATTTTTACATTTTGCTTGAGTGTTGTTTTGTCGTGGTTTTTCCTAATAATTTGATGGGTGTCATCCAACGTTTTTCGCACTTTTATTGGTTCCTCTTGATTTGGAAGAAGCCCAGGCGGTGGGTCTTCCCTTTCATGTTGACCGAGCGCAACACATAGAATCCCTCCCTCACTTGGCTCACGTCGGCTGTCTTTCCGCGATAGGGGCGCAGGGTGATGAGTTTGCCTTGCAGGGTCTCGATGGCAACCATGTCGGCATCGAGGACGCTTCCCTTGTCGGGCAATGCCAGTTGATAACCGTCACAGGAAAGTAGTTGGGCATTCGTATGGGTGGCAGAAGGCAACTCATGGCTTTGCCTTGGCGCACTCTCGTTGCCAAACCTGTCCATGGCGGTGACGGCAAAATACCATCCTTCTATGCTCTTTGAGAAATGGATTTCGGGGGCTGTCTGCCTCGTGGAGATAAGATTCTGGGCTTTGCTCACGTCTACGGGACATTCCCTGCTGGCATACACATTATACAATATAGAGGGAGGATTGTCGTTGGCTATACTCTCCTGCCAAAACAATGAATGGCCTTTGATCGACAGATGGAATGGGGAAGCGGGAGGAGTGGCGCGTTCCCATGTCATCGGGGGGATGAGGGCAGGGGCGGGATTGAATCTCTTGGTGAAGCCATAGATGCCCTTTGTATCATCCGTGAGGAACTTGCCACGGAAGAAGGCGTGCCCCAACCCTTGCTGGCGCAACACTTCCATCTCTTGCGTGATGGTGGAAATGGGCCAGTTTGCCTCCTTGGGCGAGAGGAAATAGATGCCAAGGCCTGGCGCGACAATCTTCCCGTGGCTCTGTTCTGCCCAGTCGATGGCGAATGGATAGAACTGGTCGCCCTTGAAATACATCATGGGAAAAAGCTCATCCATCAGCCCGTCGCGGAGCCATCCTTGTGCATCTTGGCAACCCTTTGCGTAGGCGTTCCACCCGTGTGACCAATAACGGGAGAGGTCACTATATTTCCCGATGGGCGAACAGCTCATCTTCACCCACGGCTTCAATGCCTTCACGCGGTCGCGAATGGCCCTCACGATGCCGGTGATATATTGTCTGCCTTGCGTCTGGCTCACCTTGAGTTTCCATGTCTCGGGGTATCGGATGTAGTCGAGGTGGATGCCGTCGATGTCATAGTTGTGGGTAATCTCCTCGCAGAGGTCAGCCAAGTAACGGGCGGCCTGTCCGTCCTCGGGGTTCATGTAGCCATCCTCGCCTATCTTGCGGATGAGTTTGGGAAACCGCTTGCGCAATTGGGTACAACCCTTGCCGTTCCATTTCCCCACGGGCATGGTGACAACCCACGCATGGAGTTCCATGCCGCGCTTATGGCATTCGTCAATGGCGAATTGCAAGGCATCATAGCCGGGGCTGATGCCGGGCTTCCCGCTCAGGCAACCGTCCCATGGCTCGTACATGGAAGGATAGATGACGGTGCCGCGTATGCGTGTCTGGATGAGGATGGTGTTGATTCCCGCCGCCTTGTATTTGTCTAAAAGGGAGCGCAACTCTTGTTGTTGCCGCTCTATGCCGTTCCCGTTATAGGCATAGTTGTGTGGCCAGTCGAGGCCGCCTATGGTGGTGAGCCACACCGCCCGCACCTCATGTTTCGGCGTTTGGGCATGGAGGGAGAGGGTGAAGGCTACCAACAAGAGGGTCCATATTCTTTTCATGTTTCGTCAATTCGTTGCAATGAAGTTGCAAAGGTACGGAAAAAGTTGCTTTTAACAATGGTTTTCAATATAGTATGTGTAAAAAATGCTTTTAGAGATAAAATGATTCACCAAAATTTCCTATCTTTGCATATCGGTAGGGATTATACGATAAATTTGGAAGTTCCATAAGAAAAGACACCTTTTAGTCGCTCCGAGAATATGAGAAGCAATATAACAGAATTGCATTTTAACCGTTATAAAAGAAAGCACATTTATGATGACAGAAGAACAAAAGCAACAAATTATTGATAGCGGAAAAGATTTCTCCCGTGAGATTATCATACTATATAATGGCCCTTGTTGATGCAAGATAGTTTCAATTTGACAAGAATAAAAAGAACACACATGTGAAAATAGATAGAATGGTAGGCAAAGAAAAAGTTTCAGAAGCGATTCGCAATATTGTTCAGTCGATGATGGACAAGGTAATGGATAAGGTTTTAATAACCGATCCTTTCATTGAAGAAAAACACCACGCAAACAAACCTTTGTATGCGGCACTTGTTCCTGATGAGATATTTAAAAGTTCCCATTTTGAGAGGCGTTTTGTGACCCCTTTCGGTACCGCATGGGAAAAATTAGCTGTCGAAGCAGGAGCATTATATCATGGCTATTGCGTCAAAGGGGCAACAATTGAAGGAACAATAGGCAATGAAAGTCTTCGTCGAATTCAAGAAGTCCTCAATACACTCGAACATCGCAAGAAAGGCGAGCAAAGACGCAAACCAGATTGGGATGAAGAACTTGCCTATATTCTTGCAGGAGGAGGTGAACCCATACCAGCAAGTGTTACATGCGATATTTTGATAAAAAGTGAGAGAACAGGCCTGTCTTATGCTTTTGAGTTTAAAGGTCCACTGCCTGATAGTGACCAAACAAAAGTGAGCAAGGAAAAAATGTTTAAGTTGCTTGCTATGAATAATCATCCCGTAGATAAAGCTTTCTTTGCACTTCCATATAATCCATACGGCAAGCGTGAAAACTATGACTGGAAGTTTCCTGCACGTTGGTTCAACATGAAAGAGGATTCATGCGTTCTAATTGGAGAGGAACTATGGGATTTGATTGGCGGCAAAGGTATATACCGGCATTTTATATCCGAGATAAACAAATTGGGCGTTCACTATAAAGAACGCATCTATCGTGAGTTCCTCGGAATCGAACCACCAGAAGGTTATGACAAGAACAAATTGAGATAATGGCAGAGTTCAGTTTTATAGATCTTTTCGCTGGCATCGGCGGTTTCCGACTTGCGCTTGAAAGTTTGGGTGGGTACTGCTTGGGCTTCAGCGAAATTGCTCCAGATGCCATACACACCTATTGTGAAAATTTCGGAGATACGGAAGATTGTAATTTCGGTGACATTACTAAACTTAAAGATCTGCCCCGACATGACTTTATGACGGCAGGAGTGCCTTGTCAAAGTTGGTCTATTGCAGGCAAGAATCTTGGTTTTGATGATGACAGAGGACAGTTGTGGAACGACACGCTTTACTTGCTGAACAAAGTGCGTCCAAAGGCTTTCATTTTCGAGAACGTGAAAGGATTGTCCGACCCCCGTAACCAGAAAGCCCTCGACTACATTTTATTGCGTATTAAGCAGGCTGGCTATCATGCTCAGAAATTTGTCCTTAATGCATACGATTATGGTGTGCCACAGACACGAGTACGTATTTACATTATCGGCTTTAGAGATGAAAAGTTCATCAAGCGTCTTCAACTACCCAAGCCTTTCCCTGGCGAAGTCCGTTTGAACGATGTACTCGACAGCAAGATTGATATGGTATGTGAAGACGGGTTGGACACAAGACCCCGCTGGAGCCTGTCTTGCAACGAAAAGGGTTTTAACGACTATTTTCTTTTCAACGATCTGCGTAATGGGGCAACGACGATTCACTCGTGGGATATTATCGATACAACGGAGCGCGAAAAGCAAATATGTTATTTGCTGTTGAGTAATCGACGTAAGAGGGACTATGGCGAATTGGATGGCAACCCTCTGTCGCTTGAACATTTCCAGGCACTTGACAACACAATCCAGCGTCAGGAATTGGAAACTCTCGTATGGAAACATATCCTTAAGCCTGTGGATTATATATATGAGATAGAACATAAGGAGGAGGTGGATGATGCTATTGAGCAGTTCGTAATATCGCTTGGTAAAGGTTGTCTTTTGAATGTTGACAACCTTAAAGTAAATAGGGAGGTTAAGATGCGCAAGATTGATGTTCATGAAGTGCTCTCAGAATTAGCAAGACGCAGGGTGATACGTTGCGTTGAAACTCGTTATGACTTTAAGAATACGAAGATCAGTACAGGTCTTGCTGGCATCAACAGAATCTTCCTGCCATCATCCAAGATATATCCCACTTTGGTGGCCAGCGACACCAACGACTTCGTGGCAACAGTGCCCATCGATGCTGACACAATAGAAGAATACCGCAGGGAGTTTATGGAGCGTGTGTATCGCCCTCGGAATTATCGCAGGATCACCCAGTCAGAAGCATGTCGCATCCAAGGATTCCCTGAGAATTACATCTTGCCTCCAACGCGTCCAAGATGGATGAAGTTGATAGGCAATAGCGTTGCTGTGCCTGTCATCAAGATATTGGCTAATGCAGTCGTTGGAACAGGTGTATTTGACAAAGTGGAGGATAATGTTGTTGCCAAAAAAGAAAAGAAACCCACTTCTGGTAGTATCAGACAGCTTGATTTCTTCGCCACCTTAAGGGAGTTTCCAAAGAACATTGTGGAAAACGCTGTGCCAGAGTTTCTTCAGCATGAACATCAAAAGCAAGAACCAGATATAGATATAATATGTTAAATTATAAATTGGACGATATGAAGAAAGTGATTGTAATGATGACAGCCGCCATGTTTTTGCTCATGGGCTGCAAGGAAAAGTCTGATGTTCCCAACAATGGCAAAGGGAATGGTAACGGTACGCCAACGGTGTTGTTGACGAAAGAAATCTCCCCAGAGTCTCTTGTCAGGATTTACGAGGCTTTGGGCGTGGAAGCCAAGGGGCGCGTTGCCATCAAGATGAGTACTGGAGAGGGCAGCAATCCCAACTACCTGAAGCCCGAGCTTATCAAGGACTTGGTGTTCAAGGTTGACGGCACCATTGTCGAGTGTAACACAGCCTACAGTAGCGGGCCTGGCAATGAGCAGGACGACCGCAACTCGTCTGCTAACCATTGGAAGGTGATTGAGCGTCACGGATTCACGAAGCTCTTTCCCGTAGACATCATGGACGAATATGATGAGATTCGCATCCCCGTGAAGGACACGACGAACATCAAGTATGACATCGTGGGAGGCCATATCGCCAACTATGACTTCATGATTGCCCTCAACCACTTCAAGGGGCATCCGATGGGCGGTTATGGCGGTGCGCTGAAGAACCTCTCCATCGGCTGTGGAAGCCAGAACGGCAAGGCCTATATCCATTCGGCGGGTAAGATGAACAAACTCGATATGGGCAAGTTATGGACACCTGAATACATTGGGAACCAAGACGGATTCCTCGAGAGCATGGCTGCCGCCGCACAGGCCGTGGTGAATTATTTTGAGAAGAAGCAGGGCATCATCTACATCAACGTGATGAACAACATGAGCATCGACTGCGACTGTGTGGACCACCCTGAGCCTGTGAAACTCGAAGACTATGGTATCCTTGCCTCTACAGACCCCGTGGCTCTCGACCAAGCCTGCATCGACATCATCAACCAGCAGAAAGTGACAGCCAAGAATGATCCCACCGACTTGTTGAACCGCATTGACAAGCAACATGGCATCCATACCATCGAACATGCGGAGAAGATTGGGCTTGGTAGCCGCCAATATACATTGGTCAACATAGACGATAATAAGTAAGCCGACATGGGTGGTGTGAATATCAACCTGTGATAATTGAATAGTTGTCGTTTAGTCGTTTAGTAATTTTAGAAACATTCATCATAAGAACTATGCAAATTGTTCACTACTGATTTCGTGAAACAAATCAATGATGATAACGTTAATAAAGTAGTTCTATTTGATAGCTATGTTAGTGAATAGTCATGTGATACTTGAATACCATAATATGAATAAGTTAATAGCATTATTGATGGTTATGGGTGGCTTTGTATTGCCATGCCATTCACGGGGAATGAAGGGAAATATCCAGTTGATCAAGCAACACGTGTATGCTGATTATAAGCAGATGTATCGACAACCCGAGGGTGGGGCTTTGCTCTTTCCCTATATCACGCCAGGGAGCAAGCAATACGCTGCCGTGTTGTGGGACTGGGACTCATGGCTTTCCGATGTTGCCTTGCGACAGACGTTGGCGGATGTGGGAACGGATAGTGACAGGCGAGAGGCATTGGTGTATGAACAAGGGTGCGTACTCAATTACTTGGCTTACACATCAGAGACGGATGGATATATGCCGATGGTGATAGATGCGGAGAGCGACCCCAACCTCATCAAGCCCGCTGACATTTATTCCACCAACATGCACAAACCCGTGATAGCCCAACATGCCGCATTCATCGTCCGGCAGGATGGTGGCGATGCTGCATGGTTGAAGGATGGATTCAAGCGGATGCAGGCATTCGTTGCTAATTACAAGGAGCATCACCGACATATAGAGACGGGATTGTATTATTGGCAGGATGACCTTGCCATCGGCGTAGACAACGACCCCTCGACCTTTTTCCGTCCCAAGCGGAGTTCTGCGTCTATCTATTTGAATTGCCTAATGTATAAGGAGTTGCGAGCGATGGCTTATTTGGCAGAATGCCTTTCCATGCCAGCCCTTGCCCGTCAGTATGAGAAAGATGCCGCCGACTTGCGCGATGCCGTGCGTGAGTATTGCTGGGATGAGAAAGATGGCATGTATTATTCCGTTGACCTCAACCTATTGCCATATACGGGAGAGCCACAAATCATCTTCGGCAAGCCATTTGTCCTTCATCAAGGTGCACCTCGCCATTATCCTTGCCTCATCCAACGCCTTGGCTCGTGGTCTGGATTCATGGCGTTATGGGCAGGTATTGCCACTCCTGAGCAGGCTCGGCGAATGGTGAGGGAAAACCTCTTGGATGAAAAGACATTCTGCGCCCCCTACGGTGTGCGCACGTTGTCGAAGATGGAAAAGATGTATCATCTTCGTGCCACGAACAATCCCTCCAACTGGCAAGGCCCCATCTGGGGCATCTCCAATTACATGGTGTTTCGGGGGCTGGTGGATTATGGCTTTCGCAAGGAGGCTCGCATGATGGCGAAGAAAACCATTTCCCTCTTTGGCGATGACTTGAATAAAGAAGGTGCGCTACATGAGTATTACGATCCCGATACAGGGAAACCCATCATGAACAAGGGATTCCAAAACTGGAATTACCTCGTCATCAACATGGTGGCATGGTTGGAGGGAAGGGCTGTCGTCAAGGAGTTTTAATTGTCTTTCCGATTTGGGTGTCCTCAATGCTTTCTCCGTCGTTGTCGTTCATGATATGGTGTGCGGCGGATAACTTTTGGATGGTCATATAAGTTATCTTGTTTTCGAGATATATCTCTTCATTGTCATGTATCAATGAACTAAAAACAAGTCCCGTCAACAACCCGATTGTCATGCCAATCGTCAAGTACTTGTCAACTTCAAATAGGTATGTCCATTCCCCTTTCTTCCATCTCCGGAAAAGTATTCCTCCTATCAGTCCAAGGATGATGAACCACGTGGCGCGGGTATGGACAAAATCCAAAGCCTCTTTCAGTTCACGCAAGCCTACCAGTTCATTTATCTCATCATCGATGATGTACGAATATGGGGCATTTGCCGCATAGTCGTTAGTGTCTTCGAGCAAAGTGCTTTGGGCATGTTTTATTCTACTCGCATTGTTAGAAAATAACAATCGCCAATAAATGGCAGGGTACTTGGAAATGGAAAAATAATTCTTGACATTTGTCGCAATGGTTTCTCTCACTTCGTTGGGTACTTCAGATGCAGCGGCATGATAATCATATTGACTGATGATGTCTTTGCTTATTCCATCAAGAGTGAAGATGTATGTCATCTTTTCCTTGAAAGTCCTACTGACTGTTCCTTCATTCCATGTGCCATGGATTGGCATACCATATTTATATTTGGTGCCCTTCCCGTGGTACAACCCATATTTGAACCCTCCCTGGTAGGTTTTCATGCCATGTATGAGTTCTGTGCCATCTTGAATTTCGCCAGATTTAAAATGCCCAATTAAGACTCGGGAATCCTTTTCCTTTAACACCCCGAAACCTGTTGGCTTCATGTCTTCGGTCTTTCCGAGGAAATACCCATTGATAGCCTTATGCCAGTCGTTTGGTGTAATGGAACCATAGTCGGCATTGATATGCTCTGGCTTGCTTCTTTTCCCATTCTTATATATGGCTGTCAACTTTCCCTCGCCATGTATCACGCCGCAGATAGAGTCGCCTGTCCATTCATATTGCGTTTCGTCATTGGTCGTTTGCCCATAAAAGCAAATGTTATCGGTGGTTTTCATCCATCCTCTTTCAGGCTGTGAAGGGGTATGGCTTGGGGTGCATTTGTACAAAATAATGGCTGCGATGACAAACAATCCAATGCATCCGCTTAAACCTGATGAATCATTATTGTTAGAACTCATATAATTCTGGGCATTTAGTAATAAGTGACGGACATGTGTTTTTAGGACTTATTGAATCCGTAAGGGCAATAAAACCAAGAATTGCGGCTGTCATAAGGCGCTATGCTTTATTGTCCAACGCAATTCTTGGTCTTATTCTTGGAAGTGGTATGGGCTATCCACCGAAGTTGTCATACATGATGCTTTCAGATTCTACGCCAAGAGAATCGAGCATCTGCACGACCGCATTTGACATCGGGCCGGGACCGCACATGTAGTATTCCACGTCCTCGGGGGCTTCGTGGTCTTTCAGGTACGTGTTGTACATCACCTGGTGGACGAATCCCGGCGTGTATTTCACGCCCGCCGCGTCTGCCGCAGGGTCGGGACGGTCGAGTGCGAGGTGGAAGTGGAAGTTGGGGAACTCCTTTTCCAAGCCCAGGAAATCGTCGAGATAGAACACCTCATTCAACGCCCGTGCGCCATAGAAATAGTGCATCTCACGGTCGGTGGTGTGCAATGTCTTGGTCATGTGCATGATCTGTGCGCGTAGGGGAGCCATGCCGGCACCGCCACCCACCCAAATCATCTCCTTCTTGGAGTCGAAATGTGGATGGAAATCACCGAATGGACCGCTCATGATCACCTTGTCGCCCGGCTTTAGGGAGAAGATATACGACGAGGCGATACCTGGGTTCACCTCCATAAATCCGCTCTTGTCAGCCTTGAATGGTGGCGTGGCGATACGCACCGTCAGCATGAACACATCACCCTCGGCGGGATAGTTTGCCATGGAGTAGGCTCGGATGGTCGGTTCGGGATTCTTGCATTTGAGGTCGAACATCTTGAACTTCTCCCAACTTGGTACATATTCCGGCGTGATGAGTTCCTTTTCGAAGTCCTTTCCGTAGTCGATGCAGTCGAAAGCGGGAATCTTGATCTGCGCGTATGAGCCGGGAATGAAGTCCATGTGCTCGCCCTTGGGCAGTTGCACCTTAAACTCCTTGATGAATGTCGCCACGTTCCTGTTGCTGATGACGGTACATTCATATTCCTTCACGCCAAGAATGGATTCAGGTACGTGTATCTTCAGGTCGCCCTTGACCTTGCATTGGCAACCCAGTCGCCAATTCGCCTTGATTTCCTTTCGCGTGAAATGAGGCTTCTCGCTGTCGAGAATCTCGCCGCCGCCCTCAAGAACTTGCACCTTGCATTGCCCGCATGATGCCTTGCCTCCACAAGCCGATGGCAGGAAGATGCCGTTCTCATTGAGCGTTGTCATCAAGGAAGAGCCTTGCGGGACGTTGATGGTTCTGTCGCCATTGATTTCAATATTGACGTTGCCCGATGGCGAGAGGTATTTCTTTGCCACGAGCAGGATGATTACGAGCAATAGGATCGTAACCAAAAACACCAGTATGCTATATAATATAAACTGTGCCATAACTCATAATTAAATATTAAGTCCAGAGAAACACATCATGGCCATCGCCATCAGTCCTACGGTGATAAACACGATGCCAAGGCCTTGCAGGGGCTTGGGAACGTCAGAGTATTGCAACTTCTCGCGGATGGCGCCCAATGCCACGATGGCAAGCGTCCAGCCGATACCCGACCCGAAGCCGTAGACGATGGCATCCCAGATAGAAGTAATCGCCTGTGAGTTGGACGGGTCAAGCAAGATACGCTGTTGCATGAACAACGAAGCACCCATGATGGCGCAGTTCACGGCAATCAAGGGCAGGAAGATGCCCAGCGCGGCATAGAGTGAAGGAGAATATTTCTCCACGGTCATCTCCACCAATTGCACCATGCCGGCAATCACGGCGATGAAGAGGATAAAGCTTAGGTAACTCAAATCCACCCCTTCCACCAAGCAATTGGGACCGAGGACTTTCGTTTGCAGCAGGTAGTTCACGGGGACGGTGACGGTCAACACGAATGTCACTGCCAATCCCAATCCCAAGGAAGTCTTCACGGTCTTCGATACGGCAAGGTAAGAACACATGCCGAGGAAGAATGCGAAAATCATATTGTCGACAAAGATCGACCTGAAAAGTAACGATATTGCGTGTTCCATAACTTATTTCTCCTTATAAAAGTAAGCCCTATGTACCCAAATCACGCAGCCAACGAGTATCAATGCCATGGCGGGCATGGTCATCATACCGTTGTTTTGATAGCCAAAGTCGTATACGCTTTGCGGAATCAGTTGGAAGCCAAGCAGCGAACCGCGCCCGAGCAGTTCGCGTACAGCCCCCACGATGACGAGAATCATCGCATAGCCAAGCCCGTTTCCTACGCCGTCGAGGAACGATGGCCAAGGCTTGTTCATCATGGCAAACGCCTCCAAGCGTCCCATCAAGATACAGTTGGTGATAATCAATCCCACATAGACGCTTAACTGTACACTCACATCGTAGGCGAAAGCCTTGAGGATTTGCGATACGATGGTCACGAGGGCTGCCACCACCACCAATTGCACCACGATGCGTATGCGGTTGGGTATGGTGTTGCGAATCAATGAAATAATGACATTGGCGAAAGCCGTAATCACCGTCACCGCCAATCCCATCACGATGGCGGGTTTCAGTTGGGATGTCACGGCGAGTGCCGAACATATCCCCAACACCTGTCCGAGTATCGGATGGTCGATGTTCAACGGGTTGGTGAAAACCTCTTTATTTTGTTTACTGAATAGTGCCATATATTACTCCTCCTTTGCTTTAGGTTCATCCTTGGTACATTGCATCTTCATAAAGAGACTGACGGCGCGAGCTCCAGCGTCCTTTAGCCCTGCCTTAATCATATCGTTCACACCGTTAGAGGTCAGTGTAGCTCCTGTCACACAGTCAACTTGCGTTGTGGGATCTTCCACCTTTTTCACGACTGCGAGAGCCACATCTTGTGTTCGGTCAACAAACACTTTCTTTCCAATGAACTTCTCTTGCCAATCTTTGGAGTCCTTAATCTCGGCACCAAGACCAGCAGTTTCACTCTCATGGTTGAAGTAGGCACCATAGACAGTAGGTGAATCATCGCCATGAATGGAGATGTAGCCACTGATACCGCCCCAGAGTCCCATACCTTTCATTGAAACCACAAGTACATCCTCTCCGTTGATGTCACAGAGATAATACTTCTGTCCGTCGATTTCGCCTTCTTCCTTCACCACCTCGGCGTATTTCGCTTCGGCTTCCGAACCGTCCAAGCCACGGAGGTTGAGTGAGTTGAGAATCTGCTTCTTCACGTCGAGAGCCACGTTGGTATCCTGCATGGGCTTGAGTGCCTTAAAGATGAAGGCAAGCAAGAATGCCACGATGACGACGAGAATCGTACTATATATAATAATGTACGTATTAGAGTTAGTATTCAGTTTCATTTTGTACCTCCTCTCTTCATTCGTTTCGATATATTTCGCTCCACGATGAAATGGTCAATCATCGGGGCGCACATGTTGCCAAAGAAGATGGCAAGCATCATTCCCTCGGGATAGCCGGCGTTCATCACGCGGATGATGATGGCCATCGCGCCGATGAGGAAACCGTAGATGACCTGTCCCGTCCGTGTGCGGCAGGACGTTACGGGGTCTGTCGCCATGAAGACGGCACCGAAGGCGAAGCCGCCCAGCATGAAATGCTGCGCCGTGGTCAATGGGGAAGCCCCCGTGGAGTGGAAAATCAACGACATCACCGCACCACCCACGAAGACAAACAACATCGTGCGCCACGAGGCGATGCCCGTCCAGAGCAGGATGGCTGCGCCGATGGCGATGGCGATGAGCGATGTCTCGCCGATTGAACCGGGGATAAAGCCGCAAACCATGTCAAGGACGGAGGCGTTCAACGTCGTTGCGCCCTGTGCCACCTCGCCCAATGGCGTGGCGGCAGTGAATCCATCAGGTAGGTTATTGCCCAGTCCGAAGATGCTGTCTTGTGCCACCCAGATGGTGTCGCCCGTCATCTTCGCCGGATAAGAGAAGAAGAGGAACATACGCGCGGCGATGGCGGGGTTAAAGATATTCATGCCCGTGCCGCCGAAAATCTCCTTGCAGAAGATGACGGAGAAGGCACACGCCAATGCCAGCATCCACAACGGGCAGCCGATGGGGATGATCAAGGGAATCAAGATGCCACTCACGAGGTAGCCCTCTTGTATCTCCTCACCTTTCCATTGCGCCCATGCGAACTCGATGCCGAGTCCCACGATGTAAGAGACAAGAATCTTTGGCAGCACCGCCAAGAATCCATAACAGAATATTTCCAGGAAACTGGCACTCGCCAATGTCCCCGCCGCCAGGTAGTTCTGGTAGCCTACATTGTACATGCCGAACAGCATGGCCGGCATCAAGGCGATGACCACCATGCTCATGATGCGTTTCGAGTCGATGGCATCGTGGATGTGCGTTCCCGTCTTCGACGTGGTATTCGGGACATAGAGGAATGTCTCGAAGCCGTCGAATATCGACTGGAAAGCGTGAAGCTTGCCATCCTTCTCGAAGTTCGGCTTGATCTTATTGAGATAATTTCTTAAAAAACTCATTTCATTGATGTGTTTTATGAATTGTATTTGCCGCATTTCCAATTATTTCCCGTATCGGAAAATATCGTTTTCCATAGCAGAAAACATTATTTTCAGTATCGCAAAATACTTGTTGTCGGGGCAAGAAAATTGGTTGATACACATTGTGGACAAGAGTAGGGTTATGCGTTCTCCTTCCTTAAAACATCCAGTCCTTGACGGACAATGCGCTGCAACTCCAACTTGGAGCTATCCACAAACTCCGCCAAGGCGAAGTCCTCCGGGCTTACTTCATAGATGCCAAGCTGCTCCTGGCGGTCGATGTCGCCCGCGATGATGGCCTTGATGAGGTATTCGCCATAGATGTCCATGGGGAGTACGCGGTCGTACTCGCCGCTCATGATGATTTTGCGCTCGCCTCCCTTGACTCGCGCGTCGAGAGAATACTCCTTGTTCTTGCCTTGCAACCATGAGAAATAGCTGCGGTTCATGGAGAACTGCTTGAATCGAGGCATAATCCATCCGAGCATCTCGTCAGCATCGTCGCCCTCGGGGATGACGCTGATGGTCGAGGTATGCGCCCCAAGATAGGCATCAAGGCTCGTCTTGGTGCCAGAGAGGGGATTGCCGCTGATGACGCGAATGCCGTCTTGCCGTTTGAGTTTGCCGCCTACCAAGGCAGACAGGGGCGTTCCTACCAATGCGTCCACATAGCATGGCGACTCCACTTCGCTACCGGCGATGGCGACGGTGCGTGTCAAGTTGACCCTTCCCTCGTCAAACAGCCGCCCGAAGAAGATGACTGCCGTGGGCTCGACAATCCATACCACCTCGCCCTTGTTGACGGGAGAGACGTGGTTGACTTGCACTCCCACGTTGCCTGCGGGGCAGGGACCGTCAAAGATGTTCACCTCCACGTCCTTGGCATTGACCAATGCCGCTGCCGTTTGCTTGGCTCCGATGCCGAGATAGGTCTTTGCCATCTTCGATAAGGCGGTGAGTCCCGTCTGGAAAGCCTGTTCGTTGCCTTGCAGCTCAAACTCGAAGTCGGCGGCCAGAGGCTTGTCGCGCAGGGCGGAAACGAAAATTGCCTTGGGCTGCTCGTTGGGTGTTGTCGAAACAGCATAAGGCAAGTGGTTGATGTAGCCAAACAAGCCGGCATCTAATAATGCTTTTTTCACCTGTTCGCCATTGAGCGACGAGACATCGCGCTTGCCAAAGTCAACATACTGTTGCTGGGCATCGGCTTTCACTTTCACGCAAAGCACCTTGCGACGCTCGCCGCGCTCCACGGCAGTCACCGTGCCGCTCACTGGCGAGGAAAAGCGCACCTCGGGGTGGGCTTTGTTGACAAACAAAGCGTCACCAGCCTTGACCTTGTCACCTTCATGGACAGCCAGTTTGGGCGTTACACCCGTGAAGTCGTCGGGAATGAGGGCATATTCTTCTGCTTTCCCCACTTTCCCTTTCTCCTTGATGGCAGTTCCTTTGAGGTGAATGTCTAAGCCTTTACGTAACTTAAATACATTTGCCATAATTGAGTAATATAAATGTTATTTGAATAAGTCGTATATTAAATAAGGTGCAAATATAGTGAAAAAATGCTATTTATAGAATATTTTACCTTGTTTTCTTTCCAAATCATCCAAAATGTCGTATTTTTGCACGGTTTTGGATAAACTCAAAAACATCATTCGGGGGGTGATATGGACGTTGGTGGGTCTGTCTGTCGCCTTATTAGTGCTGCCGCAAGTGCCTGTAGTGCAAGATTATCTTGGCTCAAAGGTAAGTGCCGCCCTGTCGGACAAGTTAGGTACCGACGTCTCTGTGGGCAGGGTGGTCGTGGGAATCCCCAATCGCGTTATCATCGACGACGTGGACTTGGATGACCAAAGCGGGCAGCGTATGTTACATGCCGCGAGAATGTCGGTGAAAATAGACCTTATCGACCTGGTCCAGGGCAAGGTTTCCATCCCCTCGGCGCAACTGTTTGGCTTGATAGCCAATCTCTACAAGGAACGGGAAGACACCGTTCCCAATTTCCAGTTTGTCATCGATGCCCTGTCATCCAAGGATACGACGAGCCATAAGCCGCTTGACCTTTCCATCGGCTCGTTGATTATCCGCCACGGACAAGTGAGATACAACCGCTTGGATGCCCCTCTTTCGCCGGCGGGGTTTACCGTGGACCACATCAATGCCACCGATATCAGCACACATATTATCCTCAACAAGCTCGCAGACGATTCCTTGAATGTGAAAGTGAAAAAGCTGTCGTTCAAGGAAGAGGCGGGATTGAAGGTGGTACACCTGGCTTTCAAGGCCATCGTGAACCGCCAAGGTGCCACGTTGGAGGACTTCCGTTTGCGTCTGCCGAGTTCGGATCTCCTGTTGGGAAAGACAAACGCCCGCTATCAAGTTGACGGTGACTCGTTGCTGTTGCCCTCCCTGTCTTTTGATGGGAAGGTGATTACCTCCGTCTTCACGCCCGCCGATGTCTCTTGTTTCGTCCCTTCGTTGCGTAATTTCAAGAATCCAGTGACCCTTCGTGCCGTTTTCTCGGGTACTTCCTCGCTTTTAGACATCGATGATGTCATGATCAGTTCGCCCAAAGGGACGATAGGGCTGCTTGCCGATGCCACCATCTCCGACTGGATGGGCAATCCCCATTGGGAGGCAAATGTGAAGAACTTGAAGTTGAGCGAGGATGGTATCAAGTTCGTCGCTGACAATCTCGGCTCCGACATGGAGATTCCCGCCGTGGTGACACGGCTTGGTAATGTGCATTATGTGGGGGCTTTGGGCGGACATGGCGACAATCTCCACTCTGAGGGGCAGTTGATGACGGGGGCGGGCGATGCCACCCTCTCGGTGGTGAAGGATGGGCCGCGATTCGTCGGGCGTGTTGAGACAGCGGGTGTCAACCTGCGCCAAATGCTCGATGATGACAAGTTCGGGCAAATTGCCACACAAATCAACATCGACGGAGCGTTGAGGAAAGGAAGCCTACCCTATATCAAGGCCAAGGGGGAGGTTTCCCGTTTCGACTACAATGCCTATACTTTCAACAATATTGACATCGACGGCACGTTTGACGAAGGGGTGTTTGATGGCACTCTTGACATCGACGACCCCAATGCCATCGTCAACTTGAGTGGAAGGATGGACCTCCTCGGCAAGACACGCTCCGCTGATTTCAATGCGCAGGTGCGACGGCTGAATCCCTCCGCCCTCGGAGTGAGCGACCGTTGGCCCAACACTTCCTTCGACTTTGACGTTGTTGCCAATTTCGTCGGCAACACCATCAACACGGCCAAGGGTAGTTTCGACATCAATGATTTCGCCATGGTATCAGACGATATAGACTATCGGATGAATGCCCTCCACATCGAAGGGGGAAAGGATGACAATGGGCATTTCCTCCAGATGGATAGCGACTTCGGCCATTTCGACATACAAGGGTCGTATGACTATTCGACTTTAGCGCAGAGCATCACCAACTTGATTGGTAATAAGTTGCCCACTTTGCCCGGGTTGCCCGCCCGGACAAAGGAGCAAAACAACAACTTTGCCATCAATGCCACGTTGACTCGCAGCGACTGGTTGCAAAACCTGTTGGGCGTTCCCCTTGACCTCCATGCCCCCTTGCACCTCCAAGGGACGATGAGTGACCGTGAACATCGGTTGGACATGATAGCCACGTTAGACGACTTTGCCTACGAAGGTTCACGCTATGAGAATGCCCGCTTGTCTGTTGCCACACCCAATGACACCCTTCGCGCCAAGGCTCGCATAGATAAAGTGGACGATAAAGGCAGCCGCCTGTCGCTCAACGTACTGGCGGATGCCATCGACAACACGCTTTCGACGATTATTGACTTCAATAACACGCAGGGTAAGGCTCCCATTCGCGGTAAGTTGGATGTGGATGCCAACTTCTTCACAAGCCCGGAAGGCGACAACGTGGCGCATGTTGATGTCCATCCGTCGGAAATCTTGGTGGGGGATACGCTGTGGGAAGTGCACCCCAGCAATGTCGTTTATCGTAAGAACGCGCTTATGGTGGACCATTTTGCCGTCCAGCACGACCGCCAACACATCATCATAGATGGGATGGCGACGGCGAATATGTCTGATACGCTGTTTGTTGACCTGAAGGATGTGGACGTGAGTTACATCCTCAACATCGTGGATTTCCATGCCGTGGAGTTCAGTGGATGGGCTACAGGCAAGGCGTTTGTCAGCAATGCGTTTGGGAAGCCGGAGGCTGCCGCGCACCTTTTGGTGAATGACTTCCGGTTGGAAAATGGGCGTTTGGGTGTGCTCACCGCAGATGCCTTCCTCAATAATGAGGAACAGCAGATCGACATAGAAGCCATCGCCAACGATGGGGAGGGGGTGTTTACTACCGTCGAGGGGCTCGTGTCTCCCCAAAGGGACTACATCGACCTTCATATTTCACCCCACAACACACGGATGGAGTTCTTGGAGAGCTTTTGTGAGAGTTTCATGAAAGACGTGGAAGCCCGCGGTAGTGGCGATTTACAGCTCTATGGCGACCTCGACAGCATCAACTTGATTGGCTCCGCCGTGGTCGATGGCAATCTCTCCATCACCCCTTTGAACACTACCTATACCCTCAAAAACGACACCATCGTCTTGATTCCCAATGAGATTGTGTTTAAGAGGGACACCATTTATGATAGGGATGGACACGTCGGCATCCTCACGGGAAGCCTGTACCATGATTACCTGACCAATCTCTCATACGACATCAATGTAAATGCCAACCAACTCCTCTCATACGATTTCACCGACTTTGGCGACGACACCTTCTGTGGAACTGTCTATGGCACGGGCAATTGCCGTATCTCTGGAGGGAATGGGGAGGTAACAATCGATGTGGACATCACGCCCAACCAAGGGTCGCAGATTGTCTATAATGTCGCCTCGCCCGATGCCATCAGCAACCAGGAGTTTGTCCATTGGGTCACCCGTGGCGACACATTGGACGTTTCTGGCATCTCCAATGCCTTTGCCAATAGGAGTGGGGGGGGGACGGGCGACGATGACATCGACATCCCAACTGACATACACATCAATTTCATCATCAACGCAACACCGCAAGCCACGCTGAAGTTGATTATGGACCAACAAAGTGGCGACTATATCTCGCTGAATGGGAATGGCGGGATTCGCGCTACATATTATAATAAGGGGAGCTTTGAGATGTATGGAAACTACTTAGTAGAGGGAGGCGTGTATAAGCTGACCATCCAAAATGTCATCAAAAAGGAGTTCCAGTTCCAGCCAGGGGGCATCATCGCCTTTGGCGGAGACCCTTATCAAGCCGACCTGAACCTACAGGCATTATACACGGTAAATGGCGTGAGCCTTTCCGACTTGAGCATTGGCAAGAGTTTTACCAGCAACAACATCCGCGTAGATTGCCTGATGAACATCACGGGAACGCCCAATACCCCGAAGATAGAGTTTGACTTGGACATGCCCACCGTCGGCAATGACGCCAAGCAGATGATTTATAGTGTCATCAATGGCAATGAGGAACGCAACCAACAAGTACTCTATCTCCTTGCCATCGGACGTTTCTATAACCAAGAAGCCAACAATGCCACGGCGGAAAGCGCGGGTCCCTATAGCCAGACAAGCCTCGCTATGCAGAGTATATTGAGTGGTACGATTAGCCAACAGTTGAACAATGTCTTGAGTAGTTTCATCAAAAACAACAACTGGAACATCGGTGCGAATATCTCCACTGGCGACGAGGGGTTCAACAATGCCGAATACGAGGGATTGTTGAGCGGGCGATTGCTGAACAACAGGTTGCTGATTAACGGACAGTTCGGCTATCGGGACAACGTGAATGCAACCAGTTCGTTCATCGGCGATTTCGACATCCGCTACCTCCTTTACCCCAACGGCAACCTTGCCATCAAGGTGTACAACCAAACCAACGACCGCTATTTCACCCGAAACAGCCTTACCACGCAAGGAGTAGGCCTCATCATGAAAAAGGACTTCAATGGGTTAAGGGACTTATTTGGAGGTAAAAAGAGGAAGAAAGCGGTTGATAAGAAGTAATTTGGTTAAAAAAACGTAAATCCTTTTTCGTTTTCTTTGACAAATTTCCCACAACTAAATTAATAATGTATATTTGCAGCCGCTTTGGCTATTGAGCCTAAGCCATTGATATTCATATAAAGTCTAACTTTATCAGTACAAACATTTTTAATTAATTAACATGTCAAACTTAAAAAACGTTGAACCATTGCAAGACTTCAATTGGGAAGAATTTGAGAATGGTACAATCGCAAAAGTAAGCCACGAAGAATTGGAAAAGGCTTACGATGAAACCCTTAACAAAGTAGCAGACCACCAAGTTGTAGACGGAAAGGTCATTTCCATCGACAAGAAAGAGGTCATTGTCAACATCGGTTACAAGAGCGATGGCGTCATCGCCGCATCGGAATTCCGCTACAATCCCGAACTGAAAGTTGGCGATACCGTAGAAGTGTATGTCGAGAACCAGGAAGACAAGAAAGGCCAGTTGGTACTCTCTCACAAGAAAGCCCGCTTGAGCAAGAGTTGGGATCGCGTGAATGCTGCCCTCGACAATGGGGAAATCGTACAAGGTTACATCAAGTGCCGCACCAAGGGTGGCATGATCGTGGATGTATTCGGCATCGAGGCATTCCTCCCCGGTAGCCAAATTGACGTTCATCCCATACGTGACTACGACGTATTCGTAGGCAAGACGATGGAATTCAAGATTGTCAAGATCAACCAGGAGTTCCGTAACGTCGTCGTTTCGCACAAGGCTCTCATTGAGGCTGAGCTCGAAGCGCAGAAGAAAGAGATTATTTCCAAGCTCGAGAAGGGTCAGATCCTCGAGGGTACAGTCAAGAACATCACCAGCTACGGTGTGTTTGTTGACCTCGGAGGTGTTGACGGACTCGTACATATCACAGACCTTTCATGGGGTCGTGTCAGCGATCCGCATGAGGTTGTCGCCCTTGACCAGAAGATTAATGTGGTGATTCTCGACTTCGACGATGAGAAGAAACGCATCGCCCTTGGCTTGAAGCAACTCACTCCACATCCATGGGATGCCCTTGATGCCGACTTGAAGGTGGGCGACCATGTGAAGGGTAAGGTTGTCGTCATTGCCGACTACGGCGCATTCGTGGAGATTGCCCCGGGCGTAGAGGGCTTGATCCATGTCAGCGAGATGTCTTGGAGCCAGCACTTGCGTTCCGCACAGGAATTCATGCACGTGGGCGACGAGGTGGAAGCTGTCATTCTCACCCTCGACCGCGACGAGCGCAAGATGTCTCTTGGCATCAAGCAACTCAAGGATGACCCATGGGAGGACATCGAAGCCAAGTATCCTGTTGGCAGCAAGCATACCGCCAAGGTTCGCAACTTCACCAACTTCGGTATCTTCGTGGAGCTGGAAGAGGGTGTTGACGGCTTGATCCACATCAGCGACCTCTCATGGACGAAGAAGGTGAAGCATCCTTCAGAGTTCACGCAGCAAGGTGCAGAGATTGAGGTGATCGTCTTGGAGATTGACAAAGAGAACCGTCGCCTGTCGCTTGGTCACAAGCAATTGGAGGAGAATCCTTGGGACACCTACGAGACCCTTTACACTCCTGGCAGCGTACACACGGGCAAGATTACCGAGACGATGGACAAGGGTGCCGTGATTACCCTCAACGAGGGAGGCGAAGGCTTTGCCACGCCTAAGCACCTTGTCAAGGAAGACGGCTCGCAGGCACAGCTTGGCGAGGAACTTGAGTTCAAGGTCATCGAGTTTGTGAAGGACACCAAGCGCATCATCCTCTCTCACAGCCGCACGTTTGAGGAGGGCAAGGAGGAAAAGAAAGCCGCTCCGCGCAAACACGCCGCCAAGAAGGAGGAGGCGCCTGCCGTGAATAACGTTGCTGCCGGTACGACCCTTGGCGACATCGATGCTCTCGCCGAATTGAAGGCAAAATTGGATAAAGGCGAGTAATAAGACCCCTTTCCGATAGATAATTAGTAAAAGACCCACAAAAAATGCGGGTCTTTTTTGTGTGTTATAAAAAAAATGATTACCTTTGCACCCGTTAATTTTGAGCGTTACAGTTCTTGAAACGTCTCTTTTTTTCAACAAATTTTATTATCTAATGTATAGTAAAGACGAATTGTTATCAAAAGATAACGCCACATTGGCTGATATTGCCAATGAATTGGGTGCTGAATACCCCGCCAATGCAAACCAAGAAGACATCGTTTATGCCATTTTAGACAAGCAAGCAGTCATCAAGGGAAACGAAAGCCCATTGACGACCAAGCGGCGCAGGTCGCGAATTGCCAAGAAAGAACCTGACAAAGTCTATTCCGTCAATGGCAAGGAGGGAGAGAACCTCGACACCAAGAAAGCCAAGAAAGCCAATGAGCAACCCTCGTTGTTCAAGGACGATCTGGATGCGGAAAGCACCGCCGCCCCCTCGACATCGGCGCAAGATGCCGCTCCCGATGCTCCCACTCCCAAGAAGAGGGGGCGCAAGCCGAAGAAAGCAGTGGAGCAAGAGGCGAAACCGATGCCGCAGGAGGAACCCGAATCCCAAGAGATTCCCGTGCAAGAGGCAGTCGAACCCGTTGCCGAGACTGTGGAAACGCAGCCTGTTGACGACCCTGTGGATGAGGCTTCCCCTATCCCCGAGGAACAGTATGCCGACGAGAAAGATAACGGTGAGAATGTAGAGGAGGGTGGCGAAAATCTCCTCGAACAACTTCAGGCGAAGATAAAAGCCCATAATGAGAGTGCCAAGGAGAAAATGAACTACGCCAATGATGAAGTGTGGGAGGGTGATCCCAACGATGGCACCGACTTCATCACCATCGTCGATCTGCCCATCGAAGACCAAGGGGCAGTACCCAACTTCGACATGTTTGACAATCCCACCGTCCTGATGCAACAGGAACAGGTTTCTTATCCTCAACCTCCCACCGCCGAGAATGCCTCGCAATACAACTTCGATAACATCATCCAAGCCAATGGAGTCCTCGAAATCATGCCCGATGGCTATGGATTCCTCCGTTCAAGCGACTACAACTACCTCTCCTCGCCCGATGATGTCTACATCCCAAACAATATCATCAAGCGATATGGACTGAAGACGGGCGACGTGGTGTTGTGCCAAGTGCGTCCCCCACACGACGGAGAAAAGTATTTCCCCCTTACCAACATCGAGAAAATCAATGGACGCGACCCCATGGACGTGCGCGACCGCATACCCTTTGAGCATCTCACACCTCTCTTCCCCGAGGAGAAATACACCCTTTGCGGCGACCCTCGTACCACAAATCTATCCACACGTATCGTGGATTTGTTCTCGCCCATCGGCAAGGGACAGCGCGCATTGATCGTGGCGCAGCCTAAGACGGGTAAGACAATCCTCATGAAAGACATCGCCAACGCTATCGCCGCCAACCACCCAGAGGCTTATTTGATGATGTTGCTCATCGATGAGCGGCCCGAGGAGGTCACGGATATGGCTCGCACCGTCAATGCGGAGGTCATCGCCTCCACGTTTGACGAGCCGGCGGAACGGCATGTCAAGATTGCCGGTATCGTCTTGGAAAAGGCGAAACGCATGGTCGAATGCGGTCACGACGTGGTGATTTTCCTCGATTCCATCACCCGACTGGCACGTGCTTACAACACCGTCGCCCCCGCATCGGGCAAGGTGCTGACAGGTGGTGTCGATGCGAATGCCCTGCAAAAGCCCAAACGTTTCTTCGGCGCGGCGCGTAACATTGAGGGTGGAGGGTCGCTGACCATCATCGCCACGGCACTCATCGATACGGGTAGCAAGATGGATGAGGTGATCTTTGAGGAGTTCAAGGGCACGGGTAACATGGAATTGCAGCTCGACCGCGCCCTCTCCAACAAGCGCATCTTCCCGTCTGTCAACCTCGTGGCATCCAGTACGCGCCGCGACGACCTACTGCAAGACAAGACGACGCTCGACCGCATGTGGATTCTCCGTAAGTACATTGCCGACATGAACCCCATGGAGGCGATGAACACCATCCATGAGCGGATGGCTCGCACTATCAGCAACGAGGAGTTCCTCATGTCAATGAACTCATGACCCAGGCATTAAAGCCTACGGCTTTTGTCTGATGTGTTATATCCTTTTGCCTTTAGCCAAGCATTATATTGGTTAAAGGCAAAAGTGTTTTTATAATATGATGGCGTTTATCGGTGAATATGTTGTCTGTTTACGTATCGAAAACAATTTGTTTGCGTATGGTAAACAAACAGTTTTCCATACGCAAACAAATTGTTTATGGTAGTTACACCAAGGGTAAACAAATACTTAGACGAGTAGTTGGAGCCTATTCTGGCGGTTCGGAGTCGGCAAATACCATGCGTATGTGATAGCTTGTGTAAGATGATTATTATCCTACACTCGTGTAATTCATTGGCTATAAGGTGCTTACGGCATAAGTTCAAGGTGGTGGGAAAAACAAGGGTTTAAATCGGATTGGTGTTGGGGTCATCCTTGAATATGTCTTCAGCCGCGATGATCTCATCTGCGTCAAACCATGTGTTTAGTTTGGCGCGAGCCTTGGCTTTCACCTCTTCCGACACTTCCCCCCATACCTTGTGCAATACATATATCAGTACCGCCAGGTCGTCGCCGAGTCCGGCGATGGGTATGGCATCGGGAATCACGTCTAATGGGCTGATGAGGTAGCCCAGTGCGCCGATGATGATGGCCTTGTCCTTGATGGAAACCTTTTCATTCTCCAACGTATAGAAGAGGATGAGGGCGGCATATACCAGTTTGACACCCGCTCGCTTGGCGATGCGCGATATTTTCTCCACGAATCCATGTGTGGAGAAGGTGTCCTTATATTTCATGAAGTCGGGTAGGTTGTTCATCGTGATGTTCCTTTCTTTTTGTTGGTTTGTTTAGTATAATAACGTAGAAAAGTCACTTTTATTGTTTATAGGTCGGAGATGGGTATGTCACGCAATCTGTCGATGTATTCCTTGCGTAGCCTGATGACATCTTCCCATTTACCTTTCAGTTCGTCCACCTGTATGCGTTGCGTGCTGTTGCCTTTGCTATTCTGGTCTAACGTGTCGATCAATTTCCCCATGTTGCAATGCTCCAGGCTGGAATGAGGTTGGTAGGTATAATCTTTGTCGCCGTCGCCCGATACGTTGGTGCTCAGGAGGCGCAACTCCACCAGTTCGTTGAGTAAAGCCTTTACCACGCGGATGGGAATGCCCGTCTCCTGTTTCAGTTGCAAGGCGGTGGGATGTGGCTCATCCTGTTTGAAATGCTGGCATATTCGGTTCATAAGGATGGCGCAATAACGCATCTTGCCATTGTGTGAAAGTTGCTCGGGTGTAGCGAGGAAAGCGAACTCGTCGAGGTTTTGGCTGGTGTAAGCCAATTGTGCGCCAAAAAGGCATATCGTCCATGACAGTTGTACCCATAGCATAAAGAGTGGCAGGGCGGCAAAGGAGCCATAGATGGCATTATATCCCGAGAGGAACATTTGGCAATGGATATAGAAAAACTGCAACAACTGCATCGCCACACCCGCCAAGATGCCTGGTATGACCACCTCCTTGAACTTCACTCTCGTATTGGGCATGAAAAGATAAAGGAGGATGAATACGGCGGAGATGAGCACGTAAGGCATGATGTTGATGAGGCTGCGTACCATCGGACCGAGCAACATATATTCGTCCATTTCCTTGGCGATGGCTGCCACGAATATCGAGATACCCGACTGCAACACGATGAAGATGGGGGCGAGGAAGAACATGGCGAGGTAGTCGGTAATCTTGCGAACCCACGGACGTTGTTCTTTCACCTGCCAGATGTTGTTGAACGTGGTCTCGATGTTGTGGATGAGCATCAATACCGTCCACAGCATGAACAGCAGACCGATGCCCAGGATGACCCCGCTATGGGTATGCACGAGGTATGAGTTGACAAAGCCTACAATCGCCTCCGCCGCCTGTGGCTGGCTGCTCAACGTATCCATGAACCATGTCTCAATGTATTTCGAGAAACCGAAACCGCGGGCGATGGCAAACAATACAGCCATCACGGGTACGATGGCAAGCAGGGTGGAGTAGGTAAGTGCCGAGGCGGCACTTACCACATCCTTGTCGATGAAAAACTTGACGGCAAGAATCACTTTCTTCAATACGCATATCCCTAAGTATTGAAGCCCCGTGACATCATCTTTCGTGACCTTCCATATCCCATCGGAGAGGAATTCTTTCAATTGGCCGATATTTATCATGATGAAAGTAGAAAAGTGAAAATGATAAAAGCTCATAGCCTTGGGCCAAGCCTCTTTACCTTTTCACCTTATTTAATTATTTCCCTTTTCAATTCTATTCCTTTCATATTTTCCACTATTTGCCCCGCAAAAAGTGAAAGCAGCGTCCCTGTAAGCCGGGTTCTGTACCCCCAAGGCGGGGGTGCCTGTCATCTATCTAATCCGTGGGTCACCCCACGGCTCAAGCGTTCTACCCTCCATCGTGTGCCGAATAAGGCATTCGGGCGGGCAACCCTCCGACGATGGTTTACATGAACTTGCAGCCTCCAGATGGCACAGCCTGGCGATCGCCCGCCAGCTGGTGGTCTCTTACACCACCTTCTCACCCTTACCTACACCAAAAGATGTATGGCGGTTGTTTTCTTCTGCCGACACCTATTGTCACCAATAGCTTCTATTTTCGGAAGTGGAGCGCCCTGTGCTGCCCGGACTTTCCTCCCGCGCCAAAGCGCCAGCGACAGGCCGGGACACTGCTTTCTCGGTGCAAATGTAAGAAAAAAGACCGAAAAAACATATTATTTGCAAAGATTATTGAACATGTCAAGAATCGTGATGGCTAAATGATGGCAATATCACATAAATATTGTGTGGTAGTGTTTCACCTTTTCGGATTCTTATTCCAGTGGTACACCAGATGGAGCATGAGGTAATGTGGCAGTGAGCGATACCATGTCTCGATGCGCCCCTGGGCATTGATGGAGTATTGAGTGTCTGAGAGTTGGTGCAGAATGTCGAAGGCTTCAAGACGGAGGATGAGTTTGCCTTTCACAAATGGTTGACTGATGGAGGCATTGATGAGGAGGTCGTCAGTATTGAACTCTCTACTGCCATAGCCGCGACGGCTGTACACCATCCCATCGGCGGCAAGAGTAAGGCCGCCCATCTTCTTTCCCCAAATGGCAGGCGTGGTATAATATGCTTCGAAGCCATATTGGTAATCGAGGGCGTTGAGGGTGTTGAACCCCATTATCTGTCCCTCGCTATGTTTCCAATAGATATAACCCACGGCGCGTACGTTCAGGGTGTTCTTGTTGAATCGGATGTGGCCGCCGCTATTGAGTGAGAGGGTGTTAACAGTATTTACTTGGCTCTCGGTCATGCCTATTAACATCGCATGGTCTTTGGAATGATTCCAATCGACACCGGCATTGACATGCCACGACCAATAGCGTTTCTCACCGATACTGTGGTCTGTACTGAAGTTGGAGTGGGCTGTGTAAGCTCCGCTGACGTTCATGGGCTTGTAGGTATATACACCCGTCACGGGGTTGTAGGCGAGCGACTGCGAAATGTTTCGGTGGTGGTAGTCGAAGGCGGCGGAGAGATAGTACAGCCCTTTCCGTTTGCTTGTTTTGTCAAATAATTCGGCATTAATTTTTGTGTGTGCTTCAGGCTTTAGGTTAGGATTGCCGAGTTTCACGATGAGAGGACGACTGTCATCGTGGAAATTGACACGGTCGATAAGAAGCGTTCGGTCTTGTGTGGAAAGGATGCTGAGTTTGAGGTCGCGCCGTCCGTCTTTCCACACGTTGCGATAGTTGAATGAGACATTCGGCAGGAACACGGTCTGTCTCGCTATGGTATCAATAGCGCCGCGTTGGTAGTGTAGGTACTCGTTTTGTACGGGCAAAGCCAATTGTATGGCCCATTTCTCATAGTGTACTTTCACATGAAAATCAGGATGCGTATAGGATGTAGGTTTGTTGAGCCGTATGGTGAGTTTGTTCGACCAGTCGCGGTCGCGGCTGTCGTAAGAATTGTTGAGGTCCGTTATAGCAGCCATCATGTCTTTTTGTGATGGGAGCAGAAGGGTGTCAGGATGGTAGAGATAGTCGTGGGTGTGTTGTGAGCGGATATAGAACTCATTGCCGAAGCCCAGGTTCACATCCTTTCCCACAGTGAAGTTATAGCCCATGTTGGCCAAGGCCCATGTGGTGCGATTGAAGAGGTCGTTGGAATTGTGTCGGAGGCTTGAGAGGGTGCCTTTGGTTTCGTATCGGTTTGCTTCCTCGCTCTTGTCGTTTCTGTGGCTTGCCACGACATAGTAGGAGACGTGCCGGTTTTTGTTGCCAATCTTGATGGCACCCTGCGCGTTCACCTGGGCACTCCATGCCTTGCCCTCGTTCATCCCGACGGTACGTTGTGAGACCGTCAAGCTGTCGTTCCATTCGTCGAACGCAGAATTGAAAGCCCCGTTGCGGCGAGAATAATTGAAATCTGTTTCAAGGTAGAACCAAGTTGGTTTTGTCAAGGTCAAGTCATTGTGGAGCGTAAGTTTCCTGACACCTGAACGGTTGAATGACTCGGTAAACGACGTTGGTGTGCATCCTTCGAGGAACTGCTCACGATATTGGCTCATGGCCTGTTCGTCGGTTGTGGATGTGTACTCGGCGCGTATCGTTTCTTTCACCTTGTCACCTTCTGAATGATAGTTGAGTTCCGATGCCACGCTGCGTGTCGTTATCATGGACTTTGGCATCCTTGCTGGCGACCATTGGTCTGACTCACCGATATGTCGACTCTCGTTCACATTGTTCGTATTCGCCAACAGGGTGAAACGAAGGCGGTTGGTAAAACCAAGTAGGAAACCACGGGCGAGCCATCGTCTTTCCGTCCCAACAGCCCCTTCCATGTTGCTAATGAAGCCTTGGCTATATTCGTCTTTCAAGTTCACGTCCATAACATAGCTGCGTGGCTCCACGTCATAGCCCAAGGCCTTGCTCTTGTCCGACTGTTTCTCATAGACTTTCAGGTTCTTCACCGTATAGTACGGCAAGTTCTCCATCAGCACCTTTTTGTTTCCACCAAAGAACGAGCGAGAGCCTAAGAGTAGCTCGTCAACTTTTCTTCCATTGACAAAGATTTCGCCGTTGTTGTTCATTGTCACTCCAGGCAGTTGGCGAATGAGGTCATCCAGCATGGAGCCTTCAGGCAACTGGAAGGCGGTGGCATCATAGATGAGTGTGTCGCCCCGGTAATAGAATTTCACCCGTGTTGCCGTTACGACCACCTCATCCAAGTTCATGCTCCGCATCTTTCGCATCTGTAGTGCCCCCACATCAACGTCCTCGGTTGCCGTTCTCCCTATCGACACCTGTTTCCACACATCGTCATAGCCTTTCAGCTGGGCGTGGACCAGGTAGTCCCTGCCCGTCCTTACCTTCGTCCCGAAATGCGCCCTGACGAGTCGTCCCTGGCCATTATAAAAGCGGATGATTCGTAACGAGTCGTCTATCATGGCCGAGTCGGCTGTCATCACCGACACTTTCGCATCTACCAAGGGAATCTTCAGAAAGCCATCCTCCACCTCACCTGAGAGGTCAACGGTTGCCACTTTGGGCAAAGCCCTTTTCTTCATCTGCACGGTGATATGCTGTCCACGAACCTTCACTTTCACAGGCAGTCCCTTACAAATGCGCTTCACGGCATCGGGTACTGGGAGATTTTTCACATGGGCGGTGGTACGCAAGTCGTCAAGTCCATCAGATAGGATGTCAATGGAATAATCCGAATGATTCTGGCTGATTGTCTGTAGTGCATCAAGCAAGGGCGTGTCATGGAATGACTGCGCCGTCACTTTGCTTATAGCCAATAAAACAACTGTCAACAATAACGCCAAGCGTTGTCGTTTCTTGTATATTGTAGTATGAAATCCATTCATTTCTTCTTGGGTTGTTTGTTTATCCGATACACAACGTGGAACAGGGTGTAACGAGGTAGGACGTTGGTATAGGTTTCGGTGCGACCTTGGGCATTGACGACGCGTGTGACGTTGTCAAGTTGGCCGAGGATGTCGAATCCATCGACTATCAATAGCAAGCGTCCTTTAAGGAAGGGACGGGTGAGGCGGGCATTCCACACCAGGTTGTCGGTGTTCATCTGTGCATCGGCGTAGCCTCGGCGAGAGTAGAGTGTCAGGTCGGTGGTAAGGTCTATCTTCAACGGCAGCTTTAATATTGCCGAAAGGGCGGTGAGGCAAGTGAAGGCATTGATGTCCTCAAAATCAGGGCGAGGGCTTGACAGACGGTCCCATACAGGTTGGAAAGTCAGGTCGAGATGGTGCTTACCGATGTCGGCACGGAAGGTGGGGCTGACAGAGAGGGCGAGGCGGTGTACGATGGAACGTTCTGGTTGCGGCAGAGCCGCAACATACGGAGAAGAGGAGGAAGTGGTTACTCCTATGAGGTCGGTGCTATGGTTGTAGTTGAGTTTGAATGGCAGGTCGAGGGTCAGCTTTTTGGCTGTGTCGAGATCGTGGTGCAGGGTATAGTTGGCATTCATGTTCCAGTTGCCATCCACGTTCTCGGGTCGGTAGGTACGCACACCTGTCTCGGTGTCATAGACGTAGCCCATGGCGATGGTGTTGTATGTGCGGTCGTGGTCCCACTCCCAACTGTGGTGGGTGCGTTTCTTGTTGTAGTAGAACATGAGTTGGATGTTGGGCGTGACGGCACTGCGCAGGTGGGTATTGCCCAGACGGATGTTCATCGGGTCGGTGTCGTCGCGAAGGTTGATGCGGTGTTCCAGGCTGGGTTGTTTCACCCTGAAGCTTACACCCACCGAGAATTGATGGCCACCCTTGATGTCATAGACGGTCATGTCTTGCATGTACATCTCGAAGGCGTTGCGATGGAGCGTGGTGTCGATGCTGCCGCGCTGATAGTCAAGGTTCTGTTGGGAGAAAGAGATGTTGCCGTCGAGGAGCGTCCATATTTGCCCATACGATGCCTTGTTGAATTTATAACCGAGGTTGATGTAGAGATTATGACGGTTCTCGGTGTCACGACTATCGAAACTGTTATTGGCGTCTATCGTCTGCTCGTACTCGCTGACGGAGGGTAGCTGGGGAATCTTATTCAATGAAGGATGAAGAATCGAGGATGAAGGATTGTTTGGCTGGGAGCTGTTGGCGCAAGCCGATACTTCATACTTCATTCTACATTCTTCATTTATAAGTCGGTCGAGCAGATAAAGCGAAGACTGGCGGTGGTGGCGGTTGTGGGTGAACTCGTAGGTAGTGTATAACTGGCGCCATCCAGGGCCTAAAGGGATGTTATAGCCCACCCTTGCACTGGCAGTTAGGTTGCGGTCGGGATGGTTGTCGTAGTACTGGTGCTGGTAGTTAGTTGGTTCAGGCGCTGCCCCCACATTCACAGTCTGTCTGCGGAAGAGCTGTTCATCACGGTCGTCGTAGCTGACGGTCGCACCGAGGCGTAGTGATTCGTTGGAATGTGGAATTTTGACGACCGCTCCCAAGTTCAGCCGACCGTTCCAGTCGTGGCCGTTGCCACTGCCCTCGCGCAGGATGCGGTTCACCAGCGTGTCGCGCAGGTTGATACGCTGCGCCGTGGGGCTGTAGAGTTCGTCGAGCAGATGGCGGCTGATGGAGGCAATGGGGGCGTTAAACGTTGCCGAGGCGTAGTCGGCGGTGTGGTCGAAGCGATGGTAGGTGACTTTGGGGTCGAAGGTCCAGCGCACCTGTTTCGTGTTGCGGACAAAAGTCATCCATGAGGAGAGTCGCAGGTCTTCGTTGCGCTTGTCTTCGAAGCTGTGGTCGTAGGTGTCGCCTGTGGGCAGGAAGTTCTGGCGTGTGGTGTTAGTTTCGCTGTGCGTTGTACTGTGGGCAACGGAGGCATTACTATATATCTCCCAATGTCTTTGACGGTCGCTGACGTTGAAGTCGATGTCGGCTCGTTCCGTGCGTCGCAGGTCGTTGGTCTTGCCGCGTTGCCAGCTGTCACTCTCCCCTGGTCGGTTGTCATCGTCGAGGTTGTTGGCGTTGGCTATGACGGCGAGGCGTGAGAAGTCTGTATGTCGCATGGCAAAGAGGCGTGCGAGGTAGCGGTCGTTGGTTCCGCCTCCCACTTCCGCGTTGGCAATCCATCCTATCATATATTCCTTTTTCAGGTGGACATCGATGACATAATGTTGCGAGTGCTCGTCTATGCGCCCAAGAAACTCATTCTCCGGGGTTTGCTTGTTGTAGATGGCTACATCTTTCACCGTATAGGCGGGCAGGTTCTCCAACAGCAGTTTCCTGTCGTGGCTGAAGAACTGCTTGCCATTGAGCAGGAGGTCATCGACAAACTTTCCATGATGGAAGATACGACCGTCTCGCTTCAACTCTACGCCGGGCAGTTGGCCGATAAGGGCATCAAGCATCGAGCCTTCTGCCAGGATGAAGGCATCGGCATTATATATTAAGGTGTCACCCTTGTAATAGAACTTCACTTTCGAGGCCGTCACTTTCACCTCTTGCAACATTGTGGTCTGTGGCGCGAGATAGAATGGAGGCAGGGTCCTTTGATGCTCGCGTCGGCCAATGCGCTCCACCGTATAATCGACGTATGCCGTATGGTGTCCCACAAAGCTGATGCGGAAGATGTACTTGGCGGGCAGGGCGGGCACCGTGAAGCCGAACTCGCTGGTTTCCCATTCATATCCCTCTGCATTATAATGTCGTTTGGCAACCACCTGTTGCATCACCGTGCTATCGGCATCAAGCAGTTCCACGGTGGCACCGATGAGGTCTTTGTGTGCGCGGATGTCCTGCACGTTGCCATTCAGCCTCAGTTTCCTTACTTCCTTCTTCTTGTCGTATTGAACGGTGATCTCCCGTCCTCGTACCTTCACTTTCACAGGCAGTCCCTTACAAATGCGCTTCACGGCATCGGGTGTTGTTACTCCCGAGATTTTCGCGGTGGTTCGTAGCTCGGTAAGGTTGTCAGACAGGATGTCGATGGTGTATGCCGACTGCGATCGGCTGATGGCCTGTAGGGCTTCGAGCAGCGGAGTGTTCTTGAATGTGTGGTTTGTCTGTGCCACAGCCTCGCCACCTGCCCCTTTCCATAGGACAAGGGGGGTGATGATGATTGCCAATAAGAAGAGCCGTTTCATTCATTGCCCTCCTCTTCGTTGACCTGCGATACGACGATGGTGTCATTCTGCACGCTCAGGCTCAGTCCGTCGAAAGCATTCAGACGGTTGAGAAACTCGTTGAGCGATGCGTTTGGCTCCCATGTCATGATGAGTTTCAGGCAGCGCAGCGTATCGTCTTGGAAACAGACAGCCTTTGCATAATGGACTGCCACCACGTTGAGGATGCTGTCAAGTTGCACATTGTCGAAGTGTACGGGCGTGGCTTCATCGGGTTGGCTGTCTAATGATGAGGGTTGGGTATTCACCGTCTTGCTCTCCGCAGGTTGTGAAGGGTGGTTTCTGACGAGGTGGATGGTCGCAAAGGCAATGCCTACCAAGAAGACCGCTCCAGCAAACATGGCGACCATCCTCAGCCATCGATAAGATGACTGTTTCATGGTGTGATGGACCGATTCAAACCGTTGCCAAGCCGCATCGGCATCTTGTTCACGGTCTATATCATCCATCATGGCTTCCAACTGTTGGTCGGTATAGTTTTCGGGATGCTCCTGCATGTCGCGGAACAATCGCTTGCGGTCAGAAAGGCTCTCGTTTGGTGAGCTTTGTTCGGGTTTGGGGTGTCTCATAATGTATGTGGATTAAATTGTTTCTTGATTTCCATGATGATGTGTGAAAGATGTTTCCATACAGATACGCGGCTGATGCCCTCGGCAATGGAGATCTCCTCGTAGCTGCATCCATTGGAAAAACGCTGATGGAAGATGCGCTGCTCCTGCTCTGTCAAGTGTTTGACTACAAACTCCACGATGTCCGTCATCCGCTCATCCTCAATGCCGGCGTCGTCAACCGGCTCAACGCAGGATGGAAAATTGGGAGTCTTGCCGTTTCCGTCAAGCGAGCTTGTCAGATGCCTGAGCCTCTTGAGGCATCGATTGCGCACACTTGTCAGCAGATAGCGTTCCTCGGTGTCCGGCAATAACACAATCTGGCTTTTCAACAAGCTCTCGAAGATGTCGCTAACCACATCCTCGCTCTCCTGTCTGTCATACAGCAGGGTACGTGCTACCCTAAACATCTTGCCGTAGTGCTGTTTGAACAACCTCTGATAATCCATCTTTTCCATCACGTCTTTATTGTAATACCCATCAGACGAAGAAAAAACTAACCCTTGATTCCTTTATTTTACAAAATTACAAAAATAATTATCCCAAGGCATGTTCTTTTGAATATAAATGAATGTAAAAATGACATGTTCAGACTTTAATAGCCGTTAATATGTTAAAATTGAGTGTTAAAATGGGATAAAGATATAAGACATTTTGGCAGAATCAGAAAAAATGCACCTATATTTGCACCGAATTAAACGATTTAGTTAAAATCACGTCTTATCATACGTAAAGATAAATCAATATACGCAATTAAAACAGACGATAATTATATAAATGTTAAAACAGTAAGAAAATGAAAAAGTATTCAAAGTATTTGCTTACCGCCTTGTGCATCGTAGCCTTGGCACTTTCAGCAGGATCGTTTATGAAGGTCAATGCGGCAGACCCCACCGTGACTGTCGCTGGTCAGCCGGTTGACTTGACTTATGCCGCAGAGAAGGCATTGCCCTCCGTCGTGCATATCAAGTACGTGCAAAACTCAAAGGTGAAAACCGTCGAGGTGCAAGACCCGTTCAGCGACTTCTTCTCAGACCCCTTTGGCTTCTTCGGCAATCCCGGGCAGGGTGGCACACGCAAGCAGCAGGTGCAGACCCCTAAGAAGACCGCCACAGGCTCAGGTGTCATCATCAGCAACGACGGCTTCATCGTGACAAACAACCACGTTGTGGAGGGTGCAGACGAGCTCACCGTGACGTTGAATGACAACCGCGAGTTCTCTGCCCGCATCATCGGCACCGACAAGAATACCGACCTCGCCCTCATAAAGATTGACGGCAAGAGCCTGCCCGCCATCACCATCGCCAACAGCGACAACATCAAGGTGGGTGAATGGGTACTCGCCGTGGGTAATCCCCTCGGATTGAACAACACCGTGACGGCTGGTATCGTCAGCGCCAAGGCCCGTTCACTGGGTGCCAACGGCGTGGAATCGTTCATCCAGACCGATGCCGCCATCAACGCCGGCAACTCCGGCGGTGCCTTGGTAAACACCCGTGGCGAGCTGGTGGGCATCAATGCCATGCTCTTCTCGCAGACAGGCACCAACATCGGCTATGGCTTCGCCATCCCGACGACTATTATGAACAAGGTGGTTGCCGACCTGAAGGAGTACGGCACCGTGCAGCGCGCCCTCCTCGGCATCATGGGCGGCGATGTACACAACTACATCGACAAGCAGAAAGAGGAAGGCAAGGAAGTAGATCTTGGCACCAATGAGGGCGTGTATATCGAGAAAGTGGAAGACGATGGCGCAGGGGCTGACGCCGGATTGGAGAAGGGCGATGTCATCACAGCCGTTGACGGCAAGAAAGTGACCAAGATGGCAGAGCTTCAGGAAATCATGGCGAACAAGCGTCCGGGCGACAAGATCACCGTTACCTATCTCCACAACAAGAAGAGCCAGACGAAGACCGTCACCTTGAAGAATGCCCAGGGCAACACGAAGATCGTCAAGAATGCCGACATGGATGTGCTCGGTGCCGACTTCCGCCCCATCACTGAGTCACAGAAGAAGAACCTGGAGATCAACTACGGCTTGGAGGTTATCAAGGTGAATGGTGGTAAGATGAAGGAAGCGGGCATACAGAAGGGCTTTATCATCCGCCAGGTCAACGACGAGGCCATGAAGACGGTGGAGGATTTGCAAGATGTAGTGAAAGAAGCCTCCACATCGAAAGAGCCTGTCCTCATCATCAAGGGCATCTATCCTACGGGCAAGAAGGGTTACTTCGCCGTTCCGCTCAACGATTAACAGCTGCCCCATCGCATAGAAGCCATGCCAATCGCCCGATTAGGCATGGCTTTTTGCTTGTCGGAAGATGAAGGTAAAAGAGGCAATGGCGATTTATCATACTTTTACCGTTATCTGGTAATTTCATTCTCGCCATAGATGAACACGAATAACTCAAGTCCTACGGATTGTTTGGTTTATTTGTCTGGATTCGTGTTTGTATAGATGGACCATCGCCGTTTATGAAATATTCTTAAATAACTATTGCCTATTAAAGAAAAATTCTTACCTTTGCATCCATTATTTAAAACAAGGATTCACAATAACACATTATTATATTTATTATATAGGATGAAAGGGAAGAAGTTTGCCGAGTACAAAGGTCTTAACTTGACGGACATCAACAATCAAGTTCTCGTGGATTGGGAACGCAAAAACATTTTCTTAAAGAGTATCAGTGAACGGGAAGGATGCCCGCAGTTCGTGTTTTTCGAGGGGCCGCCCTCTGCCAACGGCCATCCCGGCATACACCATGTCCTTGCCCGCAGCATCAAGGACACGTTCAACCGCTATAAGACCATGAAGGGCTACCAGGTTCACCGCAAGGCGGGATGGGACACCCATGGCCTTCCTGTGGAGTTAGGCGTGGAGAAAGAGTTGGGCATCACGAAGGCCGACATCGACAACCACGACAGCGACAAGTATATCTCCGTGGAAGACTACAACCGCAAGTGTCGCGAGAATGTGATGAAGTTCACGGCAGAATGGCGCGAACTGACAGAGAAGATGGGTTATTTCGTAGACCTCGACCATCCTTATATCACGTATGACAACAAGTATATCGAGACCCTTTGGTGGCTCTTGCGCCAACTCTATGACAAGGGCTTGCTCTATAAGGGATATACCATCCAGCCCTATTCGCCCGCCGCAGGCACGGGACTCAGCTCGCATGAGTTGAACCAACCAGGCTGTTACCGCGACGTGAAGGACACGGTGGTGACAGGACTGTTCGCCTTGGACGGCGATGCCGGCATCCTCGTTCCCGTGGCGGAGAGAGGTTGGGGAAAGGTTTACTTCACTGCATGGACCACTACCCCGTGGACCCTTCCCTCCAATACAGCCCTCTGCGTGGGTCCCAACATTGACTATGTGGCAGTAGAGACCTACAATCCCTACAACGCAGAGCGCGTGACGCTCATCATGGCAGAGGCTCGTGTGGCTGCCTATTTCAATCCCGAAGGCAATATCACCGATGGTGACGAGATGCCGGAGTATAAGAAAGGGGAGAAGTTCGTGCCTTATCGCATCGTCGGTCATTACAAGGGAACGGAATTGGTGGGCTTGCGCTATCGCCAGTTGATGCCTTGGGTGAAGCCCTGCGCCAAGGTTGACGGCAACGCCCCCGCATACGTGCGGGAATATGCCGCCGCCCATCCCGAGAAAGTGTTTGTGGGCGAGACGGGCAAAGACCGTTTTGTGGAGATGGAAGAATGTGCCTTCCGTGTGATTCCCGGCGACTATGTGACCACCGAGGATGGTACGGGTATTGTGCATATCGCTCCCACGTTTGGCGCAGACGATGCCAAGGTTGCCAAGGATGCCCATGTACCCGCTCTATACCTCATCAACAAGAAAGGCGAGACACGTCCGATGGTGGACTTGGAGGGCAAGTATTATGTCATCGACGAGTTGGATGACAATTTCAAGAAAGCCTGTCTGGGCGAAGGATATGCCAACCATGCGGGCGACTTCGTAAAGAATGCCTACAAGCCAGAGTTCAACATCGATGGCAGATACGACGAGAAGGCAGCCAACAAGGCGGAAGACCTGAACATCGTCATCTGCATGGAGATGAAACAAGAGGGCGTGGCACTCAAGATCGAGAAACACGTCCACAATTATCCCCATTGCTGGCGCACCGACAAACCCGTGCTTTATTATCCGCTCGACTCGTGGTTCATCCGTTCCACGGCACGGAAAGAGCGCATGGTTGAACTCAATAAGACCATCAATTGGCAACCAGAGTCCACGGGAACGGGACGCTTTGGCAACTGGTTGGAGAACCTCAACGACTGGAATCTCTCGCGTTCACGTTTCTGGGGAACACCTCTTCCCATCTGGCGAGACGAGGATGGGGCAGAGGTTTGCATCGGCAGCATCGAACAGCTTTATGAAGAAATCGACAAGGCCGTTGCCGCTGGCATCATGCCAAGTAATCCCTTGAAGGACAAGGGCTTTGTCGTTGGCGACTATTCGCAGGAGAATTATGACAAGATAGACCTGCATCGCCCCTACGTGGACAACATCGTCTTGGTGAGCGCGAGCGGCAAGCCGATGAAACGTGAGAGCGACTTGATTGACGTGTGGTTTGACTCCGGCTCGATGCCTTACGCCCAAGTACACTATCCCTTTGAGAACAAGGAGGCGATAGACAACCGTCTGGCGTTCCCAGCTGACTTCATCAACGAGGGTGTGGACCAGACCCGTGGGTGGTTTTTCACGCTCCACGCCATCGCCACGATGGTCTTTGATTCCGTCGCTTTCAAGAATGTTATATCTACAGGTCTCGTTCTCGATGCTAAGGGCAACAAGATGTCGAAACACCTTGGCAACGTGACCAATCCCTTCGACATGATCGGCAAGTATGGGGCAGACCCCGTGCGTTTCTACATGATGACAAATTCTGAACCGTGGGATAACCTCAAGTTTGACCCTGAGGGCGTGGATGAATGCCGTCGCAAGCTTTTCGGTACCTTATATAATACGTACAGCTTCTTCGCCATGTATGCTAACGTGGATGGTTTTGAACCTTCCATGTGTGCAGACAAAGTAGGGCAGCGGCCAGAGATTGACCGTTGGATCCTGTCGAAGGTGAACTCATTGATTGAGGATGTGGAATGCGAGATGGAAGGATATGACCCCACGCGAGCAGGAAGATTGATAGACGCTTTTGTCAATGACGACCTGAGCAACTGGTATGTGCGCCTCAACCGCAAGCGTTTCTGGGGTAAGGAGATGAGCGAGGACAAGTTGTCTGCATACCAAACCCTCTATACCTGCTTGATGACCGTTGCCAAATTGTTGGCTCCGTTTGCCCCGTTTTACGCCGACCGCCTCTATATAGACCTGTTAGGCGAGAAGGAGAGTGTGCATCTCGACCGATTCCCCGTGGCTGATTCTGCCTTGATAGATAAGGAATTGGAGGCACGGATGGATATGGCACAACGTATCTCGTCCATGGTGCTGGCATTGCGCCGCAAGGTGAACATCAAGGTGAAGCAACCCCTGCAAGCCATCATGGTGCCCGTGGCCGATGAGAAGCAGAAGGCACGTATCGATGCCGTTAAGTCGCTGATCTTGCATGAGGTGGATGTCAAGGAGTTACGTTTCGTCGAAGGCAGTGGTATGTTGGTGAAGAAGGTGAAATGCAACTTCCGCACCATGGGTAAGAAATTCGGCAAGTTGATGAAGGGCATCGCCGCATATATGAATGCCATCTCGCAAGAGGAGATTGCCACTTTGGAGAACACTGGCGTTCTTTCCTTGAATACCGAAGGACAAGACATCGTTATTGAGAAAGAAGATGTGGAAATCTTCAGCGACGACATCCCCGGATGGCTCGTTATCAATGAAGGAAATTTAACGGTGGCTTTGGAAATCGAACTGACCGACGAGCTTCGCAACGAGGGTATGGCACGTGAGTTGATCAATCGCATCCAGAAGTTGCGCAAGGAGACAGGGCTTGAGATTACCGACCGTATCGATGTCGTCGTGGGGCCGAATGCGCAAATGGATGCCGCGATAGCCGCCTTTGGTGATTTCATCAAGGCGCAGGTGCTTGCCGACTCCCTTGCCGTTGCCGATAATGACGGTGTAGTCATGGAATTTGATGAATTTAACCTACATATACAAATAAGTAAAACTTAATCTAATTACCGATGTCTGAAAGAAAACGTTATAGCGACGAGGAACTGGAAGAGTTCCGCGCTATCATCAATGAGAAGATTAAATTGGCTCGTAGAGACTACGATGCCATGATGAGACAGATTACGAATGCCGATGGCAATGATGTGGATGACACCCAGCCTACGTATAAGGCGTTGGAAGAGGGTAGCATGGCGCAATCCAAGGAGGAGTTGATGCAACTGGCCTACCGCCAGCAGAAATTCATCCAGGGATTGGAAGCCGCACTCCTGCGCATCGAAAACAAGACCTACGGCATTGACCGCATTACGGGAGAACTGATTCCGAAAGAGCGTCTTCGCGCCGTGCCACATGCTACGTTGAGCGTCTCCTCTAAGATGCAGCAAGTGAAGAAATGAAGGAGGAGAGAGGTAAAAGGGCAGATGGCTGGTTGGCATGTCTGATTGTCTTGGCTTTGGTCATCATCGACCAGGTGATTAAGATCGAAGTGAAGACACATCTATGCCTTGGTGAGTCGATACGGATAACCGACTGGTTTTATATCGACTTCATCGAGAATAATGGCATGGCATTCGGCATGACCTTTTTCAACAAGCTTGTGTTGAGCCTCTTCCGCCTGTTTGCCATCAGTGCCATTGGGTATTACATCTATCGGGTGATACGACGGCAGCACCACACGGGCTACGTAGTGGTGCTGTCTGTCATCATGGCGGGGGCACTTGGAAACCTCTTCGACTCGATTTTCTACGGACTAATCTTCAGTAATTCGTCTCCATTCTACGCCTCGTATTTCGTGCCTTTCGGCACAGGGTATGCCCCTGTCCTGCAAGGCAAGGTGGTAGATATGTTCTATTTTCCCTTGATTGTCAGTACATGGCCTGAGTGGGTACCCTTCTTTGGAGGTGAGGACTTCATCTTCTTCTCGCCTGTGTTCAATTTTGCCGATGCTTGCGTGAGTGTGGGCATTGTCGTATTGTTTCTATTCTACCGCAAGGATTTGGAACAACTTGGCGAGACGATGAAGGGGAAAAAACTATCTGAAAGTGTCCAAACACCTATTGAGCCTCATTCTGATGATGTGATGAAAGGGGGTGCGTGATGAGACGTACCGCCTTTTCCCCTCTGTTGTCCTTTATATCTGCCATCATCCTTTTGGCGGGATGCAAGCCAAGTGTACCCAGTAGGTACATCCAACCTGGCAAGATGGAAGATATTCTTTATGATTACCATATAGCTGAGGCGATGGCTACCGACTATGAGAACAGGAACGACACGTTGCTGACTCGGGTATATAAGTTGGCTGTGCTGAAGAAACATGGATGCACGGAGGCGGAGTTTGACTCCTCCATGGTGTATTATATGCGGCATACCGAGCGCTTACATAAGATTTATGAGACGCTTGCCACTCGTTTAGGAAACACCGCCATAGCCCTTGGTGCATCAGAGAGTGAGATTAATAGATTCAACACCCTCTCGTCAATAGGAGATACTGCGAATGTGTGGAATGGCGAAACGTCGTTTGTCCTTATGCAGCATCCTGCTTTCAACAAGTATTCATTTATGATAGAGGCAGACACCACGTTCCATGCCGGCGACAAGGTGATGTTGCAGTTTGATAGCCAGTTTGTCTTCCAAGACGGAATCCGTAATGGCATCGTAGTAATGGCAATGAGGTTGGCAAACGACAGTGTGATAGTACGCAACATCCACGTGTCTAATTCCAACCATCAGACGATGGAGGTCCAAGACATCAAGCGTGTGGGCATTAAGGAGGTCAAGGGTTTCTTCCTCTTAAACAACAATCTCAATCGAGCGATAGAGAACCAAACGACGCTCAAATTGATGATTGTCAATCGTATAGCATTAGTCCGTATGCATACCCCTGAGCCGTTTACCGTTCCCGTCAATGAAGTACATAAAGATACAATGGAACGGCAGTTGCCTTCTCCTGCCCATACAGGAACGAAGCCTTCCGCACCCCCGTCATTGAATCCAAGGATTCCCCATGAACCCACCTTGCGCCAACAGCCTGCGCTTAGGGAGATGAAAGTTGAACAGAAATCATTAAACGTACAATAACAATAAGACTATGTTGAGTGTAAATGAATTAGTAGACCGCTTGATTGATCTCGCCTTTGCCGAGGACATAGGTGATGGCGACCATACCACGTTGTGTTGCATCCCCGAGGATGCCATGGGCAAGTCGCATCTGTTGATCAAGGAGAATGGTATCTTGGCAGGTGTGGAGATTGCCAAGGAAGTGTTCCGCCGTTTCGACCCTACTATGCAGGTGGAGGTGTTGATGGAGGATGGCTCCCCCGTCAAGGTCGGCGACATCGCCATGGTGGTGACAGGGAAAATCCGCTCATTGCTACAGACAGAACGCCTCATGCTGAACATCATGCAGCGTATGAGTGGTATCGCCACGACGACCCACAAATATGTGGAGCGGTTGGAGGGTACGCATACGCATGTGCTTGACACCCGCAAAACCACGCCGGGACTTCGTATGTTGGAGAAGCAAGCCGTGAAGATTGGCGGTGGCATGAACCATCGCATCGGTCTCTTCGACATGATTCTCCTCAAGGACAACCATGTGGACTTTGCTGGGGGTATCGAGAATGCCATCGACCGTTGCCATGCCTACTTGCAGGAGAAAGGCTTGGATCTGAAGATTGAGATAGAGGTGCGTAATTTCGATGAGCTACAACAGGTGCTTGACCATGGTGGCGTGAACCGCATCATGCTTGACAA
>JAFRRN010000089.1 GCA_017428055.1 Prevotella sp.
TACACAATTTCATCATGAACATCTGCGCTGGGCTTGCTGCCTATTGCTTCTTTGACAACAAGCCAGAAGCATTGGCTGTACATGTTGAAAACTCAAAACAGTTGGAACTTTTCTGATTCCTTATACCGAACTCGCGTATTACTGACAATTTCTTGGATTACGGAAATAAAGTTGTTTATGACGGCAATACCGCCACGACCTAATGCACGCGAGCCACCACTACTTATCGTATGCCTGCCGCCAGAAGCTTTGACAAGGTTTCTGACTGAAGTGTGATAGTTCCTCGAAATGCGTTTTCCAAGTTGGTTCTGCCTTTTCTCGACTTGTGCTGGTGTCTTGTCGTCTGGTGGATTTTTTTGAAGTTCATCCGACTCTTCAACGTCACCTGTCAGCCCTGTCAAAGCAGCAGAGGCTTTGCCCCAGTTAGGCTCGCCTTTCACCGTTGGTGTATGTCTGTGTGATGTTCCCATTGTTTTCTATGTATTGCTGTTAATTTCCGTTTATCGAACGCATAAGTCGCTTGTTCTTCTCCAGCAACTCTGTCAGTTTCTTGTCACGATTATACCTCACCAAAATGGCTTTGAACTTGTTGCCTAAAGAGTAGGGGATTTTCGTCGTGTCTATTCTTCCTAGAACTCCGAGCATTCGCATATAAGCCCGTTCAACACCATGCATAATACAGAAGTAATACACGTTGTATCCCTCCTTTTCTGTTGGCTCAGTAAGTATCTTTGAGTCAATCAAATCAAATAACTCCTCCAAATCATTCGCGGACATTGCAGCAACCTCGTTCTTGCAGACGTTCTCCCTTACATTATCTGTTGAAGCATTGTAGGCGCGGTTGAATACACCCCTTACTCGTGTCGAAACAAGGGAGAGCCCGCTCATCTGCTCCACAATAATGTCACGTGACACCCAGAACAACTCCCTCATGTCAACTTCACTGAATTTTGGCGTTTCAGATACAAGTTTTATCAAATCTGGATTATTCCAATCTTGATGTTCACCTAATTCCTTGCCTTTTCCATCAGCATAGTCTTCTATCACCCGTAACTCAGGCGGCGTGCTGAGATTACTCATGACCCATGAATTGAGTTGCTTAAACTGTTCCACATGCTTTTGCTCTATCAGCATCAGTTTCAATAGGGCGAACTTGGATTTTATGTCCGTTATCCCAGACTGCTCCAACAGACTCAAACGCATCTCGTACGCATTCAAGAAACGTTTAATCAATCGAGGATTCCATTTCATTGAATTACCGATAATCGATGAAAATCGGGTAACAAAGCCGATGGTCTCTCCCAATCCTGTAGGAATCTCACTTTTCAACAACGTTTGAATATTCGACCAGCCATAACAATCGAATTTATTATCCTTCGTAAATATAGCGAAATCCTCTCTTACTTTCTTGAAAAGCGTATTATCCAGTATTGATTGACAGAAAAGCAATGTGACGTATGTCTCCACCTCTTTCGGACTTAGAGATGGTATTTTGTATGGAACCTGGATAAACTTCTCCATGTATGAATCACCCAGTTGTGGTCGTTCCTCCGATGCAGCATTGATGATTTCTTTGTATTCACTTTTGATGGCGTTGGTAACAATGTAACTATCTGCAGCTATTACAAAAGCAGTCTTTGGCACATTAAGGAATAGTTTGATAGCTTCTAAGTTTTCAATGATGTGGTGAGGCAGACAGCGGTCAAGGTCATCTATCAAAACAACTATCTTCCCCTGCTTGCTTTTGTCTATCAAATCTTTAAAATCCTTTCTAAACTCACGTACTACCTCATATTTTTTCTCTTCATCTTCCGCGTTAAGAGTATCCTTAAGGAATTGTTCTGCTTTATCTCCCGTGAGTAGTTCGCCTAAGTCATCTTGATGATCTTTAAAAGCACTTAAAAGCATGGGGATAATCAATGATGCTCCACCCGTTGTTGCTGCTGTTGCCACTGGAATAACAGTTTTGGCTGAGAATTTCAGCACACGCATCCAGCTGATGGACTTCTTAAGTTTAGCGAAGGCTTTTTTCAAAGCCTCGTATGTTTCAGTAGCTTTATCACCAACCTTTGCAAAGAAACGCTTATCTTTCTCCAAAGCATCAACAATGCCCTGAATTAGTGCCATCTTGGCATCGTCGAAACTCTCAAACGACCAACCGTCAAAATAAACCACGACGGTATCATTATCATTTTTGAGTTCTTCTTCAAGAATTTTGAGGATACTTGTTTTTCCAGAACCCCAATCACCGTATAATCCAACAGTGATTGGAAGGTTCTTATCATTTGTCACCACGCTTTTCAATAATGATGCGTGAACAGTATACCCTAACAAATCTTCTGTTGTTTCTTTATCTGACCACATATCAAATTACTCTTTTCGATTATTCTTTTATTCTAACAAGCTCTCTGGATGCTCTAGTTCCTCTACCAGTTTATCTACCATCGTGCAAGGCTTATGCATCGCATAGTTGGTGCCAGTATGTAACGCTCGAAGCTGTTTTGCAAAGCGCTTTGCTAAGTCCTCACGACCATACTGCTGAAGTAAGCTGTATATATCGGGATTTCCTTTCCGATACTTAAAGCCATCATCGCCCATCTTCTTGCGAAAGGCATCTTGCAATTTGTCAATGTAGGCCTCGCGACCAATGCCTGTGTCAAGATACTCAAAATGCAGATAGTACCAGAGTTCAAAGGCTTCATTCGTCCAGGCGCTTTGGAAACCCAACTTGTGGGCTTTCTTGATGGCATCGTTGAAGTCGTCAAAGTCATCCTTGTCAAAGACAACCCACACACGATCAAAAGACATGGCATTCTTTCGCTCCAGCTCCTGCTTTATTTCCAATGTTTTGTCAACCAAAGCTACCGTTGCACGGCCTTCTCCCTCTATTGTCACTTCGCGAACGGTTGAGATATAGTTTTTGATTAGAGCCTCAAAGTAGTGTGGCTCGGTCTTGGTGCCTTCACACACTATCAGGAAGCGCACCAGTTTTTCGCGAACGTTCTCCTTGCGTTTCTTAGAAGCCTTAGCTTCTCGGCGTTGCTGCCTCAGCTTTGCGATTTCTTCTTTTCTCGAATATCCCATTGCAATTCTCTATTTACCAATAAAAGGTATAGCACCATAACGTCCACGGATATAGTCGCGCTTGATATCACGGTCATTGCGGACTTTCTTCCCGTCTTCATCCTTGAATTCCACAAGCGAATAGATGTCGGTAGACTCCACCTTGTCCTTCTCTGCAAACCAAATCTGGTCACGACGAACAATGTCCAAATCAAGCAGATTGGTGTCGTGGGTAGCGAAGATAAGCTGTGCTCCATGCTTGTTCTTCTTTGGATCCATAAACAGAAGCACAATATTGCGAGTAAGAAGCGGGTGTAGTTTTGCGTCCAGTTCATCCACAATGAGTGTCTTGCCCTCGTTCAATGTATCGAAAATAGGCCCGGAAATTTCTATCACTTTCTTTGTTCCCTCAGACTCCATCTGGTTCTTGTGGAAATTACGCTCACCAATCACAAGTCCATTCTCATCATAGACATTATGAGTGGTTATTGGTTCGACGAAACTACCCGTGGCTATGTCTTTTTCCAATTGTGACCTTATCGACTTGGGGGCACTTTCCAAGGCTTCTTTGGGAATATCAACCTTCTTGACCGAAAAACGGGTAAAGCCCAGTTGCAGGGTCTTGAAGAACTCCTGAGCCTGGTCTGCTCCATTCAAATGTTCCAAAAACATTCTGAGCGTAAAGGCTTCATAACCTTCGCTGTCAATTCCCGAAAGCACATTGCATTCGCCAAACCAACCTAATATGGAATTGGACTTCTCGCCCTTCAGCTGAGCCACAAGCGACAGGAAGAGACGATTTGAATTAGTCAAATTTTCTTTTCCCAGACCTTCATGGAATCTTTTCGCTGACACTTCAATTGTGTCTCGCGAGCGCATGAAGAGTTCATACTCTTTTTCGCCAAACCGCTTCTCATATAGCCACTCAGAAATGATGTCGGTTTTGTTATATTCAAAACCATAGCGATAAAGCACCTTACCTTTTATAAATTGTATCTCAAACAACGTAGGTTGCGAGTCAGAGTTTTCATCCAATGCAAAAGGATCGTAAGGTAGTGCATCACCCTCATTCAAACGCACAGAACGTCTGACCATGCTTCGCATAGTAGATATGGCCTGAATGAAATTACTCTTGCCACCAGAGTTTGCACCATAAAAAACTGCCAAAGGAAGCAAACTATACTTACCCTCACTGATTACAGACCCTTTTTGCTCTTTTATTGAACTCGCCTCCATACTAAAAGTACGTTCCAGTTTGAAAGAGCGATAATTTTTGACTGTGAAATTTACTAGCATATCTCAAGATTTTTGTGCAAAGATACAATTAATTTTCGATAGAGACTGTAAAATACGAGAAAAAATCTCAAAAATCAAACGTAATTAACATTGTTTCAGTTTTAAAAGGATTGTAAATGCGAAAATATCTCGTTTTTTAACTTGATTGAGTTCTTTTTGTGGGGTATACATCTTATTGGGATATGACATTTAATTACAAAACAAATTTGAGTATTCAAGATAGCATCTTCCATAGTTGCACATTCACACCTCTTTTGTGGTTTGTAAAAGTTAAAAACGTTAAAAATACATCTTTTAAGAATTCTCAAGAATCCGCGACATCACTTTTCTACCTTTTAACCCATAAGTACTTGTTACAAAACAACTTGCAAATACGGAAGTTGTAGTGGTTTGACTTTCATAACAATACCCAGCAGCGTGATTACCATCGGAATTGAAGCATTCTCTGGTTGCAATAGCTTGACAACCATTATTGTGGAAAAAGGGAATAGTATTTATGATAGTCGAAGTAATTGTAATGCAATCATAAAAACTGCTGATAATGAACTTATTTCTGGCTGTAAAAGTACTATTATTCCCAATAGTGTTACGAGTATTGGCAAAAGAGCTTTCAGTAGTTGTTCAATGACTTCTGTGGCGATACCCAGTAATGTAACTACCATTGGAGATGCTGCTTTCGAATTTTGTGATAGCTTGACCTCCGTGACAATTCGCAATGGTGTGATGAGCATTGGAAAAAGTGCATTTTCTTGGTGTTCAAGTTTGACCTCCGTAACAATACCCAATAGTGTAACTACCATAGGAGATGGTGCATTTGCTTTGTGTCCGAGCTTAACCTCTGTCTATTCGTACATAGAAAATCCATTCCCTCTGGAGACGGAGTTTTATGATGTTTTTTATGAGATTCACAAGGATGCTGTTCTCTATGTTCCTAAAGGAACGAAGGGGAAGTATGAGGCGACGCAAGGATGGCCAGATCATTTTGCAGAAATTGTTGAAGCCGATGGCATAGACAACGTGATGGTGAAGGATGGGAAATCCTCATCCGTTTATGACCTCTCGGGCAAGCGATTGTTTGAGCCAACCAAAGGAATCAACATCATTGATGGAAAGAAAATCTTGGTGAAATAATTATCCCTGTCAGTAATGTGTTTGAATCAAAGTTATCGGGATCGCAAGAACTAATGCGATTCCGATAATTTTGAAGATGGTTTTCCTTCATAAAAAAGGAAGTCCTCATATTGATATAGGGGGATAATGGTTGTGGATATTTACTTTTTTTTGTAAACAGATTGGTTTTCAATATAAAATGACTATCTTTGCAATCAAACATCTAACTATTAACAATCATGTTTAACAAAGAGACTTACATTAACAGACGGGCGGAATTGAAGAAGCTCGTTGGCGACGGTATCATCTTGCTCTTCGGCAACAATGAGTCGCCATGCAACTATCCAGCCAATACGTATTACCCTTTCCGCCAAGACTCCACGTTCCTATACTACTTTGGACTACAGCGAGATGGACTCGTGGGGGTCATCGACATCGACAACGATGCGGAGACCCTTGTGGGTGATGACATTGACATTGAGGACATCGTGTGGTATGGAGCGGTGGACAGCGTGAGCCATCTCGCCGCCGAGGTGGGCGTAAGCGAGAGTGCACCCATGTCTGCCTTGCGCACCATCTGCAACGAGGCATTGCGGATGAAGCGCACCATCCATTTCCTTCCACCTTACCGATATGACATCAAGTTACAGCTCTTTGACCTGCTCGGTATCCATCCTAACCAACAGAGGGAGTCGGCATCGTTGCCCCTCATCAAGGCGGTGGTGAAGATGCGGTCGTCCAAGACAGCGGAAGAGATTGTGGAAATGGAGAAAGCGGCAGAGATAGGCTATCTCATGCACACCACGGCAATGAAACTCATCCGTCCCGGCGTGACGGAGAAATACGTGGCTGGGCAGGTGGACGGCATTGCCCTCTCGCATGGCGCACACCATAGCTTCCCCACGATATTCTCCCAACACGGGGAAATCATGCACGGTAGCCCGTCGTGCGTGCCTTTGGAGGCGGGGCGCATCGTTATCTGTGACGCCGGAGCGGAGACATTGAGCGGTTACGCATCGGACAATACGCGCACCATACCCGTGAATGGCAAGTTCACACAACGGCAGTTGGATATCTATACCATCGTGGAGGAGTGCCACGACTTGGTGCTCAATGAGGCAAGACCAGGCGTGAGGTATATGGACTGCCACTTTGCCGTGGCGCGGCACATGACCGACCGATTGAAAGATTTAGGCCTGATGAAAGGCGATACCGAGGAGGCCGTCCGCGCCGGGGCACATGCCATGTTCTTCCCGCACGGCTTGGGACACATGATGGGGCTGGATGTACATGACATGGAAGACCTCGACCAAATCAACGTTGGATTCGATGAGGAGACACGACCCATCCTCGACCAGTTCGGCACCAACTGCCTCCGCATGGGTAGGCGGCTTGAAGAGGGATTCGTGGTGACCGATGAGCCAGGCATCTATTTTATTCCCGCCCTCATTGACGACTGGCGCAAGAGCGGCCATTGTGCCGAGTTCCTCAATTTCGACCTATTGGAGACATACAAGGACTTTGGCGGAGTGCGTATCGAAGACGACATTCTCATCACCAAGGATGGCTGCCGATTCCTCGGTGAACACCGCATTCCCTATCGTCCTAAGGATGTGGAGGAGTATATGAAAGCCAATCAATAAGGCAATAAACTTTAAAATAAAACAATATAAAAATGAAAAAAACATTATTTATCATGTTGCTCGCAGGCTTGACACTCAATGCCAGCGCAGCGAAGAAGAAGGCTGCTGCCAAGAAGAGCAATGCCCCAGAGTTCACTATTGTCAAGGAGAATCCCATCACAAGCATCAAAGACCAGAACCGTTCAGGTACCTGTTGGGACTATTCAACGCTATCGTTCTTTGAGGCAGAAATTCTCAAGGCAACGGGAAAGACGTATGACCTTTGCGAGTCATACGTGGCGAACAAAACCTATATGGACCGCGCCATCCAGGTGGTGCGCTTCCACGGTGACTGCCAGTTTGCCCAAGGTGGGTCGGCAGAGGATGTTCTCGCCACGATGAAACAATATGGTATCTGCCCAGAGGATGCCATGCCGTTCCCTGGTTCGCTGTATGGCGACTCGTTGAACAACTTTGGCGAGTTCTTCTCGGTACTGGAACCCTACGTGGATGCCGTTGCCAAGAACAAGGCGAAGAAAATCTCCAACCAGTGGAAGGTTGGTTTGCAAGGCATCCTTGACGCTTATTTGGGCAAGTGTCCAGACAAATTCACATTCGAAGGAAAGGAATACACACCGAAATCATTTGTCAACAGCCTTGGCATCAACCTCAATGATTATGTGTCAATCACCAGCTACACACACCATCCGTTCTATACGACATTTGCCGTGGAGGTACAAGACAACTGGCGTTTCCCGCAGTCGTACAACCTACCGATGGACGAGATGATGGCAGTCATCGACAATGCCGTCAACGAGGGCTATACCATCGCTTGGGGCGGTGACGTGTCGGAAGAGGGCTTCACCCGTAACGGCTTGGCATACGCCGTAGACACCAAGAAGGCAGAGAGTCTTGCCGGCAGCGACATGGCTCGTTGGTTGAAGTTGACTGCCGACAAGAAACGTAACATCATCGACTCGTTGGGATGCACCGTTCCTGAAATCGTGGCAACCCAGGAATTGCGCCAAGAGCGTTTCGATAACTGGGAACTGACCGACGACCACGGTATGCTCATCTATGGACTTGCCAAGGACCAGAATGGCAAAGAGTATTACATGGTGAAGAACTCGTGGGGCGAGACAGGAAAATACAAGGGCATCTGGTACATGACCAAGACTTTCATTGCTGCCAACACGATGGACTTCCTCGTCAACAAGAATGCCATTCCCGCCGAAATCCGTAAGAAGTTAGGGTTGTAACGTAATGAAAAGACTGCTCATAGCCTTTGCCTTCATGGCTGTTGGTATGCCCATCTTTGCCCAGACGGATGCAAAGAGATGGGTGAAGAGTGGGGAGTGGCGCAATGGATTCACCAAGGCGAGTCCCGACAAGACGGTTAACTTGTCGGAGTTTTACGACCAATACCATAAGAATCCCGAACAGTGGAAGGCTCTTTTCCAATGGCTTGCCACTACGGACTTGCTCGCCATCTCGGCGGGCAAGCATCCCATCCCCGGAACAACCCTTGTGGCCAGCGTGGAAGACTCCAAGAACGAACCGCTCGAAAAGCGCAATACCGAGAGCCATCGTAAGAAGATTGATTTCCAGTATGTGGTGAAAGGCACGGAGGGCTTTGCCCTGCTCGATCATGCCTCCAGCACGGTGTCGATTCCTTACAATGAGAAGAAAGATCTTGTCCGTTATGACTATGTGAAGGACAAGACCCACTTCTTCTCACCCAAGGCGGGCAAGTTCATCATCTTTTTCCCCTCCGACTGGCACATTGCCAAAGTTGAGACCAAAAAGAAAAGCCAAGACATCCGTGTGATTGTTGTCAAAGTGGACTATATTGAGTAATTTCATTGCATTTATTTGCAAAAAAAGAGTAAAACGGAACATAACTGTTAAAATTCATACAGTATGTTCCGTTTTTTAGTTTTTTATTCGTAATTTTACAACGTTAAATTGCCATAATAGGCATTTAACGTTGACAAAGAAGGAATAAAAACAAATATAAATGCAATTTAAATGGAATTACGAACCACCAACACCAGAAGAAAAGGAAGCGGCTAAAGAACTTGGCGAGAAGTTGAGCATCAGCCCTATCCTCGCCCGTCTGCTCATTCGAAGGGGTATCCACACGGAGAGTGCTGCCAAGCGCTTTTTCCGTCCGCAGTTGGCAGACTTGATCAATCCTTTCTTGATGAAAGACATGGATGTGGCCGTTGACAGGCTCAACGATGCCATGGGGCGCAAGGAGCGGATATTGGTGTATGGCGATTATGACGTTGACGGCTGCACCGCCGTGGCTTTGGTGTATAAGTTTCTGCAACAGTTCTATTCTAACATCGACTATTATATCCCCGACCGCTATGATGAGGGATATGGCGTTAGCATGAAAGGTTTGGAATATGCTGCCGAGACGGGTGTCAAACTGATTATTATCTTGGATTGTGGCATCAAGGCGATAGAGGAAATCACTATCGCCAAGGAGCTTGGCATAGATTTCATCATCTGCGACCACCATGTACCCGATGATGTCGTGCCGCCCGCTGTAGCCATCCTCAACCCTAAGAGGAGCGACGACCGCTATCCCTTCAAGCATCTCTGTGGCTGTGGGGTGGGCTTTAAGTTCATGCAAGCCTTTGCCAAAAACAATGGCATTCCTTTCTCACGCCTCATCCCTTTGCTTGATTTCTGTGCCGTCAGCATTGCGGCAGACCTTGTTCCCGTGACCGATGAGAACCGCATCTTGGCCTACCATGGGTTGAAACAGCTCAACCAATCGCCCAGCATCGGCCTGAAGTCTATCATTGATATATGTGGACTTAGTGGCAGGGAGATAGCCATGAGCGATATTATCTTTAAGATAGGGCCGCGTATCAATGCTTCGGGAAGGATTGAGAAAGGTAAGGAGACCGTGGATTTGTTGGTGGAACGTGACTACAACGTAGCCCTCCGTGCCGCTCGCCATATTGACGAGTACAACGACCAGCGCAAGGACATCGACAAGCAGATGACAGAGGAAGCCAACCATATTGTCGAAAAGTTGGAGAGCCAAAGCCATTTGTCGAGCATCGTCTTGTACGACGAGAATTGGAAGAAAGGAGTCATTGGCATCGTTGCATCGCGGTTGACAGAAATCTATACACGCCCCACGGTTGTACTCACTCGCGATGGTGATTATGCGACGGGTAGCGCACGAAGCGTGACGGGGTTTGACATCTATTCTGCCATCAAGAGCTGTAGCGACCTCTTGGTGAATTTCGGTGGGCATACCTATGCGGCGGGACTCACCATTCGATGGGATGACATTCAAGTTTTCAGGAAACGATTCCAACAATATGTGGAACATCATATCCAACCGCAACAGATAGAGCCATTGTTGGACATAGAGGCATTCCTTGACTTCAAGGAAATCACGAAACGTTTGCAAAACGACTTGAAACGCTTTGCACCATTCGGACCAGAGAACGAGAAACCCATTTTCGCCACCACGGGGGTTTATGACTATGGTACGAGTAAGGTCGTGGGACGAGAGCAAGAGCATATCAAGTTGGAATTGGTTGACTCGAAGTCAAGCACCGTGATGAATGGTATCGCCTTCGGACAGAGTGCGGCGGCTCGTTATATCAAGTCCAAGCGCAGTTTCGACATCGCTTATTCTATTGAGGAAAATATCTTCAAACGCAGCCAAGTACAATTGCTAATCGAAGACATCCGCCCTTCTGAGGAGGAAGCATGATGGAAGACAGATACCTTGACATCCTCAAGGAATATTGGGGGTATGATGGCTTTAGGGGAATCCAGCGTGACATCATTGAAAGCATAGGTGCCGGACGTGACACATTAGGGTTGATGCCCACGGGTGGAGGCAAGTCCATTACATTTCAAGTACCCGCTTTGGCACAAGAAGGGGTGTGTATTGTCATATCGCCCCTTATCGCCTTGATGAAAGACCAAGTGAGCCACCTTTTAGAAAAGGGCATTCGTGCAGCTGCCATTTATTCGGGCATGATGCGCAATGAGATTATCGTGACCTTGGAGAATGCCATTTTTGGTGGTGTCAAGATTTTGTATGTGTCGCCAGAACGGCTCTCTTCTGACTTATTTCTCGCTAAGCTTAAACGTATTAACGTGAGTTTTATCACCGTTGATGAGGCTCATTGCATCAGCCAATGGGGATATGACTTCCGTCCTGCCTATCTGCAAATTGCCCAGATTCGTAAGCTCAAGCCAGATGTTCCCGTGCTTGCCTTGACGGCCACTGCCACGCCTGAAGTGGTGAAGGACATCCAAACCCAACTCGCTTTCAAGGAGGAAAATGTCTTTATGATGAGTTTCGAGCGCAAGAATGTGGCATACATCGTACGCAAGACGGAAGATAAGCGGGAGGAACTCGTCCATATCCTCTGTTCCGTACAGGGCAGTGCCATCGTGTATACCCGTAGTAGGAGGCGTTCAAAGGAAATATCACAACTACTTGGACAACGGGGCATGACCACCACTTATTTCCATGCAGGACTGGAACATTCCATTAAGGATGAGCGACAACAAGCATGGACCCACGACGAGGTACGTGTCATCGTGGCAACCAATGCCTTTGGTATGGGTATCGATAAGCCCGATGTGCGGTTAGTCATCCATTACGACTGCCCCGATTCCATCGAGGCCTATTTCCAAGAGGCGGGGCGTGCAGGACGGGATGGCAAGAAGTCTTATGCGGTGTTGCTATATAACAACAGTGACAACAGGAAATTGGAAAGGCGAATCGATGACAATTATCCCGATAAGGATGTTGTCAAGGAGGTCTATAACCATCTTGCCTATTTCTTTCAGATAGGTGTGGGCAGTGGAGTGGGGCATACCTTTGAGTTTGACATCGATAAGTTTTCAATGACCTATCGACTTTTTCCCACTATTGTTGATTCGGCATTGAAAATCTTGGACAATGCCGGTTATATCAAATATGAGACCAATCCCGACTCTAACGCACGGGTGATGTTTCAATTGTCACGTAATGAACTTTATCGACTCCATGAAACATCGCCACATGAGGAAAAGGTCATCGATGCCCTCCTGCGGTGTTATGGTGGGTTGTTTACCGACTATGTGTATGTTACCGAGAGCCTCATCGCCTTGCAAGCTGGCCTCTCCCCCGAACAAGTCTACCTCAACTTGAAGGCCTTGAGCCAGAAACGCATCATCCATTTTATCCCTCGCCGCAGCACACCCTATGTCACATACATACAAGACCGCGAAGATGAGGAGTTCATCGTCATTCCCCCTAATGTGTATGAAGTGCGGAAAGAACAATTCGCGCGGCGAATCCATGCTATTGAGCAGTATGCCACGGATGATAGTGTATGTCGCAGCAAGCAGTTGTTGAGTTACTTCGGTGAGAAGAGAGTGGGAGAATGTGGTCAGTGTGACGTGTGCATTGCTCAAAAAACGAATAGCTCTAAAGAAAGAAACGTAGAACAAGCCAAGCAAGAGATACTGGGCTTGTTAGAAGACGGGGAGAGTCATCTCGTCACGGAATTGAAGGGCCTCAACCTTCCCAGCAACGTATTCGATGAGGCGTTGGAACAACTCATCATGGAAGAGGATGTGCATCTTGATGGCAGCTATATCTATGTATGAGATAAAAAAGACAAAAGCCTTCAAAAATCCCTCCTTTGATTGACGGGTGATTCTTGAAGGCTTTTGTCTTATTCAGAACAACAGATGGTTAATTGTTCTCAGGACGGAGCTTGCGGACGGTCTCGCCAGCCCGCCACATCTCCATGTTGCGCATGGCTTCGAGTTCCTTATTCAGTCCGTCGCGATAGTCAGGCTTGGAGTTGGCATCGATGGAAATCTGTGCCTCTTTGCCTGTCTTGACAGATAGATAAAGCCATTGCATCACGGGCTTAATGGCCTCGCGGAAACGGGGAGCCCAATCCAAGGCACCACGTTGCGCCGTGGTGGAGCAGTTGGCATACATCCAGTCCATGCCTTTCTCACCAAACAACGGGCCAAGGCTCTGTGTCAGTTCTTCTACGGTCTCGTTGAATGCCTCTGATGGTGAGTGCCCGTTCTCACGCAACACCTCGTATTGCGCTTCCAACAATCCCTCAATGGCACCCATCAACGAGCCGCGCTCGCCAGTCAGGTCTGAGGTTGCCTCGCGCTCAAAGGTGGTTTTAAACAGATAGCCGGCACCGATACCGATACCGAAAGCGATGGTCTTCTCCTCGGCCTTGCCCGTTGCGTCTTGGTAGACAGCGTATGAGCAGTTCAGTCCGCGACCCTCTTGGAACATGGTGCGCAACGACGTACCAGACCCCTTAGGTGCAACGAGGATGACATCAATATCTTTGGGAGGAACCACACCCGTGCGGTCGTTCCAGTTGATGGCGAAGCCGTGGGAATAATATAAGGTCTTGCCGGGCTTGAGGTACTGTTTAATCTTGGGCCAAACGGCAATCTGGCCGGCATCCGACAGCAACATGCAGATGATAGTGCCACGTTGCACGGCTTCCTCGATGGAGAACAAGGTCTTGCCCGGTACCCATCCGTCAGCCAGGCACTTCTCGTAGGTCTTGCCCTCGCGTTGTCCCACGATGACATTGAAGCCGTTGTCACGAAGGTTGCAGGCCTGTCCTGGGCCTTGGATTCCATAACCTATCACTGCGATAGTCTCGTCCTTTAGTACTTCACGAGCCTTCTCCAATGAAAACTCCTTGCTGGTGACCACAGTCTCTATCACGCCACCAAAATTCATTTCTGCCATAATTATGCGTTTGTTTGATTATAAATGTTTATCTTTTCGGGCTGCAAAGTTATCAAATTGTCACGAAACAGCCAAATGTTTTTACAATTATTCATTTGTGTGCATATCCAACCGCTCAATTATTGAGGATGAGGTTGATGAGAGCCGTGACATCGGTGATGTTGATTTCACTATCTTCGTTGATATCGGCAGCGTCCTCATAGAACACCTCGGGCGTGTTGCCAAGGACGTGATTCGTCAATGCCACTGCGTCCGTGATGTTCACCAAGCCGTCGCCATTCACGTCGCCCAAAAGCCTTTCGCTACTACCTTCAGCCTCATAGGTCACGTTGATGGTGTTGATCTTTTGCGTACCTGAGAACGTGAATGTGACACTCTGTTCATTGCCCGTCCACGTGGTGACAGCCGTTTCGTTGTTGAGGATGCCCGTAACTGTATTGCCAGCAAATTCGACCTTTGTGATCTTCGCATTGCTTGGCACGGTTAGCGTCATCGTACATGCCTTGTAGACACGTAATTCTGTCCTTCCATCAGTATTCTCCCAATGGCGAGACGAGTTGCTTCCGCTCATCGTCAGGGTCACATCGACTTCACTAATGGTGGTGGGATTAGGGTTGTAGCTGCTCGCCCCACTTTTTAAGGTAGTCATTCCGTAATTGTTGGTCGTGAAGTCAAAGGTGACATCATATTCGCCAGCGATAGACGGGTCGGGCTTCGCCGTCACGGTAATGGTATATGAGGCAGACGCTCCCTTGTAGTCGGTGTTGCCCGGGAAGGTTGCCGTGATGGTTGCCGTGCCGGGCTTCCCAATGACCACTGCCCCTGTCGTCTCGTTGACTGTTGCCACCTCCTCGTCGCTTGAAGAGTAGGTGATGCCTGTCAGGTTATTGGGGTTGCTCAACGTGGGTGCAGTGAAGTCCGACTCTTCCTCCACCTCGTATGCGGTCGTTGCATAGCTGATGTTGGCTTCAAGACGTGAGTCAATATATGTCCTGACATACAAATATGCGGGAGATTGAGGTGATGTGTAAGTCGTGAATCGTGGTGCACTCTTATTATATTGTATTGCTCCATAGCTGTCATTTGTCACAATAGATCCATTGCTTGAAGAACTAATCGTCCATATTGGCGACTCCGTGTTGCTCAATGACAGCTCTTTTGTCTTGGAGGTGGTGAGATATTGGTTTCCTATCATCAAAGAATAACCACTCGACGAACCGCCTAATGTCATCACCGACACGGTAGAGCTTTCATCCAAAGTCACCATGTTGTTGTAAACTTCCACATCGATATTGGTTAGGAAACTTCCGCTTAACGGCCCTGCCGCCATCTTGTCCTCCTCATTCACCAAGATATATTCATTGCCCACGGCAATCTGGCTGGCAGAAGTCACCTTGGCAAAGGTGTTGCTTAGCGTGGGAGAAGCATTCTCATCGATGATATATGTGGCAACGACCGTACTGCTTTGCTCCCCATCCTTCACGGCGTATGCCTTGAGCGTGGTGGTCGTCGTGATGGGGATGATTTCTCCATTATACTCCTCAAAGCTGGCATTGCCGAATGCGTAATAGATGGTTGCGCCATCGGTAGCGGAAGTGATGGTCACGTTTTGTGCCGTGCTATAGGTGCCTGGGGTGGGAGAGAAAGCGGGAGCATAGACGATAGTGGTGGAGTTGTCATAGTTGTCATAACTGAAGTTCTCCGTCTTCTTACTCCCCCAGATATACTCCTCCAGTCCGGGATAGTCCACGAAGGGGTTGCGGTTGTTTTGCCTTTGAACTTCAGTAGAGGCGATGGTGTTGTTGCGGGCTATCTCCACCTCGTCGATGGGATCCTCCTTTGACCAGCGCATGAGCATGGTGAGGTACCAATCCGTAAAACCGGGGTACGTGTTCCCATCAAACACGTAACTTGCGTAGGCATTACTTGCCCAGGAGGAAATCCTGTCCTCATAGCAGGTCGCCATGTAGAAATAAATGCGAGCGATGTCACCCTTAATTTCATCGTTAGGCTCAAACACGATGCCCGTATAGCCGCTTGTCTTGCATTTGCCCAACTTGCTGTAGCCGTTGTTGGAGGTGTAGGTGGCGGTACCCACTTCTGCAAGGGGGTAGTTGCTGCGGCGGTTGTTCACATAGCCATCGGAAGGCACCACATGGAAGATGTCACTCCTCATCGGCTCACTGTCGCCAAACCAGCTCTGGGGCACCAAGTGCTCGCGGTTGTAGTTGTCGCCCTCTACGGAATAACTTCCATAGTCACTGCCTGGTTTGTAATGGGTGTCATTTGAATACCAGTCGCGGAGGTAGCCGTCGCTGCGCACGTCGGTCTTCGTGTACGCTTCTTTCAAGTTGCTATAGCCCACAACGGTATTAGATGTCGTCTTGATGATATTGTACAACGCGGTCTTCAACGCCTGACCGCTCTTGCCGTCGGCATCTTGGTAATATGTGCCACTGTTGTTGGGTGCTTGCGCCCAAGCGGCGGCAAGTACCATCGTCCATAGACAAATGATTGAAAATATCTTCTTCATAATGAATAGTTTATAATAAATCCGAATTTGAGAATTTTATGAATTCAAAATATCGTTAAACTCATCGAGTGTTAACACGTTCAACCGAGGAAAGGGTATCTGTTTGAGGTGGTCGAAGTGGCTGTCTTCTGTAACGATGTAGTCAGCCCCTGCCGTGATTGCACAATCTACGAACTTATCATCGTCCTTGTCAATGTTTGAAAGGAGATGGAAACGGAAATAGGACTCTCGGTAGAGAGTATGTGGATGGCGGGCAATGGCCTCGACAACGTTGTGTGCTACGTCGGGTGAGGCATGTTGGGCAAGTATTTCCTCGTATTCGGTCAGTATCTCGTTGCTGACACATAGACAATATCGACCCGCCAAAAAGTCGGTCCATATCTTGTGGAAATGGCTTTTGGTGGGAAGTGCCTGAATGAGGGCATTGGTGTCGAGGACCACATGGCGCATGAATCAGTCGTTCAGAAGGTTTTATATGGTGTGCGCAGATGCTGTGAACGTAGTTCGTCAAGTTTCCTCTGGTCGAAAGTTCCCTCCTCCCACATCTTGTCGATAGCCCGCTGTGCCCGCTCGGCGAAGAACAGAGATAGAGTGAGACGCAGTGCGTCAAGGTCTTCCTGAGTGGTGACATTGGCCGCAGCGTTCATCAGTTCCAGTTGTGCCATTTCCGTGTAACTCATACTCGTTTGTTTTGATTGTTGGTACAAATATACGACTATTATTTGAAAAGTCCGAAATATCCTGCAAAAATATTCATTCGTGAAATCGTCCACTAAAGGCGCGACATACGTATATAATATATATAATGTACGCGCGAGCCTTTAGTGGACGACTTGGTTATGCTCTGTTTAGATGATTATTCATCCCATACGCTGCTGCGAGCGGCGGGTGCGTCCTCCTCCTCAAAGAAGGTCTCCTTGCCGAGCTGGCCATCGCCAATCTCGTCGTGAACACTCATTGCTGCCATGATCATCTCGTCATAGTTGACCATTGCAATGGCGGGCTTCATATACTTTTTCATATCGTTTACTGTTTTTTGAGTTTCTGATTCAATAAATGATTACTTGACGACAACCTTCTTGCCGTTCACCACGTAGATGCCCTTCACCATGTTCTGAGCGTCAACGCGAACACCCTGCAAGTTGTAGATGGCACCATCCTCGGCAACCTTGGCAATCGTGTTGATGCCGGTAGCCTCGCCGTCAAGGAGGAAGAACTTAGCGTCAACAGCATCGTCAACCACCAAGTAAGCCTTATGAGCGCCATTGGTGAATGCTGCGCCGTCTTCTGCGCCATAATAGAATCCAACGGTGTCACCAACCTTGGACAGCATGTAATACTTGCCGCCGCCTGTTGTGGTCTCTGCCTCGTCGCTACCCTTCAAGAGATTGCCCTCGGTGGGTTGTGCGTCAGACTCGCTGTCGATGATGAACTGGTAGATGTCGGGATTACCTTCGATTACGATGGCCTCGCCAGCGGGGATAGTCTCTCCAACAGCATATTCCGTGCCTCTCTTGATGACATTGTTGCTGTCAACAGACTTGATGGTGTATGCCTTCTTGATGCCAGAGGGAACAATCAGGGCCTTGTCGCTGTAATAGAGTGTAGCGGCCTTGGCAGCGCTGATGGTCACGGAAACGGGAAGTTCGGTGTAGAACTTGATGGCGACAGGATAAACCGAATTGTCTGTACCAGCCAAGGTGATGGTGATTTGGTCAGAAGTGCACTCGATGATGCCAGAAGACTCTACGCCATTACCATTGTGGGTGATGGTGGTCTCTACGCCGTCAACATTCACGGTGTATGTTCTGCCGGCAGTACCATTCTGAACCAATACCTCGAATGCGATGGCACCCTTCTCGTTGATAATCAGGTTACGGTTAGGTCTGCTCATGTTGTAGAATACACCCACGTATTCCTTGTTCTTGCCAAATTCGCGCTCGTCAGTCCAGTTGTCGGTGGTGGCAGTCAGATATCCGTGTGCCTCAACCTCTGCCTGTGTCAGCACGGCCTCGGTGGCGTTCTCTGTCACCTTCAGCACTTGGTCAGCAGGAGTGACAGTAATCTTCAAGGTAGCGGTTGCGCTCTTGTATTCTTCGGTGGCAGCAGTCTTGGCGGTAATGGTTGCCTCGCCAACGCCAACGATTTCGATGTTACCCTCTGCGTCAACAGTGGCTACTTCCTCGTTGTTGCTTGCGTAGGTGATTTCAAGACCTTCCACTGCATCTCCATCCTCATTGGTGATGGTCAGCGTAGGAGCAACAAACTCCTCGTTGGAGAGCATCTTGATGACAGCAGGCTCGTAAGCAGCCTTCAAGGCAGCCTTGTTCTCCACGACATCAAGCACGATGTAGAAGCAAACTTGCTCACCCGTGTTGGTGAAGTTGATCTCAGTCTCCTCGCCGGTCAATGGGTATGTACGCACATCGGGGTTAGCAGCGTCTTGCCATGCGCCCATGAGAACATCCTTGTATTGGGTGTCCAAGTCGCTAACTTCTCTCCATCCGCTGTCTCTTCCGGGAGCGGAGTTGACGTAGCTGTAGAAAGTAATCCTCGTTGCGGAAACGCCGTTAGGCAAATACAACGTGTTTTGTGCGCCATTAGAAACCTTGATGGAAGTATAGTCATTGATGCTGTTTGCCGATGACCATGACTTTTGGTCGTTGTTCAAGGAAATGGAATAGCCTTCGGCCTCATCCTTGCCAACCAATGTGGAAAGTCCGTCCACAGTTTGTACATCAAATGCGTTCCAATGCAGGACGATGGTGTTGTTAGCGTCGCCCATAGGAACAGCGGTGACCTCAACTGAAGATACCTCGGAGACAAGTCCATCGCGAGATGCGCGAGCGTAAACAGTACCGTCCTCGAACAAGGTGAAAGGCTTGGTGTATTCAGCGAAGTTCTCACCGTCGGTGCTGTACTCAATCGTTACATCGGCGGTCTCGCAAGCGATGGCGACTGTTCCATAAACGACATTGAATGTCGGGGTGGCAACACTTGTAATGTCCAATGATACTTTTACAGAGGCGATTTCAGAATTTGCGAATGTCTCGTTGTCACCAAGGCAAATAGCCTTCACGGTTGTCCCGTCTTCCACGGTGAACGTACCCTCATAAACCTCGCCATTGGTGGCTGATGGGTCAGTGCCGTTCGTGGTGTAGACGATAGACGTGGCGTTTGCGTCGCCCTCAATCGTCACTTCGCCAGTTGCGGAGTCAAAATCAATCGTTGGAGTTTCGAGAACTTCCAATGTTGCGCCTGTGTATTCTACGCTGACATAGAAAAGTCCGCTCTCGCCACTACCTCTCGTGATGTTGTGTGCGCCAGCGGCAACATCGGTAAGGGTGTAGATAAGGCAACCTGTACCAGTTTCTGCATCATTACGATTCAATTCTACGCCGTCAAATTTGATAGTTGCAGAACCCCAAGTTGATTGTACGATGATAACAGTAGAGGTCGCGGTAGATGTGAACAAGATCTTGGTGGTGCCTTCCATCTTCAATCCTTGGGAGAATGAAATACCATCATACTCGGCACCACTGAACTTGGTGTTAAAGTTCCATTTGCCACTTGTGTCATAAGAGAAGAAATTTGCGGGGGTGGATGTACCCGGCTTGCCACCTAAATTATAGGTGAACTTGTCGCCAGCAAAACTTGCTGAGCTCATAAACACTGCAAACAGTGAGAAGAGCAAGAAACGTAACTTTTTGTTCATTTGTTTAAAGTTTAATTGTTAGTAAAATTATCTGTTTCGTTTTGAATTATTTGTCGTAGATAGTCATGATAACGCTTTACCCTGCAAAGGTAATGATTTTTTGCCAATTACAAGCGAACAAGGGTAAATATTTGCCATTTTTTTGTCAATCCATCCATTTATATAGAGTCAACCAGCAAGTGCAATCTGTCTGCAAAGTTAGGTATAATGTTTGAAAAAGACCTCGTTAGGTGTGAGGAAATTTAGTTTTTCCCTTGGTCTTCTGTTTATTTTGGCTTGTATGGAAGCTATTCTTTTGTCA
>JAFRRN010000090.1 GCA_017428055.1 Prevotella sp.
AACATATTCATATCATGATACCTCTCATATATCTTTAAACATATAAGAAGGATCAATAATAATGATGTATATAATGGTGTGTCGAAACGGTGGAACTCTTCTTCATGCTGATGATACATATAGCCAATGTAAAGGATGAACACCGCTTGCAGGGCATTGTTGAACTGCCAAGGATAACTACGATGATGTATGGAGAGATAGATGGAGAGCGATAGACAGATGAAAGAGAGGATGGATAATGTCCAAGTTTTCTGCTTGGAGATGTGGATGATGATGGAAAAGATAATCTCCGCCATGATCAATGATGCCACGAACCATGACGCTTTTCCCAAGGCGATGTTGGTGAAGACATCCGTTAGTGACAACTCGCCTTGGTGTGCCCATGTCTTAGGTGCTGCCATGAGTGTGGTGAAAACGAAATAAGTCCTGATGAGCGACCGGAAGATGGAAGCTATTTTCCGTTTGAGGTAGAATGTTCCCGACTTGTAAAACAGGTAGCCGGAGATGAGATAGAAGGCGATGAGTGCATTCGTGACATAGAGATGATACGGGATGATGTTGTCTCCCGTGTAATAAACCTCGGTATGGTCGTAAAGGATGGCGGCCATGCACAGTCCTCTCGCTATGTCAATCCATTGCTCTCTTTGCATTTTTTCTGAAATGATGGATGGAACAAGCTGCCAAGATGATAAAGAATGGCATGAAGGGGATATGGAATCGTGCCTCGCCATGACCCACCAACATAAGCAGTAAAGTACCAAGTGTGATGACGCTCATGGGCAATGACAAATAATGCCATAGATGTTCTTTGACAAGTAAGATGATGGCGACAATCGCCAAAAGTAATATCAAATAATAGATGATGAGGTTGACGATGGCGAGAATTTGCACGGGCGACTCATGTGGAAAGTCATGATATAGCGTTTTCATGCTCAATGGCTCGTACATATATACGCTGGTGTATTTGTCTGGAAGGAACGTGCAGAAGTTCACATTGTCAGAGATATAGGTGTCCATGAATTTCTTGGGCATCTGCATGAGATAGGTTTTCGGGTTGTTTTTTAGCCAAGTGAGGAAATTGGATTGCCATATCTTGTCTTTTTGGATGGGGTTAATGGGGTTGATGGGATTGGCGGGGTCGTTATTGGCAAACAGATGGGCGGTCTTCTCTTGGTGTTGGTCATGGTTCCAAGAATATTGCATGAGCGACATCCATCCCGTCTTTGCCTGGTAGATGAAATGTCCCGTGCGATGATACGCCAATCCGCCGATGATGCCGATTGTCAGTACATACCCAATCAGTGGCTTGAGAGCGTTGATATTCTTATATAATATAATAAGGTAAATGATGAGTGACAGCAGGAAAATAATGGCCATCGGACGATACCAATTGGCTATCGCTAATAATATTCCACCCATGAACGGCATTTTTTTCAACGAAAGACAAAGACCTGAGAGGATGAAAAACATGAATGGAGTCTCGCTCAACAATGATGTTCCCTCGCCATAGTTGGCAGGATAGATGACATATAGGATAAGGGAAATCCATGCCATCCGCTCATTGAAGATGTCTTTCGCAATGGCATAAACCAACCATGATGAAACGCCTTTCATCAATGAATAGGTGATTAATAATGGATAGATGGAATGGAATAGCCACATCGAGAGGGCTACTGTATTGATAGACCCTACATTCCAGATGAAAGCCAATTCATTGATTTTGGAAGTTACGGGATAAGGCTCGCCATATTTGAGGCTATCTTGAGCCAAGATGATATATCCCTCACTATCGGTATAAGGTGTATAGCCAAATATACAAAGGATGAGAAGTTGGGCAAGGGTGAATGCCGCAACAACTGAAATGACGCTTATCTCACGATGGCGATTTTGCATACCACGCCTTTCTTGCCTTCTTCAGTCGCTGTCTCTACCATATAGACACCCGAAACCACACGCTTACCGTTGCGGTCGCAGCCATTCCAGGTGAACGTGCCGCCATTGCTCCTGCCCTCTGCCACCAATACGCCATTGCTTGTGACAATCTTGATGTCGGCGTTGTAAGTTAGTCCTGTGATGGTAATCAAGCCCATATATTCAGGTCGCACGGGATTGGGATAGGCATAGACATTCTCTTTCGTCATCTCGTCGTAGGTCTGTGTGGCATCGCTCATGTACGAACACAGTCCTTTGTCTGTCCCAATGAACACTTCCCCGGTAACATCGTTGATGGCGAGCGACTCGATATTGTCGGAAAGGAGGTCGCTATCCAAGCTGGTGAAATGTTGGATTTGTTCCATGTTGTCGGCACTGATGAGATATAGCCCTGTCTCATTGGTGCCAAACCACTTCCTGTTGCCGCCATCGATGGCTATGCTGGTGACATCGATGCCGTCCAAGAGATAGTCGGCGAAGTTGGTTCCGTCGTTGCGAGGCACCTTCACTTGCACAAATTCTTCGATGTTGTTAGGGATATTGGCGGCGGGAATCATCAATGGTCCCATGTTAGTTGCCACCCAGATGTTGTGCGACTTATCTTCCGTGACACATCTGACGAATACCAAGGCGATGCGTGTGCCGTCTTCGTTGATAAAGGATTTCCAATGTTTCAATTCCTCTGTAGTAGTATTGAAGCAGAAAAGGGCGGGTGTGCCGGAGTGGTTGTTGACAAACCAGAGCAATCCCCTACTGTCGAAATACACACATTCCAACATTCCCAAACTGTTGGTACCGCTCATCGTTTCAGGTAAGTCGAATGATTTCCATTCCCCATCCTTGGTATATTCCACCAAGGAGACACCGGGCGACTGGCTGTTCAAGCACCATACGTTGCCGTTTTGGTCGCATCCGACACCTGTCGTCAAGACATAGTTTTTGTTTCCATCGGCAATGGCGGAGCGCAGAGGACTGTTGTCGGTGGTGAAATGCTGGTAGAACTGTCCGTTACGAAACTCATATAATCCACTCTTTCCGCTGGTAAAGACACGGGAAATATTGGTGGGGTCAATGTCTATCGCCATCATATCTTGGAACCTGACACCTGTTTTGCTGTCAAGGCTATCCTCGTAAATCGTCCATTCCCCGTCCTTCATCACTTGGATGGCACCGTCACGATGGAGGTCATATCCATCTCCATAGCCTCCGCCACAGGTATATAGTTGGCCATTGGTGAACTTCATCGCTCCAAAAAAGTTGTGCTTAGGCCCGCCGGGGTTGAGGGTATGGATGAGTTTCAGTTGGTCTGGGTCGAGGGTCTTGGTGTTGTTCTTATAGGAAGATATGCGGTTCCAGTTTGACTTATCTAATAAGTTGCTCGATAAACTGGCTGAATAGATGCCGTTTTCCCGCGAAGCGGCAAAGATGGTGTTATTCTCGATATAACAATAATTGACATTGAAACCTAAATTATACGTATCGCTGATTTCCGCTTTGCTGGCATTCAGTTTAATAATACCGAATCCCGTGGAGATATAGACATAGTTTCCGTGGACATATAAGTCGTTGATGGTCTTCTCTCCCGTCATCGACTTATTGTAATACTCCGACATGTTGATGACATTATTGTTGGATTCCAGCAAGTCGATATTACAATTCTCGTAGGTGATGACAAGGCGTTTGGCTGCTTGACAATATACAATATGTTCGATGCTGCAATCACTCAGGAAGTTCGATTTGTCGTATGTCTGGATGCTTTGGTCGTTGGTATTGTAGGCATAGAGATTGTTTGACGCCAAGACATACAGGATGTTTCCCGCTTTTTCAACTTCCGTGACATCGTGGTAAGCCATATAGGCATTCCATGTACCTATCTCTGCGGCATTGTTGGAAAGGTTGAAAAGATGAAATAGTAATAATATAAAAAGATTTCTTGTCAACATATTACGTTCATGTTTTGTCGTTGAGAAATACGGCGAGTTTATTGACGGCACGGGCGCGGTGGGATATTTGGTTCTTGATTTCCATACCCAGTTCAGCGAAGGTTTGCTCATAGCCATCGGGCACGAAGATGGGATCATAGCCAAAACCTTCTGTTCCGTGTCGCTCGGAGATGATATTTCCATTCACGATGCCATCAAACAAATGGGTCTCACCATTGAATAATAACGCAATGACGGTGCGAAATCGTGCCTTCCGATTGTTATTGTTTCCTAATTTTCCCAACAATTTATCCATATTGGCTTCGCTGTCATGGTCTGTCCACTCGGCATAACGGGCGGAATGAACGCCAGGTTCGCCATCGAGGGCTTCCACTTCCAAGCCCGTGTCGTCGGCGAAACAATCCAGTCCGTAATGTTGTTTGACGTATTCCGCTTTCATCAAGGCATTGTCTTCCAATGTGTCTCCCGTCTCGGGAATGTCTACGTCGCATCCGATGTCGTGCAAGGATACTATTTCAAATTTATCACTCAGAATCTTACGAATCTCATCAAGCTTATGCTTGTTGTTGGTGGCAAATACGATTTTCTTCATGTGATGGAATGATTATCAATAATATATTTTTCGTTTGAGCCATAGACTAAAAACGGGGTCATTGATGAATATGTTTTTCCCGTCTGTATCAATCAAGTCCCTGTCTATCAATGCAGTTTTGATTCTTGCAATATTAGAAGTGCTTCCAAGGTTGAATCCTTCCCTGACTTTCTTTTCCCCAAAGGCAGTATGATGGCCAGCCAAAATGGCACGAAGGAAATTGAGTTGGTATTCGGAGAGAGGTTCTATTTGTTGCATGAACAACAATTCATTGGTGTCGAGCAACTCTTGGATGCCATTGATGAGATGGTTTTCCATAGCTGTCTCGCCCTCTTCGAGTTGGTTGAAGATAATCCATGACAATTGTTGTACGTATGAGGAGAAGTTATCCACACTCTCACAAATCTTTGCAGCAAGCTCTTGGTTGATATGACGATTCCGTTCTTCAAAATGGGAAACGATATACGGAATCCATTCTTCTGTGGAAATCCTTTGCAAATACATCATCTCACCGAATTGATAGAATGGCATGTTCCGGTATTGGAACATGGAACTCATCAAGTGTCTTTTGCTGCCGAACAAACAATAGGAGGTTAATTCTTGATGTTGCCATACCGTTCGTAATCTCCTTTGAATATATTTTGTGTCTGAAAATTCACCAATCCTTTGAAATTCGTCTATACATACGACAATGTGCTGGTTCTTTTTCTTGGCAATATCTTCCACAAGACTCAACACCTCTTCAGGTGTATGGGTTTTCGGGGTGATGCCCAATGACAAAGAGAAATCGGTATATGGTTCTGGTTTATAGGAAATAGTAGGACTTAAACGAGAAATAAAGTCCTTGGCGTTTTCCATCCATAAGTCTTTCTTTGATGCAGTTTGTTTCAAAATGGATGCAGCAAACTCATTGTAAAAGTCATATTCGCTCTTACAAGAGAATATGTCCATATAGACGGTAATCATGGATGGATCATTTTCCAATTGCCTGCATACATGCTTGACAAGTGAGGTTTTTCCCCATCGTCTCGGTGAAATCAAGATGGTGTTGATGCCTTCCTTGAAATTGGCAATGAGCCTTTTCGTTTCTGAAGTCCTCCCTGTGAAATTGTATTCAGAGGCTGCCACGCCAAAGACAAAACTTCTATTCATGTAAAGATGTTTAGATGATGATGTGGCAAAGATAGTAAGAATAATTTAATTCCACAAGTTTGTGTTACACAAATTTGTGTAACACAAACTTGTGGAATGACATTTACAGCTATTTGTTGCCTTTTACTTTTACCTTCATTTCATCAAATCCCTCGCCATAGACACCCGTCACGCTGCTCTGGCTGACGAAGGCATTGGGGTCTATCATCTTGATGAGGCGGAAGATGGCGATGCTCTCGTTCTTGCGGGCAAGGATGCAGAGTACCTTACGTTCCTTTCCCGTGTACCAGCCATGCCCATCGAGGATGGTCACCCCATGCTCCAACTTGGTGCCGATGGCATTGGCAATCTCTTGCCATCTGTTGGAAAAGATGAGGAACTGCACGGATTCCCGTCGTTTTTCCATGATGTAGTCGAGCATGAAATTCTCAATGATCATCGTACAGAAGCCAAACACCACCATGTTGCAACGCTGGAGCAACGTGCCGAATTGTGGGATGAAGAGACAGCTGCCGATAATCACGAAGTCCACAAAGATGAGAATCGTTCCTAAAGAGATATTATGAAACTTGTTGATAGAGGCGGCGATGATGTCCGTACCGCCCGTTGAGCCATTGTTGAGGAACACGATACCAAGTGCGCTACCCGTCATGATACACCCTATAACGAGCGACATGAAGTCTTGACCCTCGCCAAGGATTTTCACGAATTGCCCGCTTTCGTCTGTCGGCACGGCGTTTCGCATCAGCTCAAGCAATACGGTGAGCATGAGGATGGCATAGATAGTCTTCACCAAAAACTTCCATCCCAAGATCTTTAAGCCAATGCCCAACAGGGCGGCGTTGACAAGGAAATAGGTATAAGAGTTGGGAAAGCTCGTGGCATAGTAGACAATGGCGGCAATACCAGCCACTCCGCCCGTCACGATCTCATAAGGCATCAGGAAGAACGTAAACCCAAACGAATACAAAATGAGACCAAGGGTTATAAAAATATAATCCTTAGCCTCATTCAAGATGATTTGACGGTTGGCTGTCATTTACTTCAACACGATGTTCACCATACGCTTAGGGACGATGATAACCTTTACGATGTTCTTTCCATCGATGTATTTGGGGGAACGGGCATCGGCAAGAACGGCCTCTTGGATGGTGGCATTGTCGGCTTCGGCGGCAAATTCCATGTCGAAACGGGTCTTTCCGTTGAAAGCAACACCCAACTTGACGGTGTTCTCCACCAAGTATTCCTCATTCCAAGTGGGCCATTGGGCATCGCAGACGCTGCCTTCTCCGCCCAATTGTTCCCACATCTCCTCGGCGATATGTGGGGCAAAGGGAGCAAGCAAGACGACGATGTCTTTCATCAACTCGCGGTTCTTGCACTTGCTCTGCGACAATTCGTTCACGCAAATCATGAATGCCGAGATGGCGGTGTTGTAAGAGAACTGTTGAATGTCACCCGTCACCTTCTTGATCAACTTGTGTACGCTCTTCAATTGCTCGCGTGTAGCCTCCGTCCCGTTTGTTGTGGCATCGCCACAACCATCAAACAACGCCCAGAGCTTCTTCAAGAAACGGTGGCAACCATCAATGCCATTGGTGTCCCAAGGCTTGCTTTGTTCCACAGGACCGAGGAACATCTCATACAGCCTCAAGGTGTCTGCGCCGTATTTCTCCACAATCATGTCGGGATTGACCACGTTGAACATCGACTTCGACATCTTTTCCACAGCCCATCCACAGATGTATTTGCCGTCTTCGAGGATGAATTGGGCATTCGCATATTCGGGTCGCCAAGCCTTGAAAGCATCAATATCCAATATGTCATTGGAGACAATGTTCACGTCAACGTGGATAGGTGTCACATCGGTATATTGCTTTTTCAAGCCGGCACTGACAAATACGGGGGCATCGGAGGAGGATGAATCATTCACGCGATACACGAAATTGCTCCTGCCTTGTATCATTCCCTGGTTGACCAACTTCTGGAATGGCTCTTCCTTACAACTCACTCCATAGTCATGAAGGAACTTGTTCCAGAAACGGGAGTAGATCAAGTGGCCCGTCGCATGTTCCGTTCCACCCACGTAGAGGTCAACGTTCTGCCAATAGTCATCGGCATCCCTCGACACCAAAGCCTCATCATTGTGGGGATCCATATAGCGGAGATAATAGGCAGACGACCCGGCAAAGCCCGGCATGGTGTTCAATTCCAAGGGGAAGACGGTCTCATGGTCAATCTCAGAGACATCCACCACCTGGTTGATCTTGGTGTCCCACGCCCACTTCTCGGCATGTCCCAAGGGCGGCTCGCCCGTCTCGGTGGGTTGGTAGGTCTTGATTTCGGGCAATTCCAAGGGTAGGCATTCCTCGGGAATCATGTAAGGCATTCCGTCTTTGTAATAGGCAGGGAACGGCTCACCCCAGTATCTCTGACGAGAGAAGATGGCATCGCGCAAGCGATAGTTCACCTTCACGCGACCCAGATGATGCTCTTCCACGTATTTCTTGGTGGCGGCAATCGCCTCTTTCACCGTCAAGCCGTTCAACGAGAACTTGCTTGACGACGAGTTGCACACGATTCCCTCCTTCGCATCATAGCTCTCCTCACTCACATCTGCCCCTTCAATCAAGGGGATAATGGGCAAATGGAAGTGCTTGGCAAAGGCATAGTCACGGCTGTCATGGGCGGGTACGGCCATGATAGCACCTGTTCCATATCCTGCCAACACATAGTCAGATACCCAAATGGGGATGGCTTCGTCAGTGAAAGGATTGATGGCATAGCTGCCCGTGAACACACCTGTCACCCGTCGGTCGGCAATGCGGTCGCGCTCGGTGCGCTTTTTCGTGGCCGCCAAGTAGTCTTCCACGGCCTTTCTTTGTTCGTCGGTGGTCACTTGCATCACGTATTCGCTTTCGGGAGCCAACACCATGAAGGTCACGCCAAACATCGTATCGGCACGGGTAGTGAAGATGGTGAACTCCACATCGCTATCCTTCACGGCAAACACCACTTCCGTTCCCTCCGAACGACCAATCCAGTTGCGTTGCGTCTCCTTCAACGACTCCGTCCAGTCGATGGTGTCAAGACCGTCCAATAAGCGTTGTGCGTATGCGGAGACGCGCAAGCACCATTGGCGCATCTTCTTCTGTACCACGGGAAAACCGCCGCGTACACTCACGCCATCCACCACCTCGTCGTTGGCCAACACGGTGCCAAGCCCGGCACACCAGTTGACCATCGTCTCGCCCAAGTAGGCGATACGGTAGTTCATCAGCGTCTGTTGCCGTTGCTTTTCGCCCATTGCGTTCCATTCATCTGCGGTGAATGTCAACTCCTCACTTTGTGCCACGTCAAGCCCTTCCGTACCCTTCTCCTCAAAATGACGGATGAGTTTCCCGATGGGTTGGGCGTGTTGGCACTTGTTGCAATAGAACGAATTGAACATTTTCTGGAATGCCCATTGCGTCCACTTGTAATAACCGGGCTCACAGGTGCGCACTTCCCTGTCCCAATCAAAGCAAAAACCGATCTTGTCCAACTGCTCACGGTAGCGGTTGATGTTGGCTTCCGTGGTGATGGCGGGGTGCTGCCCCGTCTGTATGGCATATTGCTCGGCGGGCAAACCGTATGCGTCATAGCCCATAGGGTTCAGCACGTTGTAGCCCTGCAAGCGCATATAGCGGGCGTAGATGTCGCTGGCGATATATCCCAACGGGTGCCCTACGTGCAAGCCGGCACCCGATGGGTAGGGAAACATATTCAATACGTAAAACTTCTTTTTCTCCTTGTCCTCGACAACCTTGTAGGTCTTGTTCTCCACCCACCGCTGTTGCCATTTCTTCTCAATCGCTCTGAAATCGTATTCCATCATGTATAATATTGTGTAAAAGTCAGCTAATATGGCGCAAAGGTACGAATTTTTTTGCGAAATCCTATCATGTAGGTGTTTTTATGTCATCATACGGGAAAAAGGATGATATGGTTCGGCTTTGGTATATGCCGCAAATACGATTGATATATGCGGCATATACGAATTGCATTCCATGCAAGGGCAACCGGCAGACACCATGCCCGATGAATCCAAACGTATCATTTACATCCATTCTTTTTCTTACCAATCAGTTGTGAATATTGGATTTTTATGGGAATAATTTGCAAAATGAACAAAAAATGTTTACATTTGCAACCTAATCGGGACATTATTTATAAATTTTAAAAAAATGAAAACTTTAACTAACTACCTAAACAAAGGAAGGAGTTCCTTTATTTTGGGCTTTTTGTTCATGCTCTGCGCATCAAATGCGTCGGCGCAGAAAATTGATTTTGACAATGGAACGGGTAGTAATCCTACTGCGAGTGGATATACCGCTTGGGATATTACCAATGGTGCGACAGTGACAAACACATTTGATGGTGTGACTATTACCATTACTAATGTAGAAGGTTCTGCTGGTTCCAAAATTAAGAAGAATTGGTACAAGGATGGTGTTACTATCGGAACAGATGAGGGACGATTGGTTTGCGACGGTATTTCTTCATTTGATGGTGATAGTTATATTAAGTCTGGTTCAGTAGCCATACAAGTGACAATAACAGGATTGAGTGCTGGTACACATACGTTGCAGGCATATCATAACAATGTTGACTATGGAGCTGGTGCCACTCTGCCAGCCTTGAATGTAAAAGTGAATGGTACTGACCAACTAACAGGTCTTTCTCAATCAATGAGAGCTACCACGTTGGCCGCTTCTACAAAATCGTATGTCACGTTTGACGTAGCATCTACTTCATCTGAAACAGTCATTATCTATTACACTACACCTGTGGATGGTGTTACTTATGACCGTACCCAACTTTACATCAATTCATTGGAGTTTGATGGAGAAAATGCAGACTATCAAGCGCAAAATCCATCACCGGCCAACTTGGACTATCATACCAATGCCGACAATGAAAACATTACACTCAGTTGGACAGGCGCGTCGGGTGCTTCTAAACATATCGTCTATTGGGGTGAGAGCGAAGATCAAGTGAATGTGAAAATTTATGAGGGAACGAATACAAACACTTCCCGTGGGTCGCTTTCTCCTATGAAAACCTATTATTGGCGTGTGGATGAAGTCATCAATGGGGTGACATATAAAGGAGTTGTTTGGTCATTCAGACCCCGCCGCGATGCGTTCCCTGGCGCACAAGGCTATGGTCGCTATGCCATTGGCGGTCGTGGCGGTATGGTCTATCATGTTACCTCGCTTGATGATGACGCTGACAATCCCGCAGAGGGAACGTTCCGATATGGTATCACCCAATTGAGTGGACCACGTACCATCGTGTTTGATGTGGGTGGTGTGATTCATCTCAAGAATAGGTTGACATGTAGCGACCCATACGTAACTATTGCCGGACAGACGGCACCAGGTAATGGTATCATGTTCCGTGGGTCGCCATTCGGTATGGCAAGTGATGGTATCACACGGTTTATCCGTCACCGAAGAGGCCATCTTAGTGATGAAGACCCTAAAGAACATGGGATGGATGGTATGGGTATGGCTGGCAATGACCATTCCATCATGGACCATTGCTCGATTTCTTGGACTATCGACGAGGGGTTCTCATCACGTAACGCCAAGCATATCACCTTGCAAAACACGTTGATTTCCGAGGCACTTAACATAGCAGGACATCCTAATTATGATACAGGTACAGAGCATGGTTATGCTGGTACGATAGGTGGAGGACAATTGGGAGCAAAAGGCAGTTCTTTCCATCATAACCTTCTTGCACACAACGAGGGTCGAAACTGGAGTATGTCGGGTGGTTTGGATGCGAGTGGTGCGTATGATGGACATCATGATATGTTTAATAATGTTTGCTACAACTGGGCAACCCGTGCGACGGATGGTGGAACACATGAAGGGCAGTTCGTGAACAACTATTACAAGATGGGCGCTTCCACTGAAATGACTTATCTGTTAAGGGCACAGTTGGAAGGAACGGGCAGCGGCTCACAGTCTTACTATGTGAGTGGAAATATTCGCGAAAACCTTGACGGGAGCAAGACGACCGATGCGGAAAATGTCACCTATAAATATGAATTGTACAATAACCAGGTGCTTGATTGGACGGTATTCAGAAGTTCACCATTCTTTGATCACCTTGCTACGGTAGAAAGTGCTGAGGCAGCATATAAGAATGTGTTGTCTGACGTGGGGTGCAACCAGCCAGAGCTTGACAACCATGACACGCGAATGGTCTCAGAAACGAAAAACCGAACATATACCTATACTGGTTCAGCCAGCTTGGCCAAGGGAAGATATGGTCATATTGACTCTGAAACCGATTCTGAGGGATTTGATGGATTGAATATTTATTCTGCGACAAGGGATGCTGATTGGGACACCGATGGCGATGGCATTCCTGACTGGTTCGAAGATGCGAAAGGATGGGGTACTGGCAGTTTGAACAATAACCATACTGATGGATCATCTGTAGGCTGGTACACCGACTTGGAAATCTATCTCAACTGGATGGCTTGCCCGCATTTCATCGACTTGAAAGTTAATGAGACAAGAACAATAGACCTAAATACATATTTTTTAGGCTATAGTTATTCTTCAAATAATCAAATATATTCGATAGTTAGCAATGACATCGATGCAACATTAGAAGGGAGTAGCCTAAAGATAACACCATCCTCATCAGGTCTCTTCTCCGTGCAAGTGAAAGCCACCGAAAATGGCATATCGCTCACAAGGACATTCAATTTCTATGTCATTCCCACTGATGAGCCAGATGACAATGTCTATAATGAGGCAACGACTTCAACAACTGAAACCTCTTTTAGTCAATCGGGAAATATCACCTGGCCATTAAGTGATGGTGGTTCAGACCAAGTGCCTACTTATAGCTTTAGTGATGAAGTGAATCCTTTATTTACTTCACAAGCCATTACTGTGGGGTCGAGTTTAAATGGGGAACAGACTTTCAGCAAAGACAACAAGTCTCTTGGTGAGACATGGTTTCATCCTTCTGTCAATAATGAGTCAAGTGCAAGTGACGATAATGCTATAACTTTCTATGTCAAGTTAGCTAATGGTTATACGTTTACACCATCTTCCATTTCCGTTACAGCAACACGATTTGGTACTGACGGGGGGGCGTTGGATATATCTTGGTATGCCAATGGCTCTTCCGAATCCCTTATTACTGGAGTAACGCCCAATAGGGAAAGCAAAACACCGAATTATTCAGATTATACATATTCGTTTAGTAACACTTCTACCATAGAAGGAACTTTTGGAATTAAAGTAAATATATATAAACTTGGAAATACTAAACAATATGGTCTCAAGAATATTATCATCAACGGCACAGTAAATGGAACCAATACAAGTACAGTTACAAGCATCAAGCTCAAAGAGACAGCCACGGTGTTCCTTCCTTTCAAGAACGGTACGAAGACTGTTTTCACGGAAAGTTCCCTTCCCATCAATAACGCCCGTGTGACATTGGAGCGCACGTTGTCGAGCAGTTATTGGAACACGCTCTGCTTGCCTTTCGATGTTTCATCGGAACAAATAGAGGAAGTATTTGGTGCAGGAACGAAGGTGTCTGAATTTGCCAGTGCCATGAATAATACCATCAATTTCAGTTCCGTTGAGAGGATTACGGCTGGTATCCCGTGTGTCATTAAGCCAACCAATACCGTAGAAAATCCTGTGTTTGAGAACGTGAATATAACATCTTCTTCCCCTGGGTGGATTTATAAAGGTGAATATCATTATGATGGTCATTACATTTGTTATGACATGAAGACCGACCAGACGGAGTATTTCTTGAACACAAGAGGTACGTTGAACTATCCTGCCAACGACAGCCAGAACCATTTGAAGGGACTCCGTGCTACGTTTACCATACCAAAGTCATCATCGGCATCATTGGCAAGCCTTCGTGTATTCTTTGACGAGAAGATGGTGTCTGAAGGATTGGACTTGGTGGATGGTGTAGATGCCATTCGTGGATTGACGAATATTGCCACTGTGTACAACCTCAAAGGCCAAGTGGTAGGTACGACGAAGGACAACCTTGCCAAGGGTGTTTATATTGTTGATGGTAAGAAAGTAGTGATTCGTTAACCCCAAAACAGGAAAGGATATGGAAAAGAGAATCTATATGCAACCTCGAATCAAGACGCTTCCCATGCCCCAACTTCTCCAATCATTTGAAGTAAGCGGTGGAGGAGACGCTGGCGGTGCCGCCTCCAAAGGGAACAACATGATGGATGACATGGATGTTGAGGAGAAAAACGTTTGGGGTGTTGATTGGTAATCATAGCCAAGCCATCAAGAAAGACCCACGGCTACTCTTGGTTGCCGTGGGTCTTTCGTTTGTTAATGGTGTTGGGAAATAGTCAAATACCCAATACGATTTCTGGCTGTATATTGAGCTTTTGGCTGATGATTCTCCCCATCTTGAGCGTAGGCTCGCTTTTCCCTGTCAGGATTCTGCTCATTCGTGAAGGGCTGATACCCAGCATTTGTGCCAACTTGGCTTGCGACAAGTTCATCTCTTCAAGTCGCAGTTTGATGGTTTCCACAAGTGATAGCTTATCGATGGGATAATATATATCCTCGTATTCTTCCACCAAGTCTGAAATCTCATTTAGTTCAATATAGTTATTGTCATAAGTGGGAGTATCATCATTGATTAAAGGTAATAACTCATCAATACGTTTTAATGCTGTACGATATTCTTCCTCATTCTTTATCTTTTCCATATATTAAATATTTTTAATGTTATTGATTTGGTCATATTCTTCATGATTGCCAATAAAACGTATGTAAACACGTTGGGGTGTAAATTGTATAACAACAATAAGTCTGTAATTGTTGCCTCTTATGTTAAATACATAATGTTGATTGCCAACATTGTCCACGCTATTAAATGTCTTCTTTACATCAGCAAAGCATTTCCATTTTGCTTTCTTCGTCTTTTCATACCAGTCGACCAATGAGGCTTTCGCCTTAGGGTTTCTGTTGTAGTATGCAACCAAGGTGCTTTTTGCAATGATTCTCATATCAGATTTAGTTTAACGATGCAAAAATAAGGGAAAATATTGGATTTGCCAAATGATTTCGTTAAATATCTTTAATAGACATAATAGAATGTCCTATTATATCATGTTTTTTCTTACTTTTGTTAAATAAATTAAACCTATCAAGATGAAACGATACATTTTATTACTTTCACTCTTCGCTTTTTGCCTTGTATCGGCGAAAGCTAACCCTATCAGTAGTTCACAAGCTTTTAACCAAGCCAAGGCATTCCTTTCCTCAAAAGGCGTAACCCTCAAGGGAGAGGAGGGCTCCTACCGACAGCCACGCAAGAGTCAGGCAAAGGGGGAAGCCTATTACTATGTGTTCAACGTGGGAAACGACCAAGGCTTTGTCATCGTCTCTGGCGATGACCGTATGGAACCTATCTTGGGATATGCCGATGAGGGCAACTTTGATGTCGCCGACCTCCCGGACTTCCTGCAAGACTGGCTGCAAGGATATGAGCGGGAGATAGATGCCTATCCCGATACCCCCGTACCTAACCAAAAGAGGAGGGTCGTAGAAAAGGCCAAGAAGGCCATAGCCCCGCTGACCACCACCAAATGGGGCCACGGCTATCCCTATAACGCCAATACCCCTTCTTTCAATGGCAAGAACGCACCCGTAGGGTGTTCTCCCGCCATCTTAGCACAATTACTGTATTACTACAAAGACAAGATAGGCCCTGTCACCTATGCCACCATCCCCTCTTATTCCAACAATGGAACGACGTTGGCAGCCGTTCCCGCTGGCACGGCATTGGATTGGGACAATATGTTAACCCAATATCCATACAATAGTGGCTATACCACAGAACAAGTGGATGCGGTCGCCAACCTGATGCTTTACAGTGGCAAGGCGATGTCGTCAATCTATGACTCCAACACGACGCTTACCACCACAAGGTACTTTTCAACAGCCTTGGTGGATTATTTCGGCTTCGACAACTCCATAGCCTACGTAGACCGTGAGTATTATTCCAATGAGCAGTGGGAAGATATTATCTACAACGAACTGGCAGCGCAGCGTCCTGTGGCGTATTTTGCGTTCTACCAGAAAGCGGATCAGTATGCTGGCCATAATCTGCTTGTGGACGGCTACGATGGCAGCGGCCTCTTCCATGTCAATTGGGGATGGGATGGCAAGTATGACGGTTATTTCCGCCTGTCGGTGTTGAACAGATACGAGGCGGGTGCTGATACCCATGTGAACGCCACTTCCTATTCCATCGACCATTCCGCCTTGTTGTATGTCAGCCATTCCAGCGACGGGGCAGTCAACACCACCGCCAAACGCCTCTCCGCCAAGGTGAATGTTGCATCGGGTACCAACATCAATTGCCAGTATATCAACCAGTCGGGCTATGGCGAATCATACTATTATGGATTGGGATGTATTGACGAGGAGGACAACATGCTATTCCTCAAGGAGTTTAACATCAGGCATGTCCCGGCATCTCTCGGCAACCGATCGACCACTTCGCGTACCTTTGGTCTCTCTGCTTCTGACTTTGAGGCACAGGATTTGGACTATGGCACGTATAAGGTGGTACCCATCTATGCTTTGAATGGTGAGGATGAATGGAAGGTGTGCCAATATGTTCCGTCCAACTATGCCCTTGTGGATTATTCGTCTACAGGGGTTGTTGCCACCCGCCACACCATCTCGTCTGGTCTCAGCGTCACGGGATTTGAATTATTTGGCAGCGGATTGAAAGACTATGAGCAGATTGTCAAGGCAACCATTGCCAATACAAGTTCCACCGAGGGGTTCACGGGCAATGTCTATATCTTTGCCAGCACCACATCCTCCGTGGGTTCTGCCAAGAGTTATGCGAGGGCAAACCTTGGGAAAGATGACGAGGTGACAGTAGACCTGCCATTTACACCCGATACGGAAGGTGTTTATCGCGTATGGATTGCCACCGATGAGTCGTGTTCGAATGTGATTGGCTCGACCTCGTTCTCCATCGGCAGCGGCACGCTTACCGCAGTGAACATTACCAAAGGCAATGCCGATTATTCCATCATGAAGAACTACGCGGGCAAGATCAATGGCATCGCTTCCATCTATGGGAACAGCTTGGCCCTGAATTTCACCAATATCACCAATCCCAACGACTATCCTGTCACCATGTCCTTCAATGTGTGGTTGAGGGAATGGGACAGCCTGTCTGCCACCTCATGGAATTATAATCCACGGTATACCACCTATGGTGACAACGCGGATTATGACATTGTGGATGTCATCATACCAGCCAATTCCACCATTGAATTACCCTTTGTGTTCAAGGACTTGAAATATGGCACCAAGTATGACGTGAGACTTGAGGAGCGAGGGAAGACATCTACCAATTTTATCACCACACAGGCATTGACATTCCTGCCCGCCGTCATCACTTATTATGCCGATGGCACAAACATGGCTGTGGCACCCACGGAGACGGTCACCATCGACGACGATGCCATTGCGGTGGATATCACCGATGCCACGGATATAACCACCGTTGTACCCAACGCCAACCCCAATGTGCTTTATTATGTGGGAGAGACGCAGACCGTTCCCTCGGGACTGGAGAACAGCAACGTGGTGCGGGGAAAGCAAGCAGGGAGCATCACCTTGAGGGATGGATACCCCTTCTATATCTATAAGACATTCACCGCCGACGAGATTAGCTATACCACCGTTACCGATAAAGGAGCCGTGGCAGGGACAGCCTTGGGATGGAACACCATCTCTCTCCCCTTCGACGTGACGGGCGTGAGGAATGCCACGGATAACGTGAACATCGACTGGTTCCATTCCAAGGACGACTTGGGTAAGGCATTCTGGGTACGCCACTTTGACAGTGTCGATACAGAGAACAACGAAGTCTACTTCGAGGATGTGGAGCAGATGGAGGCCTACGAGCCATATATCTTCAATGTTCCAGGCGACTATTGGGGGAAGAAGTGGGATCTACGAGGCAAAGAAATCACCTTCTTCGGCGAAAATGCCCTGTTACACCAACACGCGCATATCGCCGCCAGCAGCAGCGTGTTCGACTTTATTGGCACCACTGTTGGCAAGGATGCCACCCATGCCTACCTGTTGAATGAAGAAGGAGACGCATTCGTTTACAGCGAGGCGGCAAGGACGATACCTGCCTTCCGTGCCTATTTCGTGTATAGCAGGGACGACTCACACACCATGGCGGGTTATGACAGACAACCCTTGCACATCAAGGGCATGGAAGACGACAAGACAGATGCCATCATGATGCCGTATGCCAACCAAGGCGAACAGGCGGACATCTACAATCTGCAAGGGGTGAAAGTTGCCTCAAGCAAACTCCAGGATGGGATGCTTGATATTGAATCCTTACCCAAAGGCATCTATATCGTCAACGGGAAGAAGATGATAGTCAGCAAATAAAAAAGTAGTGGGGACTCCCCACTACTTTTTTTATCGTCTAAAGGGTATTTAGAAAGGATATCTTATTCGGGACTATTCATCCCACACACTCGTCTTCGAGAACGCCTCGCCTGGGTCGTGACCCTCGCCGGGATTGACGGGAATCTCCCCCGTGCCTGGCTCTTCAAAGTTTAATCCTGTGGAATCTGCCAGGAGGCATGACTCCATGCTGCTGTCCCACGTCGTTGTCAATGGGGTTTCATATCGCCGCTTCATCTTTTCCATCTTCATTTGGTTATCACGATCTTCTTGCCATTATGGATGTAGATGCCCTTGTCCGTAGGACGAGTGTCGAGACGAACACCATCAAGGGTATAATATCCGTCGTTTACATCCTCCACAGTCGTGTTGAAGATGCCCGTCGTCTGGTCGTCAAATACGAAGTTGACAGCCTTGCCCGATTGCGCAAAGGCATCGGTGGGCAGTTGCAGGTAAGCCTTGCCGGCGGCAAGCTCTCCCGAATTGGAAACGGCATAGAAGCCGATGCCCGTCGAGCCGTTGGTGAGGATGAAGTTGGTCTTGTCACCATCGGTGGGGTCGATGACCGTTGGCTCCAACACACCCTTCAACATGTTGGAATAATACACCTTCGTGCTGGTCGTATAGACATTGTACGACCCAGGCTCGCCCATCAAGATCACACCCTCGCCGGCGGGAACGTACTTGGCTCGCATCAGCATCACCGTACCCTTGTTGTAGCCGGCGGCGATATATGCCCTGATGCCTTCCGTCTGTGAGTAGTCAAGGCTCTTGTTGGAGCAGAACGTGGAGATATTGCGTGGCAGATAAACGCCTTCTATCTCGCCCGTGGGCAATTCAGCCGCATCACCTTTCTGGACAACCAGCATCGGCGAGGGCATCAGGTTACCCGTCTGCACGGAGACGGTCACACGCTTGCTGGCATCTACATATCCCAATGACATCTGCCATTGACCGTCGGTCACCACGCCCTCATACATCTCATCGCCTACGAACACATACAATTTGCCGCTGCCATCGGCAGTACCTTTCACCATGCTTGCGTCGCCCAAAGTGAACGATGTCAACTCTGGCGGGGTGCTTTGCTTGATGTTATAAGGATAAGACTTCAATTCCGAAATCGCCCATTGGTTGTCGAAGTCGAATCCCATGCCTTGGTAAGTGGTCTTGCGCCGCAATGTCCGTGCGCCATAGCTCACGCCATTGTAATTATTGTCTTCAACTTCAAGAACAGTACCATTATAAACTAAAACTGTTGATAATATGCTATAGTTGTTTTCAAACGAGAGCGCACTTATTCTATATGGTATGGATTCTCCACAACCAACTGTATCTGCATAGCAAACATTATTGCTAAATGATGAATAAGGCATTCCTACCCCCACTAAACCATTAGTGCTTTTCTTTCCAATAATATTTCCTCCAGCTATATTTCTTTCAAAAATAGGAAGTCCAGGGTCACTACTATATGTTCTAGATAAGTTTGTACCACCTACAATACCTCCAACACCTTCGCCTGTAGATACAATATTACCAATATAATTATTATCATCAATAATAGAATATACTTGATAATATCTTCCAAAAGGAGCATAATAATAATTTTTACAACAATCATAACCAATAATTCCACCAACATTGTTGATTCCTTCTACTGATATTGATGAATAATTTCCTTGAATATAGCATGTTCCATGTGTAAAATAGTTGTCAACCCAACTATTGCCACCTATAATACCACCAATGTTATTATTTCCCATTACTTTTCCTCCAATGACAACATTATTATTCACATAATTTATGCAATTTGTAGGATGATAACCATCATTCTCGTTTACTAAACGTATCAATCCAACAAAAGCACCAACGTAATTATTTCCATTGATTTTGGGATTTATTAAAGCTGTGTTCTTTATAGTAGCTTCATATATATAACCAAACAATCCAACATTATTAATATTTGGTCTGTTTATATATAGTCCTTTGATGGTATGATAATTTCCATCAAACACACCCCTAAATGGTGTTGATGAATTTCCAATGGGATTCCACCCGTCTTTCGGGCTTTCCTCCGCAATCCACTCGGTGAGGTCGAGGTCTGCCATCAGCTTATAGTTGGCTGACAGGTCGTTACGCACATCGAAGAGTTCGTCTTCGTTTGTGATGAGATACGGGTCGCTTGCCGTACCCGAACCGCTGCCGCCGAATTGCGCTTGGGCATGGATGGCAAACATCGCCATGAGCGGCAACAACACAAAGTTCTTGATCTTTTTCATAATCGCTTTGTTTTTTATGCCCCGCAGCCACCCCGACAAGGCGAGTAAATAATCATAATGGTTTATTGTTTGGTACTCCATGATACAAAAAAAGTGTGGGTTGCTGTACCAGTCACTCGTCCCACGCTTCAGGCGTCTCGCATTGCCCATCCTTGTCGAAACGAGCAACGCAGAAGCCCACACATGTATGTATAAAAAGCCTATGCACCTACAAAGAGATACAATAAAGGCTATCAATATACATACCCATGAGCATCTACCGTTGCTTTGTTTTTAACAAGGATTCGAGTTTGCGAGACTTCGAAGCGTCAAAGAACAAAGCGTCAAAGTAGACACTTTCAGTATATGAATCCCCTCCCATCCGACTTCTGCATGTTTCAGGAAAGCCTTTCTGGTTGAAGACATTGCAAAAATAGCAATTTATCATGAACGGACAAAATAATTGCCCGCTTTTTCCATGGCATTTGAAAAAAGATAGTGTTTGGTTGGCAAAAAACAAGGTATCGCCATTATCGGAAAAGTGCGTTGGAAACCTTATACAAGGTACAATATCGCCTCATTCCCCATGTTGAACAACAGGTCGAGGATGCTGAGGTTGGGGATGAATCCGTGCTTTTGTTGGTATACTTGGTAATAAGGTTTGGGTGAAAAGTCTGGGTCTGGCAAGGGATGTTTGGGATGGATGGCTTGTCGATAGTCCTTTGAGGATTGAGGATTGAAGATTGAAGATTGAAGATTGTTAGGCACATGTTTATTGTCTTGAGTCTTCAATCTGTAATCTTCAATCTGTAATAGCTCACACATCTTTCCCATGATTTCCCAGTTGAAGTTCCAGAGGTATTTCCACTTCTTCTCAAAGAAGGGACGGATGTCATCGGCATAATAGTCAAAAAAGGGGCTTTCGCCGTATGCCGACTTCAGGGCGTTCCAATGTAGGTGCCGCCAGTTGCCGTGGTCGCTGATGCGAATGTCTTTGATTCCATATCCTTCATTTTTCTCAATGGGAACGGTGAGGGCTTGTATGCCCTGCGTGGTGGCGATAAGGCAGCGGTTGCGATATGTCTGTTTCACGAAACGCTCGTTGTCATCGATAAAACAATCGAACCGACACAGTTTTTGATACCACTGTATCGGCCCGAAGTAGGTGGTGGAGAGGAGGCAGTCCACTATTTGATGTTGTCTACCAGGTTGAACAACCTACCCCATCGTATGCCGCTAAAGCCCTTGCGGTCGGGGTCGTGGCTCCACCAGATGAAGATGGGCTTGCCCACGATGTGGTCTTCAGGCACGAATCCCCAATAGCGCGAGTCGGCGGAGTTATGGCGGTTGTCGCCTTGCATCCAGTAATAGTCCATCTTGAACGTATAACTGTCTGCCAACTTCCCGTTGATATAGATCTGTCCGTTCTTCACCACGAGGTCGTTGTCTTCATACACCTTGATGGGTCGCTCATAGATGGCGATGTTGTCCATGTTGAGTTTGATGGTCTCGCCTTTCTTGGGAATCCAGATGGGGCCATAGTTGTCGCGTGTCCATCCCGTCCATGAGTTGCGGGGATAGAGGTCGCCCGTCGTGGCATCGGTGTTGAGCGTGACGCTTTCCACGATGTCTTGTCTTGCCTTCAAAGCCTTGGCGGCGTATGCCGTCAGAGGCATGTAGCCGTTTTGGTTGAGGCTGGTGAGTGCCTCCATCGAGATGCCCAATTCCTGCATCAACTCATCGGGAATGCTCTGTTTGAGTTTCACATAATACGTATATTGCACGTTGTCTGGCTCTTTGTTGGGCTTGCCGTCGAGATAGACGATATGGTTCTTGATTTGCAAGGTCTGCCCTGGTAATCCCACGCACCGCTTCACATAGTTCTCGCGGCGGTCGGTGGGACGTGCGTCGATGTCGCCAAACTGGTTGGGGTTATTGGCTACATACAATCGTCCCAGTTCGTAGCACTTCTTATAATAGTCGTATTGCTCCACTTTGTTGAGGTCTGCCACCGTGACGGGATAGCCCACTTGCTGCTCAAAGATTTGTTGGCCGAAGGAATACACCATGTTATAATATTCCGTCTGGTAAGGTAATTCCGTGCAGATGGTGTCGCCGGCGGGGTAGTTGAATACGACGATGTCATTGAGTTGCACATCGCCAAAGCCCTTCACGCGACGGTAGTCCCAATGCGGCCAACTGATATACGACTTGGTATTGATTAAGGGGAGGGTGTGCTGTGTCAAGGGCATGGTCAATGGTGTTTGCGGTATGCGAGGTCCGTAGCTCACCTTGGAGACAAACAGGTAGTCGCCCGTGAGCAACGAGCGTTCCAATGAACTTGACGGGATGACATAGTTCTGGAAGAAGAACAGGTTGATGAAATACACCGCCACCAAGGCAAACACCAAGGCATCGACCCATGACATGACGACGCGTACGGGTGTCTCCGCGTCTTTCCACCATTGCCAGCGGATTTTCTTGCTGATATAGACATCATAGATGAATGGCACGACCAACAGCCCCCACCAACTTTTCACCCAGTATAGGAACAACAGGTAAAGGGCAAGCACCACGAGGAACTTCGCCCATTGCACCTTCATATTCAGTTTTGCTTTCTCTTTGTCGATCATAAATGTTTGTTTTAGGGAGTTTTGGGAATTTAGGAGTTCAGGAGTTCAAGGAGTTCAGACAATAGTCATCCAGATTAACTAAGCTAATGTCTGAAATCCTGAACTCCTTGAACTCCTGAACTCCTATATTTCATAATTACTTTAGAATTTGAACATGTCGCTAATAGTCAACAGCCCT
>JAFRRN010000091.1 GCA_017428055.1 Prevotella sp.
ACTCGACTGGTGAGCAGACTGTAAATTCATGAACTCTTCTTGTGTCATAATCGTAACAGTTGTAGTTTGGGTGCACTATTGCGATGCAAAGGTACAAACAAACCACAACTGTCACAATGTGTATTATATCGGATGCTTACGGTATTACAGAGAAAAGAAGAATGAATTGGCTATCACATTTGGTGCATTGGCATTGCTATTCCAACCATTCGTCAAGGTGGCACTTGGCAGGATGATGTGGAATGTAGTTGATGTTATTGTCGCCATCCTACTTATCGCATTATACTTAAGAGAGGGGAAAGAAGTATGATGGAAGATGAGTTCAGATAGAGAAAATATCGAATAGAACAAAACATTATATAAATATGAATGAGATTCAGAACATAGTAACGAAGGAGGGTATGGAAAGCCTTTATGTCAGTGTAAGGGAAATGCTTGCCAATGCCAGAAAGCGGGCTTATACAGCAGTAAACTATGCCATGGTGGAAAGCTACTGGCTCATTGGTCAGCAAATTGTAGAGCATGAGCAACATGGCGAGGCAAGGGCTGATTATGGCAAGGGGGTTCCTGAGGGAGTTGGCAGCAAAACTGACAACAGACTTTGGCAAGGGGTTTGACGAGAGCAATCTTAGATATATGCGCTTGTTTTACAGGTGTTTCCCGATTCGTGACACACTGCGTCACGAATTGACATGGTCGCATTATCGCCGCCTGATTAGCGTGGATGATGAGAATGCTCGCCTATGGTACATGAATGAGGCCGCTAATAGTGTGTGGAACACAAGGCAGATGAAAAGAGTGAGGCTATCGTAAAGTACTCCGTATTGAATGAGGGCAAGCAACTCTTCGCCTCTCGATATAAGCTCTATTTGCCTACAGAAGATGAGTTCAAACACATGTTGGAATCATTAGAATGATTATCGTTGAGTCAAAACGAAAAAAGCCGGCGACGATATTGAAGAAGTAAGTGAACAATTGTAGAAATAATAACGCTTAAACAATATGGATAAGGAGAATAAGATAATACTGTATAAGGACGAGAACGGCAGGGTGAGTGCGAAATGTGAATGTTGGGGAGTGACTTCGACAAAGTTATCATGCAACTGAATATCTTGGGGAACGATGGAGAATAAAAAGGAAAACCATGAATATTGAAAAGATAAAAAAGTACAAGCAAGATTTCCTCCACTGGCTCTATGACGTGAAAGATAGCATGAAGGAAAAAGGTGGGTTAACAGAAATCATCATTACATTTATCATCAGCCTTCTCATCTTTCCGTTTGTGTTAGTATATTACCTTATCATTAAACCTATATTCAATAGTATCTTAACGCTAATTGACATGAGGAAAATCGGTCTGAAGAAAGCATTTCGCAAGCATTTCTATGACGAAGATGGCAAGTATGATTATGAGGCAGAGAAAGAATTAGAAAAACGGCTCACCCTTGACCATGAGTTGCACAAGACATTCCATGCCAAGGATTTGTGGCCTGATGCCGTGGTGAAAGACGGCATGGCTCTCTATGGCGTAGAAGGCCGCACCCTCCTCTATGTGCATGAGGATGTGGAAGAGTTTGAAATACCTGATGGCGTGGTGAATGTATATCATAAATGCTTCCATCTTTGCACCAAATTGAAGAAAGTGACTTTTCCTTCCACGATACAAAGGATTGGCAACCAAGCTTTCTCTGGTTGCATATCGTTGCGAGAAATGGCAATACCAGAATCGGTGATATCCATTGGCGATGCCGTATTCAAGAATTGCGTAGCCCTGGAATCGGTCACCCTCCCATCAATGATGATTGAAATTACAGAGAACATGTTTGAAAATTGCAGGTCATTAAAGACCCTCACCCTTCCCAAGGAAATCATCATGATTTGCAAAAAGGCATTCAAACATTGCATATCATTAGAACACATTGAGCTAAATGACAAGCTTGAAATGATTCGCGAAAAGGCATTTGAGGATTGCTGGTCATTGAAAGAATTGATCATGCCCGACAGCGTTAGATTCATTGAGGAGGGTACTTTGAATAACTGTTATGCACTGGAAAAGCTGCACATATCGAAGATCATGAAAAACTTTGGTGGCAGTTGCTGTGAGAATTGTTGGAGTCTGAGAGAAGTAACGATGACAAAAGACGATAATTTCATTGCTTGGAGACATAAAGATTGGGAAGAACATGCCAAAACCGTCAAGCCAGAAGATTCCGAATGCCCATATCCTGAAAACATTTATTGGAGTGACGGAAAGGCAGTATATGTCAACATACCCCGCTTGTCTAACGTCGTCCTTGTCCTTTGTCTGTCGAAAGAGGAGGAATTCACCATACCAGACTTTGTGGCAGAGGTCAAGCAATTTGCCTTTACAACCTGCAAAAAACTTCATCGCCTACGGTTAAGTCCACGATTGCACCCGAAAGCAAGGAATTGGAGCGAGATGAGTTATATCAATCATGAGTTTATCTATGAGTGTTGGCCTCAGGTCGATGAGATTTTTTTCGATAAAAGTCTCGACCATAAACCGTTTGACATGCATTACATATAAAGAAGTGGAGGGAACAGCATCATGATAGATAATGCAGACGTTAAATGTAGGGCACAGTCATGCTTGGTGGAATTCAAGGGGTTAACCTTTGGGGATTTCCAAAGAGCTATCTACATAGAGAATGAGTACGACCCTCGTGTCAATCGCTATTTGCGTTGGAATCGCCGCTATCTCCAAAAACATGTTTTCCATACTTACAAGGGGGGATATACCGACCTTTATTATCTTCCTCATGAAGTAAAGAAACTAAAACAAAGGAAACAACTCTTATATCGATGTCCTTTCCTCTCACAAGACCAGTTAAAACAGACCCATTCCATCGGTACAGAGTTTTTCCTCCAGTATCTCGCCGACCCCGATGATGCACGTTTCCTCAAGCCCGGCTTTCTCTTCTACAGGGGCAGTAAGCCTAATGGCATAACAGTTTATGAATATTATCCTCTGTTCACGAACGTACCTGTCAAGATTAAGAAGCTGATCAAGGAAATCCTTAAAGCGCATCATGAGAAGATTGACCATTACAGACATGAGGAGAGTTTTATCCATGGGGGTGACCGTTATGGACAAGGTCTTTTCATGACATACGAACCCACTGACGAGAATCTTGCCGATAGGAAATTTCACGAACACGACGTAAAGATTTCCTCGCTATTAGTAAAGCTTGAGAAGAATGTGCAAGAGCTCAAACAATATGGTGTGCCGATGACAGTATTAGAAGAAATCATCCATCAAGATGACATCATCAGCAGACTTGTCATCACCAAAGACCATCGAATCTTCTTACCCGAATACCATAACATGGAAATCAAGATGGAACCATTGGTCAAGGCTGTTTTTTTCTTGTTCCTCAAACATCGAGAGGGAATCATCTTCAAGTATCTGCCTGACTATCGGGAGGAACTGATGAGCATCTACAAGGAACTGCGCCCGTTGGGATTGAGCAAGAAGACCATCCAAAGCATCGAGGACGTGACCAATCCCTGCCTCAATTCCATCAACGAGAAATGCGCCCGCATCCACGCAGCCTTCACCAAGGAGTTTGACGACCATTTGGCACAGAACTATTACATCACCGGCAAGAGAGGAATGGAAAAGAAGATTTCCCTTCCAAGGGATATGGTTGTATGGGAATGAAAATGCCATTTTCGCAAGCCTTGTGACACAAAAACGTTTTGTCATCGATATTGCTTCTTGTATTTTTGCATGTGAAACAAAACGACAAGAAGACGATGGGAAATTACGAGTACATCATGACGAAATGCCGTGAATTTCGTTCCAAGCAATGGGATGAAGAGGAATTGAGACGATGTGTAGAGATGTTGAAGTCGCTTACAAGGGAAGAATTGTTGAAAGTCCATAATTGCAGATTCTTGGGTGAGAAACACTCATTGAGGGGAGCGGCCTTTAGGACATTGTTTGCGGATAAGATTGGGAAGCGGGAAGAGCGCATTCGAACAATGCCCGTGGAAGAGTTGATTGCTGAGTTTGAAGACAAAAAGAGTGGCAATGTAGCATTGGCCCGCAAAGAGATGCGCGACCGATATAAACGAAACAAGGGAGAAGAAAAGCATAAGATAGCTCTCGCTTTTAACAATTCTACCAAGGGAGACCAACAATGGCTGAAATCACAACAAAGGAAAGAGGAGTATGAACGAATCTATGGCAAGCCTTATCCTGAGTGGAGATTTTTGGGGCGGAATTAATATTAACTCGCCATCAAATCATTGTCCTTTTCTCCAAGAACGCACGGAAGTTGGCAATGTAGCTGTCTGGCACGTGGATGATTTCGTTTCCGATATAGACGCAATCGTTACGGTCCACCTTCTTGATCTTGTCGAGGGCAATGATGTAGGAACGATGTATGCGCATGAAGTGTGATGCGGGTAGCAATTCCTCCACGGCTTTCATGGTAAGGTGGGTAATCAAGGGTTTTGGCTCCCCTTCTACATAAAACATCACATAGTCTTTCATGCCACAAACATAGACTATCTGGTCAAGCAAGACCTGTCGGAATTCACCGTCAACCTTGATGAAAAGACTGGTTGGCGGTGTTTCTTCCTCTACATTGGGTTGTGCCACTTGCCATTTCCTTGCTTTCTCCACGGCAGCAAGGAACTTATTATATCGAATGGGTTTCAATAGGAAATCGAGTGCGCTCACTTCATAGCTCTCATAAGCATATTCCTTGAATGCCGTAGTGAAGATGACACGCGTCGCATCGGGAATCATGCGAGCCAGTTCCATCCCATCTAAATCGGGCATCTGGATGTCGAGAAACAGCAAGTCTACGGGATGGCTCTTGATGGCGGCAATCGCCTCCACGGAATCCGTGAATGAGGCTACCAAGGACAAGTCGGGTGTCTTTGCCACATACGATTCCAACAATTTCACCGCCAATGGTTCATCATCCACAATGATGCAAGTCAGTTGTTTCATATCTTCATCGTGATTTTCACATGATACATATCTGATTCTATCGACTGTTCCCATTCGTATTTCCCATGGTACATCAGCTCCATCCGTCGGCGGGTGTTCTCCACCCCTATCCCACTGCCGCTACGGTCATCCGTATCTTTGGGATAATTCGTATTGTCGCAAATAAACAACAATTCATCATCATTTTGTTGCAAACGAATGTCAATCACGGAAGGTTTGTTCGTACTCACTCCATGTTTGAAAGCATTTTCTATCAGGGAAATGAAAAGCAACGGGGCGATTTCCACATCTTGTTTTACATCAAAATGGGTGGTTACACTTGTCTTTTCGTTGCAACGCAACTTCATCAAGCTGATGTAGTTTTGCATGAATTCCACTTCTCCGCTAATGGGAACTGTCGGCTTGTTGGTTTCATACATTGCATAGCGTAGCAAGTCACTCAATTGGGCAATGGAATCTTGCGCCGCATCGGCATCTATCTGTATGAGGCTGGAGATATTATTGAGCGTGTTAAACAGAAAATGCGGATTGATTTGGTTCTTGAGCCATGCCAGCTCCGCCTCAGTATGCTTTGCCCGCTCATCCATGAGTTGCCGTTTGACCTTACGCGCTTGGATGGCATGGCGGATGCCTACGGCGATGGCCGCTACGAAGCAATTGAGTACCATGAACATCAAAAAGCCGGAGAAAAAGCCCAACCACATGTTGGTGGTCATGGCAGGCATATCGGGAATGTTGTTCCTATTGAGGAAGACATAGTAAAAGGGATAGTTCATTCCCAATATCAACACCAGGTTGCATAGCACAAAGAGCCAGCGACGATGGCGAAAGAACAGGTAGGGACCCAATAGATAGAAATTGACGAAATACACAACCATCGGCGTATGAAACAATCCCCACACAATCCAAAAGGATGTTTTCGTAGACTCCATGTCTCGTGTACTGACAAACGTTGCCAATGGCATGGCAAACAAGATTGCGACCCATACCACCAATTGCGCCAGCAGCAGCCACACGTCGTTTTTCGTTATTTTTATCTTCATCTTGTGCAAAGATACTGAAAAAGATTGAAAAGCCATTACATTGAAGATTGAAAATTGAAGATTGAATAATATACCGGGCATTCGCAACTTAATCTTCAATTTTCAATCTTCAATCTTCAACCAATTACTGTTGTACGTTCCCTACGCTATTCAGCACCTCGCCTTGCGACTGCTGTTCGATATAGTCGTTTTGCACTCGGCTGACATGTTGTTTCATCTGCTTTTTGGTGTTGCCAAACGTATAGGTTACATTCAAGGAAATACTGCTAATGGGAACACTAATTGTTTGATGACTCAAGAACTGGCTGCCCTTACTATAGGATTCCATCTTCAGGTCTCCACCCTTGGAGAGTCCCATCAATCCCATGACGCCAATACTTAACTTATCATCAAAGAATGATTTGGAGAGATTAGCAGTAACGAGATTGAATCCATTGCTCCATCCCTGCAAGGTATAGGATTTGGTGGAGTTCATCAAATAAGCACCCATCTTCAAGTTCCATGGCAGTGTCTGTTGGAGTCCCACCATCGTGCTGGTTGTCCATCCGCTATTGCTTGCCGAAAGTTCATTGCTGCGGAGGTCGAGATAATTCACCGATCCATTCACGAAGAGTCGCGTGTTTTTCGTTGCCAACCAATTGGCATAGACATTGACACCTGTCTGATGACGTTTCACGATGTTGCCATATGTGGTATTCAATAATGTGTTGTCGAAGAAGCTATATTGTTCAATGGCATTGTCGGTGAAGTTGTGGTGCAAGTTCACGTTGAGCATCAGCTTTGGGGTAAACATATTATACACCAACGAGATGTTATGTGCCTTCTCCACATCAAGGTTCGTGTTGCCGTATGTCAATGCCGTTGGGTCGCTCTTGTCAACGTATGGGTTCAAGTAAGTGATGCCTGGGCGCGAGATACGCATGTTGTACGTCAACCCGATGTTGCTCGTCGGCGAGAAGGAATAAGACAGGCTGGCACTCGGCACCAGGCTTCCATAATTGGTCTCGAAGTCTGTACCATTGCCCAAACGATATTCCACGTTTTGCCAAGTGTGCTCATAGCGTAACCCTGCCTTTGTCCCGATGTTTCCCCATTTGCCTTCATACTCCGTGTAACCTGCCAAGATGGAGTTCTTGTAGAGATAGTCCATGCTGGAAGCCTCATCATACACATCTTTCAGATAGTATTTGGAGTCGGAGTTAGCCCTACGCAACATCAACTTTCCACCAACGTTTAAGGTCTGGCCAATGCCGATAGGCATGGTGTAATCCGTCTGGAACGTATGGTCGGTGGTGTGTTCCTTGCCCATCGAGTAGCGGTCGGTCAGGTCGATAAACGAGGTGGAGGCGGTATTGAAGCGGTTGCGCTGCTCGTTCTCCGAGGGAATCATGCTCAGTTGATAGGTGAACGCCAGCCACTGTGTATGTTCCTTATTGAAGAATCGTTGGTAATCCACCGTTCCGCTAAACGAAGTCCTTTTGTTCTTCATGTTCAGGTCATTTCCATAGCCAAACGCACTGCCATAGTTCCCACCATGCATATTGGTGGTGGTGGTTCCTTCATTCCTCATGTTCATGCTCGTCAAACTCAACGTAGCACTGACACTGCTCATCGAGTCAAGTTCATATCCCAAGCTGACATTTCCCATCGTAAAGGGCAATTTGACTTTCGTTTCAGCCGTGGTAAGGATGTTTCCATCGCCGTTCTCCTGCTCCATCTCCACCTTCGTCGTACCGGGCTTGCTATAGTTTTCATTCACATTGGCACTATAGGAGAACTTCCCTTGCTGGCCACTCAAATAAGCCCCGCCGCCAATAGACCTGTTTCCCACAGAGGCACGGACAGAGCCGTTGTAGCCATTCAAACTCTCCTTGGCAGCGGGATTGGTCCTGTTCATCACGATATTCAACACACCGGCAGCGCCCTCCGCATCGTATTTCGCACCGGGGTTGGTAATGACCTCAATGTTCTTCACCGCCGAGGCGGGCATGTTCTTGAACACCATCGACGGATTGGACGAGAACATCACATTGGGCTTGCCGTCAACATACACCTTGAACGACGAGGAGCCGTTCACGGAGATATTGTCTTGTCCATCCACCGTCACCATCGGCACCTTGCGGAGCATGTCGAGAACAGTGGCAGACTTGGCATCGGCATCCTCCGACACGTCGTAACTCATCTTGTCCACCTCCATCTTCACCAATGGCTTTTGCGCTACGATTTCCACGCCCTTCAGCGTCGAGGCACTCTCCATAATATATAATGTATCAAGGTCAAGCACCTTGTCCTTGCCCAAAACGATACTTTTCTTCAATTCCTCCTTGCCGATACTACTCACTACGAGGTCGAAAGTTCCCTCGCCCTTCACCTCTTGCTTGAACCGGCCCTCGCCGTCCGTGAGGAACATGGCAACGGGCTTGTCCGTCTTCCCTTGCTTAAAGATACGCACGGTGGCGTATGGCTCGCTCTCGCCCAGCCCCTTGTCCATCAACACTCCCTTTACCGTGGTGTTCTGTCCCATCACGATGGACGTAGCCATCAACATGATTGTCACACATAAAAATCTCATCTGTCTCATATCCTTTTGCTTTTAATGTTTCTTTGACGATGCAAAGATAAGACACGAAGCAAGAGAAACAATCTGGTTTTCGACGAACAACCTTAATTATTCGACGAACAGACATCCATCATTTCAAAAAGTCAAAAAAGAGTGTTATGCCAAAGCCATGACCTCAATAGATTGTTTTTGGTCAAAATTGATAAACTGCTCTCGCATATTATGATGAGATTGGGTAAGATACCTTTGGATTGCATCACCTACAAACTTGGCAAGATTGACTGGTACGGCATTTCCTATCATCTGCTCCATGTCTGTTTTGTTCCCTGAAAAAAAGAAACCTCGAGGAAATGTTTGGATATAACTTCTTTCCAAGGTTGTCAAAGAACGAATGCCATCCTTTGATTTCACAGGGTCATTCGCATGGATTTGATAACCTTCTGGCATAGGGCGATTGACTCCTCGAATGGTGGGGCTCGGCTCATCTATACTAAAAATGCCACGGCGCACATAACTCCGAGGATGGCGATAATAGTAATTTACACCCAAAGAATCACCAAAATAATCACGTATAGTCATAGGTTTTGAGGAAAGGGCAGCATTTATGAAATACTCCATAAAACCATCATCCTCACCAAGCCTACCAATAAGGAAAAAGCGTTTACGTTTTTGAGGAACCCCACAATAGCTTGCATCGAGTACATGTTGGGACAACCCATAACCTGCGTGCTTTAATATACTCTTGGCTTCAATGAGTTTCTGTGTCTTGACGATACGAGAGACGTTTTCCATGACAAACCATTGGGGACGAACATGATTGATTATTTCGGCATAATGAATGGTTAAATCGCCACGACCGCCATCCTCATTCCGTTTCCCTGCGGACGAAAAATCCTGACAAGGCGGTCCTCCTATAATCATATCGGGCTGTTTTTGTTTTATGAGAAAAGAACTGAGCTGAACATTGCTTAAATCCAAATTCTCCGCAGGATGAAAGAAATTTTGCCGATACACTTTGAGAGCGACATCCCACTTATCGTATGCAGCCACAATGTCAAAGCCTGCTTTTTGAAAACCAAGGCTTAACCCCCCGCACCCACAGAACAAATCAACGACCTTTATCATCTTCTACAAATATATCAGGACTATTCACCAATACTGCATCAAACCGCCTTTCTGGACTTAACAACTCTTGGCCACCTCCAAGGATGATGTTTTTAATCTCATATTTGGATATTCGGGGGTTCGCTATTTCGTCTCCTTGGAGAAAGGCATGTGTCTTTGTACCTGATAAGGCAAAAGCTTTATCATTGGCAAGATTATAGGATTGCAAACGAATGATTCTTTTGTAATCAAACATATTGTATGTTACATAGTCAAGCAACATCTTATAAAGCCAAATGATGGTGCGATTAAAACGATTCAATTTCTTAATATCGAAACTGTCTTCCATGCAGCACATTTGAATAATGGATAGGTTTGACCACACGAAGACATCGAGACATCCCTCTTTAAGCCGCATCTTATTACCTTCTGTTTTCCATATCGGTTGGATGATAAGAGGTTTTTGGTGGTCACACATATCTGTAGAAACAGAAAGAACGGAAACCAATATCTCATGAAAATGCGGCAAAACCTCATCAGACTCTTCCCAGTGATTGATTTGGGGAACGTTTTGCAACATGCTTCTCAATCTTTCTTTTCCTTCCAATGTACGATAATTGGAACAGATGCTACACGCAAGGAAGCAGATGGTAGGAGGTCGCATGACGATTTCAGTTCCCCATTCCGATTCGGGCAAAGATTTGGTAGTGTTGTCTGGCAATGCCGTTAATTTGATTTCCAATCCACATAACAATTCTTTCGTTTGATAATTGCTCATCACAAGGTCTATTTTCTCCCTTTCTCCTTGATAGAAATCTTCAAAAGGAGCATATCCAACTTCAAAAGCGTAATAAGCATCCTCGCTCAACGGATTGATACCAAACAACTCCTCGCCGTCTATGTAATTGTGGACGATATTATTTTCATGATCAGTCTTTATATAAACGGGTTTCAGATTCTTGGAAAACATATAGGCTACAAGAGACGCAGGAAAAGAACTATTAAATTGGTTTTTCCCCCAACATTCCGCCTTTGTATAGTCGCGGTTAGAATGAATTTGTCCAAAGAGACTTGGTTTCATAGTTTCATCTGTCTATATAAATCATCAGGTTTGAGTGCAAAATTACAAAAAAAAATGATATAAACAACATATATGCCTACAATTTGAGACTGTTTTTACAAATCAAAGACTTTATTCCAAAACCTTCTTGTTGATTATAAACACATGAAAAAAAACGGACAAAATCATGTTCGTTATTTTTCATGAAATAGAGAAACGGACGGGGATGGCATGGGAGGTTTTGGGCGGTTGTATGCGATTAACATTTTTTGGGGGGCAGTTATTGACAATAACCGTATCGGTTATCGGGCATAACTGTGGCAGTTATCGAGGGCGGATGGGGTGTTTATTTGCCCCAAAAATGGCACTTTCGGGGCATGGACGAGGGGGTTAAAAACGGAAACTGCTGACTATCAACACGTTACAAAACGCGAAAAAAGCCCGTCATTTCGACCAACTTTTTTGTCGAACGAAATGATGGGCTTAATTTTGCGCCTAAACGGGAATAAATCTTGACAAATCCTATTGCCTCACCTCATCCCATTTTGGCGGTGTGACATGTAGGAGATGTTTCACGAAGAAGTCGAAGCGTTTGTGCTCGCCATAGCGTTCACCCATGGTATGGTGTACTCCCGGCAGCACCACCAGCTCAAAATCCTTGTTGGCGCGGATGAGTGCGTCTGCCACTTGCATGGTGCTGGCGGGGTCCACGTTGTCATCCAACTCGCCCACCACGAGCATTAACGGTCGCTCAAGCTTGCTGGCATGGTAAACGTTGCTGCACTCCACGTATGACGAATCGACGGGATAGCCCATCCATTGCTCGTTCCACCAGATCTTGTCCATGCGGTTGTCGTGGCATCCACACGACGAATACGCCGCCTTATAGAAGTCTCCATGCAAGAGTACTGCCGTGGTGCTCTCCTGCCCTCCCGCCGACGCGCCGAAGATTCCCACGTTGTCAGCATCCATATAGGGGTATTTCGCGGCGGCGGCACGAATCCATGCCTTGCGGTCGGGGAATCCTGCGTCCTTGAGGTTCTTGTAACAGACCTCCTCAAACTGCTTGCCTCGCCACGACGTGCCCATGCCGTCGAGCTGCACGACGATGAATCCCAACTCCGCCAACGGCGTCATGTTCCAGTTGTAAGGATTGAACGACTTGGGCGTATAAGCATCGCCAGGCCCCGCATAGATATACTCAATGATGGGATATTTCTTGTTGGGGTCGAAGTTTGTGGGGCGTTGGATGATGCCCCATATATCGGTTACTCCATCCCTTCCTTTAGCTGTAAAAACCTCTGGGGCAACCCAACCGTCGTCGGTGATCTTTGACAGGTCGGCACATTCAAGCGTCTCCATCAGCGAACCGTCGATTACGCGGCGTATCACCGTTACCGGTGCCTTGTCTACCTGCGAATATGTATCGACGAGAAACTGGTGGTCACGGGAGAAATGGGCGCGGTGGTTGCCCTCCCCAGGTGTCAGGCATCGCATATCGGTGCCATCCATCTTGATGCTGTAATAATGGATGAGATACGGGTCTTCCTGTGGATTTACGCCCGAGGCGGTGAAATAGACACGCATGTCATCCTCGTCTACACGTAAGACCTCACGCACACACCAGTTGCCCTTGGTAACTTGGACGATGGGCGACAACGAAGACGTGGACGATGAGGCATTGGGCGACACATCGTAGAGATAGAGATGGCTCCAGTTGTCTCGCTCGCTCATCCAGAGCAGATAGTCGGTGGATGGGGTTTTCTTTTTTCGCTTGCCACCGATTTGGTTGAGCTTGTCCCTGTTCTTCTCATTGGCAGAGAACCAATGGCGATACGTGCGATTATAATTGACAAACTTATCGGAATGCTCTTCTATCATGGTGCGCAATCGTCCCGTCTGTGCATCCATCGCAAGAAGGCGGTAGACCTTATGCCCACGCTGGTTGTATTCCATCGTCACCTCACGGCTATCATCCGTCCAACGGAACCATTCCAGATCGTATTGGCGGGGACAAAGGGCGGTGTCGGCAACAATTTGGCGGACATCAATGCCCGCAAGGCCTTTTGCCGTATCGCCTTCAAGGACAAAGATATTGGGGATACGCTGCGGCAGTTCGTCGCCAGGCTTGGCGTACTCCTGCTTGTGGAGGATGGGTTGCAACTGGTCTTTCGGCGACGACTCCACATAATAAGCATACCGCTTCTCCACGGCACGACGCTTACAGACGAAGAATTTTCGGCTATCGGGCGACCATAGTATGCGGTTGGAGTAATAATTGCCAATGGTGCCATCTTGCGTCAGCACACGTTTTTCAGAAAACGGCTTGCCCGCTTGATGGAGGACAATATTGTAACCTTCCACCCAGACATCCCATTTGGCATCAGGTGAAGTGACCATTTTGGGCTCATTTTCCTCGTCAACTTCCATCCAATGACGCTCCTTCTGTCGGAACGGGGTGTCACGGAACGTCGGTCTCCCTCTACCCCATGCGGGATGCTGGTCATCTTTCCTTTGCGTGGGATAAGCTTGGCGCAATGCCTCGTCACGCTCCTTCTCGCTCTCGAACATCTGTCTCTCGCCCTTGTCTAAATCATACATGACAAATCGCCTTCCCTCGGGGGTGTAGATGGAATAGCGCACCACATGCGTAGAGTCATACCACTGTACATCTTGCGCCCAATGATATACATTGGAGGAGTTGAACTTCCCATAGAGCGAATAGGCTCGGTTGTAGTCATCTAACGTTCCTTGCGCCAAAATCGGCAGGGTAACAAAGGACAAAAAAAACAAGAAATGATTTCTCATATATGCAATTCTATTGATTATTAAATTCTATGAACTATGAATTAAGAGCCATGGACAGACTTGACATACTCACCCGGTTTCATGCCAAACTGCTGTTGGAAGCATTTGGAGAAATACGAGGGGCTGCTGAAACCCACCATGTAGCATACCTCGTTGATGCGGTAACGCCCCTCCTGCAAGAGCATAGCGGCACGGCGGAGGCGCACTATCTGAATCATCTCATTGGGCGTGGCATCGGTCAAGGCTTTAAGTTTGGCGAAGAGGCCGCTACGACTGATGCCCATCTCCGAAGCGATGAACGCCACAGAGAGGTCGTTGTTGTTGATGTTATCCTCTATGACTCTGTTGAGTTTCACCAAGAACTCATTATCCAACGGGGTCTTTGCCATTTCGGTAATCGCCTCCGTGGCATTCCGCGAGAACTTGTCGAGCAACAACCGCCGCATCTCCATGAGGTTGCGGATGGTCGCTTCCAAATATTTCATGGAGAAAGGCTTTTCGATGTAGGCATCCGCCCCCACGTCCATGCCCATCGTCTTGGAGTCGTTGTCGGTCTTCGCCGTCAACAAGACCAAAGGCAGATGACTCGTTGACGAGTTGGCACGTACCTTTCGACAAAACTCGGCACCGTCCATCTCTGGCATCATCCAGTCGCTCACGATGAGCGTGACGGGGTATTTCTTCAATTGCTTTAACCCCTGGACACCATTCTCTGCGGTGATGACGGTATAGCTATCCCTAAAGTGGTCGGAGAGGAAATGCAACATATCCTCGTCGTCTTCCACGATGAGCACGGTAGGTTGGCTATTATGTAGTTCAGGAGTATCAAGGAGTTCGGGAGTACGGACATTTCCATCTGTATTTTGGGGACAATTGTCTGAATTCTTATAATCCTTAAGTTCTTTCATGTTCTTGCCATCATCCACCACAGCGTCCTTTCCCTGTGTGACAGGCAAGGTGACAACGAACCGCGCTCCCTTGCCCTCTTCGGACACCACATGCACGTCGCCATGATGGAGTGACACGAGCGTTTGCACGATGCTCAAGCCGATACCCGTGCCAGGCTTGTTGTCTTTCGACTGATAAAAGGGTCTAAATATCTTCTTTTGCTCAGCATCGCTGATGCCCACGCCATTGTCTTCTACCGTGATATGGAAATGTTGGTGGTCATCATCCACCGTGCAGCTTAACGTAACATTGTCTTTGGTATATTTTGTGGCATTGGTCATGAGGTTGCTCACCACCTTGGTTATAGCCTCCTCATCGACGATGGCGGTGAAGTCGGCGGGTGGGTCGTTGACGGTCAACGTTGCATTGCGTTGCTGCAACGTGGGCGCGAAGCGGTCGGAAACGGCTCGAATCAGTTGTTTGACATTACAGAGACTGAGACGTAATTGCATACCTTGCTGCTCCACTTTGTTGAAGTCCAATAGCTGGTTGACAAGCTCCAACAGGCGGTGTGCATTGCGGTCGATGACATCGAGGTCTTTCTTGAACGAAGAATGGTGAATGAGGAATGAAGAATCTTCATTCAGTTTCTCTAACGGACCGATGATGAGCGAGACAGGGGTACGAATCTCATGGGCTATCATCGTGAAGAATTTCAAGCGGGCATCGCGCACCTCCGCCTCGTTCTTTTCATTCAAACGAGCCAGTTCCTCTTGATGCCGCTGCTCGGCTTTTTGCAACCGAAATTGCGTAAACAACCAGATGGCGGCAAGCAACAGCAGCAGATAGAGTATCTTGGCGGGCAGGGTGAGCCAGAATGGCGGATGCACCACTATCTTCAGCGTGGCATCGTGGCTGCTCCAAACGCCATCGTTATTGGTCGCCTTCACACGGAAGGTATAGGTGCCGTATGGTATATTGGTATAAGTTGCCTCGTTCCTGTCGCCCACATAGTTCCAATCCTTGTCAAACCCCTCAAGCATATAGGCGTATTGGTTTTTCCCCGGCGAGCAATAACTCAAGGCGGCAAACGTCAAGCTAAACATGTCCTCTTGATACGAGAGGTCTATTTGGCGGGCAAGGGGCAACGCTTCTTTCAACTGTCCCGTACCTACCTCAACCGTCTTGTTGTAGAGTTTGAGGGCGGTGATAAACACGGGAGGCTCTATGCGGTTGACCTTAATTTGGTAAGGATAGAAAGCATTGAAGCCGCGGGCGGTGCCGAAAAACAACTTTCCGTCTGTTGCCTTGAGAACGGAATTGGGCTGGAATTGCTCGCTGACGAGCCCATCCTGTCGGGTAAAGACCTGTACCGACTCACCTTCCACATACCTGACCAAGCCCTTGGCGGTAGAAATCCATAAAACCCCGCCATCCTCAAGGATGCCACTACAATCATTACTGGGTATGTCTAAGGGAACAGAATCAAAGCAATCATTGCCTTTGTTATATGCAAAGAGGCCATTGACGGTTGTCACCCATAACTTACCATTAGTGCCGAAACAAACACACGTCGCCTCATTTGTGGACAAGACATGATTCTTCTCATCGGAAGCATAATGCGTCCAGGCGTTTCCCGAGGGGCGATAGCGGAAGATGCCATTGCCCTGCGTGGCAACCCAAATATTCCCTTCACCGTCTTCGTCAATGTCTATGACCAACGCCCCCATGCTCTTGACACGCTTAAAAGTAGCCTCCTCACGGTCGTATCGGCAAAGGTCGTCCATCGTACCCACCCATAACTGGTGCTTGCTATCCATGAAAAGGGAGTAGGCACTGGGGTTTAGCAAACCCTCTCGATAAGAATAATGTCGCATCCTTCCCGTGGCAATGTCTAACTGGATGACACCGTCGCTATATGTGCCTATCCACAAAGCTCCCCCATCCATACACAGGGAATGGATGTTGTATCGGGAGAGGGCGGCACTACTGGGAAAGTCCACAAACTTCGCGTCGCGCTGGCTATAACAATTCAAGCCACCATCGTCGGAGGCAATCCATATCCTCCCCATCCCATCCTCGCAGAAGCGAGCGATGACATTGCCACGGAGTCCATTGCTTGACGAATACGACTCAAACCGTCCCGCCATAGGTGAAAGATAACTGACGCCCCCATAAAACGTGCCATACCACAATCCCCCCTCATTATCGCCCATCACGGAATAGACAAAGCGGTCGGTGATGGAAGTTTGCGCCGTGCCATCTGCCATCATCCGCCGCCATGAATGGTCTTGGGGGTTGTAAGAGATTAGACCATCATCGCACCCGATGAGCAACTCTGTAGGCGAAAGTTCATAAAGACAATGGATATGGCTCCCCACGCCTGTGAGCGTTGGATTGAGCATCTGTTCGAGAGTGGCATCGTCATTGAGACGGAGCAAGCCATTATTCCACGTACCGAGCCATAATGTGCCATCTTTCATCTGCAACATGGAATAAGAGCCAAAGTCGTCTAAAGTGGAATGGAGAGGGATGGTCTCAAAACGATTTTGCACCTTGTTGAGCCGTGCCACCATGCCCTCGCCATTGCCTCCGATAGCCCATACATGGTTTTGGGCATCTGCATAGACGATGGTCATCGAGGCAGAGACGGCAGGAGAGGTATATCGGCTGACGCTGCCCGTCTTGGGTACATAGCAGTATATTGACCTTCCGTCAACGGAAATCCACACATTACCGTCTTGATCCTTGGAGAATCCTCGTACCGTGACATTGATTTCGGGCGCGAGACGTTCAAACCGCTCTGTCTGAAAATGGAAGAAAAACACCCCCTTGTCCGTACCAACATACAAGCCTACGGTATCTGCCATTAAAGCAGAAACAAATTGATTGGTGCCATTATCCATGATGCGAAATGGCCGGATAGTGACACCATCATAACGGCAAAGGCCATTGTCGGTGCCAAACCAGATGAAGCCATAGCGGTCTTGAACGATGTTACGGACACCATTAGCCAACAATCCGTCTTCCATCGTGATGTTGCGGAACGGCAATCCTTGGCGTGTAACTCCGAAGAGAGGTGTCACCAGTAATAAAACAAACGTTAGGGACAGGAGGGATCGCTTCATGGAAAAAGACTAATTGATAACGGAAGCACCTTTAATCGTGAGTTGGTAAGGCCACTGGGCATCGGGTTCAGGATGGTCTCCCCAAGGCATCGGGTTCATCCAATGCTCAGTGGGTGCACCCATAACGATGAAATAGAGGGCTTTCAATGGTTGTCCTTTCGGAGCCGTAAACTTCACCTTGCCCATCATGTCATGGTGGATGTCACCATAAATAGTGGTGTCATCGGCGGTAACGCCCACAAAGCCATACCGCCAACCCGCCTTCTCGGGATGCTCATAATGGTAGCCTTTCTCATTGAGCAGTCCTTGGAATTGTATGGTAACAGAGCCTCCTGCCTGAGGAACAGACAGTTTGATGGCATTGAAGCCATAGTTCTCTGGAGCGTAAAGATTAGGAATAACAAACTTATTCTTGCCCTTTGTGTTCAAGAAAGTAGAGAATGTGCAAGCGTATGGACGTGTTTCCTTTCGAGCATGGGAGAAGTCGAAATTGACCAAATGCTGGTATCCACGGAACATCTCATCACAGAAGTCTGCTTGTGAGAGTTGGTACTTTCGCTTATATGTCATCACAGGGTCCTCTCCTTTCTTTCCCTCACGATAGAGTTGCGCAATGGAAGGCTTGCCCCGCAGCTCGCTCCACCACTCGATGACGTAAGGGGAATGGTAAATATTCTCCATGTGGAGATAGGCCTTATGGGTCAAGTTGCGGAACGCATCGAAATGATATTGTTCATCTTTCACCCAGTCGGGGTTTACTTGCCACAGCATCCATTGCGAGGTCATCTCATAGAAACCGCTCCCTCCCCAGGCATCCCCAACGCTATCGGCAGGGATCTGCAACTGGAAGCTATGCCCCAACTCATGCGCAAGGCAATTGAGCTTACGGTCTTGGATGCGGTTGGGAGCCACCCACAGGGCACCGATGAAATTGTCATACGTTCCTCCGTATGCCGTGCCGTCGAGGGAATAATTGACCATGACCATCATCTTGTAACGTTCAGCCTTGGAACCAGGCAATGAGAATTGGAGTGTGTCACGGAAGAAATGGTAGAAACTCTCTACGCGGCTCTTTAGGTTATCAAGGTCGAAGTGCATGGGCTTGCCCTCTAATTGTGGAGGATTTTGGAGGTCATTCCCAAAACCTTTTTCCCAAAAGAAGATGAGATTGTCGGTTTGGGCGGAACGGGCATAGCTCCATTTGCTTTCTGGGTTGTCAAGATCCATCCCCTGCATGTCCTCGGGGATGAAGATTCGTTTCTGTGCCACAAGAAAAAGCGGCAGGGAAATGAGTATGATGGACAGGATGTTTCGTATCATAGAATAAGCGTTTGTTTAAGAAAAAAAGCACGGATGACACGGGGTGTCCGTGAAATCCGTGCCTGTTAAACCATAGCGACCCATCAATAGCCTAAGCCGATTTGGTCATTCCAATTGAGATACCAGTTACGCGTGTCGTTCAAGTCGCGACCGATGAAAGCCTTGACCTCATCCACCTTGTCTGTGCCACGGCGCATATAGACACGGTTGGCAAGATAAGAGGGATCATTGCGGCGCAAGGCAACACGCATGAGGTCATAGAAACGGTAACCCTCGAAAGCAAACTCCAAGGCTTCCTCGTCCATGATGAGGTCTTCCACCTTCTCTATCTGGTAATCACGGCGCATGAGAGAGTCGGTTATCAACGTGTCATCAGGTAACACATAGTATTCATTGAACGATGACCAACCGCTACCATGCGAGTGGATACCCATGGTGTTTTCTGTCGTTAAGTTACCACGTGTCCGAAGGACATAGTCTGTATTGGGGAAGTCGAACTGGCGAATCCACGTGCTATCAGCAGTATAATAAGGAATCACCTCGTTCTCAATCTGCCTGTTATTAACACCATTCTTCAATATCTCGAATGCGAAACGAGGATAACCTGCACGATTCAATGCCTCTGCCATGCGCAGGTAAACCATCGTGCGGCGATAGATATGCACATTGCGAGTGGCATATTTCGAGATGTAATAGTTGTCCTCATTGCTATTACGAGAGATGATGATGACGTTACCCGAACCACTCACCCTGTACTTATTGTACACAGAACTCAAACGGAGATCACCCGTCTGGAAGTCATCCAACCCTTGTGGTGCATACACTACATCGTTGGAAACCGTAAGATAGCAATAAGGCTGGGCAGCAGACAGGTCGAACATGTATTGTGAGGGTTTCAACATGGCATGGTCTTCATTATTGAGACCATTAAAGATGTTGCGCAACTCGCTATAATTACCTTCCGACGGGATGGAGTCGCCTGGTATCATAGTTATCAACTCAGAATAATTATTATAGGTCTCTGATGAAAAACTATTGTAACTCCAACCATCAGATGTATTCCTCCAATGCGAGTCATTGGCTGACCATGAAACGCTATTGGTTGAAATAGGATATGCGGAATTGGTGCCGTTACGTGTGGAAAGATAGCGATAATAGTTGAGTGCAGCCTCCTTGTAATGCCCTGCCCATAAGTTTAAGTCACCCAAAAGGATATAGATGGGGAAGTAAAAGAAACGGGAGTCATTGCTGCGGATTGTGCCATAACGGGGTGTTTCTATTGTGGCATACTTCTCAATATCACTGATGAAATAGTCACATACTTCTTGAATACCCTTCATGGGATAATCCTTATTCGCATCGGCATTGGAGAGGATGGGCTCGGTAACGAATGGCACCTGCCCATAGTTGAGTACCAATTGCAGATAAGTCCAAGCACGGAATGCCTTGACAGCCGCATATTCTCTCATGAAAATGTATTCATTACGGTTATTCTTCAATGCCGTGTCAGCATTTGCAATGAAATAATTGCAGTTGTTGATGACGGCATAATAGTCACGTGGGGAGTTATAAGCATTGTTATCGCCGATATCAAAACGAGCCACATCGCGCAAGTCGGCAGGGGTATAGTCGTTTATATCCATCAAGTCTCCGCGCACCTCTCCAAGGAGAATGGTGCGGTCGGAAATGACTTGCAACTTGTTCATGATGCCCGTAACGGAATAAATCGTATCGGTGGCATTGCCTAAGTGTCCCTTGTCGGCATAAATCACATGGTCGGACTCTTGATCAAAGAAGTCACTACACGATGCTAACAGGAGCATCATGGCTATAGCGGGGAATGCCTTGAATATATTTCGTTTCATACTTTTATAAATCATAGTTTGTCATTCAATATTCATTGTTGCAAAACGCCATTAGAGGTTGATCTTGATACCAGCAACGATACTACGGCATTGTGGGAGTTGACCAAGGTCGATACCCTGTCCGAGGACACTTGAAGTCATGGAGAACTCAGGGTCGGAGCCAAGATATTTGGTGAAAGTCAACAGATTGTTGCCTTGAATCCAGAATTGGAAGCCCTGGAAATAGGTAGAATGAACGGGGAGGTTGTAACTCAACGTCACCGTCTTGAGACGGAGATAGCTACCATCCTCAATCCATCGGTCGCTGAAACGGCTGTTACCCATGGGGTCTTGGAATGTCACTTTAGGGATATCCGTGACTTGTCCCTCCGTCTGCCAAGCCCTTGTCATGGCAGTGGTCTGGTTCATGAAACGGCTTCCACTCTCCAATTGGTTTCTCATATAATTATATACATCATTGCCAAGGCAATAATTGAAGTTGACATCGAGTTTAAACCGCTTGTAAGACAAAGACGTAAAGATGTTACCGTAGATGTCTGGATTGGGGTCACCAATGAAAGTCATGTCGGCCTCAGTGATTTGGTTATCTCCATTACGATCCTCAAAGTGTATGTCACCTGCCTTGAAATAGTTTTTGTCAATGCCATTCTCTCCCATCAAGAACAGGCTGGCAGCATTGGCATTCTCACTTGTCGTGAATACGCCCTCTGGACTCAAGTCATCTTTCACCACCTTGTATCCATAGAACATATTGGCAGAATGACCCACCTCCGTACGGATGTTAGCACCATAGACTGTTGTCTCGAAGTAGCCATCGCTATTGGCGAGACTCTTAATCTTGTTGACATAATGTCCCATACTGGCACCCAATTCCCATTGGAAGTTTTTCAAGGAAAGAACTTTGGCAATTGCTGTCACATCAAAACCCTCGTTCTTCATCTTGCCACCATTGCTCCAATTACGTTCCAAGCCAGAGAGGAAACCCAGAGTCTGGAAGGTAAGGAGATGGTCGGTGGTGCTATTGAAATAATTGAACTTCACGTTGAGACGATTGTTAATGACATTGGTCTCAAAGCCTGCGCTAAATCGCCGTGTGGTTTCCCATTGCAGGTTGGTATTACCGATATTGTCGAAAGACAACCCGGAAATGTCATCCAAGAATCTGCTGGCACGGAAATAGCTACGTGCGGCATAATAATCGAGGTCATCGTTACCGCTGATGTCATAACCAACATTCAGGCGCAAGTAATCTACGCCTTTGACACCTGCAAACCAAGGCTCGTTACTCACCACCCAAGCTGCCTGTACACCTGGGAATATACCCCAAGCGGCATCGAACAATTTGAGGGAGTTGTCGGCATCCTCGCCAAAGCGAGACGATGACTCTGCCGTTAAGTTTGCTTGCAGATAATAACGCTGGAGATAGTTATACCCTGCTTGTGCATACCAAGCGATGGAATTCCAGTTATCGTTGATACCTGTGGTCTGTGCATTAAGCAACCCAGAACTCATGAACGGAGTCTTGTCGTTACCCGTATTGTAACCCAACTGGGAATTGAGCGTATAGCCTTCCCAATTGATGCGCACACCACCAAAGAGATGGATGGCATGTGCAGCATAGCGGTTGTGCCAATCGATTCTTGTATCGCTCATCACGGAATTCTGCTTGGCAGCCAACGAGCGAACCTCATTCTCTCGATAGGCATTTACACTCGACACATAGTAACTGGGTACACCATTAATGGGAATATAGAATTTCTCATTCGTGTTCACGAGGTTGTAACTAAAATGCTCGCTCAACGACAGATGCGAATTGAACTGGAACTTCGGTGTCACAGAGAGATTAACCATCGAGTTCTCAAAACGGTTCTTGTTCTCAGCCTCACTATATTCATTGACGGCAAGTGGGTTTGCCAACTTATAGTTATAGTTAGAGTATTCGGTCAAAGCCTCATCAAGATAGCTCTCGTCGGTGATGTCGATATAACTATCAGACAACACGCCGTTGGCATAAGTGTATGGACTCAGCATCGGACTCTTGGCGTACGCGAGGAATGCGGGCGAGGTGGGGGTACCTTCCACATAGTTCTCAGGGGCGCCATCGTTGCGGATGTTGCGTGTCTGGTTAGCAAAGGAGGCATCAAAACGCACACTGAACTTCTCCGTCAAGTTGATATCCGCATTGAAACGGATATTCAGTCGGCTGTGGTTATTGTACTCCAACACACTTTGGTTCTTCACATAGCCGAGCGACAAGTTGTAGTCGGCCACGTCGTCACCACCCTCTACATTGATGCTGTAGTTTTGCGTCACGGCAGTACGATACACCAAATCCTTCCAATCGGTGTTGTTGTGATACATCGGATAATAATAATAGGAAGGATCCTCGTTAAGGAACTTGAAGTCATGAATCTTTGTGTCAACGCTCTGCAACATATCGGAAGCATAACTCTTGTATTGCGTGGCATTCATCACATCAATGAATTTCGGCTCCAATGTCACGCCGGCAGAGATACTGGCCGTAATGCGTGTCGCCATGCTATGGTTGCGGCGTGTGGTAATAAGAATCACGCCATTCGCTCCCTTAGCACCATAAAGAGCCGTTCCATTGCGCATCACCGTGACATTCTCGATGTCAGTGGGACTGATGTTGGCAAGGATGTCATTATAGAACCCCTCATGCAACACGGTGCGACCGTACTGTTGGTCGAAGATCACACCATCCACAACGATGAGCGGCTGTGCATTGATGTTGAGCGAATTGACACCATTCATAAACATCACACCACCGATGCCCGACGTACCATTGCGCAAAACGGTATGCACGTCAGCACCCAAGCGTTTCTGTATCTCATCCTCAATGGTCACGGCATTGGAATAACGGAAGTCTGTAGTATAGGCATCCGCACCCACGTTAGTTCCCTGCCGGTATTCGGAATTGAAGGTGATGGGGTAAAGAGCAACCTCGCGCTGCTGCTCGTCCTTGACAAGACCCACCTTCGACATATTCATGTCAGGTGCGGAGATGTCAAGAGAGGTGGCAAAGAGGGGAACCTTGATTTCATACGTGCCATCGCTATGGGTCAAGGCACTATAGCCTTCCACCTCGCCAACACGTACCATGGCACCCGATATGGGGTTCTTGGACGTACCGTTGATGACACGACCCTTGACTACACGTGTTGGATATTGTTTTTTCACTGCCGTCGGCTTCACTGGTCTTCTTACTTCCAGCTCTTCGGTCTCATCGTCCTGCGCCACGACAGTAGTCGTGCCGAGCATGAGGAGAGACAGGCAAAATATTACATATTTTTTCATTGCGTATAAGTTCTAAAGGGTTATTGGTTATTTCTCTTGGCATTATCAGGCTCTGTCGCCTCCACATGCGGCACGAACAGGAAGCAGTCAATGTGCAAGGTACGAGAATATGTGGAAGTCTGTCTACTTGTCACCGTACTTCTGATTTGCAACTTCAACTGCGGTTCAGAAAGACCGTAGGAACAAGTAGGGAACGTATAATTACTCTGTAACAACACCGTATCGACCACATTCGTCTCACCATTCTCATCGGCAACGGTATTATAGGTCTTATTGATTGTCCTATCACCCATCTTTCCGTTTTTATCGGTTACCCTGAAGAGCGGGCGGAAAGCATTGGGAAGGCGTTGCTGATGCGTTGCCAACGTATCGTAGGCTGCGTAAGGAGCCATCACGGCATAAATGTCATAACCCACATTCGAGAGGACATTGGGAATGTTAAACCGCACCAGGGGATTCGTGGAAGACGTCTTAGGAGTCACGTCCACAAAGGCGTTACCCGAAATCTTATCATAGAAAGGATTGTCGGCTGTCACCCTACGCACGGTCAATGGCTCTTCCGCATCCTGGATGGTATCCTGGTAAAGCACCGACTCTGCCTCCACCTTGATGGTCTGGAGGAAAGTGTTACGGTTATCAATGTTCAAGGTTTTGGCCTTGCGCACATGACCATTGCTGCAAACGATGTCTTCTGTACCGTCAAAGATGTTTCCCGATGCAAATGGCTTATAGAAGATGTAATAAGGGTCTTCTTCCAACAAGCGGCGAGTGGTATAGCTCAAGGCGGAGGTGGAGACGGCCGAGTCATTGAAAGCCTCATCGGGGTTCTCTGTCCTGCTGAAGATAGTTCCTCTCACTATCGCCAATCGTGCATTGGCATACTGCATGGAGTCGTACTTGGCAACATTCGTGGCATAGTTGAAATAGTCGGTATATTCACTCACCAACTTGTTCCACTCATCATTGACGGGTGCCACCATCCAATACGTACTATCCTCGGAATTGATTTCACCGAGCGCATTGAAAAGGATATTGTTCAACACCGTCACGGAATCCAAGTAAACCGTCCGTCCATCAACAATACCACCGGGTACGCTCATCGAAGGCTGGAACACATATTCGCTATAACTGTTGATGAAGTTATACACACTATCAAGTTCATTGTCAATGCCCAAATATTCAAAGACATTGGGGAAATACTTGATTTGGTCTCCAAGGGTGAACAACACTCCATTGCTATAAAGCGTGTTCTTCGACAGGAAGTTCATGCCGTCAATGGCATTGGGTGTCAACACTGCATACTTGCCATTCATCAACATAATGGAGTCGTTGGTCAAGCTCGACACGGGATGCTTGTACAGGGAGATGTGATTTTGCAGGAACTGCCTCACAACAGTATTGTCATCACTGCTCACCCCATTGGCTTTCTGTGTATTGAACGATGCTATCAGGCTGTCTGCCTGGTCAGAGGTAAGGCGGTCATTCGTGGGTGCGAAAACCGAGAACGTCTGACTGCCATTGAGGATAGCACTATAGCCACAACCCTCTACGACCCTGGCAAAGTTGCTCAAGTTGCCGTCAGCGGTGATGGCGTTCCACAGGGTACCATTATTCACCATCGACGCATCATTCATGTCATAGTGGTCATTCCACTCATCGCTACAAGCATTGCAGAGCAGTGCCGTAGCCACAGCGGCGAAAACCATCTGTTTAATATATAGATTCTTCATTTTCATCTTGTCTGATTCTTTTAGAATTAAACTTCACTTCCTACATTAAAGCATGTCCTCAATCTGTCCCTCGTCGGTCACACCATAGATGCTCTTGGGTACCAACTCAAGATAGTCAAGCATGAATTCATTGTCATTACCCATCTTGGAGGAGACGCTACGGATGCGAAGGAAATGATCTTGGTTAGGATCCATGTGTACCGTACAGAGCACGATACGGAATGTCTGCGTCTGCGTGGCAAACACTGTCGTCGTCGTTCCGCCCGCTCCGTTGTAACGATAACCTCCTGCTGCTCCGCGATAATAGCCCTTGTTCTTCAAGGTCTTCTGGTCTTCAGAGAGCTGAGTGGTCGTCATGCTGGTATAGTCGCTCACCCATGAAGAGCCCAAGATAGACGCGTCGTTGAGCGCAATTGTCATGTCAAGGGGGATTCCTTGCGGCTTACCATCAAAATAGACCTGTGCGATACCACGCGTCGGCTCTTGTGCATATCCCATACGCACCTGCCACTCGCCCTCGTATGGCACTGGAGGAATCTTGAAGGTGATGTCGTAGTTGCCAAAGAGGTTCATCTCGTCTCCCTCATAACAGTCATAATAGTCATGTGGACGGCGATAGATGAAATAACCCGCACACTTCACGTTCTTCAGGTAACCGTCGGGGAAATAATAGTTCCGCCCATACTTGGCTGTCTCGTCATAGTCCGGGTCTTGGTATTTCGGGTTACCGTTTTGGCGGATGTCATTGGTCATCAACTCGGGGAAGATAGTAGAGAAGTCCATGCGGATGCGGCAGTTATCCACGATGTCACGGGTGGTCTCGCTAAATGCCACGATGTCGTCAATATAGAAGTAGCGGCCATTGAGGGCATCCTGCGTGTATTCCTTCTCGATGGAACGCTGCACCTGGGTACCGAGAATCTGATAGTCGTCGTCGTAGCGGCGGTTGATGTACCGCTGCCCTACCGTACTCGTCCCCGCGAACTTACGGACGGTCAGCCTCTCAAACTTCATCATGGTGTGCGGCAGCATCGTCTCATACCAATCTACGGGGTTCATCAACGTCGTGATGATACCGATGTCGTTCAATGGGGTGAGATAGTTCCAGCCCTTTACGTCACGTTCAAGGATATGATAAGCAACAAAGCGGTTCAAAGGGTTCCTCCTGTCCGTTAAGTTGGCATAGTCATGGGCTTCAGAACTGGCATCCTCGGGATAGGTGGCATCATAAATCTCGCAAGCCTTTTGGTATAGCTGCTCTAAGTTGGTGATGCCGTACAGGGTATTTAATACCGAGTCCGTCGGCACGAAAGCCGTGAACCCATACTTCTTCTCGTCGGGCGCGGTCGCCGTCTCCTTGTTCACATGCGACGTGTACTTGTAGCGTGGGTAGTCTTTTGCGTTATAATCGTCATCGCGGTACTTATACAACGAATCCACCAACCCCGTCGCCACAAGGGCAGAGAAGAACAGGGAGATTCTCGGATTGGAACGCATCACGTCGGGCAACATGCGGTTGCTGCTCTCCAGCACCTCCGTCACGGGCTGCATGATGCCATTCTCCACGGAGTCGTCCTGCATGGTGAAAATGATGTGTGCTGAGCGGTTGAGGAACACCACGGCATTGCTATCGCTATCCAAGTCGTGCGACACCTCGATGTAACGGCGGTTCATGTTGGCGGTTGTCAACACGCCATCGTTCATCTCCGAGGTGGCATACATGTTACCCACGAGGTGGGTACGGGCAATGGTATCACAGTCGGCATCCGTCAAGTCGTCAATCGACCTGATGCCCCGTTTCTGGTAATATCTCTCGAAAGCCTCGTTGGTCGGGGCAAAACAGGTATAATGACCGTAGGCGGAGAGCAAGTCCATCATCTCGGCACGCTCCACGATGGCGGTGAATTCGCTGAACTCGCTATGGTTCTTGAGATACTCACTCATCATCTCACCCGTAAACGTGTAGTAATTGGACGCGTCTGGCTCATCACTACATCCCGTCATCATACCGAGCGAACAGGCAACGAGTGCCGTCATCAAACAATATTTAAACTTCTTCATATTCATGTTTCCTTTCATTCGTCAGTATATTTGTCATGATACTAATTCTTGGAATAAGAGTTATTCTCGCCACTGCCGAAGGCTGGATTCTGCGTCAGGCTGGAATTCACCTTCAACTCATCCTTGTTGTATGGCCAGAAGATGGCATCCATCCTCGCCAGTTTACTCTGTGTGACACTGGCATTGTCTGAGCCCTTCCGCATCACGGCTGATATCAAGTAGTTGGTGTTACCGTCGCGAAGAGAACGGCGCACGAGGTCAAACCATCTCTTGCCTTCAAACATCAACTCCCTCTGCCGCTCGTCCATCACGAGATTGGCCATCTGGTTCTTGCTGCTGTAGGAGTCGTACTTGATGTCTTGATTGGACGTGGCGCAATTGGAACGCTTGTTGATGGTGTTCACGATGTTGTAAGCCTGTACGAGGAGGCTATCGTTGTTTTGTTTTCCTATGGCAGTAGTGTCGTCACTATTGACCATCTGCACCAAAGCCTCTGCCTTCATCAGCATCACGTCGGTAAGGCGATACAATATCCAATTGGAATGGCAATAGCCCTCGGCTGCCCTCGACCCGTATGAAGTCTTATAGTCAGAACTTGACACATCGAGGTAAGCAGATGACACATATTTATTAATACCATAGTCTGAGGAGCCGATGGCTTGGACATTCTCGTATGAACGGGTATCATACTTCGTCAAGTAAACGGCAAACAATTCGTCTTTCACGTCGGAGCCGATGAAGTCAGCGGGCTTCACAAAGCCAGGGAAAGTCCTGCTATTGCCATATCTCACACTGACGGCAGCATTCGACAACATGTTGTCATCGTTCATGTAGATCAACTCCAATATGCTCTCACGGCTATTACCTGTCTCAAATATGCTATTGAAAGCATCGCCGTAGGTATTTCCCGAAGTAGGCTTGTCGCTAATGAGTGGGTAACCATCTATCAACTGTTCGGTACTGGAGATTGAGCCTCCCCGCCTACTGAGCCTGTCCTCATAGTCTTTGGTCAACGACTCTATCACCATGTTGGCATATTTCACAGAATTGGTGTAGTCTTGTTTCCAGAGATACATCTCACAAAGCATCGCATGGATGGCATCTTGCGTGATACGCCCCTTTTGGTAATAAGTCTTGGTCTCGGGATATTTCTTCAACGCATCATCTTGCACTTTCTCCAAGTCCATGATTAAGCTGTCGAGCACCAAGTCAAACTTAACTGCCGGCTGGTCCATCTTCTGTGTATCGTCGAGGTATGGAACGGTGGTATATGGCACGTCACGGAATGCACGAATCAGATAGAAATAGCAGAGGTCGCGCAGGGCAGACACCTCGGCAACGGTTGCAGATAGCTCTGACTGAGTGAAGTTAGGGTCTTTCTCTGCCACCGTTGGTGCATAATAGATGACCGTGTTGCATCGGTTTATCACATCATAGAACTCACCCCATGAAGTGTAAGCGTTGCTGGCATTGAGGTTCTCCTTGAAGATGTTTTGCAGGCTGGCGTCATTCTGGATATTGGTGCCGCCCACCACATTGTCGGAACGGAACTCACCCCAAGCCATCATGCGGTCTACGACGACTTGCGTCTGCAAGGCGGAATAGCATCCCGCCACGATGTTCTCGACATCGCTCTCCTCGTTCCAGAACTTCTCCAACACGATGTCGTTAAGAGGCTCGATCTCTAAGAAGTCGGAACATGAGCTGACCGATGCGCCTATCAGGAGGGCAAGGCCCATATTGATGATATTATTCTGAAGTTTCATATTCTTACACATTAATTAAAAGTCAACAGTGATACCAAGCGTATAAGATTTGGCGCGTGGGGTCTGTCCGTTGTCCACGGCGGCACCATACCCACCGTAGCCGACCTCCGGGTCCACACCCATGTACTTGGTCAAGATGAACAAGTTGTTGGCACTGGCATAGAAACTGAGCCTGTTGATGCCGATGTACTTCTTGACAAACTTAGGATCGAAAGAATAAGAGAGCTGCAAATAATTGAGGCGGAGGAACGAACCATTCTCCACAAAGCGGTCGCTCACCAACGTGTTGAAGTTGGACTCGCTGCCATACATCGCCCTGGGGATAGTAGTGATGTCACCCTCCTTGCGCCAACGGTAGTTCACAGCCTGGCTTTGGTTGTTGTTACTAATCATGGCCTCCGCGTCAAGACGTGCCAAGTTGAGGATCTTGTTACCCACACGGTAGTTGAACTGCGTGTTCAACTTCCAACGCTTGTAATTAAACGTGAAACCAAAACCACCCGTCAACTTGGGAAGGGAACTACCGAGGTAGACTATGTCAAGGGCATTGATGTTGCCGTCATTGTTGATATCCTCATAGACGGCATCACCACCCTTGAACTTATAGTTCTTTCCCGTGCCGTCGTTGGTGTAGGCATACATCATGCGCACGGGGTCTCCATTGTCATCATAGATAATCTTGCCGTCAGCGGTTTGGGCAACTGGTGCGGTGTGTCCCTCTGCGAGGAACTGCTGCCGCTCGGCATCTGTCATGTCCTTGAACGTCTCATACTGGTATTCATAGACACCCTTGTAACGGAAACCATAGATGGCACCGAAGGGATTGTGCAACTGCACGCGCTGCAATACCTCGCGGTTGCCGAAATAGAAGTCTGAATTAAGCGACTCCAATACCGTCTCGTCCATCGTCAGGATCTCATTCGAGTTGTTGCCAAACGTGGCATTGATGTCCATATAGAAGTCTCCTGCCTGGACAAGCTTGTTGGTGTTGATGTTGAATTCCCAACCAATGTTGCGCATAGACCCCACGTTCCTGTAAGCCAGGTTATAGAAACCGGAGTTGGAGGGGATGCGCACCGAGGGCATCAACATGTCGCGGCGGGTGGCATGGTACCACTCCATTGTCAACTGCAGGCGGTTGTCGAAGAATCCGAAGTCCATACCCACGTCGTAAGTGGAGGTAGTCTCCCAGCGCAGGTCAGTCAGTCGGATGTTATTAGGCTTCATGGCTGCCATGTCGATGTAGCGCGAGGTGGAGCCGTACTTACTCTCATAGAGATAATCGGTATTAGGCTGGTTACCCACCATACCCCAGCTGGCACGCAACGACCACATGTAAAGCCACTTGTCGGTGAAGTTCATGAACGGCTCGTCGGCAATGTTCCAACGTGCCGACACGGCGGGGAAGTAACCCCAGCGGCGGTCGGGGCCGAACTTGGTCGTACCGTCTGCACGTACCGATACGTCGAACATATACTTGGAGTCATACGCATAGTGTGCCGAGAAGGTGTAGTACATCGAACGCCACTGGCTGAAATTGGAGTTGAGTCCCGTGATGATACCTCCTGCATCAGGACTTGACGGACCGCCCGAGGGCAATCCCTTGCCATTGGTACCTTGTCCCGTAGAGCTACCCGATGTCAACTCGAAACGTCCGAGCATCGACAGCTTGTGCTTCTCGTTGCGGAAATAGGGATAGAAGGTCAGGGTCTGTTTCGTGTTGAATGCCACGCTCTTGGTACTTCCCATATAGGAGGTGTTCACGCCATTGTTCCAAGACACGGTCTTCAGTTCCTGTGGATAGAACTGGTCCACATATTCATTAAAGATATTCATGTACACACGACCATCCCAGTCAAGGCGAGTATGCTGCTCATCCATGCCAAGGAGGCGATAGTTGATGACAAACTCCGGCGAGATGTCATACGTGCGGTCGTCGTTCTTGGCGAGATTGGCACTGGCAACGGGGTTGACATAACCCTTTTGGTCGTCATTGAACTGGCTTGACCCTGTCTGCAACATCGTGTAATACTTGTCAGTGTCCTGGCCGGTCAACGGGTCTTGCTCGTAGATGCTCATATTAGGCATCTTCTTGTAAGCCAACGAGAGGAGGTTGTCTGAATTGCGCTTGTTCTTGGTGTACGTCAAAGAGAAGTTGGTGGAAATCTTAATGCGGTCGCTCACATAGTAGTCGAGGGCAACACGCGTGGCGAAACGGTCGAGCTGCTGCTTGATGACCGAGCCCGTCTCATGGTCATAACCACCAGAGATACGGAAAGTAGCTTTCTCTCCACCACCGGTAATCGCCAAGTAATGGTTCTGTCGCAAACCCCATTGTGTCACGGCATCGAGCCAGTCGGTATTGTTGTTGTATTGCTCATACTCAGAGAACGTGGGGTCATAGTTCAACTCGCGGATGTTGGATGCACCATCATTCTGCTCGGGATTGAAGTATGCCTCCTTGAGGAGCATCGTATAGTCGTCTCCGTTAAGCATCTTGTAGCCCTCTGGCTGGTACGTTCCCGTCAGGCGGAGCGAATACGTGAGTTTCGGCTTGCCACGTGTACCACGCTTGGTGGTGATCTCAATCACACCATTGGCACCCTGCGAACCCCAGATGGCGGTGGCGGCGGCATCCTTCAACACGGTGATGCTGGCGATGTCCTCGGGGTTGACGTTGAGTAACTGCGCAAACTGCTCGTCGTTGGCGTTGCTGACATCGAAGTTGGTCATATCCACGTTCCACGTGTTGCCATTGACGACAATCAAGGGATTGGAACTTGTCAGGGTACTGATAGACGACGCACCGCGCAAGCGCATGGTCGTTCCCGCTCCCAAGTTACCGGAAACAGACACGATATCGAGACCGGCAATACGACCTTGCAACGCCTCGTCGATGGTGTTCATACCCAGTCCCTCAAACTCCTTGGTGTCAATGGTCTGTGTGGCGAACGAAATCTCTCTTTCGGGAATGGCAAGACCACCTCCATTGAGACGGCGCTTGGCAACGACAGTCACCTCCTTGAGGTTGGTCTCCGACTTCATCTTCACCTCATACTCCTCGCGGTCGATGGGCAGGGTGATGGTCTTGAATCCCACGTAGCTGAAACGCACCTTGTCCTTGGGATTGCTGATCTTCATCGAGAAGTTACCGTTGATGTCGGTCACGGTCGCCTCGATGATACGTCCACTCCCGTCAACCTCGCAGACGGAGGCACCCGTCAGCTCGCCGAACTCATCGGTGACGGTACCGTGGATGGCTGTTATCTGTGCCGAGGCACCCAGTGCTACCGTGCAAAGTAGCATCAAAACGAAATATTTAATGGAGCCATTCATAATCATTTTCTCCTCCCTTTAGCGTCGTTGGTTGTATTCAAAGCGTTTACCTCATCCCTCCAGGATGTCAACTGGTCATTGTCATAAAAGAGCGCACCGTCAATCTGATGCACCACGACATCCGAGGCATTATATATCAAGTTTGTCTGGCCAGAGGTCTGGATCCAGTACTCACGCCCGATCTGGTTGTACAAGCCACCTGTCTTCACCACGTTACGCACGTTGCCCAACTGGTCTGTGATGGTCATCCTATCGTCATCGGCAGACACCGTGAGGCTGAAGAAGCGGCTGTTGAGGGGGTTCAGCTTTGACGTCTCATATTTCACGCTGCTCAATGGCTCACCGCCTATGAACACGGAATTGTCTTGGATGTGATAGCGCAAGAAGTTGGAGATGCGGTCGGAAACGATGGTCTGCGCCTTCTTCAGCAACGCGGCATCGCCATCGAATTGTTCTGCCGTGAGGTCGTCATAGTCGCCCCAGTCGGGTAATATGCCGTCTGCCTGCAACTTCTCTATGACATCGTTGGTGGGTACATACACCGTATAGTTGTACGCATCAAAGAGGTTGACGTTGTAGTCTATACAATTGTACCTTGACGAAAGGCGCGTGGAGAGCAGCTTGCTGCCGAACAAAAGCTCATAGAACTTGCTGTACTCGGGGTTATCCTTCAAGATGGAATAGGTGGAACGCTTGCTGGTGAGCGGCATCTGGTCGTTCACCACGTACGATTTACCATTACCCGTTTGCGACTGGTCGTAGATGGTGGTGACGGTGATAGGCGTGTTGGTCTCTATTTGCAAGCCACCGTAGACGGTCATCACGCCCTCCTGACCAGAGTTAGACACCATAACGGGGCTGCCACCCTTACTCTTATAGTAGGTATGTCCATCCTCCACATTGCCCACGATGATCAAACTGTTGAGCAGGTCGGTCAGTCGGTTGGACACTTCCTCAGATGTGGCATCGCTCAGCGACGTACCTGTCTGGATTTCCTGCGTGGCGAGGTCATACCCATAGCGGTGTGCCTTGACAGTCTTGGCATCGGTATCGTAATAGAACTCATAGAGGATGGAAACGGAAGATTTGAATGAACATGGGTCTACATAGCGCAACATCGCCGTGTTGGTTGGGATAAAGAAGCTATAATAGGAGTCCATGGAGTTGAGGTAAGGCTCGAAATTGAGGTTTTCAATACCCCAGTAGATGACATTCATGATGTTCTCGTTAATCAATGCGGGGAAGGAAACCGATGAATAGGCCGCCGGCGAGAACACCTTATTAATTAGGTAAACCACTCCGTTGCATCCCATGAAGCAACTGTCCACGTCGTTGGCAGTGATGCCGAGCGACACCTTGGTGGTGTTATCCACGATATAGTCGAACTTGGAGGGCACCGTCTCGGAGAACGTGTTGATCATATTGATGTTCATCATCTGCGCCAACACCTTCAAAGGAACGTTTTCCCACTTCCCATACATGTCTTGCAGAGCCTTTCCATCATGGTTCCACCAATAGTCGAGAGCTTCATTGGTAGGCACGAGCATGGCACCGGCATCATAATGGAGGTCGCGCCCGGCGGTGTTGGAATACATGTACTGGTTCCATCCCGGGTCGAAACTGAGCTGTGCGTCCACCAAGTCGCCATCGGGACCGGCACTCAAGTCGCCCGTAGCCGATGTGCTGGAGAAGTAGCGCATCACGAAAACGGAGTCGTTGTTGTTGTACAGACGATTGTACTCCTTGGTTGCCGCCTCGTTGTAATAGGGTGCGCTGTACCTGTCGAGCAAGCTGCCGAACAGCGACATGTTGGCATGGCTGTGGATGATGCCCGCCATGTTGTCGGAGGAGGTCATCACGCCGTCCACCTTGTGGATGTATCCATTCTTGCAGGCAATGTCGCGCTCGGTAATCTTCTTGCCATTCACCCACGCATCCGTGACAGAATTGGAGGCGCCATTGGTAAGAATCGACAGGTCTTCGCCCGTGATCTTGTTGAGCTTCATGTAAGCCGGCAGGAAGTGAATCATCGGCTTCGAGGTGTTGTCGCGCAAGAGGACGATGCCTTCCTTGTGGTCCTTGTACTTGGCCCAATACTGTGTGTTGGGCATTTCATCAGGCTTAATCCTCGCGACGGAGTCGTAAATGGAGACGGCCGTCTCCCTTCGCATACATTCACCCTCCGATGGCGGGTTGCCACTCACGTTGGAGAGCAGCTCCACGAGGTAGGCATTGTTGACCATCGCCGCGTTGAGCAACAGTTTCTTTTGGGCTGCGGAGAGGTCCTCGTACCTCCTCACCCCCCATGAATTACTCTTGAAGAACTCGTTGTAGGCGTTATCGTCTGCCACGAACAAGGTCTTACTACCCGTCTGGCTTAACACCGATGTCTGGTTCAGGTCATCGATGAGCCGCAAAGTGTAGGTGTAGTTGCCATCCTCCTGTAGGCGTTCATAGATGGAGTTGCCGAGCCACGACGGCTGACCTGTCAGCTCGTCGGTCTGGCACGACTGCAACATCCCCGCCCCAGAGAGCATCAGCGATGCCGCGAGGGCGACCACACAGTCTCTTTTCTTAGGTATGATACTTTTCATGCTTATAATATATTATAATGTGTATATGCAGATAAGCTTCTCGTTAGGTTTTTAGATTATTTTGCAAAAATAACATCTTTTTTTCTTTCGGGCAAACTTTTTCAAAAGAATATATAATTCGTAATGATTTGGTAACAGCAAAAAAAATCGCCAACATCATGGACGGCAAGCCATTTCCACCAATACCAAAAACGATACCACCATTTGGTACTGGGCGTACCACGGTTTGGCACGGCCCGTACCACGTCGTGGCATTCACCGTACCAAACCGTGGTACGCCTGCCAAATGGGGCATTTGATAAACAGGACTCATATCTTTGACTCTTATAGGCGGCACCGAAAGGCTCGCCATCATCACTTGACGATGAGTTTTGACGATGACTTTTGCCCGCCATCCTCGGCATAGAGGATGTAGATACCTGGCACCAAGGCGGAAGGAAGGTGGTATTCGCCATCGCGCATAAAGCTCTGGGAATAAACCCGTTGCCCACTCGTGTTAAACAATTGCACCGTCACCTGCAACTGGGTGGCCGCCCCGATGTGCAAAGGGATGCTCTCCCCTGCCCTCACCACGGTCTTCGCAGGGACGACAGCAAATGTCGCGCTCTCCTCGACGGGTGTCTCAATGCCCGTGATAAACTCGGTGTCGCGGATGGTCTGCGCATACTCGTACCACTTGAGTTGCGCCTTGGCGGGCTGGTAGACATTCTCGCCCATCTTCAGGTGGTAGTTGTAATGCGCCTTGCGCGTCGCCTCACCTTTATATATATAGTCGGTGTTGCACACCACGGCTATCACCACGCCATTGGCAGGAGCCTCCTGAAGCTTCATGACCACCTCACCCTCGCCCTCCACGGGGCGCGAATAGTAGACATGACCGTTCTTGGCACGGTAGCAGAGTTGGCACACCATGTTCTGCCCGAGGGGCTTGAAGTGGATGCTCACCATGTTGCCCGCCTTGCCATTGACATGGAGAGGTATCTGATTGGCACCGCTCCACCCCGGGGTGGTGCGCCATTCGGGCTTCCACCAGCCTACGCTGTCTACCTCGTCGCAGGGGTACATGTTGGCGTAAGGTGTCACTTTCCAAGGCTCGACCTTCTTCCAATAAGGACTCCATTCCTGCTCTATGTTCCCCAACCAATTGTCATTGATCAACTTCTTGCAAGCCTTGCTCCATTGTCCCACGTCAATCATCGCCTGGCGAGAGCGGTATTCCATGATGAGATGACGCATCTGACTGTCGCCAAGGGAGTCAGCCATGCCCTCGAGGACACGGTTCTTACAATACCGCCATATCCATGGAATGCTGCCACGACCGAGGATTTCGCTCACGAAATGTGGGAACAACTCGCCGTATTGCACACCGCCAAGCAACTTGCGCCATGTGCAAATCTGCCCCGATGACCCGTACATATTGACACCCTCGGCACTCGGACCGCCAAAAGAGTCGTCGAGCAGCCACCCGGAATAGCATTCTATCGGCATGAAAGGGGCTATCATGTTGCCTGCACTGAGCCATCCCATGCTCTCAGGGTCTTTGCCCGTCTTCACCAATTCCGCCTCCCCTTGCAGCCAAGTGTTGCCCGCCTCCTGGTACCAAGCAGAATTCTTGCACCCCTCAAGGTCGGCAAAGATGGCATGAATGCCCTCATGTACACAGGCGTTTTGCTGGTAAGTCTGGTCATTGACGCTCCGTTTCTGGTAACTATCGTATGTAAATTTGGGGTCAAAGCAAGCGATGGGATAATAACTCAGATAGACCATCGGCCAACTGCTGCCGTTGTAACTCGTGGCACTCTGCCAGCCGCCGAGGGCTGTAGAATCCTCACCATCGGAATAGAGTCCGCTGCCATAGACATAGACGGTGCTATAATAGCCGTTGCGGGCGCGCTTGTCGGGCGGCCAGCCCATCTCGTCGCGGAAGAAGGCAAAGTCCTCGTTCATCTTCTTCAGCAATCCTTCCTTGGCTGTCTCCGTGACATAATGGCTCGTCTTTGGCCCCCAGGCGACAGCCCACCAGCCGTCAGCCTTGTAGCCGCGCTGGTTGTTGTTTTCGGGAAGGAACTTGGTGGGCGGGTCCAGTTTGGGGTATTCGCTCCTGTAATCATAGAATAATGTGGGCGAATAGGCGGGCCATTGGTAAGACTCCGATGGGTCGTAGACAACGAATGTCATGCTCGTGATGTTACCGCAGGGGCGTTGGTAGCTGACTGCATACTCACCGGGGGCGTTGGCCGTGATGGATGGCGTGGTGGCAGTGGTGCCATCGGGAAGAGTCCAGTTCCATATAGCCTCTTCCTCCTCGCCCCCGGGCAACGTCAGGTTGGGCGCGAGAACAATCGGCTCGCCACGATAGGGCAACAAAGTCTCGCCTTCGAGCAAGGCGGCTGCGCAGACCTCGCCGAGATAACCCACAAGGCGCACCTCGCGGATGCCACATGCCACGTCGCTCCTCATATAGATGCGGAGGCGGTTGGTGGTGAGTGTGTCGTTAGTGATGGAGCGGTTTTGCTTGTCGGCGGCATTGAGCGTGTGTGCCTTCACCCAGTTATGCCCGTCCCAAAAGGCAAGGTAGGCATCGGTGGGCAGGGCTATGCTGTCGCCCGCCACCGCCCAATAGACGGTGGATTGGAGGATTTCGTTGTGGCGATCCCAGTTGAGTTCCACGTAGTCATACTGCCCATAGTGGCCTTGTCCTTGGTAACTGCTCCAATAGGAGGCGGCTCCCGAGCTGCCGTCGTTGATGAGCGACACGGGATGGGTGATGGATGAATACGATGCGGAGACGCTGACCGTCTCACGGGCGAGGTTGACCTTGGCAGCCCCATGTGCGCCAAGGGGAACGCCCATGACGATGCACGCCCATGCCCATGCGGGCAATAAATACCATGATTGTTTCATAAAAGTAGTGTATTTTTGGTTTACGAATTTCCATCCGAAGGGTGTTGGGAAAGCCCAACACTAAAAAACGATGGCAAATATACGGCATATTTTCGTCTCCAACAAACATATTTTAAGAAAAAACTTGTTAAAAGAGCAAAAAAAATGAATGCGAAAATGATTTGTGGAAATATCGTCCAAAAGATGAAAATATCGTCTAAACAGACCTTTTTTAAACGTATTTGTTTGGAACATATATATTTTTTTCATAGTTTTGCGAAAACATTTGACGAAATATTTATTAACTCAAAATTATTATACATGATGATGACTACTACTCATTTAAGAAACCTGCTCTTAGCAGTGATGTGCCTGTTCACGGGAATGGCGGCACAGGCGCAGTTTACGGGGACTATTGAATTGCCAGTCTCCGCAAAGAACTTCACCACCAATGCCATTAGCTTCAAGCTGTCGGAGGTGGCCGCCACGGTGGAAACCGATGCTGCCACGCTCGCCGCAGCCCTTGACGCTTGGGAGGCTGGCACCAATGACATGTTCTTCCTCGTAAACCCACAAGACAATTCCCTGCAAAACAACTACACCCAGGGCGGCAAGGGCGGCTTCTGGGTGACGGCAGAAGGCATCGCCGAGCCTTGGGGCACGGAAGGCCTGACATGGTTCAACACCATCGGATGGGACGTGGAGGCTGACGAATTTGTTATCACGATGGGGCAATACCCTGATGTATCAAAGGAGGGAGACCAATACCCAGCGCAGTTCGTCCTGCAATACGGCGAGAAGCAAGCCACGTTCAACGTGACGCTCTCCATGACCGCGACGGAGGATATTGATGCCCCAGAGCCAGCCACCGTGATTGAAAAAGACTTGAACATCGTCGGTGAGGCCTCTGTTGACGTGACACGCATGACCACGCAAGGTTACGAGGCAACCGCCGTGAAGATGGAACTGCCCGGCATAGCAGAGAAATTCGGCATCACAATGAATATGCTTGGCAAGGTGTTGGACGACATCCTTTACACTCCACACATCGATGCTTATGGTGGAAAGTTAGACTCACTGACCAACGAGAGCACGGCAGGTGCGCCGGGATGGTGGTATAGCCGTCAGTCAGAAGATGAAACGGGCAACATCCCCAACGAGGTGGTTGCTGACGGATACGGTGCATCGAGCTTGTACTTCACAGAGGGATTCAAGATTGAGGATGACTCTCTCGCCTTCAACCTCGGACAATATCCTGGCCATATAAGCGGAAATGAGACATTATATAATAATGTATACATTATGTATGGAGATAAGGCTTACCGAATTCGCGTAAATGTGACATTTGAGAAGCCCGAATGGAAAGGCTTGGATGAAATGACGAAGGTAGGCGAGAAGCAATTTGAGATCTCGCAAGCCATCAATACTGGTTATAATACCACGACCATCTACCTGCCCGTAGAGGAAATCGAGACAGGATTAGGATGTGCTTTGAGCGAGGCAAGCTTCATGGCCATCGACAACAATGGCGACCTCTCTGGCAACATGACTGCTGAGTCGCGCGGCTACTGGTTAGATGCTGGCGGACAGATCTGCTCTTGGGGATCCACGGCTGCAATGTACGTTCTCCCCGTTGAAGACACCGACGTGTCGAGCCTCAATGTGGCACAGATGCCCAATGGTGCGCTGAAGATTGGCGACGTGTGCAATGCCAACCTTTACCTCGTCAACTCGAACAACGGTACATATTACCAAATCGGCATCCAGTTGACCGTGACTGACAAGCAAGCCATCGAAGACCTTTATACCATCGTGGCAACCCGTACGGCTTTGGTGCAAACTTTGGTCACTTCTAACTATTCAGTATCAAACACCTATACCTTGCCCACTGAGCAGATTGAAGAACTCCTTGGCATCCGCAATCCTAAACTGTATGCAGCCGACTCCACCTTTGCCACCACGGGTAGCAAGTATTCTGATGCGTATAGCTGCGACCCGAAGCCTGGCTTCTGGTTGAGCAAAGACGGCTATGCTTCTGTTTGGAGTTCCGAATCGCCCGTAGGCATTTCCATGCTCCAGTCTGGCGGCGAGGCAACAGGCGTGTTCCAGTTGTTCCAATATCCTGGAGCCAACAACGTGGGTGATGTGTTCAAGGCTTCTCTCTTCATGGCAAACGACGAGACGAAGAAGATGATTCAGATTAACTTCACCGTGCAATTCGTGGCAGACCTTATCGACTACGAGACGGTAGGCGAAGAGTCAATCCTCCTCCCCGTTGACATGGCTGACATGGTTATCGACATTGACTTGCAGAAAGCCGCCACGGCATTGGAGACCACAGTGGATAACTTGATGGATGGATATAAACTGAAAGGCATGGCAGAGACATCACTCTATGGCGAGGGATTCAACCCCGTGGAGAACGGCTTGTCATTCAACATTGCCAATGGCGCATACGATGAACTCGGACAAATCCACCTGCTCTTCGTTCAAGAGGGCGACGGATATGTCATCGACATCATTTCCGACGAGGAAGTGGAAGATGGCTACCGCACAGAGGGTGACATGTGCTTTGAAATCGACACCAAGCGCTACGTCTACCACCTCACATTCGTTGACCCTGAGACATATACTGGCATCAGCAATGTGGTGGAGAAGAATGGCAAGGACGGCAAGACCTACGACTTGAGCGGACGTATGGTCAACAATCCAGCCAAGGGCATCTATATCCAGAACGGCAAGAAATACGTAGTAAAGTAACGAAATTGACTTACCAATACAAAACGCCGCCGAGGCCCTTAACAAACCTCGGCGGCGTTTTTTATTATTAAAATTTATTATCCCTTCCCAAAATAACGCAGAAAAAGGTCTTTATAATAATCTTTTATAACTGGCCATGTAGCTCGAGGAGATGCAAGAAAACACCAAAACTTCAATTTATTGAAATAGACAGCCGTCATCCATTTATGGACAATAACACCCTTCTTCACACTGTCTATGACCATATGCTGGTATTGTTCTTGACCAAAATTACCATACTCCATGGCGATGGAAGCCAATTTCTCACCCAAGAATCTTTTTCTATTGCTATACAAAGGACATTTTTCCCGTGGAAGACCTAATTGATCTACAGCCACATGACCGAAAGCCCTCCATACTCCCAATAAACCAAAACGTTGAAGAAGCGATTTCAATTCTTCCTTATCCAAGCAATCTGCCACTTGATAAAGGCACATCGTCCAGTCGCAGAACTGGCGGATGCCAGTGCCACCTTTAACAAAATGCCACCACAGATGCTGCATAACAAAAATGGCATCAAATAATTCAGAGGGTATTGTAACGTCTATCTCTCCTATTCGTAAGAGGCGGTTGTGGCCTGAATTGAGTTCTTTTTCCGTCCATTCATACAATGCTTTGTTGTCCTTAGTATCCACAAGGTCAATCGCTGTGCGGTGCAGCTCCACCTCTATACCCTGCCATCTCATATTGCCATGTTTCTCATTGCCATTTGAGTCATCCTCAAACTGATTGTATTCCTTTAACATGGCAAATGCTTTATCTGCATAATCCTTGCCCAAGTACAAGTCAATATCGCCACAATAGCGAAATTCGGGTTTGAAATAATAAGCAGCAACGGCCTGGCCTTTCAATAAAATGGGTTCGATGCCTTTCTCTTTAAGCACATTTACGACACTGTTCAACGTAGGAATGACAGAATTAGTAACCCGTATAACAGAGAACTGAAGGGTGACACATTTATTAATTATTTCATTCGGCAATATATCCTCCCCTAATCCTAAATCTTCCAAACGACGGATGGCAGAAGCAACAAGGGATATTGTTCCTTGCTTTTCTGCTATGCGAAGAATATCACCCCAATCGACTCCTTTCTTAAAAAGACTCAAGTCTGCATCTGTATTCCACAGAGCAGACCTGAGAAGATGTAATGTCAATTTCTCATTAGAAGTCATAATCATTCACATCAAACCTGTCACGAAGAGTGACGATATAAAAGACCCCTACTGCAATACATGCCAAATCAGCATATATATTCGCACCATTCAATCCGATAAGGCTTAAAGCCATGGATAAAATGATATATGTCATCATGGTAACTCCCAACTTAGCCATGCTATCACGGTATTTCTGTTTAAGCTTAAAACCTAATGCAAAATACGTAATGGTATTAGCCATATAGAAAAAAACGCCAGCGTCACCGAGGAAAGAAGTCCAATTGAACAATAAGCAGATACAAGTCACTACATGGAATAATACAAAGAAAAAGATAGCAGCAATAAAATAGGGTTTTAAAGGATAACGCAAGGAAGCCATTCCCTTCATCAGACAATAAAGCAAGAATCCTTCACCAACCGTTCTCAAGAAATGAGCGAGTAGCACAAAAGATGTGCCATCTGACCCTAATACCGCTGAAATGCTGAAATTTGCCAAGAAAAAAAGCAACTGTCCTAACACGGCGGCGGTAAATGCCAAATTCAATACATTCTTACTTACATTTGTTTCTACTTGGTAAACATAGACATTTTCTGAACGATGCTGTCCATGATGATGTCTATGCGAATGGCTGTGAGTTTTGTTTTCAGTTGATTCCATATATATATTATTAATAATGTTTGATGTGCAAAATTACATTTTTTAAGATTATAAGCAAAATTTTTTTATACATTTTTTTGGTAGTTAGAAAATAATATGTAATTTTGCATCGAAAATAAGACATTTATAGTTCTCAACAAGATGAGATTAATTGAAGTGTTAATATGAATTATTGATTTTTTCTTTTTTTAATTTTATATAAAATGAAGAAAGCTTACGTATGTCCAAAAACAAGACCTTTGTCATTAGCACAAACGCTCATGCAATTACCTGATGCAAGCGGTACCAGCGTTGCTGGTGATGGTGCTCCTGTAATGGGTAACGATGTCAAAGGCACAGCTGCGTCTGGAAGACTGTGGTAATCAAATCACACGAACAGACTTGTTTTTAAATTCTAATTTAACTCACTTAAGTCCCGGTGGAAGCAAGACTCCCATCGGGATTTTTGCGTTAATGAGATTCCTGTCAATGGGAAAATGGGCTGGAATTTGCAATTAAAGAAAAAAATGATTATTTTTGCACATCATGACATAAACATGCAACAAATAACAAAACGTGTAAACTCATCAGTTACGTAACATGGAAGACGACAACATCAAGGAAGAAGTCCAGGAAAATGAAGCAATAAACGAAGGCACAACCGAAGACACCGAGAACTTGAACGATATGAACGAGGACGGCGAAGAAGATTCCCATTCCAATTATAAACCAGTCAACCGTTTCGATGCCTCCGCCGTCCATCATTTGAGCGGCATGTACCAAAATTGGTTTTTAGACTATGCCAGCTATGTTATCTTGGAACGCGCCGTGCCACATATCGAAGACGGGCTGAAGCCCGTGCAGCGTCGCATCCTCCATTCGATGAAGCGAATGGACGACGGACGATACAATAAGGTGGCAAACATTGTAGGTCACACGATGCAATTCCACCCCCACGGCGATGCCTCCATCGGCGATGCCCTGGTGCAGATGGGGCAAAAAGACTTATTGGTGGATACGCAGGGCAACTGGGGCAACATCCTTACTGGCGACCGTGCCGCCGCCCCTCGATACATTGAAGCCCGTTTGAGCAAGTTCGCCCTGGATGTCGTCTTCAACCCGAAGACCACAGAATGGCAATTGTCATACGATGGCCGAAACAAGGAGCCCATCACTCTCCCCGCCAAGTTCCCCTTACTGTTAGCGCAAGGTGCCGAAGGAATCGCGGTCGGTCTCAGCTCCAAGATCCTTCCCCACAACCTCAACGAGATTTGCGATGCCGCCATTTGCTACCTCAAGGGCGAGCCTTTCCAACTATATCCCGACTTCCCCACGGGCGGCAGCATCGACGTGTCGAAGTACAACGACGGCCAGCGTGGCAGCGTACTCAAGGTTCGGGCGAAAATCGAGAAACTCGACAACAAGACCCTTGTCATCAAGGAAATCCCCTACTCCAAGACCACCGTCACCCTCATCGACTCCATCTTGAAAGCCATCGAGCGCGGAAAGATCAAGGCAAAGAAAGTTGACGACAACACCGCTGCCGAGGTAGAGATACAAATCCACCTCGCTCCCGGCATCTCCAGCGACAAGACGATAGATGCCCTTTATGCCTTCTCCGACTGCGAAATCAACATCTCCCCCAACTGTTGCGTCATCGAGGAGAACAAGCCCTGTTTCCTCACCATCAGCGACGTGCTACGCCACAACGTCGATTACACGATGGGACTTCTCCGCAAGGAGCTTTCCATCCGTCGCAACGAACTGTTGGAACAACTGTTCTTCGCATCCCTTGAAAAAATTTTCATCGAGGAGCGCATCTACAAGGACAAGAAATTCGAGAACGCCGAGAACATGGATGCCGTCGTCGAGCATATCGACAACCGCCTGGAGCCTTTCAAGAAAGACTTTATCCGCGAGATCACCCGCGACGACATCCTCCGCCTGATGGAAATCAAGATGCAGCGCATCCTCAAGTTCAACAAGGACAAGGCCGACGAACTCATTGCCCGCATCAAGGCAGAAATTGAATCCATCGACTACGACCTTGCCCACATGGTGGACGTAACCATCAATTGGTTCACCTTCATCAAGGAGAAATACGGTCCCAACTACCCCCGCCGCACCGAAATCCGCAACTTCGACACCATCGAGGCAGCCAAGGTGGTCGAGGCCAATGAGAAGTTGTACATTAACCGTGCCGAGGGATTCATCGGCACAGGGCTGAAGAAAGACGAGTTCGTATGCAACTGCTCCGACATCGACGACATTATTATATTCTATAAGGACGGCAAATACAAAGTCATCCGCGTAGCGGAAAAGATTTTCGTGGGCAAGAATATCCTGCATGTGCAAGTGTTCAAGAAGAATGACACCCGCACCATCTACAATGCCGTCTACCGCGACGGCCGCCAAGGATTCACCTACATCAAGCGATTCAACGTACCCGTTGTCACACGCGACCGCGAGTACGACTTCACCCAAGGCACACCAGGGTCCAAAGTCCTTTATTTCACCGCCAACCCCAACGGCGAGGCAGAGGTCATCAAGGTGACATTAGAGTCCGGTCCCACCATCAAAAACATCTTCCTCACACGCGACTTCTCGCAAGTGCTCATCAAGGGACGCACCTCCAGGGGCAACATCCTGAGCAAGAAACCCGTACACCGCATCAGCCTCAAGAGCCACGGACATTCCACGTTGGGTGGTAGAAAAGTGTGGTACGACCCCGATGTCAACCGCCTCAACTATGATGACCACGGCAAGTTCTTGGGCGAGTTCAACGACGAAGATGCCATCCTCGTCGTCTTGGAGAATGGCGACTTCTACATTTCCAACTTCGATGTCAACAACCATTACGAGGACAACATCAAGATTATCGAGAAATGGGACCCAACGAAAGTTTGGTCCGCCGTCCTCTACGATGCTGACAACCAAGGTTATCCCTACATCAAGCGTTTCACGATGGATGCCCTCAAGAAGAAACAAAACTACATCGGCGACAATTCCAACAGCAAGCTCGTCCTCCTCACAGACCAGCCCTACCCGCTCATCCGCATCACTTTCGGCGGCTTGGATGCCCATCGGGAGCCAATGGAGATAGACATCGAGGAGTTTATTGCCGTCAAGGGATTCCGCGCGAAGGGCAAGCGCATCACCACCTGCCACATCGAGTCTATCGAGCAATTGGAGCCAAGACGAATGCCAGAGCCAGAGGCTTCCGCCGAGAATGCCGCAGATGATGACGAAGAGCCACCGACTGATGACACACTTCCCGATATAATGGAGGAAGAAACCCCTACTGCAAGACGAAAAGACACATCAGCACAACTCAGCCTTTTTACTGATGAAGAAGCATAAATACCTTCTTTTCGCCACCCTCATCTGGACATTGACACCCTCTTCCCCCCTCCCCGCCTCCGCCCAAGAGCAAGAGACGAGGTGGGGGGAGTCACTTTCCATCGCCCAAAAGGAGAAAGCCACCATGTTCGCCATCGGCTCCGCCAATGTCCTTGACACATATCTCTCCGCAGAGAAATACCATGGCACGGAATTTCGCATCGTCACCAACACCCGAAAACCGTTGTCCAAAAGACAACTCATCCAGTCCATCGCCCACCAAGGGGCATTCACCACGGTCGAGAACCGCGCCAAGAACAGCAACGAGTTAGGGGCGATGTACCATTTCAGCTATGCCTTGCGCCGCCATTGGGCACCATCGTCCCCCTGGCTCATCGAGGCAGGGGGCGGCATCGATGCCCACCTTGGGATGCTCTACAACACCCGCAACTCCAACAATCCCGTACAGGCATACGCCGCCATCCACCTATCGCCATCGGTCGCCGTCAGCTATCGGCAACGTCTATGGCATCGCAACATCACCCTGCGCTACGTGGCGAAAGCCCCTCTTGTAGGCATCATGTTCTCGCCCAACTATGGTCAATCGTATTATGAGATATTCTCCCGTGGCAATTACGACCACAACATCGTACCTACCACTATCGTTTCAACGCCCTCGCTCTGCCATGCCGCCACCATCGACATCCAGCTCAAGAAGTCTAACCCACGCTCCTTCCTGCGCTTAGGCTACCTCGGCGACTACCAACAGAGCAACATCAACCACCTCAAACGCCATCATTACAGCCACCTGTTCCTCATCGGATGGGCCAAGACCCTGTCATCGCCATGAAAAAATACGCCTCCATCATATTCCTATACCTGTTCTCACTCGTCCTATTCTCATGTGTAGACGAAGATGAACACCCCAACTCGCCGCAGGGAAACTTCGAAGCCCTCTGGCGCATCATCGACGAACACTATTGTTTCTTCGACTACAAAAAAGCCGAATATGGCCTCGACTGGGACGAGGTACGCAACCGTTATGCCAAGCAAATCGACGAGGGGATGACCACCAAGCAACAATTCGAGGTGCTCACCAACATGCTCGCCGAGTTGCGCGACGGCCATGTCAACCTCTACACCACTTTCGACATCGGGCGATATTGGGCATGGCACGAGGACTACCCGTCCAACATCAGCGACACATTATTAAATATATATATGGGAACGGACTATCGCATCGCCACCGGTCTGCGCTACCGAATCCTCGAAGACAACATTGGATATATCCGATGCACCACGTTCAGCAATGACTTCGGCGCGGGAAACCTCGATGAAATCCTCACCTTCCTCGCCCCATGCCAAGGCCTCATCATCGACCTGCGCGACAATAGCGGCGGTCTTCTCACCAGTGCCGAGGAGTTGGCGGCGCGATTCACCAACGAGAATACCCTCGTCGGCTATATGCAACACAAGACCGGCACCGCCCACGATGCCTTCTCCCCCATGGAGGAGCAATGGCTCAAGCCCGCCAAGGGGGTGCGCTGGCAGAAACGAACCGCCGTCCTCACCAACCGCTCCGTGTTCAGTGCCGCCAACGAGTTTGTCAAATACATGAAATGCTGCCCCAATGTCACCATCATAGGCGACAAAACAGGCGGCGGCGCAGGCCTCCCCTTTTCCAGCGAACTGCCCAATGGTTGGAGTGTGAGGTTTTCCGCCTGCCCCATGTACGACAAGGAAAAAAACAACACCGAGTTTGGCATTGCCCCCAACTATGCCGTCTCCTTGCAAGACAGCGACTTCCAAAAAGGCAGGGACACCATCATCGAATTTGCCCGCCAATGGTTGGCAAAACGCCCATAAAACAGAAAAAACGCCGCCTTTTTGAAAAAAATCCTTACATTTATCATCTATTTATGATTTTTTTCTTACCTTTGCACCCACGTTAAGCGCTTGTGGCGGAACTGGCAGACGCGCCAGACTTAGGATCTGGTGTCTTACGACGTGAAGGTTCGAGTCCTTTCAGGCGCACACAGAAGTCGGCATAGCTCAGCTGGTTAGAGTATCACCTTGACATGGTGGGGGTCCTTGGTTCGAGTCCAAGTGTCGACACAAACGGAGGAGGCAACCGCTGGTTGCCTCCTCCGTTTGTGCCATACCTTTCCCAATTAAGCCTTTTAAAAAAGGAAGGGGGCGATTTCGCACCGCTCCCTTCCCATGGTTTCCCTCGCAAGGGGAAGTCGTTACTTCACGACTTTCTTGCCATTCACGATGTAAATGCCCTTGCCAGCCTCCGTCATGCGGATGCCTTGGAGGTTGTAGATCACAGCGTCGCCCTCGCTTGCCGATACGGTATTGATGCCATCCACAAGACCGCCATCCTCGCCTATCGCGCCTTTGGCGACCTCTGCGGCGGGACCGAAGCCACCCATCTGGTTGGCGGCGCGGATGGTGAGGTTGTCATTATCCGTCGCGTCGGTCTCAAACATGCCGTCGAAGCTGAGTCCCAGGAACTCGCCATTCTTGAACAGGGCGTAGGCAATGGCCCCATTGTTGGCTGGTGTCCATGTGATGACACCGTCAGCGTATCTTGCGTCGTTGGGTGCCTCTACCTGTACGGTCATCGTTGCGGGATCCCAGTCTGTAAACATCTTATCGTAGCTGTAAGCGGCAGCGGCATCTGCCGAGAGGATAGTCTCAAAGGTGCCACCGTAAGAAGTGATGGTGTTGCTTGTGGGAGTGATGTTGTTGCCAGCCTCGTCCATCGTGTTAAACTCGCCAAAGACCTTCGGGTCGCGGTTGTTCATGCCCTTCTGTGTCCAGCGCGAGCTCACCAATGTCTTGGCACTGTTGTCGTCGAGCGTGGTGTTCAGGTAGATGCAGATGGGATAGTTCTGCCATGTGCGTCCAAAGTTCCAGTCACCCTTGCCCTCGGCGAGGTCCACCACCTTGCATCCGTCAAACACATAGCCGAAGTTACCCTGCGTGGTGGGAGCGGTGATGGTACGTCCGCCCGTGCCATTGGCTGCGCGTGGCTCGAGCGAGAGTGTCGTGTTCACGAAGCGCACGTCGCCTCCGCCGCAGATGAAGTCCACCGTGCCGTGGATGTCGCAGTCCTCCCAATACGACTGCTTGGTGTTCTGGCTATAATACGTATCTTGGTAAGAGAGCATCTTCACGTTCTTCAGGATGGCACGGTCACCCTTGTCCTGGAAGCAGACGGCGCGTCCGGCAGAGCCTGCCGAATAATAGTCGAGCGCGTTCTGCATCGTGAGGTCCTGCATATATAGGTTCTGCGTGGAGTTGACGAGGATGGCTGTCGTGCCGATGCCCTCCGTTGCCACGTCGGGTGCGTTCTTGATGATGGTGCCTTCGGTAGACTGTCCGATGATGGAGATGTTATGCCCGCTCACGGCGGTCAACACGGTCTCGCCGAGGTCATACAAGCCATCGGGCACGAAGATGTAAGACCGCTCGGCATCGGCGGAGGCGTTCAGGCCGCTCACCGTCTCTATCACGTCGATAAAGCTGCTGGCGTCGCCCTGCTTCACGAAGAACCACTGTCCGTCTTGCGTGTAATTGGTCACCTTGGTGTTCACAATCTTGATGTTGTGGATATAGACGGCACCTCCCGACTCAATCTCCATGTAGAGCTCGCCGGGTGCTCCCTCGTAAGCGAACACGTCAATCTGGCCGTCGCCCTCGCCCTTGCCGACGATGCGACCCACTTCGTTGCCATTGGCATCCTTGAAGACGAGCTGCGCACTGCCATTGGAATACTGGCAGTTAGTCACGAAGATGTTGGCCTTCTCGCCCACGAGCAACGTAATCACGTCGCCATTGCCGAAAGCCCATCCGTGCTGCACGTCGTGCCAATAGCCGGAGCCAGTGGCAACAAATGCCTCATGGTCCTCGGGATAGAAATTCACATCCGTCAAGTTGAAGTTGTACTTCTTATAGTCGTGTGGCACCTCGATCTCCGTTGCCACGGCATAGAGGCTGACGTCGCCGGTGATGATGTCGTCGGTGGTGTATTTCCTTCCGCCCGACTTCTTCTCAAACCAGCCGCGCACCTTGTAGCCCTCCTCGGCTGCCGCCTCGTTGTAATCGACGGCAAACTCGGTGATGGCGGCATCCTTCTCCACCGACTGCGTGCCCATGGTAGAGCCGTCGGTGTTGACGTATGTCAGCGTGAAGTCGGGTTTCTGCACGAAGGTGACGATGTAGTTGATCACCATGTCGCCCAATGCCACGGGGATGGTCACCACGCACTGCGTGTCATCGCCCTCGTAGGCCAGCTCGCCCACCTCGCCGGAGAGAGCCTCCACGTCGGCCAGCGGGTTGTTGGGAGAGACCATCTCCACGCTCTTCGACAATTCGATGGTGGCCTTATAGTCGTCGCCGTCGGCCTCAAACACGTCGTCAGCCACGTAGCTCGTGCCATTGGCGGTAAACGATGCCAACATGGGAACCGACAACACCTGGCCGTCAAGCACTCCCTCTATGACGATGTCGGCAAAGCCGATCTGCTTGCCATTCTGCAAATGGTACAGGTTGACCTGCAAGCCGCAGACACCCTCGCCGGGCGTGGCTCCCGTCACCTCATACGACAGGTCGCTGTATTTCATGCCCTCCTCGGCGGCGATAGCGGGATTGGTGCCGCTGTTGCGGTTGGGTTTCACCTCCGTAGCCAATGACACGGTGGTGCCGTCGGGGTTAATCCAGGCGATGTCGAGCAACCCGTTGTCGGTGCCGAAGCGTGTGCTCTTCAGCGCCACCCTCGTCGGGGTGAACGTCAATCCGAACTTCGGTTGGATGACAAACTGGATGATGTTCGTCTCGTCTGCCGCGTTGTTTTGCGCGTAAGGCTCAAAGCGGGTCTGCGCGAAGCCCGCGCCCGAATTGGCATCCTTCAGTTGCAAGCCACTGCCATACAGCACCTTGCTGTTCAGGAAGTAGTCGGCGGCATTGCCGAAGTCGGCCTCCTGCCCCTCCGTGCCAAGGTTGAAGGGGAACGTAGCGGTTGCCTCCACGTCTTCCAACTTCACGGGAGCCTTGTCGGGATTCTGCACCACCTCGATGCCGTAGATGTAGTTGTTGCCGGCGGTTGCCGTCACCTCCACGTAGCCCTGGCTCACCTCGCCGTTGGTGGCGGTATGGCTCACCACGTTCACGGTGCCGTTCTCCTCGCCTCCCACGGCGAAGTGGCAGTAGCCGGGATAGCCTTCCACCGTCACCACGTCCTCATTGGAGACGACGGGCACCTTCAATACCGTGCCGGGGTTCATCTGGGCGTTGTTGCGCCCCACGCAATAGAGTTTGCCGCCCGTGGCATCGACGGTCATGACGATGCCCTCCACGTCCGACGGCACGTCCGCCGTCACGCCCTGGTAGTTGGTGGCGTTCTGGATGCCCGATGGGATGTCGTTCTTGAAATCCCACTTGGCGGTCACGCTTTCCGCACGTGCGACCATCGTCGCCAGCATCATGAAGCATGTCGCCATTGTCATCAAATAGATTTTCTTCATGTTGAAATGATTTGAATTAGTTATTAAAAAGAAAAAATTGCCTATTGGTAGATTCATGTGCAAATATACGTTTTTTCATGCAACCAACCAAACAAACGACTACAAAAATGTCAAGAAATAGTCACGTTTTGCCCCTCCGTGGTTGCGTTATTTGCCACCAACTTGTATTTTGGCCAAAACAAGCCCGTTTTTCGCGATTCTCCTATGTCGTTGATTACCAACGATATAGGAAAAGAAGGGGGCATCCGCAGCCGACAAATGCCCCCTTTTAACATTTTTTCTGATACCTTCGCGCCCCGTAAATGCCCCCTCCGCGGCCGGCGGATGTGGCATCTATGCCCGGCGGATGCCACACAAAAAATGTTAAATGGATATTTTCGACCGGAAAAACCGGATTTATCGGAGATTTCGGGGCATTCGGTTTCGCCCCGCCATTCTATTTCACGATTTTTGGCGAGGGGTGTTTTGTCAAGCTTTTTCATGGCTTTCACCACGAAAAATCCAACGAGAGTTGGCAGTTTGGAATATTTTGCGTAATTTCGCAAACGGTATTCCAAAAAGGCAACCGACATCCATGGAGACAGGGTATTATGGCAACATCCTTGAGGAGGAGCTGAAAAACAAGGTGGGGAACGACCTGTTCGGCGCATTCGACACCACGCAAATCATCGGGCGCGTGGACTTCTGCGTGTCATTGCCCGCCGACCCATTGGGGCTGAACGAGACGGAGTCGCTGCTCTGGGCGGAGGCGAAGAAAGGCGCAAGCCACGACATCGACGAGTCGTTCATCCAACTCATCCTCACCCTCGGCAAGGAAAGGCCGCAAGACCGGATGCTGCCGCCCGCATTCCTCGGTGCCTTCGACGCGGCGAAGATTGCCTTCCTGCCCTACAACGCCATCCTCGACGTATTGCGGCAAAACGACTTCAACTGGAACGTCGCCCCCTCCGACCATGGCACCAAGGAGTTCCGACAGCTCAAAGCCCTCCTCGCCGACGCGCTGCACCATGGGTTGGAGGTGTACGACTATGAGAAGGATGCCAAGGAGCTGGCGCATTTCATCCGCCAGAACTTCATCCGCCGCAAGCTCGGGGCGCAGCACATCCGCATCAACAAGAACAACTTCACCCACATCTACCTCAAATGGCTCGACGCGGTCAAGCCCACCATCAACATCGACTGGGAAGCCGCCAAGCGGGCGGGCATCATCGATGCCGACTTCTACCTCGCCGACATCCTCTCGAAGGACAACCAGACATTGGGCGAGAAACTCTTCGTGCTGCTCCAAGACGACCATTACCTCCTCGACAGGCAGGTGAACGACCTCGGATTGGAGAACTTCACCAAGGTGCAGTTCAACGACAACCAGCGGGCGCACACCCTCTTCTGGAACCGCTACGCCCGTCCGCCGCGCCGCGAGTACTGGGACGACATCGTGAACCGCCGCGACCTGCTCGTGCCACAGGACGTAAGGGAGCGCAAGGGCTCGTTCTTCACCCCCGCCCGGTGGGTGGAGCTGTCGCAGCAATACATCGCGGCGGAGCTGGGCGAGGACTGGCAGGAGGAGTATTACGTATGGGACTGCTGCGCCGGCACGGGCAACCTTCTCGCGGGGCTCACCAACAAATACCACATCTATGCCTCCACCCTCGACAAGGCAGACGTGCAAGCCATGATGCAACGCATAGACGCGATGAACAAGGCGGCGCGTGACGGCTCCGACGACGGCGGTGCGAACCTCTTGGAGAGCCACGTGTTCCAGTTCGACTTCCTCAACGACACCCTCCTCGACGAGACCGACAAGGCTGGGAATGTCATCCGGAAATCGAAACTTCCCAAGTCCCTGCAAGACATCATCCGCAACCCAGAGAAACGCAAACGCCTCGTCATCTATATCAATCCGCCGTATGGAGAAGCTGCATCCACAAAGACTAAAATGAACATTGGCGGTAACAAAGAAAAAATAGCTCGTGACAATAGGGTTTTTATGCAATATGGAGCAGAGATTGGGTCAGCCGCTAACGAGCTTTATGCCTTATTCTTGATACGATTATATCATGAACTGAAAGGATGCCACGTGGGATGCTTTAGTACTTTGAAGGAGCTTTCTTCAAGCAATTTCAATCAATTTCGCAACATCTTCAAGGCATCACTACGGAGGATGTTCATCGTTCCTGCCAATACCTTTGACAACGTTACAGGTAAGTTCCCCATCGGCTTCCTTCTTTGGAACACTTCATATATCGAACCGTTCAAAGAAATCATGTCAGATGTTTACGACAGAGAAGGGATGGCTCTACCACAAAAGTTTTTCTTTATTCCCCCCAAAAATCGCTTAATCATTGATTGGTTACGGGCTTTTTACGATAAATTCAGCCAATCCATTGGCTGGTTAAGGATTTTTGGAACGGACATCCAGAACAACGATGGGATATGTATATTGAGCAGCCCATCCGACAATGACTTCAAGAAGAAGATGTTATGCACAATTACTGACAGTAATATCTTTCCAACTACTATATATTATTGTGCAAGGAGAATTATTGAAGACACATGGATTAACCATCGTGACCAATACCTTTTTCCCACCGACGGCTGGCAGGATGACAAGGAATTTCAAGCAGACTGCCTCGTTTACGCCCTGTTTCATGGGCAGAACCGCATCAGCAGCGAGCATGGCGTGAACCATTGGATTCCCTTTACCGAGGCGGAAGTGGACGCTAAAGAGGAATTTGAGAGCCACTTCATGAGCGACCTACTCCGTGGCAAGCACCACCCAGGCACCACCCCACCGGCTCCCCCTCAGGGCGACCTCTTCGCCGACGCGCGCCCTGCCGCCAAAGATGTTGCGACATTGCCCCACCCCCTATCCCTATCCCCTGAAGCCGAGGCGGTGATGGCGGCTGGCCGCGCCCTCTATCGCTACTACCATCGCCAGCCCCATGCCAACCCCAACGCCTCCTTTTACGACATCCGCCTCCACTTCCAAGGCACGAAAACCACGCGGAGCGGCAAGATGCAGATGAACGCCGACAGCCCCGACACCACCTACACCGCCCTGCTCTCCGCCCTGCGCGAGGCGATGAGAGCCCTCTCCCGCCGCATCGAGCCGAAGGTCTACGCCTACGGTTTCCTGAAACAATAACCATTGGATGCCCGAAAAAAGAATTACAAAAGGCCTCCTTTCATTTTTATTCACGTATTATTTGGCAATATCAAGAAGTCTTTGTATTTTTGTGCTGTAAACCAAGAGGAGGAAGAAAGCATGTTTAGTTTTAATGATGCAAAGGAAGAAAACTTCAAGCGAATAAAGGGCATCTGCCAAGACGTTGACCTTCATGTCAAGAAGCGTGTCACTTTCTATCGCACGAAGCCTGGATGCTATACACCGCCACCCTATCAATTGAAATACCGAAAACTGTCAGAAATAATGAAATGAGTTATAAGAAAGACTATGAAAGACAAGTAAAAGCCATACTGACCAATGCCTATATCTTTGAGGCTGTTAACCTCGACAATGTTCCATTACCACCCAATCACATTTTCACAGAATCCGCAGCATGGGACACCGGGGCTGAAATATCCATCATTTCCCCACGTGTTGTTGCCACTTTGGGGATAAAGCCATTTGCGGAAACTTCTATCATGGGTGTTGGAGGCGACGAAAGAGTTGGAGTATACAAGATTCATGTCGGGTTACCCAATGGTTATTTGTATGAAGACTTGATTGTTTATTGCAGCGACATCGATGATTATGACATCCTGATTGGCATGGATTTGATTTCACAATCAGACTTTTTCATTACCATCATCAATGGCAACAATCATTTCTACTTCCAATTGCCCGCCACAGGACAGATAGGATAAGGATGTTTACCGACTTATGGAAAGAATTGGGAATAACGCTTCTTCCCCTTGATATAATATTGGTATAGGAGGAAGAGGGGGCTGCGCCCGTCGTCATCGCGTGCCGCCACCCTGCTCGCTTGTATCTGTTGGCGGTCCTCACGGAATTGCGGGAGCCAGCGGCGGAATGCCCTCCTTGCCCGGTAGATGGCGAGAAAGTCCTTCCAGTTGCGATTGAGGATGAGCGTCTGCCATGCGGCGAGGTAGTCTAAGAACCATCGCAAGACCATCACCTTGGGCAATTCGTCGGCGGGGAGGTTCTTGTAGAGCATGGTCAAATTGTTGCGGAAATTATAAAATGTCTTCATCGGGTTTGCCTTGGGCAACGTGCCGCCGCCCACGTGGTACACCTCGCTGGCGGGGACACACGCCACCCGCCTCCCCAAGAGCCGCAGCCGCCAGCAGAGGTCGATTTCCTCGTTGTGGGCGAAGAAACGCCCGTCGAGGCCCCCTGCCGCCCAATAGTCCTCGCTGCGTATCATCAGGCAGGCCCCTGTTGCCCATAGAATCTCGACAGGCGTGTCGTATTGCCCCTCGTCTTGCTCCACCACGTCGAAGATGCGCCCCCGGCAGAAGGGGTAGCCGTATCGGTCGATGAATCCCCCAGCCGCTCCCGCATACTCAAACCGTCCCTTGTCGTGCACGGCGAGCAGCTTGGGTTGGCAGGCGGCAACATCGGCATGTTCCTCCATATATGCCATCAAGGGGGTGAGCCAATGGGGTGTGGTCTCCACGTCGCTATTGAGAAGGACGAAATAGTCGGCATCCACCTGTCGCAGGGCTTGGTTGTACCCCTCGGCAAAGCCATAATTCCTGTCGAGGAGGATGGTTTTCACATCCGGAGAAAAAGTCTCCAAGAGGGAAAGGGAGTCGTCGGTGGAGCCGTTGTCTGCCACATAGATGGCTGCCTCTTGCCTGGAGTGCTCGATCACGGTGGGCAGGTAACGCTCCAGCATCTTGCGCCCGTTCCAGTTCAATATGACGATAGCCACCTTATCCATGTGTCACCTCCCCCATCAATGCGGTCTTATCGTGGTTGAAATCACCCAACCTGACATTCAACAATTGGTTGTCGTATTCAGTTTTTGCCCTCGTTGGCGGCAATTCCACGCGGATGTAATTGCGGGTGAAGCCGTGCATCGCCCTGCCACGGGGTGCCTTCTCGAACAGCACTTCCGCCTCCTTGCCGATATGTTGGGCATAGAAAGCGTGGGTTTTCTCATCCGACAGGTCGAGCAATTGCTTAGACCTGAACTTTTTCTCCTTCGCGTCCACCACGTATGGGATGCGCAGGGCGGCGGTGCCGGGACGCTCGCTATAGGGGAAGACATGCAACTGGGTGACATCCAAACTACGCAGGAAATCATAACACTCCGCAAAACACTCGGGGGTCTCGCCCCGTGTGCCGACCATCACATCCACGCCAATGAAGGCATCGGGCATGGATTGCTTGATGGCATGTATCTTGTGGGCGAAAAGCGAGCGGTCGTATCGGCGGTGCATAAGGCGCAACACCGTATCGCTTCCGCTCTGCAAGGGGATGTGGAAATGGGGCATGAAGGCACGGCTGTGGGCGCAAAAGTCGATGAGCTCGTCGCTGAGGAGGTCGGGTTCGAGGCTGCTGATGCGATACCTCCTGATGCCTTCCACCGCGTCGAGGGCCTTGACGAGGTCGATAAACCGCTCGCCGGTGGTCTTTCCGAAGTCGCCAATATTCACGCCAGTGATGACAATCTCCTTGCCGCCTTCGGCAGCCACGCCACTCGCCTGCCCCACCAATGACGATATGTTGGGGTTGCGCGAGAGCCCCCGGGCAAAGGGGATGGTACAATAGGTGCAGAAATAGTCGCATCCGTCCTGCACTTTAAGGAAATAACGGGTGCGGTTGCCTCGCGAACAGGAGGGCGCAAAGGTGGTGATGTCTTTGGGTTTGGAGACGGCATGGTATCTCTTCGCATCAGCGGTTGGGGCAATGCCATCCATCTTGGCACTCCACCCCTCGGAGAGGAATTGTATCAAGTTTGCCTTCTCGTTGCTCCCCAACACGAGGTCTACGCCCTCAATCTCGCTAAGGAGCAACGGCTCAAGTTGCGCATAGCAACCTGTCACCACCACGTAGGCATGGGGATGCTGGCGCACGAGGCGGTGGATGGCCTGCCGGCATTTATGGTCGGCAACCTCCGTAACGGAACAAGTGTTAATGAGACAAAGGTCTGCCTCCTCGCCTTTGCCGGCTGTCACCACGCCCATATCGTGAAGTAACTGGCCGAAAGTGGAAGTCTCGGAAAAGTTCAACTTGCATCCTAACGTGAAAAATGCCGCTTTCTTACCTTGAAACGCAGAGGTATCAATCATGTGGATAATATGTCGCTTTACACCTTATTATATTATATAGGTGCAAAGATACAAACTTTGAATGATTTTATGACATCTTTTCAATAATTTTTATGATTGTGTGGGAACACAGAAAAGCATTAACTTTTATTAAACATTCATAACCTTCTCATTTACAATAACTTACAAAAAAGTTACAAAAAGGGCAAAAAAAAGTTCAAAAAAAATGCTTGGGGTATTGAAAAAATGCTTACCTTTGCAGCGTTTTAATAAACAAATGATTGTTTTACAGATTTAAAAAGCAAAGAAAAATGAAGAAATTAGTTTTTATGTTCGTGGCTATCGCAGCAATCTCTTTCGCATCTTGTGGTGAGCAGAAGCCTGCTCAAGTTGCTGAGGAAGTAGTTGACACTACTGTTGTTGACACTGTTTTGGCTGACACTGCTGCTGTTGACACTACTGTTGCTGAGTAATTTAGCGCGAATTAAAAGTGAGAATACCGCTGGACTTCATGAAGTCTGGCGGTTTTTTTCGCGTAAATGTTTGTCAATTAAAATATTATCCTTATCTTTGCAAAGCATGGGAATGCGAGACACCAAGAATCAGTCGTTTAACTAATAACTATAAATTATGGCATACAAAATCATTGACGTCGAGGGAATCGGCGAAGTTTATTCAAAGAAACTCATTGAGGCAGGCATCAACACCGTTGACGACCTGTTGGAGAAGTGTGGCAAACCCGCCGGGCGCAAGGCTCTGGCAGAGCAGACGGAAATCAGCCCGAAGCTCATCTTGACATGGACCAACCATGCCGACCTGATGCGTATCAACGGCGTAGGGCCACAGTTCTCAGAGCTATTGGAGGCTGCCGGAGTAGACACCGTGAAGGAGTTCCGCCACAGGAAGGCAGAGAACCTCGTTCCGAAGATGGAGGAGATCAACGAGCAGAAGCATCTTGTGGGTCGCGTGCCGAGCGTGACGGAGGTGCAAAAGATGATCGACCAGGCGAAGGAGTTGCCTGCCGTGATGGAGTACTAACCGTCTGCGAGAGAGTAAAAGGGAGAGGAAGCCAGTGCTTCTTCTCCCTTCGCTTGTGCTTAAGGCTAACACTAAAAGCGGCAATCGCACAAGGCGCAAGAATCTTGGCGTTTGAAAACAAAACAGCTGGGAAATCCCTATCTGCTTGAAAATCACCCCTATAAACGTAAAAAAAAGCCAAATAAATTTTCGTATCACACGAAAAACTCGTATATTTGCACTCCGAAATCGTGAAGGGAGAGAAAGACATAATAAAAAGGTTTTACCATATATGACAAAAGCAGATATAATCAACCAAATCTCCACCACAACAGGATTGCAGAAAAAAGACGTCTCCGTGGTGGTAGAGAGTTTCATGGAAACCATCAAGAACAGCCTTCTTGAGAAGAAAGACAACGTGTACCTCCGGGGCTTCGGTAGCTTTATCGTCAAGCACCGCGCCGCGAAAACAGCCCGCAACATCCAGCAAAACACCACCATCGTCATCGAGGCGCATGACCTGCCAAGCTTCAAGCCCGCCAAGAGCTTCGTGGAAAAGATGAAATGACCGCCCACCCCAATCGGGGAGGCATCCGTGAAAGAGCAATTCAATAAAAGTATAACATTTTTTTAACTTAACTATTATGCCAAACGGTAAAAAGAAAAAAGGCCACAAGATGGCAACGCACAAGCGTAAAAAGAGATTAAGGAAGAATAGACATAAGAGCAAGTAGGACTTGCTCTTATTAGTCTTACTAAGTAAGGAGCAAAGACATGAACAGCGAAGTAGTAATCGACGTCCAGCCCGAAGAGATCTCGATTGCGCTGATGGAGGACGAAAAGCTGGTGGAATACCAGAAAGAACCCCGGACGGCATCATTCTCGGTTGGAAACATCTACATAGCAAAAGTGAAAAAGCTCATGACAGGGCTGAATGCTTGCTTTGTGGATGTAGGGTTTGAACGCGATGCCTTTCTTCACTACCTTGACTTAGGAAGCCAATTCCATTCCTTCGAGAAATACCTGAAACAGGTACAGAGCGACAAAAAGAAACTTTATCCATTCTCAAAAGCATCCCGACTGCCCGACCTCAAGAAGGATGGCAGTGTGCAGAACACGCTGACCCTCGGGCAAGAGGTGTTGGTGCAAATCGTAAAAGAACCCATTTCCACGAAAGGCCCGCGCATCACATGCGAACTATCGTTTGCGGGGCGATTCCTGGTACTTATGCCTTTTTTCGATAAAGTTTCTGTTTCTTCTAAAATCAAGAGCGGCGAGGAACGCGCCCGCCTGAAACAACTAATCCAAAGCATCAAGCCCAAGAACTGCGGCGTCATCGTGCGCACCGTGGCAGAAGGCAAGAAGGTGGCGGAGCTGGACGCAGAGATGAAAGTGCTCACCAGCCGTTGGGAAAACGCCATTGCCAAGGTGCAAAAGACGAAAGAGCGTCCTCAAGTGGTCTTTGAGGAGACGAGCAGGGCTGTGGCATTGATACGCGACTTGTTTGACTCCACCTATGAGAGCATCCATATCAACAACGAGGATGTTTACAAAGAGGTGAAGGACTATGTCTCGCTGATTGCGCCGGAGAGAGCCGGCATCGTGAAATTGTACACGGGAAAAGTGCCTATCTTCGACAACTTTAACGTCACAAGACAAATCAAGTCGGGCTTTGGAAAGATTGTTAACTTCAAACGAGGTGCCTATCTCATCATCGAACACACAGAGGCGATGCACGTGGTAGACGTGAACAGTGGCACACGGGCGCGGTCAGAGGACGGACAGGAGGCGAATGCCCTAAACGTGAACCTTGACGCTGCCGACGAACTGGCAAGGCAATTGCGACTGCGCGACATCGGGGGCATCATCATCGTTGACTTTATCGACATGAAGCTGGCCGAGGATCGCCAAGCACTTTACGAGCGGATGTGCAAGAACATGCAGAAAGACAGGGCACGCCACAACATCCTGCCATTGAGTAAGTTCGGCCTGATGCAGATTACCCGCCAACGTGTACGTCCCGCCATGGACGTGAATGTAGAAGAAACTTGTCCCACATGTTTTGGAAAAGGAACCATTAAATCAAGCATCCTTTTCACCGACCAACTCGAAGGGAAGATTGACCACCTTGTCAACAAGATTGGCATCAAGCGTTTTTATCTGCACGTACATCCTTACGTCGCTGCTTACATCAACCAGGGTTTCCCAAGCCTGAAGCGAAGATGGCAGTTGAAATACGGATTCGGCGTGCGTGTCCTCTCCTCTAACAAGCTGGCTTTCCTGCAATATGAGTTTTATGACAAGGACCAGCAGTTCATCGACATGAAAGAGGAGATTGAAACCAAATGACAAAAAGAGGGGTTGGAAATGAAACAATTATCATCCAACCCCTCTTTTTTTGAAACTTTTTCTTATCTTTGTAGCGATAACATTTCACCATCAAACAACAAGTATCATGAAAAGATTCGCATTCAAGATGTTCCTCAAGCCAGGGTGCGAGGAGGAATACGCCAAGAGACATGCCGCCATCTGGCCCGAGTTGAAACAGATGATCAAGGACCAGGGCGTGGGAAACTACAGCATCTATTGGGATAAGGACACCAATATCCTATTCGCCTACCAAGAGTGCAGCAAGGACACCAACAGCCAAGACACCACCGACGTGGACCCCATCACGCAAAGATGGTGGGACATGATGGCAGACATCATGGACACCAACCCCGACAACAGCCCCGTCAGCATCCCCTTGGAAGAGCTATTCCACATGGATTAACAAAAAAAGAGGGAACTCGCCTTACGGTAAGTTCCCTCTTTGCGGAGAGACCGGGATTCGAACCCGGGAAACGCTTTTGACGTTTACACGCTTTCCAGGCGTGCCTCTTCAGCCACTCGAGCATCTCTCCTTTTGAAAAGCGACTGCAAAATTAACCATTTTCTCCCAACAAACATCATCTTTTCCCATAATTTATAAAAAATTAATATAATAAATGGGTGAAAAAAGGTTATGATATGCCAAAGACCCGTGCCACATTGTCATTGGTAGAGTTGGCAATCGTCTCTATCGACACTTGATAAGCCTCTGCCAACCGTTGCATGACATGTACCACGAAAGCACTCTCGTTGCGCTTTCCCCGATGAGGAACGGGTGCCATGTAAGGGCTATCGGTCTCCAAGACGATGCGGTCGAGCGGCACGGCAGATGGCAACACCTCGGGCAGATGGCTTTTCTTGAACGTGAGCACACCACCGATTCCCAATACGAAACGGTCAATGGAAAGGAGTTCGCGAGCCTCTATCTCATTGCCCGTGAAACAATGGAACACCCCTCCAGGCAAATCATCGGCATATTTTCGCATTATCTTGACCATCTCATTCTGTGCCTTCCTGCAATGGATCATCAACGGCAAGCCAGTCTCCACCGACCATTTCACTTGCTCTTCAAACGCCTCCAATTGTTGAGACTCATACTCCCGCGACCAATAGAAATCCAATCCAACCTCGCCAATCGCCACGAATGGGTTGTCTTCAACCTTGGGAGAATGGCATAGATACGTGGCTTTCATCTCGCCAAGCACCTCATGGAAGTCATCTTTCACCTCCTCAGGGTGCAACCCCACCATGGGATAGGCATAATGGGGATATTCCCTACACACCCGCAAGATAGCACCCACCGACTGTAGGTCAACGGCCGGCAGAAACACTTTCGAGACTCCCGCCTCTTTCGCCCGTTGGATGACGGCTGGAAGGTCATCCCTAAATTCCTCACCATCAAGATGGGTATGGGTGTCTATACAATGTATCATCTTATCATTACACATATTCAGCCCAACTCTTGATGTCAATATCATCAAGACTTAACGTACAAAAAGCATTGATAAACGCACTCGCCAAACGGCTATTGGTAATCAAAGGAATATTCAAATCGATAGCTGCACGACGAATCTTATAGCCATTGGTCAACTCCCTTGGCGTGAGATCCTTGGGGATATTCACCACCATGTCAATTTTCTTCTCATGCAACAGCGACAATGCCTGCGGCTCATATCCCTCTTCCGACGGCCAATAGACACGAGTATTGGCAATGCCATTGTCTGTCAGGTATTTGTTCGTACCACCCGTGGCATACAATACATAACCATGGGCAACGAGCATCTTGGCAGCATCCAGCATATCTGCCTTCTGCTTGGCACTACCCGTCGAGAGCAAAACCCTCTTGTCGGGGATGCGATGTCCCACGGAGAGCATACTTTTGAGCAACGCTTGGTTGGTGTCATCACCCAGACAACCCACCTCGCCTGTCGAAGCCATGTCAACGCCCAACACGGGGTCGGCCTTCTGTAGGCGGTTGAAAGAGAACTGCGATGCCTTGATGCCCACATAGTCGAGGTCAAATAGATTCTTATGGGGCTTGTCTACTGGCAAGCCAAGCATCACCTTGGTTGCCAATTCGATTAAATTGAGTTTCAAAACCTTGCTGACAAAGGGGAAAGAGCGCGATGCCCTGAGATTGCACTCTATGACAAGAATGTCGTTGTCACGCGCCATATACTGGATGTTAAACGGTCCATTGATATGGAGGGCATGGGCAATCTGGCGGCTGATGCGCTTGATGCGTCGTACCGTCTCCACATATATTTTCTGCGGCGGGAACTGGATGGTGGCATCACCAGAATGCACTCCCGCAAACTCGATGTGCTCAGAAATAGCGTATGCGATAATCTCGCCGTTTTGAGCCACGGCATCCATCTCGATTTCCTTGGCGTGTTCAATGAAACGACTCACCACCACAGGATGGTCCTCGCTCACGTTGGCAGCGAGTTTCAGGAACCGTTCCAACTCTTCCATGTTGGAACAGACATTCATCGCCGCTCCAGAGAGGACGTAGGATGGACGCACCAAGACCGGGAATCCCACCCTGCCGATAAACTCCCGGATGTCGTCCATCGAGGTGAGCGCACTCCATTCTGGCTGGTTGATGCCATAGCTATTGAGGAGCGAGGAGAATTTGGCTCTGTCCTCAGCATTGTCTATATCCTTGGCAGACGTACCAAGAATGGGAACGTGATGCTCATCCAGGCGGATAGCGAGGTTGTTCGGAATTTGTCCACCCGTGGAAACGATGACCCCATGTGGACATTCCAAGTCGATGATATCCATGACCCGCTCAAATGTCAACTCATCGAAATAGAGGCGGTCGCACATATCGTAGTCGGTACTGACCGTTTCAGGATTGTAATTGATCATCACCGACCGATACCCCTCCTTACGGATGGTGTGCAAAGCCTGCACCCCGCACCAGTCGAACTCCACCGACGAGCCGATACGATAAGCCCCTGAACCAAGGACTATGATGGAACGTTTGTCTCCCTCATACGCGACATCATGGTTGTGATTATCAGGTTCCATCCCCGCGTATGTCAGATATAGGTAATTGGTCTGTGCAGGATATTCTGCCGCCAAGGTGTCAATCTGCTTCACCATCGGCAAGATGCCGAGGCCCTTGCGCATCTTCCTGATTAGGAGCATGGCATGGTGCATACTGCCCAATTCCGTCTCAAGCCCCACCGCCCGTGCCACTTGGAAGTCCGAAAAGCCATAAATCTTTGCCTCCAACAGCAAGTCTTTGCCAAGATTGTTGACGCTCCGCAAGGCTTTCAATCGCTCGTCGATGTCGATGATATGCTTCAGTTTCTGCAAGAACCACTTATCAATCTTCGTCAACTCATGGATCTGGTCGATGGTATAATCCTTGTGCATCGCCTTGGAAATAATAAAGATACGCTTGTCCGTCGGCTCACGGAGAGCCTCATCGATGTCGGGAATCTCCAATTCCTTGTTTTCCACAAAGCCATGCATCCCCTGCCCTATCATGCGGAGACCTTTCTGGATCGCCTCCTCAAAGTTCCTACCAATAGCCATGACCTCGCCTACCGACTTCATACTGGAGCCTAACTCCTTGTCAACGCCCCTGAATTTCGACAAGTCCCAACGCGGTATTTTGCAGACGACATAATCCAAGGCAGGTTCGAAGAATGCACTTGTGGTCTTCGTGACAGCGTTTTTCAGTTCAAACAAGCCATATCCGATACCCAACTTAGCTGCCACCGATGCCAAGGGATAGCCCGTCGCCTTGCTGGCAAGAGCCGAGGAGCGCGACAGGCGGGCATTCACTTCTATCACCCGATAATCCTCACTTTGCGGGTCAAAGGCATATTGCACGTTACATTCGCCTACGATGCCGATGTGGCGGACTATCTTAATCGCCAAGGCACGTAATTGATGGTATTCGCTATTCGTCAAGGTTTGCGAGGGTGCAACCACGATCGACTCGCCAGTATGGATGCCCAAAGGGTCGAAGTTCTCCATGTTGCACACCGTGATGCAATTGTCGTAACGGTCGCGCACCACCTCGTACTCTATCTCCTTCCA
>JAFRRN010000092.1 GCA_017428055.1 Prevotella sp.
GAACCAAGACATGGACCTCTTCAGCCAAAACAAGAGCGAGCGGGCGATTTACTTGATTTACGACGGCGACAAGAATGGCAACAACATCCCCGACCCGGAGGAGATAGGCATTCATCCCTTGAAAGGCGACGGCGACTTCCGTAGCCAAGAGTGCATCGAATTGTTGAAACAGGCGGATATTGTCGTGACCAACCCGCCTTTCTCCTTATTCCGTGAATATGTGGCGCAGTTGATGGAATACGACAAGAAGTTCTTGATTATCGGGAATGTCAATGCTTGTTCCACCAAGGAAATATTCCAGCTGATGAAAGACAATAAGGTATGGATGGGCGCAAGCATCCATAGCGGAGACCGTAAGTTTTGGGTTCCCGATGGTTACGAATTAAATGCCGCTGGTTGTGGTGTTGATGAAAATGGCAAGAAATATATTCGAGTGAAAGGTGTAAGATGGTTTACTAATCTTGATTATAAAGAACGCCACGAGGACATTATTCTTTATAGGAAGTACACGCCCGAGGCTTATCCTAAATATGACAATTACGATGCCATTGAAGTTGGGAAGACCGACGAGATTCCCGAAGATTATGACGGCGTGATGGGTGTTCCCATTACATTCCTCGACAAATACAACCCCGACCAGTTTGAGATTCTTGGCATCACCAAGACTTGGTTTGGCTTGGCAAGCAAGACCTACGGCGAGCAAATACAAGTGGACAAGAACGGGAAGGAAAGCCGCGTGACAAAACTGAATGATGGGGCAGTGCTTGAAGTACCCCAGCCACCCATTGGAAAGACCTATTACAAGGTGGATGGGAAGTTGTACATCCAGACTTACCCCCGTATTCTCATCCGCCGCAGAAAGTAGCAAAAGTTTTGTCGTATGGAATATATTTCCTATCTTTGCAACAACCAAAATTGAAATCAATATGAATGCTGTATCAATGGACAATCTGTGGCGTTATCTGCAAGGGCTTTCGCTGACGGCCAGCAACCGGAGGTGGCTGATGGAACGCTTGGCAGAGCCTGCCGCACCGACCGAGACAATGAAAGAAAGAAAAAAGGAGTTGGCTTTTCCGAAAATCCCTAAAGATTACACCCCTTCCCCCGAAGTGTTGGCTATGACTTTAGGGCCATTGCCGAAAGATATTGATTTGGAGAAGGAGTTGAACGAGAGATGGGAAGAATGGGCAAGATGAAAGTATTTCTCGACACCAATGTACTTCTTGACCACTTGGCCAAGCGTGAGGGATTTTATGCTGATGCTGCAATCATCTTCTCTATGGTCAATGATGGTTTGCTGTTGGGATTGATATCATCTCTTTCCATTATTAATTGTGCCTATGTGTTACCTAAGCATTATGATAGACATGATGTGATGGAACAAATCAAGATCATGCTCAAGATGTTTACGGTATGCAATGTTGATGCCTCCGTTTTAGAGAAAGCTGTAAACATCAATCCATACGACTTTGAAGATGCCGTGCAGTATCTGTCGTCGTTACCGCATAAGCCCGATGTCATCATCACACGTGACAAAAGAGGTTTCCGTGATTTTGATATACCTGTTATGACTCCGAAAGAGTTTGTCACCAAAGCCAAAGAATAAATGTCCCGTGGAAATCAAACTGCAATCCGTCCGTGTGCGTGACTATTCGCGCACTCAAAAGTTTTGTCGTATGGAATATATTTTCTATCTTTACAACAACCAAAATAGAAATCAATATGAATGCTGTATCAATGGACAATCTGTGGCGTTACCTGCAAGGGCTATCGCTGACGGCCAGCAACCGGAGGTGGTTGGCTGAAAAACTTATAGAATTGCCTACGGAGGGAGTGATGACAGACGCAGAGATTAAAGATGGGTTAGCTGATGCTTTCAAACAATTGGATGAAGTGAAAAAAGGATGTCGCGAGACACGCGATGCAGAAGAACTGTTGTATGAGCTTTAGGATAAGGACCATCGAGAACTTTGACCGTCAAGCTAAGAAGTTGGCCAAGCATTACCCGTCTTTTCGTGAAGACTATGCCAAATTGCTGGACGAACTTCGTGAAAATCCTCTGTTGGGTACTGATTTAGGCGGTGGCATCAGGAAAGTGCGGATGGCTATTGCCTCAAAGGGAAAGGGCAAAAGAGGAGGAGCCAGAGTGATTACCTTTGAGGCAGACATTATTGCCGAGACATACAATGGGGAACTCATTCTGCTGTCGGTTTACGATAAGTCAGAACAGAGTACCATCTCTGACCAAGAAATCATGCGATTGAAGAAACTTGCAACACAATAGGAATGGAAATCAAACTGCAATCCGTCCGTGTGCGTGACCTGATAGACGGCTATGTGAACGATGCCAACAAAGGCGTGTGGGGCTATGGCGGCAGGCTTGACATCCGCCCGCCTTACCAGCGTGAGTTTCGCTATGACATCAAGCAGAGGCAGGCGGTAGTGCATACGATATTGAAAGGCTTTCCGCTCAACATCATGTATTGGAGCGTAGTGGGTGACGACCAATACGAGATGATAGACGGGCAGCAGCGCACGTTGAGCATCTGCGAATATCGTTACCATGAGTTTCACATCATCGACCCTGAGCGCGGCACGCTCTATTTTGGCTCATTGACGAAGGAGGAGCAGGAACGGTTTCTGGATTACGAGCTGTCGGTCTATTTCTGCACGGGAACGGACAAGGAGAAGCTGGACTGGTTTCGTGTCATCAATATCGCTGGCGAGCGGCTGCTTGACCAAGAGCTGTTGAATGCCGTCTATGTGGGACCGTTTGTCAGCGATGCGCGTAAATATTTCTCCAAGATGAATTGTCCCGCATATAAGATGGGCGGTGACTTGTTGAATGGTAATGCCATTGAACAGGCATACTTGACAACGGTGCTCCGTTGGGCAGCCCGCAGGGAGGGTATCAAGGAGACGAGCGAGTATATGTCGAAGCACAAGGACGATGCCAATGCCAATCAGTTGTGGGCTTACTTCTCTGCCATCGTGACATGGGTACGCTCCACCTTTATTCAATATAGAAGGGAGATGAAGGGGCTGGATTGGGGATTGCTCTATGACACCTATCACGAAAACATCTACGACACGGCAGAATTGGAGAGGCGCATCCACGACTTGATGGAGGATGATGAGATTATGAAGAAATCGGGCATCTACAGCTATGTGCTTAGTGGTGACTTGCGCGACTTGTCGTTCCGTTCCTTCGACAAGAAACAGAAACGGGAGGCATACGAGCGGCAGCAAGGCATCTGTCCCCATTGTGGCAAGCACTTTGAACTGGAAGAGATGGAGGGCGACCACATCACGCCGTGGGTGGAGGGTGGCACGACGACCGCCGACAATTGCCAGATGCTCTGTAAGAACTGTAACAGGCTGAAGGGCGCACGATAGGAATTACTAATACTATGGGATTAATCGAAAGTAATGTCACGGCGGCTGAGTTGATTACCCGCGTGAAGGAGATTGCCCAATATGAGGGCAAGGAAGGATGCGTCGCCAACAAGATGATGCACGAGACGTTGGTGTTGGCTTGTGCCGAGGGACTGAAGGGAACACGGCATGGCTTTGGCAACCTTTCCTCACAGGTGGACACCTTGTGTAAGATGCACCATGTCACGCCCACCGACACTAATGCCATCCACAGGATGAGACGCGACAGCAATAGCTCCAAGCCCCTCTTGCCCGAGGTGTTGCGTTTTGACTGCTTGGCTCTTGCGAAGTTTATTAGGGTGGTGTTTGGCGATAGTCATGCGAATATTCCATTGCCTCATGAGGAATCAGGGAATGACAAGGGTAAAGTGTTTGCCGGAGATACACGTGTTGATGCCATACGGTGCATAGTAGATGGGTGGGATGAACATACCATTCGAGTGAATGTGGATCAAGATGGAGTGGGGGATAGCTTGGTGGTAGATTATGAAAATACGGCTGAATACATCGACTTGTCATATCTGAACGACATATTATATAAAGGTGTACAGCTTAACTTGCTTGATGTGGAGATGCGAGAGGGCAGGGCGATACCACGGATGGTGGTCGTGGAACCCGACTATCTGCTTGACATCAGCAGCATCGCCACGTGTTTTGAGGATTATGGGCATCATCCCCTGTCGTTTGTCCTTAACCAGATGAAGCCCCGTGTCAATACCCCTGCCACGATCTTGGGAAACTTTGCGGGAAGTGCCTTGGATGATATTATTAACAATGAGGATTACCATATCGGCGATACCATCAAGGCGAACTTCCGCGAGCGGGCGTTGGAATACTGTACTTGCGAGGAATTAGATATCGAGGATTTCAAGAAGAACATCGCCATACAAGTCAATAACCTACGGCAGATAGTGGACGAGGTCTTCAAGAAATATGACAGGACGAAAGCCATCCTTGAACCTTCATTCGTCTGTGAGAAGTTAGGAATACAAGGACGTGTGGACCTTATGACAACGGACATGCGTCTCTTGGTGGAGCAGAAGTCGGGACGCAACATGTACATCGAGCGGAAGAGTAGAAACAGGCACGGAAGCCTCCATATCGAGAAACACTATGTGCAGCTACTGCTTTATTTTGGCGTGTTGGCTTATAACTTCCATCTTTCACGCAGGAATACGGACATCTATTTGCTCTATTCCAAGTACGGGTTGCCTGATGGGTTGCTGGAAGTACAGCCTCTACAGAAGTTGGTACATGAGGCAATCAAGTTCAGGAACGAGGTGGTTGCCATTGAATACCGTATCGCACAGGAGGGCTTTGGCAAATTCATCGACCAGATGACCCCCAAGACCATCAATGTGGAGGGGCTTGATGACTACTTCTTCAGGAGATACCAATTGCCATCGATTATGGAGATGACCGAGCCCCTGCACAGGCTCTCGCCATTGGAGCGGGCGTATTTCTGTAGGATGGCGACATTTGTGGTGAAGGAACAACTGCTTTCCAAGGTGGGAGCGGTGGAAGGAATGGGCAATAGCATGGCAGACCTGTGGAACATGCCGTTGGCAGAGAAACGAGAGACGGGCAATATCTACATGGGTTTGAAGGTCGTCGCCAAGGAGAAAAGCCGTGCGTCGAATGGCTTTGACACCATCACCCTTGCCATTCCCGACCAAGGTGATGGCTTCCTTCCCAATTTCCGGCGGAGCGACATGGTGTATCTCTATGCCTATCGTGACGGGGAGGAACCCGATGTGCGCAAGAGTTTCCTATTTCAAGGCAATGTGGCAGACATACAAACGACGCAATTGACCATCCATTTGAACGACGGACAGCAGAATCCATTGTTGTTCAGGGATGACGTGCCGTATGCCGTGGAACATGCCTCGAGCGACATTGGCGGCAATAGTGCCTTGGCAGGATTGCACCGCTTTATTACCGCCATGCAGGACAGGAAGGACTTGCTATTGGGGCAACGACCGCCACAAGCCGACAAAAGCCGGCAATTGACCAAGAGTTACCATCCTGACTATGATGAGGTGTTGCTGAAAGCCAAGCAAGCCATAGACTATTTCCTACTCATCGGTCCCCCGGGAACGGGCAAGACATCGATGGCTTTACGGTTCTTGGTGGAGGAGGAATTGGCGTCTACTTCGTCGAGTGTTCTGCTGATGGCATATACCAACAGGGCGGTGGACGAGATTTGCGCGATGTTGTGTGGGGTGGGGATTGACTTCATCCGATTGGGGAATGAATATAGTTGTGACCCTCAATATAAACCCTATCTATTGGGAAACGCCATCGAGGAATGTCCCAAACTGGATTTCATCAAGCGGAAAATCCAAGAGACAAGGGTCATTGTGGCAACTACCGCCACGATGCAGTCGCGTCCACTCATCTTCCGAGTCAAGCATTTCTCGTTGGCAATCGTCGATGAGGCGAGCCAGATCTTGGAACCAAACATCATAGGGCTGCTTTCCATGCACCATGACGCATCTGACATCGACCGCTTCATCTTGATTGGCGACTATAAGCAGTTGCCAGCGGTAGTGAGGCAAAACGCCATCGATGCTGCCGTAGATAGCCCTTTGTTGAGGGAAATAGGGTTGGACGATTGCCGTAATTCACTCTTTGAGCGGCTCATCAGGACTGAAAGGAAACATGAGAGGACTGACTTTGTTGGCATTTTGCGTAAGCAGGGACGTATGCATCCTGCCATAGCGGAGTTTCCCAACACGATGTTTTACAGGAACGAAAGGCTCGATGTCGTGCCATGTAAGCACCAGTTGGAAGGAGACATCGGCTATTCGTTGCCATCGGAAGATGTCCTCGATGACCAATTGAAGAGTCAACGGATGGTCTTTATCCCATCCAAGATGTGCAAAAGTCCAGACATTTCCGACAAGGTAAATGTGGATGAGGCGCGTATCGTGGCAGACATTCTCCGTCGGGTGCATCGGTTCTATGGAGAAGCGTTTGACATAAACAGAACCGTGGGTGTCATCGTTCCCTATCGCAACCAGATTGCCACCATCCGCAAGGAAATAGAGAAGTTGGGCATCCCGTGCCTGTTGGATGTGTCGATTGATACCGTTGAACGCTACCAAGGAAGCCAGCGTGACGTGATCATCTATTCCTTCACCATCCAATACCGTTACCAGATAGCGTTTCTGACAGCCAATTGTTTTGAGGAGGAGGGTCGCGAAATCGACAGAAAACTGAATGTTGCCATCACTCGGGCAAGGAAACAAATGATCATCACGGGCAACGAACAGGTGCTTTCTTACCATCCTACATTCAAGAAACTGATGGCTTTTGTCAAGGAAAAAGAAAAAAAATGCTAAAAAGGACTTGCCTTTCGGAAAATATTGCCTATCTTTGCAGACGAAAATATAAGGGAAAAGGATTTCAAGGATACTGAATTTCGACTACACGGAGTTGTCGAAATTCATTATTTTTGTTATCCAAGAATATTAAGAAAAAAAATAGAACATTATGGCTTATATGTCACAAGAAGGCTACGAGAATCTCGTAGAGGAACTGAAACGCTTGGAATCAATCGAGCGTCCGAAAATCTCAGCCGCCATTGCCGAGGCTCGCGACAAGGGAGACCTGAGCGAGAACTCAGAGTATGAGGCTGCTAAAGAGGCGCAGTCGCACCTCGAGTCGAAAATCAACCGTCTGAAAGTCACCATATCGGAGGCGAAGATTATTGACACGTCTCTCCTCAGTGGGGATGCCGTACAAATCCTCTCGAAGGTGGAACTTACCAATCTTGACACCCAGGCGAAAATGGTTTATACCATTGTGAGTGAAAGCGAGGCAAATCTGCGTGAGGGGAAAATCTCCATCAAGACACCTATTGCGCAAGGATTGCTGAACAAGAAAGTGGGAGATGAGGCCGTCATTAACATCCCACGTGGTACGATCAGGCTTCGCGTTGACAACATTTCTATCGAATGACCATACCTTTTTACCATAAATTTGAATATCATGGACATCTTTTCAAAAATTGCCGCTGGCGTAATTCCGAGTTATAAATGCGCTGAGAGTGAGGACTTCTATGCCTTCCTTGACATCAATCCATTGGTGAAAGGGCATACATTGGTGATTCCGCGCCGCGAAGTGGATTACATCTTCGACATGGAGGATGAGGAGCTTGCCGCTTTTCAGGTGTTTGCCAAGAAAGTTGCCATTGCCATCAAGAAAGCCTTTCCATGCAAGAAAGTGGCTGAAGTGGTGCTTGGATTGGAAGTGGCTCATGCACATATCCACCTTATCCCGATGCAAAGCGAGGGGGATGTGGACTTCAGGAAGGAGAAATTGAAACTGTCGGAAGAGGAGTTTAAGGCTATTGCCGATAAGATTTATACAGAATTTATAAAGGGTTAGCGTTGGAGCTAACCCTTTTTTGGTCAGATATATTCGCCGCCTTTCTTGATATGCACCTCGTTGACATATTTCCTGACCAAAGCCGATGAGTCCTCCTTCTTGCAGACCAAGAGCATGTTGTCGTTTTCGGCAACAATGAAGCCATTGAGTCCATTCAATACGGCGAACTTGCCTTTTGAAAGCTTGATAATGGTGTTGTGGCAATCGTCAATCAATACGTCGCTGTCGATGACGACATTTTCGCCCTCAACATTCTGCATCGCCTCGTAAATGCTATGCCAAGCACCAAGGTCTGCCCAGCCGAAGTCACATTTCTTGACGTAGACGTTCTCCGACTTCTCGAGGATGCCGTAGTCAATGGACAGGTTGGGGTAAAGGGGGAAGTTCTTTTCTATGTATTCGTTTTCCTTGGCAATGCTGTAGTCGGGGGAGGTAATGTCTAATTGGCGCAAGACGGCGGGCAGAAGAGTCTCGAAACATTGCAGAAGGTATTTCACGTTTGACATGAAAAGACCAGTGTTCCAATAAAATTCACCGCTCTCCATGAACATACGGGCAAAGTCGCGGTCGGGTTTCTCCGTGAAAGACTTGACTTGATAGAGTCCTTTTGCTACCTCTTCACCCAATTGGACATAGCCGTAGCCTGGTTCAGGACGGGTGGGCTTGACACCCATTGTGAGCAATGCGTCATGGTTTTGCACGAAAGAGATGCCTTCCATGATGTTTTGTAAGAACAAGTCATCATGAAGGACAGAATGGTCGGAAGGGGCGACAATCAAGTTGGCATCTTTGTTGAAGTGCTTCACACGGTGGGCTGCCCAAGCCACACTTGGAGCCGTGTTGCGGTAAATGGGTTCTATCATCAGGCACTTCTCGGGAAGGTCGGGCAATTGCTCACGTACCAAATGGGCATACATCTCGTTGGTGTTGATGAGTATATGGTCTCTCGGAAGAATCTTGGCGAATCGGTCAAAGGTTTGCTGTAGCTGTGTTCTCCCAATGCCGAAGAAGTCTATGAACTGCTTGGGATGGCGCTCACGGCTGCAAGGCCAAAGCCTCCTGCCTTTGCCCCCAGAAAGAATCACGCAATAGGTGTTGTCGTTGTTTGTCATGGTAGGTATGGTTAGTGATAGATGAAGGTAGAACGTTGAGGATTGGAGTTTCTGCATCACCCACTATTATATTAACGGCATATACCTCTTTTTATTACATTTTGTTCATAAAAAACCACGAAAGGCGTGAAAAAAACATTTTTCTGCCAAAAAAGTTTGTATGAAAGGAAAAAAACATTTATCTTTGCACCGCATTTGAAGCCCAGATGGCGGAATCGGTAGACGCGCTGGTCTCAAACACCAGTGGGGCAACCCGTGCCGGTTCGACCCCGGCTCTGGGTACAGATAACGGCTGTTAATCGCTTGATTTTCAGCCGTTATTACATTTTTAGGAGTAGCATAGATTCCCAAGACATAGAGAAAGCCAAGGATGACATCTTGAAGGATATCAACGACCGATAGCATCGAAAGGTAGGAGTCGTTGCCATAAACCACTTCAAGAAGAACTTCCGAGATGGCGGATAGCTTGGCGATGGGCTGCACCCGTGGAAACGTACCGTAGGCAGAAAAGCAATTCCCTGATTATTTCCATGGTATCTTGAGAATATAAAAAAACATGTCTTTATGCAATAAAAGACGGAATTCTATCGTTAATATGTTGTATATATACAATTTTAAGGACGAATGATAGAATATATCAGGGGCGAACTGACTGAGCTAACCCCGACGATGGCCGTCATCGAGACGGGAGGAGTAGGGTATGCTTTGTGCATTTCGCTAAACACTTTTAGTGCCATACAAGGCAAGAAAGAGGTACGACTATATGTCCACGAGGCGATTGTGACGGGAGGACGTGATGACAGTTACACCCTTTACGGCTTCTCTTCCAAGCAGGAGCGTGACCTTTACCGTTTGCTTATCACCGTGAGTGGGGTGGGTGCGAATACTGCCAGGATGATTTTGTCGGCATCTTCGCCTGCAGAGTTATGCAACATCATTGCCAATGGCGACGAGCGGATGCTGAAGAGCGTGAAAGGTATCGGCCTCAAGACTGCCCAGCGCATCATCATAGACCTTCGTGACAAGATTATGTCATTGGGCATTGCCGAGGAGATGCACGTCGACGGGCAACCCTCTGCCATGGTGAACAGCAGCGTGAAAGACGAGGCGGTGCAGGCATTGACGATGCTTGGGTTCTCGCCTGCACCCTCGGCAAAGGTTGTCATCTCCATTTTGAAGGAACAACCCACCTTGCCCGTAGAACAGGTTATTAAGTTGGCATTGAAGCAAATTAAGTAAGTTACTTTTAATGAGGGAGCTATCGGTTTGAAAGGGAAGTCAAGGCTATTCGGTATGATGATGGGATTGCTGGTGATGGGATTTGTCGCCAGCTATGCCATGTCGTTCCCTTTCGTGGGGGTTGCGTCCCATGAGGAGAATACCTCAGGGCCGCCCCAAGACGACCCCCGTCGTCAACGAAACAACCAACGGGGAAGGTATACTGATCCCGAAGATGGAGACAACCCTCAGGAAAAGGTCGTGGAGATTTCCTCTCAGCCCATCTTGGAGAATGAGGACTCCATCCCCGACTCTTTGCTCCATCCCCGATGGAAAATCCAACGCACCCTCCCCATTACCTATAGCGATCTGCATCAGAACCCGATGGATCTGAAACGTCCTGACAACCTAAAGCAGGAGGTGCAATACAATGACACCCTCGGCAGCTATGTCTTTGGCAACAAGATGGGTAATGCTTGGCTGAACGCCCCCATCATGATGACTCCCGAAGAATATCTCCAATGGTCTACACGACAGAAGATGCGCGACTATTTCCGCAATAAGAACGATGAGATCTTCAAGTCGAAAGGCAAGGAGAAGTTTGACTTCACTGACATGCACTTCGACTTGGGACCGGCGGAAAAGATTTTCGGTCCCGGTGGCGTACGCATCAAGACCCAAGGAACGGCAGAGCTGAAGTTTGGGGCTACGTTCAAGAACATCGACAACCCGTCTCTTCCCGTCCGCAGTCGTAAGACCACGACAATGGACTTCGACGAGAAAATCAACCTGAATGTCAATGGCAAGGTGGGCGATAAGGTAAACCTGAACTTGAATTACAACACTGATGCCACCTTTGACTTCGACACACAGAACATGAAACTGAAGTATGACGGCAAGGAGGATGAAATCATCAAGCTCGTCGAGGCAGGCAACATCTCTTTCCCCTCCAACTCGTCCTTGGTGAAAGGAGCCAGCTCGCTGTTTGGTCTTCGTACCGACTTGCAGTTCGGGAAGCTGAAACTACAGCTCGTCGCATCACAAAAGAAAACCAACACACAGAGTGTCTCTTCCAAGGGAGGAGTACAGCTAACCCCCTTTGAAATCGACGCTGCCGACTATGAGGAAAACCGTCATTTTTTCCTTTCGCAATATTTCCGCGACAAATATGACAATGCCATGAAGACGTTGCCCAACCTCACTACGGGTGTGAAAATCAACCGTATGGAGGTGTGGGTGACAAACAAGACGGGAACCACATCCAATACACGCAACATCATTGCCCTTACCGACCTCGGAGAGAACAGCAAGGTTTCCAACAGCCAATGGAGTACCACTGGGTCGGTTGTCCCTGCCAATGGTGCCAACACGGAGTACTCGGCAATGGTCAGTCAATATGTGGATGCCCGAAACATCGACCAGTCCTCCTCGACGCTCGATGCCATTCCTGGGTTTGTGGGAGGCACCGACTATGAGAAATTGGAGAGCGCCCGTCTACTTAATTCCTCGGAATATACGGTGAATACCGCCCTTGGCTATATCAGCCTGAAGACGGCATTACAGACCGACCAAGTGTTGGCGGTGGCTTACGAATATACCTACGGCGGCACGACCTACCAGGTAGGAGAATTTGCCAGTGACATCACCAATGTGAGCCAGGCACTCTTCGTCAAGGCACTGAAGAACACCAGCAACAACCCGTCGCAAGGCAACTGGGATTTGATGATGAAGAACGTCTACAATCTCGGCTCCACCTCCGTACAGAAAGACAAGTTCCGTCTTGATGTGAAGTTCCAGAGCGACACGGCGGGTGTCTACCTCACGTATATCCCAGAAGCACAAGTGAAGGATCAGACATTGCTCAAGGTGTTGGGGGCAGACCGCTTGGATAACAATAACAAGGCACACTCCAATGGCTATTTCGACTTCGTGGAGGGGTATACCGTCAGCAATGGCAGGGTGTTCTTCCCCGAGGCAGAGCCCTTTGGCGAATACCTATATAAATATCTGGTGTCCAAAGGCATTAGCGCGGAGAAAGCGGCAGGATATGCCTTTACTGAGTTGTATGACTCCACGAAGACCATTGCCAAGCAGATTGCCGAGAAAGACAAATATTTGCTCATGGGCCAGTATCGTGGCACCAACGCCAATGTTATTTCCCTTGGCGCATACAATGTGCCACAAGGATCGGTCAAAGTGACGGCAGGCGGATTGGACTTGGTGGAGGGGTCGGACTATACCGTTGACTATAACGCGGGCGAGGTGACCATCCTCAACCAGAGCATCATCGATGCAGGAACACCTATCAATGTGTCGTCGGAGAGCAACACCGACTTCTCACAGGCTCGCAAAACCATGTTTGGCGTGAACTGGCAATATGACTTCACCAAGAATTTCCAGTTGAGCGGTACCCTGCAACATCTCTCCGAACAGCCTCTCATCTCAAAGGTCGCCATGGGAAGCGAGCCCCTGAACAACACATTATGGGGCATCAACATGAACTGGCAGAAGGAAAGCCAATGGTTGACGAATGTTCTTGATATGTTGCCGCTCCTACACCTGACGCAGCCATCGAGCATCTCTTTCAAGGGGGAGTTTGCCCAGCTCATCGCAGGACAGAGCCATGGCACTCAGGACAATGCCTCGTATCTCGATGATTTCGAGAACACCGAGTGGGAGATAGACGTATCTTCGCCAACATCGTGGAGTCTGTCAAGCGTACCTTCCACATTTGCTAATTATAATGATAAGGAGACGTTGAAGAGCGGATATGGCCGCAGCCTCCTCTCCTGGTATACCATCGACCGCCTCCTGACCAACCGAAGCTCGTCGCTCGCCCCGGGGCATATCAAGAGCGACCTCGATCAATTGTCCAACCATTATGTGAGAGAGGTGTATGTCAAGGAGCTGTTCCCCAATAAGGACCAGAGCAATTACAATGGGGCAACCAATACCCAGCCAATTTTGAACCTCGCATATTACCCCGAGGAGCGCGGTCCTTATAACTTCAATCCTAACCTGAACGCACAAGGCAAGTTTGATGACCCCGAGACAAAGTGGGGCGGCATGATGCGCAAACTGGAGACGAGCGACTTCGAGGCCGCCAACATCGAGTATGTCGAGTTTTGGATGCTCGACCCCTTTATCTATACCCGTGAGCAAGGCATCGCGGACGACTATGGCGGCGACTTCTACATCAACCTTGGCGAGGTGAGCGAGGATATCCTGCGCGATGGCAAGAAATTCTATGAGAGTGGGATGCCTGTTGATGGCAATAGCAATTTTACCTATACCCAATGGGGTAAGATTCCCGTGCAATCCACGGTGACTTATGCCTTTGCCACCACCTCTGGGTCGCGGGCATTGCAAGATGTGGGTTTCAACGGGTTGAATGATGAGGAAGAGCGTACATACGAATCCTACCAGGATTTCTTGACAGCTATCCAAGGAAAGGTGTCGGCTGCCGTGTGGGATTCTATCTATAACGACCCTGCTAACGATAACTACCATTATTTCCGTGGTAGCGACTATGACCAGATGGAGGCAAATATCTTGCGCCGATACAAATACATCAATAACCCGCAAGGCAACTCACCCGACACCGATACACGTAGCGAGAGCTATGACACGTCGTATAAGACGATGCCAGATGTAGAGGATATTAACCAAGACTATACGCTCAACGAATACGAGAAATATTACCAGTATCATGTGTCTATCCGACCCGAGGACTTGGTAGTGGGACAAAACTATATCGTGGATAAGCGAAACTACACGCCGAAGTTGCGCAACGGCAAGGAGGAGACGGTTTCGTGGTACCAGTTCCGCATTCCCATCGACCAGTTTGAACGGAAATTTGGAGGCATCAACGACTTCAGTTCCATTCGTTTCATGCGTATGTTTGTCACGGGATTCAAGCACCCCATCGTCCTCCGTTTTGGCACGATGCACCTCGTGCGTGGCGAATGGCGCATCTACCAACAGAACTTGGACAACACTGCGGCGCAGACGGGCCAGATGGCCGTCAGCTCCGTCAATATCGAGGAGAATAACGACAAGACCCCAGTCAACTATGTGTTGCCACCGGGTATTAGCCGCGCCCTCGACCCACAAAACACCCAGTTGGTGCAGAGCAATGAGCAGGCGCTTGACTTTACCGTGACCAACCTCAGCACCGGCGAGTCGAAAGCAGTCTATAAGAACACCGTGCAAGACCTCCGCCAATATAAGCGTTTGCAGATGTTTGTCCATGCTAATGCTTTGGAGCAAAACACCACCAATCTTACCGACAACCAATTGGCGGTGTTTATCCGCTTGGGTAGCGACTATAAGAGCAACTACTATGAGTATGAGATTCCCTTGAAGCTAACGCCCCCCGGCATATACGACACCTATTCGTATGTCGGATGTGTTGCCGTCTGGCCCGAGGAGAACATGTTGGACATCCCTCTCGACATCTTCACGAAAGTGAAGAGAGACCGCAACCGAGCCAAGGCAGAGGGTCAGGCATCCTATAACCGCGTATTTACCGCTTACGACAGCGATAAACCCAACAATAAGATTAGCGTGATGGGCAACCCCTCATTGGGAGAAGTGAAGACGATGGTGATTGGCGTGCGCAACCTCAGCAGCGACCAAAAGAGTGGTGAGGTTTGGGTAAATGAACTTCGACTGAAAGAATACAACAACGAGGGAGGATGGGCAGCACAAGGTAACTTCAACGTGCAATTGTCTGACTTTGGCACCGTTAATGTGCAGGGACGGTATGTCTCTGAGGGCTTTGGCGGCTTGGAGGAAGGGGTGGCATCGCGAAGTATGGAAGACCAACAGAGCTATACCGTCACAACCAATTTCGAATTGGGTAAGTTCTTCCCCGACAAGGCCAAAGTTACCGCTCCCTTGTATTTTTCTATCTCCAAGGATAAGAGTAGCCCCAAGTACAATCCCCTCGATACGGACATGAGGTTGAAGGAGGCTCTTGATGCCATGGAATCGCAACGTGAGCGCGACTCGTTGGAAAACATTGCCGTCACCAAGACAACCAACACCAACTTCTCCTTGTCAAACGTCCGCGTGGGCATTCAAAACAAACGCCATCCCACACCCATCGACCCCGCCAACTTCTCCTTCTCTTATAGCCATTCACACCGACACACAAGCGGCGAGACCACTGTCTATGAGAACGATGACACTTGGCGTGGCTCCATGGCGTACAACTGGACTCCCGTCTTCAAGCCGTTGGAGCCGTTCAAGAAAATCAAGAGCAAGTCGAAATACTATGACATCTTGAAGAAGTTTGGGCTTAACTGGTTGCCGCAAAGCGTGGGATTCAACACCGATATCAGCCGTATCTACCATGAATTGCAAGAGCGCGACATGGAAGATCTTGGTGGCTCCCAATTGCCTTTGACCTTCAGCGAGCAATTCCTGTGGAACAGGGAGTTCTCCCTAAGATGGGATTTGACAAAGAATCTACATGCCAACTTCAGCAGTGCCACACATGCGGAAATAGAAGAGCCATACACACCCATCAACAAAGACCTCTATGCCGACCACTACCATGCTTGGAAGGACTCTGTATGGACGAGCATCAAGCACTTCGGAAGGCCGTTGGATTATAACCAGTCGTTCCAAGCGTCATACCAGTTGCCGTTGAACCTCATCCCTATCTTCGACTGGCTTAACTCCGATGTGTCGTATAACTCCTCGTATAAATGGGTGAGAGGCACCGACTTGGAGGATGGCACGTCGTTGGGAAACACCATTTCCACCAACCGCACACTGAACATCAATGGAACGTTTAACCTGGAAAAGCTCTACAACCATATCCCTTTCTTGAAAAAAGTGAACGAGAAGTTTAACAAGGAGCCAAGCCGAAGCCAGATTGAGAAGGAACGGAAGGAACGCGAACAGAAGAAGAAAGCCGAGAAAGAGCGTAAGCTGGCACAGGCGAAAGGCGAAGGTGGCGAAGTTGGCGAGGGCGAGAAAGATGCTATGGCTGCCAAGGGTAACAAGCAGAAGGAGTTGCCTAAAAACAAGAAAGGCTTTGAGAAGGAAATCACATTGCTGCCTGATACCACCATTGAGGTGAGCCACGGCAAGAAGACGAAACGCCTCATCGTCTCCGCCAAGACAGAAGATGGCAAGGCTTACCCCGTGAAATACAAGAAAGTGGACGATAACAAGATTAAGATTACCAGCAAGGTGGACTCCGCGTTGAAGGTCAAGGTTACGGTGACGCCCAAGGATCCACTCGATGACAAGGGGTGGTACAAGACGGCGCAATGCCTCGCCCGTGTCATGATGATGGTGAGAAATGTCAGCCTGTCATATCGCAACAATTATTCGCTTGCCTTGCCAGGATTCATGCCCAATGTTGGTAATGCGTTTGGGCAGACGCGCAAGACAAGTTCCATGGCACCGGGCCTGGATTATGCTTTCGGCTTCGTGGGCGACTCCTATATAGAGAAGGCTCGTGAGAACGATTGGCTATTGGTGAGCGAATCGGTAGCCACCCCCGCCACATCCAACAAGACGGAGGACCTTCAGCTGCGCTTGACACTTGAACCTGTCAAGAACTTCAAGGTCGACCTCAACGCTTCCCGCACACAGACCATTGCCAAGAGCGTACAATACATGTACCAAGGCAACCCCACCACGCAAAGCGGAACGTTCACCATGACAACCCTCTCGCTTAAGAGTGCCTTTGAGGGGATGGGTAATGCCAACAATGGCTATCATAGCAAGAGCTTCGAAAACTTCTGTAACTCATTGCCAGCGTTCCGCGACCGTGTGGAGGCACAATATGCCAATAGTGTCTATCCCAACGGGACAACATTATCGGGAAAGACTTTTGATCCAGAGAATGGGGCGGTCAATATGTATAGCTCCGACGTGATGGTACCCGCGTTCCTCGCCTCCTATACCAGCATGGGTGGCAACTCGCTGTCGATTTTCCCGTCGTTGTCGAGGCTATTGCCCAACTGGAACCTCCGATATAGCGGCTTGAGTAAGCTACCGTGGTTCCGTGAGAATTTCAAGAGTGTCAACATCAACCATTCGTATAAGAGCATCTATTCCGTGGGGGCGTATAGCTCATACAGTACGTTCATGGAATATATGAATGGGCTTGGCTTTGTCACGGATGCCACAACGGGCAACCCTATGCCCAGTTCGATGTACAACATCTCCACGGTGAGCATCAACGAGTCGTTCTCGCCCCTGTTGGGATTAGACGTGACCCTGCTCAACAACATGACGTGCAAACTGGAATACCGTACCACCAGGGTATTGACCCTCAGCATGACGAGCATACAGATCAATGAGTCGGTGAGCAAGGATTGGGTTGTCGGCGCAGGATATAAAATCAACAACTTCAATCTCTTCGGTGGAGGCAACCATCGCGCCGTGAAAGGTAAAGGTAAGGGAAAGAAGGGCGAAGAGGAGGAGAAGCAAAACTCTAAGACCACTACGACGAGAGGGAAGACCCAAGTGAACCACGACCTCAACCTACGGCTTGACCTCAGCCTACGCAAACAGGCTGCCATCACGCGCGACATCGCAACCATGACCAGTTCTGCCTCGTCGGGTAATACGGCTTTCAAACTGTCGTTTATGGCGGAATATACCTTGTCAAAACTCCTCTCCATGAGTTTCTATTTCGACAGACAGACCAATACTCCGCTCCTTTCGTCCAGCAGCTATCCCACCACCACGCAAGACTTCGGCTTGAGTGTGAAGCTGTCTCTGACGAGGTGATTTCCTTCCTCGCATTATTCCCGTTTTTCTTTTTAATGGAATAATGCCCTTTTTGCGGCGTTATCACAATGAAAGGTTATCATAACCGTCCCATCTCGTGGTAGCTATAATAGCATCCGTCGCAGATGACGACATGGTCGAGGAAATGTATTCGCATGGTCTCGCAAGCCTTTCTCACTCGCTGGGTGAGCCTATCGTCGTCGCTGCTGGGTTTGTTGTTGTTAGATGGATGGTTATGGCAGAGTGCGAGGATGGTGGCATTGCATAATAGGGCTTCCTTCATGATGATACGCACGTCTACGGCTGTTTCCGTGATGCCCCCGTGGCTAATCCTCTGTGCGCGGATGAGTTTGTAGTTTTGGTTCATCAGCACCACCCATGCCTCTTCCACGTCCAAGTCTTTCATCAGTGGGTGCATATACTCGTAGATGGCGAGGGCGGAGCCAAGGTCTTTCCGTTGCTCAACCGTCTCCATCTGTCGTCTTTTCCCTAACTCACAAGCAGCGAGGATGCTAATGGCCTTGGCTTCGCCTATGCCGTTGTAGGTGCATAGCTCTTGTATGCTTTTTTTCCCGAGAGTATTGAGATTGTTATGGCAGTCGCTCAACACACGTTTCATCAGTTCCACGGCAGACTCCCGTGAGGATCCCGAACCGATGAGGATGGCGAGCAGTTCGGCATTCGACAGGATTTCCGCTCCCTTATCGCGTAACTTCTCCCGTGGGCGATCTTGTTCAGCCCATTGGTTGATGCTCAGTTTGTTCTCCATAGTGTTTTTTGAAAGGTCGTAAGGCTTTTAGGGTCTTTTATTGATAGAAGTTTTTTTCAAATGCGGTAAATTCGTCTTGTTTTAGGATGATGCGTTTCCACCATGCTTTGATGAAACCGAAACCGTAACCCATCAGTTGCACGAAGGCGGCTGGCACGGAAAGCAACCCCACCCAAAGGCTGCGGTTCATGATGCTGGAGTGGATGAAGATGATGCCGCTATAGAGCAACAGGGGGAAGAGGGCTAACATGCAGAACATGAAACCTATGCCTTGGTGCATGTTATCGGTAGGACGAAGACCATTGGCATCGAGCCATTCGCCTTCACAATACAATGCTACACCTAAAAGGAAAAGCAGCAATAAGCAAATGACACCCACCGTGAAGACCATCGGAAGTAGGTGAACAAGTTTCATTGTTCCAGGATGACGCTTTTCCAGATTGATGCGGGCTATGCCACTGTTGTACACTTGCCGCCAGAACTTGCGGAAGTCCGTGCGCCGCTTATGCCATACCCATGCCGATGGGAATAGGCGTGTCTCATGTCCCGCCTCCACGATGCGATAGGAGAAGTCGATGTCCTCGCCGAACCGCATCTTGGAAAACCCGCCGAGGGTCGCATACACATCGCGGCGTATGCCCATGTTGAATGAGCGGGGGTAGAACTTGTCCAGTTTCGCCTTCCCCCCACGTATGCCTCCTGTGGTGAAAAATGAGGTCATGGAGTAGGAGATGGCTTTCTGTATGGGTGTGAATGTGGGGTGTGATGCGTCGGGACCGCCGAAAGCTCCAATTGTGGGATGGTGTTTGATTTCATCATCGACGGCCTGTAGGTAGCCCTTCGGCAACATCACGTCGCTATCCAAGATGATGAGGTATTCGCCTTTTGCCCGTTCCGCTCCATAGTTGCGGCTTTGCCCTGGACCGCTGTTCTCTTTCTTAAAATAATGGATGTCAACTTCTTCTTTATACTTTTTGCAAATATCCTCACAAGGAATGGTGGAGCCATCCTCTACGATAATGACCTCAAAGTTGGTGAATGATTGGCTTGATAGGCTCTCAAGCAGTTCGTCCACTTCATCGGGGCGGTTGTAGACTGGTATGATAATGGAGTATTTCATGGATTAGACGGTATGTGAAAAGGAGGGGTCTCAAAGCATAAGGTTTGAGGTCTTGAAGTAGAAACACCCCATATCCTCAAACCTTATATTTACATAGTCCTTCGATTATTCCTTCACGCGGTTCACGTAAGAGCCATCGCGTGTGTCAACTTGAATGAGGTCGCCCTCGTTGATGAATAGCGGAACCCTCACTTCCACACCTGTCTCCAATGTTGCGGGCTTGGTGGCATTGGTGGCGGTGTCGCCCTTAACGCCCGGCTCGGAATGGGTAATGCGGAGGTTGGTCTTCACTGGCATCTCGGCAAATAGGATGGTGTTGGTGTCAGCATCGCTCACCACTTCCACGATGTCGCTCTCTTTCATGAAGTTCACACCCGTGATTAAGTCCTTCGCAATAGGGATTTGGTCGTATGTCTCTTGATTCATGAAGATGAAGTCCTCGCCTTCTTGGTAAAGATACTGATAGGGGCGGCGCTCCACGCGCACGTCCTCAAGTGCTTCGCCGATGTTGAATCGTTTTTCAAGAACACGTCCACTCACCACGTCCTTGAGAGTCGTGCGCATGATGGTGTTGCCTTTGCCGGGCTTTACGTGTAGGAAGTCGATGCAGAAATACAGTTTGCCATCCATGCGGATGCAAGTTCCTTTCTTGATGTCTTGTGATTTAATCATTGTCGTTATTGTTTATAGAATATATGATTTGAGTCGAATGTCTCCGCTGAAAAGCGTTGCAAAGATACAAATAATATGTAAAAAAACATGTTTTTCATGCTTAAAAAACACATAATTCTTTGTTATTTCAAAAATTATGCGTACTTTTGCAACCCGAATTGTCCGCAGAGGGCTGTTCTGAAAGGCAAATAACAATTAAACAACGATAAGACGATGAAAAGAACATTTCAGCCACACAACAAGAGAAGGGCTCACAAGCATGGCTTCCGTGAGAGGATGTCGACGAAGAATGGTCGCCGTGTATTGGCTTCACGCCGCGCCAAGGGCCGCAAGAAGTTGACGGTGTCAGACGAACACCACGGAAAATAATCGCCGTGTGTCTATCTCTCGCATGTAGCGCAGATAAAAGCAGCAAGGACATTTATTTCTTTGTTGCTTTTTGTGTATATGTGAGATTTTTCTTATCTTTGCGAAGAAATAACAGAAAAGGATGAAAGCGTCAGAGTTCTTTAGGAAAATTACGAGTGCTTACCTGTGGGCCAACCTCTTTGGCATGGCCTTGATTGTTGTCTTGATTTGCATAGGGGTAAAGTACGGGTTGGACTTTTACACGCACCACGGGGAGTCGATTACGATACCAAATGTTAAGAACAAGAGCCTCAAGGATGCCCAGAATATCTTTGAGAGCGTTGGTTTAGTCGTTCATGTGAGTGACACGGGTTATGTCAAGTCGTTGCCTCCTGGCTGTGTATTGGAGCAGTCGCCAGAGGCGGGCGAGCGTGTGAAGTCGGGCCATTTGGTCTATGTGACGGTTAATGCGTTGCAGACGCCCACCCTCACCATGCCTGACCTCATTGACAATAGCTCGCTTCGTGAGGCGATGGCGAAACTTTCGTCCATGGGATTCAAGATGGGTATGCCCAAGTTCGTTCCTGGTGAGAAGGACTGGGTATATGGTATCGTGGTGAATGGCAAGAATGTAGCGGCTGGCGATAAAATCTCCGTGGAGGACTCAGTCTATATCCAGGTGGGAAATGGGCTGCGTGATGCTTCCGATTCTGTGAACTATATCGACCCCATTGTCATCGACGAAGATGACTTGATGGACTTGGATGACTTTGAGGAGGTGCCTGAACGTTCAGCCGAGCCGGTCGAGAAGTCTCCTTCGACAAAAAAAGAAGAATAAGTTGTTATGGACGAGGGGAGGGACGAGCGAGTTGAATTGATGGACGAACTGGACGACGAACAGTCGCTATACGAGCATTTTCGTATCGTGGTAGACCCCGGCCAGTCGCCAATACGTATCGACAAGTTTTTATTGGAGCATCAGCAGCATTCCAGCCGCAACCGCATCCAAAAGGCTGCGGATGCGGGTTTTATCCATGTCAATGACCGTCCCGTGAAGAGTAGTTACAAGGTGAGGCCGAATGATGTCATCACCTTGATGCTCGACAGACCGCGCCATGACAACAGCATCGTTCCCGAAAACATCCCCCTTAACATTGTATACGAAGACGATGAATTGATGGTTGTCAACAAGGAGGCGGGCATGGTGGTGCATCCCGGTGCGGGTAATTTCCACGGGACACTCATCAATGCCGTCGCTTGGCACCTGAAAGACAATCCCAAGTTTGACCCCAACGACCCCGAAGTGGGGTTGGTACACCGCATCGACAAGGACACAAGCGGTCTCTTGGTCGTTGCCAAGACCCCCGAAGCAAAGTCTAAACTGGGTGTGCAGTTCTTCAATAAGACCACCCATCGGAGTTATCTTGCGCTGGTATGGTGTAACTTCACAGAGGATAATGGCAGGATAGAGGGCAACATTGCCCGAGACCCGAAAGATCGCCTGCGCATGACCGTTTATCCCCCCGAGTCAGAAATAGGCAAGCCAGCCGTCACCCATTACCGCGTAGTGGAGCGTTTTGGCTATACCACATTGATAGAATGTATCCTCGAGACGGGCAGAACCCACCAAATTCGCGCCCACATGAAACACATCGGCCATCCCCTTTTCTTTGATGAGAGATATGGTGGCGACGAGATTTTACGCGGTCAGCGTAGCAGCACGTATAAGGCATTTATCCAAAACTGTTTCAAGTTGTGTCCACGACAGGTGCTTCACGCCCAGACGTTGGGTTTCAAGCACCCAGTCACAGGCAAGCAGATGGACTTCACCTCGCCTTTGCCCGATGACATGAAAGCTGTTATCGACAAGTGGCGTGGTTATATCCATGGGTTACAGTTATCAGATGATATATATAATAAATAATGTGTGAATCACTAATTACCATAATATGATGAAAAGAAACATTGCCATCGTATGCGGTGGCGACTCCTCAGAGCATGATGTGTCACTGCGTTCGGCACAAGGGCTATACTCCTTTTTCGACAAGGAGCGATACAATGTTTATATCGTTGACGTGAAAGGTCTCGACTGGCATGTGGCTTTTGCCAATGGCGAGATAGCCAATATCGACAAGAACGACTTTTCTTTCAAACTGAATGACAAGACGATTTGGTTTGATTATGCCTATATCACCATCCACGGAACACCTGGTGAGAACGGAATCATGCAGGGCTTTTTTGACTTGTTGCACCTGCCGTACTCCACAAGTAACGTGCTGGTGGAGGCCTTGACATTCGATAAGTATGCGCTCAACAACTATTTGAGAGGCTTTGGGGTAAGTGTCGCCAAGAGTATATTGCTTCGTCGTGGGGAGGAAAACAAATATACGGAGGAAGAAATCGAGGCACAGATTGGGATGCCCTGTTTCGTCAAGCCCGCTGCTGACGGCAGTAGCTTTGGCGTTTCCAAGGTGAAGAAAGCCGACCAGCTCGCCCCGGCTCTCCGCAATGCCTTCATGGAATGCGAGGATGTGATGATTGAGTCGTTCCTTAAAGGCACGGAGGTGACCGTCGGATGCTATAAGACCAAGACAAAGTCAGTGGTATTTCCTGTGACGGAAGTGGTAACGAGCAATGAGTTCTTCGACTACGATGCCAAGTACAACGGACAGGTACAGGAGATTACCCCCGCCCGCATATCCCCAGAGTTGACACAGGCATTGCAGGATGAGACGAGTCGTATCTATGACTTGCTGCATTGCAATGGCATCATCCGTATCGATTACATCGTTACGAAAAATGATGATGGTACTGACAAGATAAATATGTTGGAGGTTAATACAACCCCGGGCATGACTCCCACAAGCTTCATTCCCCAACAGGTGCGAGCAGCGGGGCTTGACATCAAGGAAGTATTGACCGACATTGTGGAAAACCAGTTTTGACGATTTCATCCCATATTCCCCTTAGCCTATGAACCAGTTTGATGACATCCGCCCTTTCAATCCCGACGAGTTGCCCGAGGTGTACGACCGTCTGCTTGCCAACCCACAATTTCAGGCAGTAATCAATTATCTCTACCCACAAGTGCCTTTTGGGGCTATTGCGCAGAAGATGCGGGCATGTAAGAGTACGCTGGAGTTCCAAAAGACTTTTTGCTATCCCTTTTTAGGTCAATTGTTGGCAAAGGCGAGTACGGGATGCGATATGGATGTGAGCCATATTGACGTGTCGAGACGTTACACTTTCGTTTCCAACCATCGTGACATCGTGCTCGACTCGGCTCTCCTTGACAAACTGCTCATCGATGTGGGATTCTCCACCACGTGTGAGATTGCCATTGGCGACAACCTCCTCTCGCTCCCTTGGGTGAAGGATTTGGTGCGCATCAACAAGTCGTTCATCGTGCAGCGTAACCTTCCTATGCGGCAGATGTTGCTGGCAAGTAAGGTGTTGGCAGATTATATGCACTATGCCATTGCCGAGAAGAACGAGAATATCTGGATTGCGCAACGAGAGGGTAGGGCGAAGGACTCCGACGACCGCACCCAGGAGTCTGTCCTCAAGATGATGGCGATGGGGGGCGAGGGCACACCGGTTGACCGTTTGGTGCAGCTCCACATCGTCCCGTTGGCTATCTCTTACGAGTTTGACCCATGCGACTACCTCAAGGCTGCCGAGTTCCAGTTGAAGCGCGACGTGCCTGGGTGGAAGAAGAGTGCGCATGATGACGTGGTAAGTATGCAGACTGGCATCATGGGATACAAAGGTCGTATACATTATTATTGTGCTCCATGTATCGACGGATGGTTGCAAACGTTAGACCCCTCTATGCCAAAGGCAGAATTATTCACTGCCATTGCGCAATATATCGACAGGGAAATACACCGCCATTACCAACTCTATCCCAACAATTTTGTTGCCCTCGACCTCTTGGAGGGTGGCAACGCCCATGCCTCCCATTATTCCGAAGAGGAGAAGGCCGCTTTCTTGCAATATGTTGAAAGCAGGATAGGGAAGATAGAAATTCCCCAAAAGGATGAGGACTTCCTGCATGAGCGTATCTTGACGATGTATGCCAATCCTGCCAAGAATTACCTGGCGGCAAACCAATCGGAATGAAAACGATGATGGATTGGCGCATTTCAACCCATCGATGCCACTTTCTTTTGGCTTTTTTCACATGTTTGTGTCTTTCATGTGAGACGGAAAGTTATGAGACGGGCGATGGAAAATACTCTTACCTACGCGCAGACTTCGTCGAAGCCCATACTTCCACTGAGAAAGAAGTTGACTATGCCGTGAATGATGATGGCGAAACGCTACAACTCACTCCCCACGCGCAAGCCAAATGGGCAACGGTTGCCGACAGCATGTACCGCGCCTTGTTATATTATAATAAGGAGAAGACAGCCAATGTTCCCATCTCCATGATGCGTGTCTCTGTGTTGAAGGCAAGGGAGAATGTACCAAGTGACAGTATAAAGACCGACCCTGTCACCTTTGAAAGCTCTTGGATGAGTGCCAATGCCAAATACTTAAACCTCAGTTTCTATGTGAAAACGGGCAAGGCAGACGACGAGAATGCCATTCAGACCATCGGGCTTTTATGCGATAGCATCACGCCTACCTCCGTCAACCTCCGCCTATACCACGACCAATCCACCATTCCCGAATATTATTCCGCACGCGTCTATGCCAGTATCCCCATCATGGAAAACTACAAAGGCAAGGAGTTGCACCTTGCCTTGCAGACGTATCAGGGGGAGAAAAACCTGTCGTATGCCATTCCCCATTGAGGAATGGATGTCACAGGGGCAACCCAAATTTGAGCGATAGTTTTTCTAACATGTCCTTGGCAGTAGCAATGAGGTCGTACTCATGTTGCCAACCCCATTCCTCTTGGGCGCAATGGTCGTCCATCATGTCGGGCCAACTCTCGGCGATGCTCTGCTTCAAGGGGTCTACTTGGTACTCCATCTCGAAATTAGGCTTGCTCTTCTTGATGACATGATACACCATGTCGGGGCTGAAACTCATGGCGGCGACATTGAATCCATTATGATGGACGAGCCGCGACGGGTCGGCTTCCATCAGTTCGATGCTGGCGCGGAGGGCATCGGGCATATACATCATGTCCATTCGTGTGTTGGCTTCGATGGGGCAGGTGAATTTCTTGCCTTGCACGGCATGGTAGAAGATGTCCACGGCATAGTCGGTTGTGCCGCCGCCGGGGGGCGTGAGGTAGGAGATGATGCCGGGGAATCGGACCGACCGGGTGTCCACACCATATTTATAATGATAATAGTCGCTGAGCAGTTCGGTGGTCACTTTCGAGATGCCATAGATGGTGCGGGGCCGTTGGATGGTGTCCTGAGGGGTCATGTCGTGTGGGGTCTCCGTGCCGAACGAGCCTATCGAACTGGGCGTGAAGACGGCACAATGATGCTCCCGTGCCACTTCGAGGATGTTGAAAAGGCCGTCGATGCCAATCTTCCATGCCAATCGCGGTCTCGATTCCGCCACCACGGAGAGTAAAGCCGCCAAGTTGTAGATGGTGTCAATATCATGTTGCTTGACTACTTGCGCAATTTGCTCGCCGTCGGTGACATCGGCAACCGCCATGGGACCGCCCTCGCGCAGTTCGCCTTTAGGCTCTGCCCCGTGGATATAGCCCGCCACGACATGCTTGTTGCCATATCGCTTCCGCAATTCCATCGTCAGCTCCGACCCGATTTGTCCTGTGGAGCCAATCACCAAAATGTTTCTCATCGTTGATATGTTAGTTAGAATGTTGTTAGGTTTATTATTGCAAATTAACAACCTTTTTTTTGAAAAAGTGACTTTTGTTGTATAAAATGCGTTTAAAAATGCGATAATTTAAACAATTATAACAATCCAAGTATTAAAATGTCGAAAAATATCTGTTAATTTGCGGCATATTACCTAACAACTAAACATCATGTACGGAAAAATGAAAGAGCATCTCAGCCAGACGCTCGCTGAGATTCGTGATGCCGGACTCTACAAGGAGGAGCGTCTAATAGAGAGTCCGCAACGCGCCGCCATCGAGGTGGCCGGCAAGGAAGTGTTGAATTTTTGTGCTAACAATTACCTGGGACTGTCTGACAACCCACGCCTCATCGACGGTGCCAAGCGCATGATGGACCGACGGGGCTTCGGGATGTCGAGCGTGAGGTTCATCTGCGGCACACAAGACATCCACAAGGAGTTGGAGGAAGCCATCAGCGACTACTTCAAGACCGAGGACACCATCCTCTATGCCGCATGCTTCGATGCCAACGGCGGGGTGTTTGAGCCGTTGCTCACCGATGAGGATGCCATCATCAGCGATGCCCTCAACCATGCCTCGATCATCGACGGGGTGCGCCTGTGCAAGGCGAAACGCTATCGTTATGCCAATGCCGACATGGCTGACTTGGAGCGTTGCCTGCAAGAGGCGCAAGCCCAGCGGTTCCGCATCGTCGTCACCGACGGCGTGTTCTCGATGGATGGCAACGTGGCACCGATGGACAAGATCTGCGACTTGGCGGAGAAATACGATGCTCTTGTCATGGTAGACGAGAGCCATTCGGCAGGGGTAGTGGGCAAGACGGGCCATGGCGTGAGCGAGTTCTACAACACTTACGGGCGCGTGGACATCTATACGGGTACGCTCGGCAAAGCTTTCGGTGGTGCCCTCGGCGGCTTTACCACAGGTCGCAAGGAGATCATCGACCTGCTGAGGCAACGCAGCCGCCCCTATTTGTTCTCCAACTCGTTGGCTCCCTGCATCATCGGCGCGTCGCTTGAAGTGTTCAAGATGCTCAAGGAGAGCGATGCGTTGCACGACAAGTTGGTGGAGAACGTCAACTATTTCCGCGACAAGATGATGGCAGCGGGTTTTGACATCAAGCCCACGCAGAGTGCTATCTGCGCCGTGATGCTCTATGATGCCAAACTGTCGCAAGTATATGCGGCAAAGATGCAGGAAGAGGGCATCTATGTCACGGGATTCTATTACCCCGTGGTGCCGAAGGGACAGGCTCGCATCCGTGTGCAACTCTCCGCCGGTCATACCCGTGAGCAGCTTGATAAGTGTATTTCGGCGTTTGTCAAGGTGGGAAAAGAATTGGGTGTCTTGCCGTAATCCCGGAGCTTACACGATGAGTCTTTGGCTGTCCAAGCATCTTGGACGACCCGTCCAAGCCCTTTGGACGATTCGTCCAACATGCTTGGACAGCCTACATATATGCCCCAATGTCATGATGATAAGCAGCCCAATGTAAAAAAGTATGAACATTTAACAAAAAAATACCATAAAGTATCGTAAAAAAGGATTAATTTTGCAAAAGAATATTACAGGATACTGAATTTTCATTCAACAAACCTAACAAATACCTAAGAATGATTTTAAGTTTTAGAAAAACCCTGCTGCTCGCAGGCGCGTGTGCCGCTGTGGGATTATTCCCAGCTCAAACGGTCATGGCAGTGTCGCCTTCAGAAGCCACCAATGTGGTTCAGCAGCAAAAGAAAGTGACAGGTGTCATCAGTGATTCCTTCGGTCCCGTCGTGGGAGCAACGGTCATGGAGAAAGGCACCAGTAATGGAGCGGTTACCGACATTGACGGTAACTTTTCTCTCGACGTGAGACCGGGAGCTACGCTCGTGATCTCTTACATTGGCTATGAGACGCAAGAAATCGTCGTGGGTAGCCAGTCCTCTTTCAACATCACGCTCCAGACGGGCGCCGCCAGCGACCTCGAGGAAGTGGTTGTCGTAGGTTATGGCGTGCAGAAGAAGAAGCTCGTCACGGGTGCAACGGTGCAAGTGAAGGGCGAGGACATCGCCAAGCTCAACACTACCAACGCCCTGACAGCCATGCAAGCCAGCTCGCCAGGTGTGAACATCGCGCAAAGCTCCGCACAGCCGGGCAAGGGCTTCAAGGTCAACATCCGTGGTGTGGGTACCATCGGCGAGTCTTCTCCATTGTTGATCATTGACGGAATCAACGCCGGTACGGCAGACAATGGCCTGAATGGCTTGAACCCCAACGACATCGAGAGCATCGACGTGCTGAAAGATGCCGCCTCGGCTGCTATCTACGGTGCGCGTGCCGCCAACGGTGTGATCCTCGTGACGACGAAACAGGGCAAGGCCGGTGCGCTGACCGTCAACTATGACGGGTATGTTGGCATTTCTAATGCCTATAAGGTGCCTGGCTTGGTGAACGCTAAGCAGTACATGCAATTGGTCAACGAAGCTTACTTCAACACATACGGTTATACGCCGAACTGGTCTACCATCGTTCCGCAGTCTGTCGTAGACAAGGTGAACAATGGCTGGGAAGGCACAGACTGGTTTAAGGAGTATGAGAACAAGAACGCCTTGCAGCATAGCCATGCCGTGACGGTGTCGGGTGGAACGGAGCGTTCCAAGTTCTCCATGAGCTTGAACTATAGCTTCAACGATGGTATCATGGGTGGCAACAATTCTTCCGACTATCGCCGTTATGGCGGTCGCATCAATTCCGAGCATGTGCTTTGGAAAGGAAAGAGCCATGACATCCTGACCGTTGGTGAGAACGTGTCATATTGGTATCACCGTTCACACGACCTCGCAGAGGGCAATGGCTATTGGAATATCATGCAGGCAGCTTACGTTGCCAGTCCATTGGTAGTGCCTTATAACGAGGATGGCTCACTTACCAGTTGGAAAAATAACGGTAACGGCAACTATAGCACCAACATTTACAGCAACCCGTTGAACCATTTCCTCAATGGTGGCTACAATGCCATCAACAAGAACCGTGACTTTGGCTACGGAGCTACCATTTACTGGATTGTCGAGCCGCTCAAGGGATTGAAATATCGTGGACAGTTCAATACTGGCTACAGTGCCAGCAACCACCGCCATGTGTCAATGCCTTACAGCTCCAGCTATACCGGGTCAAGTGCCAACTATGGCATGAACATCAATGCGTACGAGAGCTCCAGCTTCTCCATGGAGAATACGTTGAGCTATGTACTTCCCAAGCTCGGAAAGCATAATATCGATGTCCTCGTAGGACAATCGTTTGAGCGTTCACAATGGAGCATGGGCATTGACAACACGTTTACTGTAGATGAGTCCAACCTCAGCTCGCTGGCTCACAATGGCTGGGATTACCAGATACCATCCAACTACGAGCAGCAGTACATGACGGGTCATTCGGGGTATGACAACCCCATGGCAGGGTCTATCGCTTCTTTTTTCGGACGTTTGAATTGGAACTACGATGAGAAGTACATGTTGACCGCCATTCTCCGTGCCGATGGCTCCAACAACTTCGCCCGCGGACATCGCTGGGGCTACTTCCCCTCAGTGTCGGCAGGTTGGGTCATCACCAACGAGAAATTCATGGAGAGTGCATCCTCCTGGCTTGACTTCTTGAAGATTCGTGCCAGCTGGGGACAGAATGGTAACTGTAACATCGGTAATTTCTATTACTTGTCGAACATTGGCTTCTCGCCGACATCTTATCCCGACTATGGGTATAAGTTCTCCAGCGACAATATCTATACGGTTGGCCAGAACAACTACACTACCGGTGCGTATGCTAAGAACGTTCCCAATGAAGATATTACGTGGGAGACTTCCGAGCAGTTGAACATCGGTTTGGATGCTCGTTTCATCGGCGGTAGGCTTGGCTTGGCTTTCGATTGGTATAAGAAGACCACGAAAGACTGGCTTGTCCAGGCGCCTATGAACGAAGTGTTGGGTTATGAGGAGCCTGCCATGATCAATGGTGGTGACATCGAGAACACCGGTTTTGAGGTGGGTCTTACTTGGCGCGACTATATCAGCAAGGACTTCAGCTATAACATTGGCGTGAACTTTGCCACCAACCATAATGAAGTTACCCGTCTGGCCACCCCGGGTGGAAAGATTGGTATCGACACCAATAAGTATGGCAGCACACTGTTCCAAAACTCCAGCTACGTGTCTGTTGTAGAGAAAGACCATCCATTAGGTTACTTCAGTGGAATGTCTTACAATGGCATCTGGCAGAACCAGGCACAGATTGACGCTGCCCGTGCTGCTGGCCAAGCTGTATTGGCAAGTGCACAGCCCGGCGACCCCATTTGGGATGACTTCAATGGTGATGGCGTCATCGACTATGACACAGACCGTCATGACATCGGCAATCCTCATCCAGACGTGACCCTTGGTGTGAACCTCGGTATAGAGTGGAAGGGCTTAGACTTTGGCGTGACAGGTTATGGCGCATTCGGACAGCAGATTATGCAGTGCTATCGCACCGCTTTGTTGGCTACTCCTTTCAACAACTTCACCGTAGACGCTTTCGACCGTTGGCATGGTGAAGGTACGAGCAACACGCAGCCCCGTCTGACTGTTGGTGCAATCGCCGACCAATGGGTTTCCACACGTTATATGCAGAACGCCGACTATTTCCGCATCCAGAACATCACGCTCGGTTATGACTTCGCAAGGATTTGGAAAAACCAGTTGTTCCAGAAGTTCCGTCTCTATGTACAGGCACAGAACCTCTATACTTTTACAGGCTATACGGGAGTGGATCCCGAGTGTACCTCTGATGGTGGCAAGTCGCAAGACAACCAGAACTTCATCCGTGGCGTTGACGTGGGGCTCTACCCATCAGCCCGTACTTTCATCCTCGGCGCAAGCATCACATTCAAGGATAAGGCAGACAAGAAAAACGCCGTGGCACCCGTTGTTCAGACCGTTGTTGACAATTCAGAGATCAACCGTCTTAATGGAGAGATTAATAGGCTTCGCGCCGAAAACGACCAGCTGAAGAACCAAGCTCCCGTGAAGGAGGTGGTGAAGGAAGTGGTTGCCAACAAGGAGTTTGTGACTTTCCCATACTTGGTGAACTTCGACATCAACAAGACAGATGTGGTGAACCGTGAGATGTTCAACCTCAATAGCGTTGCCGACATGATCAAGGCCACACCGGGCAAGAAGTATGCCGTGGTGGGATATGCCGACAAGCAGACCGGCAGCAGTGACCGCAATGCCCAATTGGCACAACAACGTGCCAAGAATGTCTATGACACGCTCATTAATAAGTATGGCGTTCCCGCAAGTAGCCTCGTTCTCGATTCTAAGGGCGGCGTGGACTATTTGTATAAGGATGATGCCCAGGTGAGCCGTTCGGTTCTTATCTCTGAGGTGAAATAATAACTTTTAATTTTATAGCATAATAAGAATATGAAAAAGATATATTTAATGGCTATTGCGGGACTCTTCGCTTTCGGACTGACGTCTTGCGAGGATTTCCTCGATTCCTCGAACTATACAGAGGCCAATACGTCCAACTTCCCTGCTTCACCCTCAGACCTGAACAGTGAGTTGGCTGCCCTCTATGGTGTGATGAACCAGTTGAGTAGCGACCCGCTACAGTCGCCTTGGTTCGTGAACTATATCATGTCTGACGATGCCAACGGAGCGGGTGGAACTGGTGACGTGGAGTGCCATGCCATTGGTCACCTCATGTCTAATAAGGAAGGTCTCTTCGATGCCGCTTGGCACAATACGTATGTGGGTATCGCCCGTGCAAATGCTATCATCTACGCTGTTGACGCTTTCGACTGGACAGGCCAAGAGAAGACCCGTGGCCAGTTGCTTGGCGAGGCTTACTTTATGCGTGGATTGTTCTATCTGTGGGGAACGCAGTTCTGGGGTAATATCCCTGCTTACTGGGCTGCCGCCGCTCCGGACCCCTGTCCGCAACAAGATGCTGAGACGGTGATATTCCCACATATCCTCGCCGACTTCGTGAGTGCCGCCAACTTGATGAGCCATGGTGCCACGACGAAGGGGGACGGCCATGCCACCAAGGGTGCCGCGGAGGGTTTTCTGGCTCGTGCCTACATGTTCTATGAGGGTTTCTATAAGAAGGCTGGCGAGTTGGCAACTGCCACATTGGCTGAGGTAACACTTCCCGAACAGGAAGGTGTCAGCGGATCCCTCACGAAGCAACAGGTGATTGACTTCCTCAATGATGCCATCAACAACGGTGGATATTCCTTGGTGGAAGACTATCGTCTTCTTTGGCAGTACACCAATGAGTTGACAGCTCCTGACTATGCTTTCGTGGCAGACCTTAACGAAAAAGGAAAATATTGGGCCGGCAATGGAAACTCTGAGGAGATGTTCCAAGTGCAGTATATGAACTCGGGAGGCTGGTCTGGTAATATCGGTATGGGCTTCGTTAATCAGGTTTCTCTCTATTGTGGATTGCGTTGTGATGACGACGGTGCTGGCAACGCCAACGGCGACTTGGCAACCCTTCCCTTCGGACAGGGATGGGGACAAGGTGCCGTCAATGCCAATCTTTGGGATGACTGGAACGATGCCGACCCACGCAAGAAGGCTACCATCCTTGATGCGCAGGCAGAATGTGAGAAGTTTGTGTTTACTACGAGTTGTACGGAGGATGCAGGCTACTACAACAAGAAGTGGATGCCCATTACTTGCTCTGGCTCTAACTGGGGTGACCACAACGATGCTTATACTTGGTGGGGTGTCTACCGCAAGAACAATACGGAGGCCGCCAACAATAATGGTAATTCCTTCCAAGGCGATCACTTTGCCGATATGGTCTTGTTGCGCCTGGCTGACGTAATGTTGATGCAGTCTGAGTTGACGGGTGATGTCACACAATTAAATAAGGTACGTGCGCGTGCAGGATTGCCCCCACTCACCTATAGCTGGACGAACATTAAGAATGAGCGTCGCTGGGAACTCGCTTGCGAGGGATTGCGTTTCAATGACCTCCGTCGTTGGTCTGGTAAGGATGGAGGGACTGGTTGCGAGGCTGCTGTCGCACTTGAAAGGCAGAATGGTTCCCGTGTGAACTATACTGGTCGTTGGACGACCATGCACCATGCCAAGTCTTCATGGGCTGCTCGCTATGCTGCCACAGATGGATTCCTGCCGATACCTCCTGCCCAGATCACCATTGCTGATGACGAGACCGTACTCAAGCAGAATCCTGGTTGGGGTAGCAATGTGGATGATGCCAATATGACTGGTACTCCTGTTTATTAATAATGTTATATTTTGAAAGAAATAAAAATGAAAAAGAATATATTATTGCTCGTGTTGGCGATGGGAGTGCTGACGGCTTGTGACCCCATCAAGGATGAGGAAAGCTTCGATGTGAATTCCGTCACTGCGGAGACCTTGCTTGCCAACTCAACATTCTCACAGTATTCTGATGCGGAATGTACGATTCCTGCTGATAATGGCAATTACATTAAGTTTAATTGTCCGAATGTCCCTTCTTTGGTGATTTATTATATCAAGCCAGACGGCTCGGAGGGAGTCCTCTCGACAGGTAAGTCTGGTGGCGTGTTCAATTTTGTGCCGAAACGTGGTTCTGACCCCAATCAGACATTGTATTTCCGCTATGTCGACCAAGATGGTAAAGAGGTTGTGGCAAGCAAGGATTTCAACTTGTTGGTCGCAGCTGATTTAAAACCTGAGATCAAATTGCTTGTCAGTGACGCAGGAAAGAAGGTTTGGAAGTGGGACACCAGTGTGAACAACCAATGTTGGGGTAACTTTGCTTACAAGATGGGACCTGCAGAGGATTTCGTCGTCAATGGTGCAAACCAATGGTGGGGTGTCCCACCCGAGGATTTGGTTGGGCAACTTGACCATTCTGACACGCATGAGGCAACAGGAGAGGAGAGTTCCAATGCCTATATGTTATTTGATGAGGATGGAAAGATTTTCACATTTAATGGTGATGGCAAACAAATCCGTACGGGTTCGTTCTCGGTAGATGGTTACACGGGAGCACGTGATGCTGATGATTGGTCTTTGGGTACGTTGAATACGGACGCAGGTACAATCTTATTCCCATTCAAGATTAATGGTGGTGGATTTATGCCCACTTCCTTTGAGATTCTCCAATTGACTCCTGCAAAGCTCGTGCTTTCCTATGCTGCTCCTGATGTGCAGGGAGGCTCATGGGCAGAGGCTACTTTCTGGAGATTCTACAGTGACACCGATGTCTTGGGATGCCTTTCCGATAATTCCGAGGCAACATGGACTTGGTATGATGAAAGTGGTGCTTGCTGGGGTAACGGCGGCTATGGTGGCCTTGCCACAGGTGGTATCAGTACCCTTACGGGCAATTCATGGTGGGGTGTCACCTCGGATGGCTTGAATGAGCAGATATCCAACTATGGCTATGGCCAGGCAGATGGTGCTGGTGCAACCATGACTTTCACAAGCGATGGACAGATCAAGAAGAGCAGTGGAGGTTCAGGTGCTTTTGCCTTTGACACGGATAACAAAACAGATATCGGTGGATGGAAAGAGGCAAAGACTTGGGGGCGTCTGACCACAACAGGTGATGGCATCCTCTTCCCCGTTCGTATCAATGCCGGTACGACGACCAATGAGTTTGACCTTGTTTATTTCGATGACGATTACTTGATACTTGCTTATCCTAACGATGCAGCAAATACGGCAATTGAGAATCAAGGTTCGTGGGCAGAGGGTACATTCTGGCGCTTCAAGAAACAGAAATAATCTTTAACAAACTTCTCAAACCGTCTCATTTACAACGTTTAAATGAGACGGTTTTCTTTATATTATTTGGATGATTCGGTAATTTGTTTTATTTTTGCATCATAAATATTATACGATGGGAGACAGGACATATATCAGTTTTGACTGGGCTTTGAAGAGACTGCTGCGCGACAAGGCCAATTTTGATGTGTTGGAGGGCTTTCTTTCCACTTTACTGGAGACGCAGATAAAGATTCATCGTTTGCTGGAGAGCGAGGGTAACCAAGACCGCGAGGAAGCGAAATACAATCGTGTTGACATGCTGGCGGAGAATGCCGACGGTGAGTTGTTGCTCATTGAGGTGCAGGGAGAGCCGGAGTTTGCTTATTTCCAGAGGATCCTATTCGGCACCTCCAAATTGGTCACGGAGTATATTGATGGTGGGAAGAACTTTGACAACGTGAAGAAGGTCTATTCCATCAATATCGTTTACTTCGACCTGGGACAAGGGACTGACTTCGTTTATCATGGAAAGACGGAGTTTCGTGGAATCCACAACCATGACGTTTTGTGTCTTTCCCCCTTCCAACGGCAGAAATTCAAGGTTGATGAGGTATATCAACTTTACCCCGAGTATTATATATTAAAGGTGAATGACTTTAACCGTTGGTCGAAAGTGCCATTGGAGCAATGGGTGTATTTCCTTTCGACCAGCGAGATACCAGAGGATGCCGATGCGCCAGGTTTGCAGGCTGCAAGGGAAAAACTTAAGTTCATGCGTATGAATCGTGATGAGCAAGTGGCATACGACCGTTATCTGATGGATCGCGTGATATTGAAAAACACCATGATAACGGCGCGTGGCGAGGGTAAAATGGAAGGTTATGCTGAAGGTCGTGCCGAAGGTCGTGCTGAAGGTGCAACATCTAAAGCTTTAGAAATAGCCAGTCGTTTGAAAGCTAAGGGAACTCCGATAGATGTTATCCTTGAATTGACAGGTTTGTCGACAGAAGAGATTGGGTCTATTTGATTATTTCCGCGTGGTGGACCAATTGAGGGATTATACAAGATGTGGTAGATGGGGGTTGACGGTGCTTTTCGGCATTGGGATATTCTTGTTTTGGTTTCTGTGTTATCCTCATGCCCTTTCCTATCAGGAGCAATACCAACTATTTCTTTTCTCTTGGGATTATTTATACCAAAGTATTTGTTTGCCAGGCGGCTTCGTTGATTATTTGGGCGAATTTGTTGTCCAATTCTATTATTATTCATGGTTAGGTGCGTTAGCGTTGGCCATCATGCTTGTCATAATACAACGCTTGATGTGGTGTATCATGTGTTCAAAGACATCACTCTATGCCCTTAGTTTCGTCCCTTCAATCATGTTGATATGGTTGCTTGGCGACCCCAGTGTGTTGTTATCATACATCATGGCTATGTTTGTGGTGTTGATACTTGTGGTTTTGGCTCGCCGAATATATGGTTTATCAAGGCTAAATGCCACGTTTGACATCGTTGTCTTATCCTGTCTTTATTGGTTGATAGGTCCAATGGCGTGGCTATATGCTGCTTTACGGGTTGCAGACAAGGGATGGCGATGGTCTTGGGTCGTCATTTTGATGTTGACGATACAATTATTAGTTTATCATTTCATATTGACTCAATGGCCTTTATATACGGTTGTTTGGGGAACATATTATCGCATCCCATTGCATATCAATGATTTGATGTGGATTATCCCGCTGGTAATCGTATTGCTTGCCGTGTTACCAAAGTGTTCTTTTGGTAAGCATGTACAGTTGGGGCATGTCCTGCAAACCGTTTTGCTTGTCCTGCTTGGATTCTTTGCCATCAAGAAAGGGTATGATAAGGAGATGTACGAGTTGATTCGCCAAGACTACCTTGTGCGCAATGAGCGTTGGGACGAAATTATAGAACAGGCCAAGGAATACCAAGTGAAGACACCATTCAGTTCGGTATGTGTCAATCTCGCCCTGTCGCAAAAGCGGCAATTGGCAGACCGTATGTTTGACTTTTACCAAAGTGGGGAAGACGCTCTTGTGATGCCTCGCATACGCGACCTTACCTCTATGCTCCCAACGGCAGAGGTCTTTTGGCGGTTGGGGATGGTCAACTCTGCCCAGCGATATATGTTCGACACGCAGGAGTCCATCTTGAATGCCAAGAAGAGTGGGCGTTGTACCAAGCGTATTGCTGAATGTATGTTGGTCAATGGGCATTACAAGGTGGCGAGGAAGCAATTGGGCTTATTGAAGAAAAGCCTGTTCTACAGGCGATGGGCAACAGAGGTGGAAAAGCTCTTGGGCAATGAGGCGATGATCAATCGGCATCCTGTCTATGGAAATGTCAGGAAATTGAGATACAAGGAAGATTTCCTTTATAGTTATGAGGAGATGGACAAGATGTTGGGATTGCTTTTCGTGAACAATCCCGAAAACAAGATGGCTCTCGATTATTTCATGGGGCAGATGCTCTTGAAGGGTAATTTGGGCGGATTCCAACAATATATGTCGTGGGTACAGCAATATGGCGGCTATCGGGTGATGCCCCTTGGCTATCAAGATGTCATGATGTGCATACAGAAAAATGGCAACGTGGAAGGCTCGCCCTATCGTCGATATGTACAACAACGCACAAGGAATTAAATTGGTAAGGTGATGAGAAGGGTTGGTTTTTTGATGGCAATGGCACTATGTGTGTTGGCTTCATGTACGACGAGGCCTAAAGATGTCATTCTGACAAATGTCTATCCTCCCATCTATCCAGATTATATAGGTGTGACCATTCCCGTCGGCATTGCTCCTTTGGACTTCAATGTCGTCGATGAAACCGTGGATTTCGTTGATGTTGTGGTACGTGGCAGTATGGGAGGAGAGATCCATGCAAGTGGTGAGTTAGCCGATTTCGACATGGACGACTGGCATATGTTGACAGAGCAAAACAAGGGAGGCTCCCTTCTCTTTACGGTATGTGCGAGAGATAAAGAGGGGAAATGGCATCAATACAAAGACTTCACCATCCATGTTAGCCCCTATTCGTTGGACGATTACGGACTGACCTATCGCCGCATACCTCCGGGATATGAAGTAGGGGGCAATATCGGGATTTTCCAGCGTGACATCCATTCGTTCAAGGAGGAAGCCATCCTGACAGAGACGACCGTCCCTGGCAGATGCTTCAATTGCCACACCGCCAATCAGGCAGACCCACGGCTATTCACCTTGCAGATGCGAGGAGAGGGCGGCGGAACGCTGATTCAGAAAGATGGAAAACAACAATGGCTCAATACCAAGACCGACTCCACCAAGGCTGCCGGCAGTTATGCCTATTGGCATCCGTCGGGCAACTATTGTGCGTATGCCGTCAATTCCGTGCATCAGGCATTCTTCGTTGGCACCAAGCAGCGCATAGAGGCATATCATAGCTTTGGCGACATCATGGTGTTAGACACCCGAACCCATGAGCTTTTGCTGTCGCCGTTGTTGCAAACGGATGACTTGGAGATATTCCCGGCATTCTCCCCCGATGGCAAGACGTTGTATTTCTCAACGTCCAAGCTTTGTCGCGTGCCGGCGGAATATGACAGAGTGAAGTGTAGCCTGTGCCGTATCTCATTTGATGAGGCAACGGGAACCTTTGGCAGTCAGGTGGATACGTTGGTGAATGCGCGTGATTGGGACAAGAGTGTCACATTGGCTCGCCCGTCTTACGATGGCCGGTGGCTGATGTTTTGCGTGAGTGGCAGGAGCAATTTCCCCATTTGCCAGCATGATGCCGACCTTTGGTTGATGGATTTGCATGACGGCACAGTTCGCCCCATCCACGAAGCCAACAGTAAAGAGACCGATAGTTACCACAACTGGAGCAGCAATAGCCATTGGTTCGTGTTTGCTTCCAAGCGCGAGGATGGCATGTATGCCCAGTTGTTCCTCGCCAGCATCGACGACAAGGGCGATGTCACCAAGCCATTCCTCTTGCCCCAGCGCAACCCGTGGAAGTTCTATCATGAGATGATGGACTCCTATAACGTACCCGATTTCACCAAGGAACGGGTGCGGTTTGATGCCCACGAGGCATATCGGCAGGTCTTCAATCAAGAACGAATACAAGTTAAGGTAAAAGATAAGCGATGAAACAAATTAAACAAATTCTATTTTTTTTATTGGCAATCATGGGAGTCGCTACATTAGGCGGTTGTCAACAACAGGCGCAAACGTGCCACATATATGGTGTCATGGGCAGTGACCAATACGAGGGTAAGCGTATCTTTCTCGTTCCGCTGACAGGTCCCGCAACGGCAGAAACGGTCGATTCCATCGAAATCAAGGACCGACGGTTTGAGTTCACCACCGACACCATGCAGATGTATAAGGTCTTGATGGACTATCACTATCGCATGGGTTTGCAGCCTTTGATTGTCGTGGGAGAGCCGGGGACGGTGAAGGTGGTCATTGACAGTGTCAGCCACGCCACGGGAACGCCGCAAAACGACTCGTTGGAACAATGGAAAGTACGCACGGAGATGCACAACCATCGGATGGCATTGATGAACCGTAGCATTGCTGAATTGAGAAGCCTTGGAAACATCCAAGAGGCAGACTTCCTCAAGCAGCGCAAAGACAGTTTCCATTTGGTCTATAAGAATTACACGCGGGGTATGGCAAAGAACATGGAGGGTACTGTTCTTGGCGACTTCCTGAAAGACTTATATCCCTTGACATACAAGAAAGCGTTGCCCGATGGCACGACGATAACCATAGATGCCGACACAAATGAAGAGATTCATTGAAAGACATGGAATGTGGGTGTCGACACTCGCCTTGGGCGTGTGTGCCTTCTTGTTTTGGTGGCGGTGCTATCCTTGCATATTGACATACCATGAGCAATATCAGTTGTTCCTGTTTGATAGCGACTATTTCATCGACCGTATCACTCAACCGGGTGGGCTTGCGCGGTATATAGGTGAGTTTTTCGTACAGTTCTACAACCATGTCATGCTCGGAGCATTCATCGTGTCGTTATTCTATATGGTGATACAACGCCTGGTGTGGATGATTATTTCGCGTCACATAGATGAAAGCCAACCCTACCAACCGTTATTGGGCTACATCTTGAGTTTCATTCCCCCCTTGATTCTATGGCTGTTGATGGGAGACGAAAGCTTGATGATGACTTACGTCGTATCATTCACGCTTGCTCTTCTTGCCATATTGTCGTTTCCCTCCAACAAGAAACTCCGCATCGTGTGGGTCATCATCGTCTTGCCTTTGCTTTATTGGCTGATTGGCCCTATGGTCATGATGGTGGCAGTATATGCCCTACCGCTCATCTCCATTCCTTATCTTATCGCATGTGTCTTAGCTTTTTCACATGTTGCGGCATATCCCTTGTCGCGCTTGGTGCAGGGAATTGATTATTATCGTCTTATCGGATTGACGCCATTATGGCTTGTTCTCTTGCCGATGTTCACTATTTTGATAATTGTCATTCTCATTTTGGCAAACTCTCTCTCTAAGAAAGGGAAAAAAATGAACTTCTACTTATGGATGGGATTGGCAATTTCGGTCATTTATTTCTATTTTTTATCGCCACATACATTCCAATCTCGTAAATATGAGTTGATTGAATATGATTACCTTGTGCGTATTGGCAATTGGGATGGCATCATAGCCAAGGCGGAGAAGAAGCAGCCAGACCTTCCCATGAGTGTATGTGCCACTAATTTGGCTTTGGGAATGAATGGGCAACTGGGTGAAAGAGCGTTTGACTTTTTTCAGCATGGCATGGATGGATTGTTGCCTCCCTTAGAGCGTAACTTTTCTTCTACCCTCATTACAGCAGAGGCTTATTTCCATCTTGGGTTGGTCAATACTGCCCAACGATATGCTTTTGAGGCGATGGAGGCAATTCCCAACAATAACAAGAGTGCGCGGGTTGTCAAGCGTTTAGTGGAGACTAATCTCATCAATGGTCAATACGATGTGGCTCGCAAGTATATATTGATATTACAAAAGACGGCTTTCTACGGAAAGTGGGCATCACGATTGTTACCTCTATTGGGCAACGAGAAGGCAATAGAAGCACATCCTCTTTATGGTTACATGCGGCGAGTAAGGTTGGTGGACGATTTTCTTTTCAGCGAACATGAGGCAGACAAGATTTGTGGGCAACTATTCTTGCGCAACAAGCAAAACAGGCTTGCCATGCAATACTTACTTCTCGCTCCATTATTGCAGCGCGATATGGACAAGTTCATGCAATATGCAGAGTTGGTACGTTCCGAAGTCCACTATAATCCACTTGCGGCACAGGAGGCATTGGCGTTTGTTTTTATGCGACAAAACCAACGTCCTCCTTTGGGGTTGGTCTCTCCGTCGGTCATGGAGAGGTTTCAATCTTTTGCCCGAGATTATTCTACCTACGGTGCAAACCCATCTGCGTTAGAGCATTTTCATAACACGACATGGTATTATTTATGTGTAAAATAATGAAACAATATATTCTCACGATAGTTGCCATCCTGTCCTTGGCGGCATGTATGTCTAAGGTGAAGTCTCCTAAGATGGTACAACATCATCCTCCCATCTATCCAGATTACATAGGCGTGACCATTCCTGTAGGCATTGCACCGCTCAATTTCGACTTTGCCGGTCATCCTTTCACGACTATGGATGTTGTCGTTAAGGGTAACAAGGGTGGGGAACTCCATGTCCAGGGCAGTCAGGCGGACTTCGACATTGATAAATGGCATTCGCTAACTGAGCAAAATCAGGGTGGAGACCTCGTCTTTACCGTCTCGGTTCTCCATGATGGGCAGTGGGAACAATATCTTCCTTTCACCGTCCATGTCAGCCATTACCCACTTGACGAATGGGGACTCACTTATCGACGTATTGCACCAGGCTATGAGGTATATAGCAGCATGGGTCTCTATCAACGAAATCTTGCCAACTTTAATGAAACACCCATCTTTGAAAATACGCAAGTTTCCGGAACTTGTGTCAATTGCCATACTTCCAACATGACCAACCCACAACAGTTTGTGTTTCATGTTCGTGGCGACCATGGTGCTACCATGGTTCAACAAGGTGGCAAACGCGAATGGCTCAAGGCAACAAACGACTTGCTCGGTGGCTCTATGGTCTACCCATATTGGCATCCCTCGGGTAAATACTGCGCCTTTTCTACCAACCAGACACGGCAGGCCTTCCATGTGGTACGCGATGAGCGCATCGAGGTGTTCGACCTCTCTTCCGATATCTTGGTATACAATCCCTTGACGCATGAGTTGCTGTCAGATTCGCTTATCGCCACTTCCGACTGGTCAGAGAATGTGCCTACGTTTTCTCCCGATGGCAGGACGCTCTATTTTATGACATGCAAGCAACAAGAATACCCTGCCCATTACAAAGATGAGAAATATAATCTGTGCAGTATCTCTTTCAACCCTGACAATGGGGCATTCGGAAACCACGTAGACACACTCTTCAATGCTGTCAAGATGGGCAAGAGCCTTACGTGGCCGCGCCCGTCTTACGATGGCAAGTACATCCTCTTTACGCTCATAGACTATGGCTATTTCTCCATCTGGCACAATGAGAGCGAGCAATGGCTGCTCGACTTGCGGACGGGCAAGGCGCATCCCCTCACGCAAGCGAATAGCCGACGGGCAGACAGCTATCACAACTGGAGCGGCAACAGCCATTGGATTGTCTTTACCAGCCGACGGGGCGACGGACTGTATTCGCGGCTATATATCGCCCATGTCGATGACAACGGAAAGGCATCCAAGCCTTTCCTCCTCCCACAGCGACACCCATGGAAGTACGAATGCGGCTCTATCTACTCCTTCAACACGCCCGATTTCACCCATACGCCTGTGCAGTTCGACGCATACAGCGCAAGGCAAGAGATCATGAGCGACAAGCGGAAAGAAACCATCATGAAGCAAAGGTAGGGAAAAGCCTTCTTAAGTAGGGCTTCTTTTGTCAATATTTTGTCACGGATTGGCACTCCGTGGTTGCGTTATTTTCCATCAACCTTGACTTTGGGTGAAAATAACCCCGTTTTTTCGCGTTTTGTAATGTGCTGAATATCAACGTCTTGCCAAATAGACATATATTCCGCAGCCCGTAAAGGCGGCATTTTAACATTTTTTCTGTGGCATCCGCCGCTCGTAGAAGCCCCATCTGCGAGGGATGGATGTGGCATCCGTCGTCGATAACTGCCGCCCAAAAAATGTTAAATGGCCGATTCCGCCCAAAATGGAGGGTGCAGAAAGGTGGAGGAAGGCATGTTTCCATCCTATTTCATGAATAATCATGACAGTGGTTTTGTCAAGGTATTTCATAATCAATAGTATGGCTGAAGCATATTGTTCATGTCTGTTTACAAGTGTGATTGGTTGATGAAATATGGCTTTTCGTTGATAATTTGAGTAGAAAACCAACCAAAATGGTTGCCGTTTTGTTTCCTTTTTGTATCTTTGTACGTTGTATTGGTTATTGGTAGCCAATCGTTTGCAAAGAGTAATTTGATGGTTAATATCATGAAACATTTTTATTTTCGGGCTTTTGTCATGTCGATGGCGTGTCTTTTGGTGAATGGTGTCAGAGGAGAAGACATGGCAGGGTATATGTTTGCTTATTTCCGTGGCAACGCCACGACGCAGGAGCATCTCTTTTATGCGTTTTCAGCCGATGGGTTGAACTACACCCCCATCAACGGGGGCAATGCCGTGGTGGACTTTTCCAACATCTCCGTGTCGGGCAACATCCGCGACCCGTTTGTGCTGCGGGGCGAGGATGGCACATTCTACATGGTGTGTACCGACATGCGGAGCAGCAACGGCTGGTCGAGCAACCGTGGCATCGTGATGTCGAAGAGTACCGACTTGGTGAACTGGACGCATAGCACGGTGCATTTCCCCACGAAATATGCGGGGACGGACTGGGAGAACGTGACCCACGTATGGGCCCCAGAGGTTATCTACGACCGCGCTGCGGGCAAGTACATGGTGTACTTCGCCTTGAACACGAATGGTAACGCGCCAGCCGCATACGACAAGCAGTATTATTGTTATGCCAACAGCGACTTCACCGACTTGGAGGGTGAGCCGACGCATCTCTATGACCGCGGCTCCGCCACCATCGACCTGACCATTGTTTACAATGAGGATGATGGTCTCTATCATGGTTTCTACAAGAATGAAGGGGCAGGGGGCATCTGCCACATATCGTGCAGTAGCCTGACGGCAGCCAATGGTGCGGCGACGGGAAGTCAATGGAGTAGCCCAAGCAGCACCGTCCAGCAAACGACGGATGCCGTGGAGGGGCCAAGCATCTTCAAGCGTATCAGCGATGGCAAATGGATATTGGGCTACGACTGTTATGCGGCAAGCCCCGCGTACTTCCAGCTTTGCGAGGTGAGTGATGACTTCTCTACTTATACGAAATGGGGCGACTGTGCCAACCATGGGGCGTTTACGCCACGCCATGGTTCCATCATCCCACTCACCAACAGCGAACTCTACAACCTCGATGTGGCACTCGGTGGAGCGTCCGACTTGGCGGCTTTGAAGGCGGAGCTGCTGACCGAATTGTCCAATGCGTCCAATTTCGGGCTTTCAGTGACCGACGAGCAAGCCGTCTATGACAACGCCCAGGCCAACCGCCTGCAAATCCAAGCCGCCATCAATAGCCTGAAGGTGAAAGAGTACAATTATGTGGCGGCAAACTATACGTATGATGCCTCGCTGTTGCTGGGCAATCCCACGAATAGCAACATCGTGTCAAATTCCAGCCAACATTGGGATGGCACGACATCATCCACGTATTACGAACAGCCTGGCAGCTCGTGGGCGGCATCGTCCTGGACCTCATCCATGGCCTATACCGCCACCTTGCCCGTGGGCGAGTATGTGTTGCGGGTTGCTTGTCGCTCCGCCGCCAACGTGACAGGTACGATTTCGGGCAACGGCACGACGGCTGCCATCCCCGCCAATGGCGATGTCGGCTATGGCATTACCACGTCGGGCGTGACCAGTTTCTCCGCCTCCGATACGTATGCCAACAGCAATAAGGGGCGCGGATGGGAATGGCGGTACATCCCTGTCAGCGTGACAGGCTCCTCCAAGACCGTCACCTTCACCATCCAAGCTACCACCAGTTCGCAATACCAATGGTTTAGCGTGACCAATATCGAACTCCTCTCGACAAGCTATGTTGCGGCAGAGGTGGTGTCGGATGCGCAAAACAGCACGACAACGAAGTCGCAGGTGACCTCCACCGTCAACATCACCACTGCCATAGACTATAAGATAACGGGCTCCACGCCGTTCACCACATCGGGCAGTGTCAACATCGCCAACGACAATGCCACGCTCATCCTTTCGGGCGTAAGGCCGAGTGTGGTCATCAGCTCATGGCTTCCGTATATCAAAATCAATGGTTCGGCAGCGGTAAACGGCACGAATTGCCAGGTGAAGATCTATGGCGACGGCACGATTATCATGCCCCACGGCGACTCGTTCTATCCTTTGGTGGCTTACCAAGGCAACGACTGGACGGGTACAGCCAACAACCGATACGACCCGGACACAAAGTACAACCTCGCAGGGACGGCTTTCGACAACAGCATCCGCTCGTTCACGTTGCGGCGGGGATATAGCGTGTGCCTCTCCGCCAAGGCGAATGGCTTGGGGTATAGCCGCGTATGGGTGGCAGATACCAAGAACATCAAGGTGGACTTGGCGGGAACGCCGCTCGACGGCACGGCATCATTCGTCCGCATCAACAAGTGGAACGACACCTCGAAGAAAGGATGGGGGGGCAGTCAGGCGACGCAAAACAGCCTCCTCAACACCACTTGGTACTATAATTGGAATGACAATGGCAACCTCGGCTCACCCGACCGCGAGTATGTAGGCATACGCCAGCAGCCGTGGTGGCCCAATCCCGACCAGGAGAGTGCCAACTCCTTAGGTTATAATGAGTTTGACAACTCTGTGGAAGACTCGTATAAAAACCTTGTCAACATTGCGGGAAGTTCCGATGAGGATGCCATCATCAATGCCGCCGTGGGCAGATGGACAGACCTCCTTGTGACTGGAAAACGAATTGGCTCGCCCTGTGTTGCCAACTATAACAATAATTATTCGGGGGGAATGTTGGAGAAATTCCTCAACAAACTGGATGAGAAGGGTTATCGTTGTGACTTCATCGTGACTCATTGCTATTGGTACAATGACTGGAGTTCGTGGCAGTCGTCGCTCAATAACATGCACAACCTCTATCCCGGTCGGCAGATCTGGATTACCGAGATGAACTATGGTGCCAACTGGACGGGATGGCCGGGGAGCGATACCAGTGCGTCGTCGAGCAACTATGCCATTGAGAAGCAACACTTTGCACCCATCATCGATGGGCTGGAAAGTACCGATTTCATCGAGCGATATGCCGTATTTAACGATGTACAGGAATGTCGGTATATGTACAATGCCAGCGACGCAAGCCTAAGCAGCACCAATTACCTCACGCCGATGGGTGTCTATTATGCCAACAAGGCATCTAACATTGGTTACAAAGCATCATACAATACGTATGTACCCAGCACGGTGGCATATACGACCAACTTGTCAAACCCTGTGCTAAGCAATGTGTTGCAAGACGACTCCGCCAACGAAACGACCGTCAAGTGGACAGACGCCAATGGCGAATACATCAAGACGATGTATGTGGAGAAATTGGTCAATGGCTCGTGGACGGTGGTCTATACCACGACAGACATCTATTCGGAGAGCGAGACGCATAGCTATGAGGCTGTCATTGGTGGCGATGGGGGAACTTTCCGCATCCATACCGTCGATAGATGTAATGGTGACCACTATTCAAGCGAGGTTTCTTCCGTCACGATGGAGGACAATGTGGGCAGCAAGGTGACCTATAACAACACCACTTATTACCTCGGAGGCAATGTTATCTCCAATGGCGACTTCAACTATGGATGGAATGGTTGGACGGATGGCACGGGCAACAGCTCGCCCGCCAAGGCGAAAATGGAAATCATACCCGTGGCAGGACCAGATAATAGTGCCTATCTACGAACATACGGGCATACGGGTGCCGATGGCGATGCCTCTTTTAAGGGGTCGTTTACCATGTCTGCCAATAGCAACTACCAATTCTCCGTATGGCACAAGAACCATAATGGTGGGTGGCAGAAGACAAGTCTCTCCTCTGATGGTACGACGGAAAGCTCGGAGGTGTTGAACCTTTCCACCGCAACAGAGTGGATGAAAGAGAGTGTGACATTCGCCTCTGGGACATATCAAAAGTTCGTCGTTAAATACCGTTGGCTCAATTCGACGGGTCAATTTGACAAGTTCGCCCTCCGCAAGCTTTGTACAACAGAGAAGGCGGCATACGAGGACGGCTTTACGCAGGTGCAGAATGAGGCGGAGATCTTCAAGACTTGGAACGCTTCTGTCAATGGCTATACGGACATCAATACCGAGTTGACGAGTCGTATCAGCACCGCTAACTCAATGACACACACCAATGCCACGACGGCGAAAGCCCGTTATCAAACGGCGGCAACGGCTTTGGAGGAGGCTTTTGTTGGCGTGAAGACGAAGAAGACGCTCGACTCATTATTGATATTGGCGAATGTCGTTTTGGAGGAGACACACCCTTCCTATTCCACCTTACAGACTTCCATTGCCACAGCTACTGCTGCCAATACCGTTTCGGGATATACTGCGGCTCTCGAAGGATTGAGGGATGCCCTTGCCGAATACTTGGTATGGGCAGACAAGACATCACTTGTGCAAAATCCCACATTCACCGCATCGACGGGATGGACGACAAAAGCGGGAACCTATACGGGCGTCGACCAGCGACTCAATGACATTTGGGGGAAGACTTGTTGGAACGCATGGTGGAATACCGCCAACAGCGGCACGATGGAAGTGAAACAAACACTTTCTGATCTGCCGATGGGCTATTACAGCATGTCATGTGCTGCCACCACCCAACCATTCTGTATCACCGACCAACATGGCTATATCACGGGAACAAATGCGACGGAGACGACACCCAACCTGACCTTTGAGCGGTTCGATTCACCCGGAATCACCGATGACGACGTATGGGAGACGCTTGCCTCGAAACCCGTGTGGGTGGAGGATGGCGGTTCGTTGACCATCGGATTCGTTGGCTCCAAGGAGGGCAAGGAGACAAGCAATCCCGTCTATTCCGATAACCGCGAGGGATGGTGGTGTGCCACCGACTTCAAACTCTATTATACCCCCGTCTATCGTCGCACCGATTTGGACGGCACCTGGGGAACGGTTTGCCTGCCGTTTGCCGCCAAGGCGGGCGATGGCGTGACACTCTATCAGGTTAGCGGAATCAATTCCCGCTATACGCAGATATACCTCGAAGAGGTGTCGGAGATGACTCCGGGCATTCCCTGCTTATTTTATACGGAGAATGCAACGGCAAACTTCTATGGCACGAGTGGCGAGATTGTAACTTCAACAAGCAATGGAGCGAATGGCTTGAAAGGTGTGCTGAAGAGTAGCATTGGGCAAGTGCCAAGTGGCTCATACGTCCTTTCGGACAATGAATGGAATGTGGTGGAGAATGCGGGTGACTTCAATTTGGGCAATTACCGTGCCTATCTTGCCAACCTTTCCACTATTCCCGTCGTTTCGACAACACCCTCTGATGCCAAGGTTATCAGCGTTGCCCTTGGCTCATATCTCTTTGGTGACATCAACTTAGATGGATATGTCAACATCACGGATGTTGTCTGCCTCGTTGACAAGGTGCTGTCGCCCGATACATCCGACATCGACTTGCGGATAGACGACCTCAACGGCGATGGGCAGGTCAACATCACGGATGTTACCATCCTTGTGAACTTAATCAATAATCAATAAAGATAAAATCAATTCATGATGAAAAAGAAAATTTTGATGGCATGTGTGGCACTGTGGGGTGTGCTGCAAGGTGCGTGGAGTTACGATTACCCCTATTTGACATTTCAGTCAGCCGATGGCACGACCAAGTCTCTTTCCGTGGAATCGTTGTTTATCACGTTTGAGAATGGGCAATTGTTGGCGACCAATGTCGATGGCGACGAGGTGTTGACATTGACCGACTTGACGAAGATGTATTTCTCTGACGGCACGACAGCCCTTGTGGGTGATGTCAACCGTGATGGATTGGTGAACATTACGGATGTGGTGTGCTTGGTGAATTACCTCCTGACCAGCGATGACACGGGTATTGACCTTGTGGCGGCTGATGTCAATGGGGATGACGAGATCAACATCACCGATGCCGTAACACTACTGAATATCATTTTGGAATAAATATTTTCTAACCTAATCATTTTTATCAAATGGCAAACAGATTTATCTTAAACGAAGTATCATACTTCGGACCCGGCGCCCGTAAGGAGTTGCCTGGCGTGGTGGCTCGTCTTGGATTCAAGAAGGCATTGGTGGTAACAGACAAAGGCCTCATCAAGTTTGGTGTTGCCAAACAGGTGACCGACGTAATGGATGAGGCGGGTATCGCTTACGAGATCTTCAGCGACGTGAAACCCAATCCCACGGTGACAAACGTGAAGGATGGCATCGAGGCTTGCAAGAAAGCAGAGGCCGACTTCATCGTGGCGATAGGTGGAGGCTCTGCCATGGACACGGCAAAAGGCATCGGCATCGTGGTACGTAATCCAGAGTTCTCTGACATCGTTTCCTTGGAGGGCGTGGCTGACACCAAGAACAAGTCGCTTCCCATTATCGCCCTGCCCACCACGGCTGGTACGGCTGCTGAGACGACCATCAATTATGTGATTATCGACGAGACTCGTCAGGCAAAAATGGTGTGCGTAGACCCGAATGACATTCCTTGTGTGGCTATCATCGATGCTGAGTTGATGTACTCCCTGCCCAAGAGCCTCACGGCAGCCACGGGTATGGATGCCATGACCCACGCCATCGAGGGATTGATTACCAAGGCTGCATGGGAACTGTCCGATATGTTTGAGATCAAGGCGATTGAGATGATTTACAGATACTTGCCCATCGCCGTGGAAGAACCGACCAACCCTGTGGGTCGTGACGGCATGGCCGTGGCACAGTATGTGGCTGGTATGGCATTCTCTAACGTGGGTCTTGGTGTCGATCATGGCATGGCTCATCCGCTCTCCGCGCTCCACGACATCCCGCACGGAGTGGCCTGCGCTATGCTTTTGCCCACGGTGATGCGTTTCAACGCCCCTGCCGCCAAGGCGAAATACGTAGACATCGCCAAGGCTTGTGGCGTGTATAAGGACGGCATGACCGTGGACGAGGCTGCTGATGCCGCTTGCGAGGCTATCGCCGACCTCAGCCGTCGTGTGGGAATCCCCGAGCATCTTACGGATTTAGGCATCACGGAGAAGGACATCGACGCATTGGCAGACCAAGCCATTGTGGATGTTTGCACGCCAGGCAATCCGCGCGAGGTGACCCGCGACGACATCGTTGCACTCTATAAGCAGATTCTCTAAACCTATTCTTTAATTCCATGTGGCTTGTAGTTGTCATACAAGTCGCATGGAACTTTTTTGTAACACTAAAATCAACAGACATAATACTATGAATGAACCAATTGCATTTAATACGAGTGATGTCATGGAGAAAATCATCAAAGTCCGTGGCATGGATGTCCTTATCGACAGGGATGTGGCAGAACTCTACGGAGTGGAGACGAAACATGTCAACCAAGCATTGAGAAACAACCCGGAAAAGTTCCCTGAAGGGTATGTCTTAACTTTGCAACTATCTGAAAGTCAAGAACTGGTCAAAAATTTTGACCGGTTCGATACCATCAAACATTCAGGTGTGACACCACACGCTTTCACGGAACGCGGACTCTATATGCTCGCAACCATCCTCAAAAGTAAAAGAGCCACCACGACGACCCTTGCCATCATTGACTCGTTTGTCAAATTGAGGGAGATTTCGGGTCACCAGCAAAACCCTGTGTTGAAGAATTAGCTTGATTGCTTATTTCTCATCATTTATTACCCATTTTTTTGAGAACTTTCTTATCCCGAACTCGCGTATTATTATACTTAAAAGCTTATAGCCCCATCATTATACCGTTTTATTTTGGCTATAGCCGCAACCCCTTTTGACCATAGCCGCAACCCCTTTCGGCTATAGGCGCAAAGTCATAAAGGTAGCATTTGTTCCCTCCATCCGATGCTTCTATACCCGATAAAGGCACTCTTTTTTTCCGACAAACCATCGTTCCCTTCATTTAGGAAATATCATCTGATTGTTCCAGAAAGTACTATACTTTGAGCTTTAATCGCCTCGGTTTGTTGCTTCAGAGAAAGAAATCTGTCGCAACGCTTGGCTTTTTCAATAAATATCCATATATTTGCAACATGGATGGTAGTCAGAAAGAAATAAAGCCTATCGTTTCAAATAATCAATCATAACCGTTTAAACATCAAGAAAGGAACAACAGCATGACATAGCGTTTATCAATAACGAACATACAACAAAGATAGCGTTAGCTTATATTCTTGTCTCTGAAAATCGGCAAAAATGATGAGGCACCAAGAGTAAAGGTTAATGCTCACGCTGCAAGGCGTGGGCTTTTACTCGATTATGGTGCATAGGTGTTTGCCGATACCTCAGAGACGTAGACGAAGTAAACAAGTCCACGTCTTCTTTTTGTGCAATAATTAGCCCATTTTTCATATATACCATGAACCAAATATCAAATAAAAAAATCTTTTACCTCTTAACCTCAAATTTCACACGCTTATCCACGGAAACGCCATCTTGTCCACAAACGGCAAAATCGGGGGTTGCAGGATAGTTTTATTATTCGTATATTTGTCAACTCAATAATGCAACAATCCAAATAACAACAATATGAAACAAAAGCCTTTATTAGAATCTTGCAGGGCAAAGTGATAGGATTATTTTCACTATGCTTGTTATTGTGCATGAATGTGCTATCCGTACATTCTGAATCCTACATGCTTTCAGTAGGGGAGAGCGTCACCATCAGCCAAACCCCATACGGTGGTGGCTACATTGACAATGTGGGACTAAACGACTACATCGATAGCCATTTAGAGTTTATTGAGAATGCAGACAACTCGGCGACTATCAGGGTCAAGTCATATTTCGATTATACCGCCACCGTGAAACTGGTTTTTATCGAAAGATATACTTATATGGGGAAAACCCAACAAAGTACCTATTATAGAAATATTGACATTACGTGTAAGTTTGTCACCCCGACAAGTGTCTCGCTCCCTAAAACAATCAATGTATCAACAAGCGGACAGGTTGACATAACCCCAACCATAGAGCCAGAAGGTGCTTCCGTCACCAGCATATCTTGGACAAAGTCTAATGGTAGTGCTGTTTTTTCCATTGTTCCTACCGACAACAAATGTACCATCACGGGTAAGACGGCGGGCGAGGGAAGCATCACCGTAACCGTCAATGGAAATGAGAAACTCAAGGCAACCAGCACGGTCATCGTTTACGACCCCAGTAATCCCCCACCAACATCTGTGTCTCTCCCAAAAACCAAGGAAATCAGCATTGGCGGGCATGTCACCTTGAAGCCAACCCTCTCGCCAAGCAACGCTTCGACCACTTATATTTGGACTTCGAGCAATGAGAGCGTGGCAACCGTCAGTTATGGGAAGGTCGTGGGGAAAGCAGAGGGAACGACCACCATCACGGTATGGACGGCTAATTCCCTAACCGCGACATGTATGGTCACGGTTGTAAGGAGTAATGGTAAAGATGACGAGGGGGCTGGCAATTCCAACTCTGGTACTGTTGACGGACACGGATATGTGGACTTGGGGCTGAGTGTGAAATGGGCAACCTGCAATGTCGGGGCAAGCAAGCCCGAAGACTTCGGTGGGTACTACGCATGGGGAGAGACCGTGGAAGGCGGGTCATATAGTCGTGCCACGTATACCCCCAGCACATCCATCAGCACGGACATCAAGGGCACGAGATATGATGTGGCATACGTGAAATGGGGAACGAATTGGAGGATGCCCACGGTAAGTGAATATAATGAGCTGTTTAGTAAATGTACTTGTAAAGAGGAAACGCTAAACGGGGTGAGTGGCTATAGGCTGACGGGTCCTAATGGAGCGAGCATCTTTATTCCCAATGCCGGACATAAGGAGGACGGTAAGACATATAATGCCTTACGTTTGTGGACTTCGATACCAAGGGTCACCGACGACACAAGGCTCAAGGCTTGGCAGGCATTCTACTCCAACTACTCGATGCAGACAAATAACAACGGCAACCGATATGCTGGCTATTCCGTGCGACCTGTCACGACGGCAGAGGGCACTCCCAACGAAGTGACGGACATCACCGTGACCCCCTCATACAGGACCATCGATGTGGGAGAAACATTTTATGTGGATTACGAACTCACCCCGTCGGGTGTCTCAACAACGGTCACTTGGAGTTCCGACAACCCAAATGTCGCAACCGTCTCGTCGTCGGGTCTCGTCAAGGGCATTGGTAAAGGCTCTACCTATATCAAGGCAGAAACTTCCAATGGCATCTCTGGCTATTGCTATGTCACGGTCAACTCTCCTACGCCAGACCCCGTAAGCATTACGGTGTCCCCTTCATCCAAGACGATAGAAGTAGGAGAGACTTTCTATGCAAGCTACACCCTTTCACCATCCAATGCGGAAACCACCGTGACATGGTATTCGGATGACACGAGTATCGCCACGGTGAGTTCTTCGGGGAAAGTGACAGGCATCAAGGCGGGAATCACCTATATCAATGCGAAAACTTCTAATGGAAAGGAAGATAGGTGTAAGGTGACGGTGGAAGATGTTGGATTGAAAGATGGGGATTACTTCTCGGTAAAAACTGCGGAGGGTGTGTGGATGGATTTTCAGGTTATTAGCAGCAGTAGTAAAACATGTAGAGTAAAGGGACACAATTATTCTGCAATTTCGGAATATACTAAAGGTTCACTCACAATACCATCCACAATAAAAGGTTATACGATTACGTGCATTGGAGACAGTGCATTCAAGGATTGTTCGAGCTTGACCTCCGTGACAATTCCCAACAGTGTTACCGCAATTGGCGATGATGCTTTCGGAAGTTGTATTTAGAGACCTATAAACTACCATGAACAACGAAAACTAATCGAACTTAAATCATTGTACTACAGTTACTTTTGGATTTTAACACTTCAGAAGCCGTTTTTGGTTGCTTCGGAAATTCCCTATAAATTTGCAACGTATTTCTACCGCAGGGAATTTACGAGGCTTTATTTTTGCCACATCGTGGAGAGAGTTGACAAGGGTTGCTGACAGGTTACAACAGTTGACAGAGTCCTGAACTCTTTTTGAGTAAAGCAACATTGTGGCGAAAGTTGACAGAGGGTGTCGAGAGTTAACTTGTGATTACTTGCGGAGAGGTACAGCAAAAGGAATGTTGAACCGATAAATATCGCAAGTATGCCAAAAA
>JAFRRN010000093.1 GCA_017428055.1 Prevotella sp.
ATCCGATGCCTACGGCATCTTTCCGCATCGACCATCACAATGTACCTAACGGCATCTCTGGATGGCTGGCTACACATATCTGATGCCTACGGCATCTTTCCGCATCGACCATCACAATGTACCTAACGGCATCTCTGGATGGCTGGCTACACATATCTGATGCCTACAGCATCTTTCCGCATTGACCATCACAATGTACCTAACGGCATCTCTGGATGGCTGGCTACACATCTGATGCCTACAGCATCTTTCCTCCTTTGCCATTTCAATACGAAAGTGAGTATCGACAGATGTCTCTGAGACATCATACATCACTTCCACTTCTTGGTTTTCAAAAAATCTTTGTTTTTCATAATAGTATAGCATCAATATGAACACAAAGATAATACCATTTTATTGATTAGCAAAACATTTTTTCTCTTTTCTTCCTTTCTTCACCAAAATGGTAATGGCGATGGGAGTGCGAGTTCCTTCACCAAAAACATTTCCACTTTCTTTTCGTCTCATTTCGCCACTGGTGCGGGCGTTTCCCCGCAGATTATACACATAGATTTTGTCAAACTCCTGCTCCAAGCATTTCCTCATCCCGTCTTGTGCATTGCCATCTATCCATGAGCCATTGCTGATGAATGCCACGATGCCACCATCGGGACATTGGGCGATACGGTCGCTTGCCCAGCGGAATGCTTTGATATAACTATCGTATAGCGACTTGCTATTGTTTGCCGTTGACAATTTGGCGTATGTCTCTTCTATCCGATGGTCCAAATGTGGGTATTTCAAGTTTTGCGCATTGTCATTGGCACTCTTCTGTCCCACCGAATACGGCGGGTTACCGATAATCACCCTTACGGGGGCATTCTTCTGCTTCTGTAATCTCTCGGAGTTTTCTTTGAGCAAATACGAGAAGATGTCGTTGTCGCCATGCTCATTCAGTTGGAAAGTGTCGGTCAGGCAGATGCCATCGTAGTTCTCATAATGGTCGGGCTTCATGATGTCATGATAAACCGACTCGATGTTGACATCGGCGATGTAATAAGCCAAGAGTACGATTTCGTTGCAATGGATTTCCTCCCGATATTTGCGTAGCATGTCCTCCTTACGGATGATGCCGCTCTGGAGCAAGCGGGTGATGAAGGTGCCCGTTCCCACGAAGGGGTCGAGGATATGCACGTTCTCATTGGTCAGCGAAGTGTTGAACTCCTGTTGCAGGATGTCCTCCACGCTATGGATGATGAAGTCCACACACTCCACAGGTGTATAGACAATGCCGAGTTTCTCGACGGTAAGTGGGAAAGCCCCCTTAAAGAACTTCTCGTAAAGGTTCTTGATGATGGTTTGCTTGCCCTCAAGGTTATCGATATTCGAGACATTGTTCCTTACCGAGGTATAGAACTTATCAAGTACGCTGATGTCCATCTCCATGCCCTCGGCTTCCAACACCTCTATCATATCCTGCATGGCACGGCTGACAGCATTGTTCTTCACAAACTGGTACTCGGCAAACAAGGCATCAAAGACGGGACGGGTAATCAAATGCTGCGCCAACATCTCGATGGCTTGCCCCTCGTCGATGCTGTCGTTGATGTTCTTATGCAAGCCTCCAATGAAATCCTTGAAATAGACCCTCGCATTGTCATTCTCACGGATGAGCAATGAGATCCTGTCGATGAACTTCTGTGCGATATGTCCGATGCTCTTTGCCCAGTTCTCCCAATACATCTTATCGCCGACCTTCTCCACCAAACGGGCATAGATGCCGTCCTGTAAAGTACCGAAGCGTAACTCCAACTGACGGGCAACCTCCTCATCCTCCAAGTCAACGGGACTATCCCCCACCGCCTTGTCGTCCAATGAATAGGTGCCACGCGGTACGCCGCCGACGGTAATCTTGGGTGGGCGTTTCTTGTTTAGGTTGATTTGGTTGACATGGGCATTGAAGTTCTCGTCGTGCGAGCGCAGGGCGTTCAGGATGGTCCACACAACCTTGAACCGCTCGTTGTCGTTCAGGGCATCCTCGGGAGAGACATCGTTTGGCACGATGACAGGTATAATAATGTACCCGTACTTCTTTTCCTTATCCGTTCCCCGCCCGAAGGTGCGCATCACACGCCCCACGCTCTGCACCACTTCCACCTCGCTATTTCTCGGCGAGAGGAACAACACGGCATCAAGGGCTGGCACATCGACTCCCTCCGACAGGCAACGCACATTGCAGAGCACACGGCACTCCTGCGGGTCTTCGGCATCCTGCTTCAGCCAGGCAATGAGTTCATTGCGCGTGTTAGCATCCATCGAACCGTCGATATGCCGCGCTTTCACATTCACCACTTCCCTTTTCTCATCATCAAACATCGTATCCTTGTACTCATCGCATATCAACCCAAAGTATCTCGCCATCTGGGTGGATGAATAGTTGGGGTTGCTCTTCGTGGGATTGATGGTCTGGCAGAATGCCACCGCCCGCTTCATCATGATGGGGTCTTGCTCCTTGGTGATGCCATTGTCGCCCTTGATTCGTTTCGATAGGCCGTTGATACAACCGATAATCTTGGTGGCATCGTCGAAATGCAGTTCACGCAACTTGTCCTTGTCATTGGCAAAGTTGTAGTTGGCTTTGATGTTATTTCTGATGTCTTGCGGGATGTCCTCTTCGCTGACCGTCAGCACCAGCACCTTATGGTCTGCCAACAAGCCTTGGCTGACGGCATCGTTGAACGAAAGGCGATGGAACTCCTCGCCATATAGCTCTAAAGAGTCCATCGAACAGAGTATGTCCACATTCTCATTCTCCTTGGCTTTCACCTTCACGTTGGCACTATACAGGCGTGGGGTAGCCGTCATATACAGACGCTTTTTAGCCTTGATGAAGTCGTTGCTATGAATCTTCGTGAAGTTGCTCTCTGCCTTGTCTTTCAGGATGACACCCGTAGTGCGGTGTGCCTCGTCGCAAATAATCAAGTCCACCTCTCGGTTGTAGGCATCGATGGCTTCCTTCACCACGTCTATACTTTGGTAAGTGGAGAAGATGACGGTGCGACATTCCTCCTTGTCGTATTGTTTCAACTGGCGAAGAATAGACTGGGTGTTGGTGGTGGCTGGCACGGCGAGGTCTATCACGCTGGCATCCTCATCGTCGGCATCTTTCATCTTGCGGCTCGCCTTGGCATCGGAGCAGACACAGACAGCCCGCATCGGGTCCTGTTTGTCCGCCATCCACGCATTGAGCGTCTGTCCCAAGAGGGCGATGCTTGGCACGAGGAAAAGCACAAAGGCATCTTTTTCAGTCATCTGCTCCATGATTTTCAGCGAGGTGTACGTCTTGCCCGTGCCACAAGCCATGATCAACTTGCCTCTTTCATGACATTGCTCCACAAAGTATTCGTATGCCTTTGACATCGCTTTCAACTGGTGGGGCAAAGGTTGTTTGCCTGGCAGTTTGGCTTTCTCGCCATAAAGACCCGCTTTCAATTTCTCCCAATCAACGGCAGAAATCTCCAAGTCGTAGAGCGAAATGCGGTTGAAGGGCTTGCTCAATCCCTGAATGGCAGCCTCGGCATTGGCTCCCCATCGCTTGCGGGTGGTCTGTACCCACAACAGATTGGAGAACTCGCGTGTCTGGAAAGTCTCCGGGTCAAGGAATATGCGGCTGGCATTCGCCAAGAAACTATCCACCGCCCCCTTGTCGATATAGGCATCCTCGGCATAACACTTGCATTGGATAGCCCAGTAGTCGCCCGTCTCGGTACGTGCCACGAGGTCGATACCCAAGTCCTTGCCGCCGAAGTCCTTGCGCGAAGGGAACTCTTCCCATAGCCAGACGTTTTGCAAATGGGCGTAGCGGGGGTCTGTGAGAAACCAGAGTTTCATCAGACGCTCAAAGTCTGTACCCTTCTCTTTCTCGGTGAGTGACTTCTGGCGGATTTCCGCCAGTATCTCATTGATGCCATACACGGATGGCTTGGGGGCATCATTGCCCGTGGATAGATTCTTTGGCATGGTTGGTCGGACGCTTTAAAAATCTACAATTGTCAAGAAAAGTCTGTCGCCATCGGGACACAAGAAAAGCGTACCGACTTCCAATGTCATTCCTACACTTAGGTATTAGCGTCCGACCAAAGATTTTAACCCTTACACTGAAATGACGGAAGGGTACGCCTATCATCGGCGTACTCACCTTCTTCAGACTCAGTGTAATGTTGGTCGGACATTATTTAGTGTAGAATCTTCAGAATTGAATACGTATATTCAATATACCCACGATGTCAAAGCACGGCAATACAAGCATCGCCGCACATTGCAAAGATACAAATAATCATAGGAAAACGAAGAGGAAACGGCAGTTTTTAACGGTTTTTATATTCATTGAATGCCTGTACCAAAATCCATACCGCATTTTGGTACTGTGCGTACCAAGCTTTGGCACGGCCCGTACCACGTCGTGGCATTCACCGTACCAAACCGTGGTACGCCTGCCAAATGGGGCATTTGACTGTAACTATACGATGGAAAGGAAATCGTGGTTAAGAGTCACAGAAAGCAAGGCAATGGTTGCCAGCGTGAAGTTATGCTGACCTGACAGCCATCGTGTCACTTCCGAAGGTCGCTTTCCAGTCATTCGGGCAAGTTCTCGTTGTGAGATGCCGCGCTCTTTCATGATGGCATCAAGACGGTCGGAAATATCATTAGAGTAGTCAAACTGTTTCTTTTGCTCTGGGGGAATGGATGCTATCATTTGCTGCACCAATTCCCATGTTCCTTCTTCTCGTTTCATATAAAGTGTATTTTATGACATATTTAAGAATACGTATGCACAGATGTATCCTGTGCACTCGGCAAATAATTGATGCCCCACCAACACATTTGGAGCAGGATGAAGCTGACCAACAGCATCCACAGGGAGACGGTTGTCTCGTTGGGCTTGCGCAAGCGGTAATGGATATAGCCAAGGTAGGCGAACCAAGTGGCGGCAGCCCATGTCTCCTTGGGGTCCCACGACCAGTAATGCCCCCACGCCTCCTTGGCCCACAATGCGCCAAAGAGCATCCCGATGGTCATGAAAGCCCACCCTACGTATACGAGATTGTCGGTGATGTCAAGTTCTTGGCGGGAGGGGATGCCTTTCTTGAAAAACAAAAGGAACGCTGCCATCACCGTCGCCGCGCCGAGGAGGGCGTAGGCAAACATGTATACGATGACATGCGGGGCAAACCACGGGCTTTGCAATGCGGGCATCAACGTCTTGGAATGGATTTCCGGCTTGAAGAGGTTGACGCAGATGAACACCAACGCCAATACCGTGCTGAACGTGAGAATCCATTTATATTGCCAACGGGAATAGACTATCAGCCCCGCCAAGGGCAGGAAGAACGAGTACCACAGGCGCGTCTCGCCCATCGTCCGCAAGGGTGGCCGTTCCAAGGTGACCCACATCATGACGATATAGGCGAAAAACACGCCTAACCCTATCAGCGTATAGACCTTCGCCCAACGTGTCTTTCCTCGCCACGCCGTCGCTGCTCCCATGCCCCAAAGCAAGACCGATGCCAAGGCAAACCATATAAATCGACTCCAAATCATGCCTCTTGCTCCTTTCTTCTTTGTGCGGTGGCGAAAACAAGCACCGCTCCCGCCAACATCAGATAAATACCTACATAGACAATAGGCATCCACGGGTCGGTGACAAGTTCCAAGATGCTCGCCTGGCTCTGCGCTCCCATCGCCGTGTCATAGCCATATTGGTAAATCTTCCACCCATCGATGCCCAAGGGTTTGTTGACATCTATCGTTGCATGGATGTTTTTCCCGTTCTTGGTCAACACCTGCACACGGGAGGCAAACCGCTTGGGGGTATGCTGGTCGATGCCCTCGCCTTGCCACTCCTCCATGATGAATTGTTCCAATTGGATGGCGAGTGGCAACTCTACAACTTCCATTCGCTCATTGATGGCTCGCCATTCGGGTTCGCCTACCGTCGTGTACATCTTCAACCGTAGCATATCGGCATTGCCCAACGTTCCCGTCGTCAAGACGATGAACAGCCCGAGATGGCTCACGAAGGAGGGCAACATCTGCCATATCTTCTTGCCTTTTGTCTTGGGCAAACGCATTCCTTGCGCGATGCATACCTCACCTACGATGACCGTCATCCACAGATAAGTCAAGACAAATGGCCAGAAAGAGAGCATCTTGCTCAACCCTATCGGGTCGGCGGGGGCGCTTGTTGCCTTGACTTGCCCTATGAGTCCCATCGTCACGGTCAATAATGCCACATAGAAAAGGCATGGCACGGCAGCGGCAGCCGTCCTCATCCACCTGAAAGCATACACACGATGGCTCAACAAATAGATGGCAACGATGGACAGCAGAAGGATGATGAGCGCAACAAGATTCACGGGGAAGGCAAACAGAGACCAGTCGATGCCGCCAGCGGACAGTTGCAACATCTCCCCAACGAGGATAAGGCCCGCCCCGATGGCGAATCCCTCTCTCATTCCCCAAGGATGACTCCACATCGTCTTACCCATATCTATGATTGAATTGAATGTATCGTTTGCGTTTCGTATATGCCACATATATCATTCGTATATGCCGCATGTACAAATAGTTTTTGCGGCATATACGAAATGCGAAGCATATATCGGTTGGATGTTATGAATTGGGGTGAGGTCATCAGATGTCGATGAGCTTGCCGTTCTTCTTGGCTTCGTCCACCCATTTCGGGACAATCTCATTGAGGAAACGCTGCTTCTTCTCCTTCAGTTTTGGCATGTCAAGGCCGATGTATGCCTGTGCCTTCGCCTTGGTAGAGATGTCTGGCATGGGCACGTCGCCAATAAAGCCGTGCTTGGCCAATACCTTCGAGATCATCAGACGTGCCTCCTGTGCCTGTACAAGGCCATCGCTAAACAAGCGTTGCACCTCTTGCGGGGCATGGAACGACGCACCGTGGGACGCGAAGGCATAGTCCCAACGCCACTGGCTGCTGCGGATGAGTTGGAGGATGGGCTTCATCTCCGCCTCAGTGGCACCCTTCTCCCATGCAAACTTCGCCTCGATGTGGGCGGCGGCAAGCTGCTTCTCCAGTTTGGTGCGGCTCTCGCGCGTCATGCGCTGGCGGTCGTACACGTTCTGGCGTAGCACCTCTGCATCCTGGCGGTGGCATGTCTGGCACGTGCGGTCTATATTCGCCAATGGTGAGGTGATGCGGTGGTCAGAGAATTTCACGCCTCCGTCCTGCTTGTATGGCATGTGGCAATCGGCACACGACACGCCGCGCTGCCCGTGAATGCCCTGAAGAGCCATCTCGTAGCCGGGGTGCTGCGCCTTCAAGATGGGTGTTTTCGACAGGGGATGGATATAGTCGTAGAAGCCTATGGAGTCATAATACTCCTCTGCCGCCTCACATGTCAAGCCCTTATCCTGCGGGAACATCAGGTAGTTTGCCTTACCGGGGTTCTTGGGGTCATCGGGTTTGATGAAATAATATTCCGTATGGCACTGGGCGCACACCAATGAGCGCATCTCCTGGTGCGTAGCCTTTCGCACGTCTTTGCCAGCGCGGGCCCATGCCTCATACAAGGCGGGACGGGCGGGACGCAAGTCCATCGTACGGGCATCGTGGCAGTCGGAGCAGCCCACGGTATTCTGGATCTCCGCCCCGAGGTCGCTCCACTTCGCGGCATAATAGTTGGCGGGGGCGAAGACCGACTTCTCCTCGCTCATCTCACGCATCATGCGAGGCACGTCAGGGCCTTTGCAAGTCCAGCATGTAGCGGGTTGCAAGTCTGCGTCCCCATCAATGCCGGGGTTTCCCGTGCGTAGGATCTTGCGCAAGTCTTCTATGCAATGTTTGTGTCCACGTGGTGTGTTGTAATGGCGTGAGAAAGCATACCCAGCCCAAAGGATGACCATCTCGGGGCGGTCTGCCAGCTCATCGGTCTCGTTGGAGGCATTATACCTGGAGTGGAACGTGGTGTCTGCCGTCATCGCCCACGTCTCATACTCACGGGGATAGTCTGCCTTGAACTTCTCATTTTGCGCAATGATGGAATCGGTAAACTCTGTCCGCTTGTTGTTGAAGACACTCGCCACCTCCGCCCTGCGCTGCATGAGCGATGCCACGAGGAGTCCCAACAGGAACACTGCAACCATGGAGCCTCCGAAGAGTGCCCATCCTTGCCATGATTTCAATTTCTTTTCCATAATTATCTTTTTTTGTTTGTTGTTTATTGAGGATGAATGGGGTTAATGGGGTTAATGGGTTGAATGGGATTTGGTGGATAAGAGGCCTTGCAACCAGTTAGGTACGGGGCTTGGCGGCAACGGGGTGACGCTCTCGGCGTTGGGGGTTGCCATCAACGAGTTCATCCCGCCGTGGGGAACATTGCGGTGACAGTCCCAACAAGCCTTTCCCTCTCCCTTCTTTGCCATCATGTAATCGATGCGTCCCGTCTTGACAAACTCTTGGTTGAGTTGCGTATGGCAACGGATGCAATTGTCCATGATGACCTCCGCGCTGGCATCTTCCGCCATGATGGCCTGCCTCTCTGAATGGGTGACGAAATAAGCCACATGCTTCATGCCGTCCATACCCTTGAAGGCATACTTCTTGAAGATGCTTTGATGGGGAACATGACAGTCGTTGCAAGTGGCATCACGTCCATGCGAGGAATGGCTCCACGTGGCATAATAGGGTGTCATGATATGGCAATTGACGCAAGCCGACGGGTCATCAGCCAAATAAGTGTGCGCCCTAAGCAGGTAAACAAACAAGCCACCCAACCCTACGAGCACACCAGACAAGACCAAGAGAGCCACTTTCTGACGATAAGAAAACAGGCCAGTAATCTTTTTAAGGTAGTCTTTAAACATCGGTTTTTATTATTTTGGTACAAATATACAAAATATATTCATATATGCAAATTATTATCAAATATTCTTTAAGGGAAAAAGCATTTCACATAATTTAACGCGAAAACGTATGATATTTCCGCAAGTCTCTTGTCTATTAAGCAGAATGAATGAGCATATCCACATAGAAGAACGACAGCGAATCGCGCGAATCCTTAACGGGAATCACGAGGAATATGCGTATTTCGTGAATGCCTATTCAGGGCAACTTATCGATTTCACCTCGCGGATGGTCCAAGACAGGAAAGATGCAGAGGAATTGGCACAAGATGCCTTCGTCAAGGCCTATCGTTCATTGGGTACATTTGGGTTTCAATCATCATTCTACACCTGGCTCTGCCGCATCGCTTACCATGAATCGTTGAATCACTTGAAACGCCAAAAAGTCCATTATGTTGACATCGACGACACGCCTTTGGCAGATGAAGAGATTTCGGACATGGAACTTTCCACCGGACTTGAGGAGCGCATCCTTCTATTGGAAGAGGCGATAGACGACCTTTCACCTACCGAACAAATGTTGGTACACCTATTCTATTATAAAGAAAGACCCTTGCGAGAGATCGCTTTTATCATGGACATGAAGCCCAATACTGTGGCGAACAGGCTCCATCGTATACGCAAAAAACTATTACGAATCATTCAAGGAAAAGAAAATGGACAATCTGAAAGATAAAGACTTACGCGAAGCCCTGCGTAGAAAAGAGGCAAAGAGACAACCAGCAGAAGTGCCAAACGATTTCTGCGAGAATGTCATGCAGGAAATTGGCAAAGGCTCTCGACCCTCTTCGGTAAACAGTTGGAGAAAGACGGTTGCCATCGCCCTGTCCGTCGCAGCCTCGCTGGCCATCGTGTTCATGCTCACTTGGCAAGAGCCGCAACCTGATAAGGCCGTCGTCACGGAATTACACAAGGTGGACACGCCAACCATCAAAGAGACAAACCGAACCCTTGCTGGGGCAAACCAACATGTCGCAAGGACTGATCAGCGTGTCAGCCCGCAACCTATGAAAACCAAGACACAAGCCAAGAGAATACAACCATCTCGACAGCAAGCCACAAGTACAGATGTTCCACAGAGGGTTTCATCGATTGACTCCCTACAATTATATATTGACAAAATCGAACAGGAACTGGCACATGTGGACGAAAGTCTCTACATAGAACGCATGAACAAAGTGATACAGGCCGACGACCGACTGCAGCGAATCGTCAACCAATTTATCCTCCACGGCATCATGAGCGACGAAAAGCCGCACACGGTGCAATCATTAACCCCTCAAAACCAAGAAGACAATGAAGAATAGAATCACCACCCTCATCATGGCATTGTTGGCAATGACCGTCGCCAACGCGCAAACGAGTTCGCAAAAGATGCACGACCTGTTGACCGCCTTTGGCGAGTCGGGCGAGCATCATGTACAGAAAGCGAGCGAAAATGACAACAAACGCTCGTTCTACTTCAGCGAGGTATGGGTCTCCAACCTCGCGGAGATACCCAAAGAAAACGCAGAAAAAATCTTCCATCCCCACCTATCGACATTTTTCAAGGCATTCAGTGACTATGCGGGCGATGCTCTTGAAGTGTATTACCACGACGCACCCGAAAGCGACCCGATGATGCCGGGGCTGAAAGTCACATGGACGGGCAAGGAAGGAAACTGGAGCGAAGGTATCCAAATGCCCATCAAACCCTCCGAGAATGTACGCCTCATCCTCTTCAAGGAGCCTGACGACCAGCGTCGCCTCTTCATCATGACCTGGGAGCAGAGCATCAGGTATGACTCGGAAACAGAAGCCGACTTCATCACCACACATGGAAAGATCGAGGAATATGTGGGGTACAAGTCGAAACATGAGCCATTCGTCGCCCCCTACCAACGTAAAGAAGAGACACCATTGCCCAACGTGGCAACGACGATGGCGACAACATACGACGAGTTGCAAGCCAAGGTGCATCGTACCTGCGAGATCTTCAAGGGCGACACGCAGAATGGGCGCAACGCGGCAGCCGTGGTGTTGCACAGGTTGAGCGAGAGTTATCCGGGGCAACTGACCGACTCGCAATACTACGCTTTGTTGGAAGAGATACAGCCGCTCATCGACAAGACCGACGACAAGGGCTTGAAACAGTTATTGGGCTACACCTGTTACACACTCTACCAGAAGAGCGACATCTACATACAGCCCGACAGCATCCCCGAACAGGGGCATATCAGCACGGCAACCATCACCATGATGCAATTCTCAAAATTGATTCGGTACGAGACAACGATGATGAGCCACGGCAAGCCCATGACATTCAAGGTGAAAGGACGCACGGCAAAGGATGTCAAGACCATCGGGTTGATGCGTTACCCACAACATGAGGATCTTGGCGACTATCCCGTCAAGAACGGCCAGTTTGAATTGACCCTGACCTTGCCCAAGGATGAGATTGTCCAATTATACACATCGGGAGACACGCAAGAAATACAAGCATTCTTCTGCATCGATGAACAGCCGCTCACCATCGACCTCGTGAAGAATACGGTCAAGGGCAGTCCACAAAACCAACTGCTGCACGACAGCCTTCCAACCATCTGGGAAGCGAAAAAGGAGAAACGAATGGACATCCTCCAACAGATGATGCATGACAACAGGAGCAACCTCCTCTCCGCCTTCGCCATCATGGAAATGTACAGCGAAATGTCGCTCGACGAACTCAAGCCGTGGCTTGGCGAAGACTATGCCTATAGCCAACACCCGATGCTTGTACCCGCCCGCCAATATGCCGAGGGCTTGGAGAAACGCTCGATAGGCAAGCCATGCCCAAACGCGGAGTTGGTAGACACGGACAACATCGTGCAACAGTTGCACTCATACACCAAAGGCAACCCTGCGCTCATTCATTTCTGGGATTCCAACATCTGTTGTCTCGAACAGGTCAAACGCCTCCGTGCCTTACACAAGCAATATCCCTACCTCCGCATCGTCAGCATCGCCATCGGCCAATATCCCAAGGAATGGCGCAGGCTCATCGAGAAAGAGGAAATGGAATGGACAAACCTGCTTGCCGCCGATGGATGGAAGGATTCTGTAGTCCGCGATTTCGGTATCTGTTCATTGCCCGAAACGGTCATCATCGGCAAAGACGGCTCTATCGTAGCAACACCCAAGAACATGGATGACTTGGAAGAGATATTAATAGAATTTGATAGCAACCCATAGATTTTCATAGGAATGCATAGGATTTCATAGGAACCCATAGGATTTCATAGGAACCCATAGGATTTCATAGGCAATCCTATGCATTCCTATGAAATCCTATATTCCCTCTGCAATTTTCTTCTTTAGTGTTTCGATCTCTTTCTTGAGCTTTTGGTTTTCTTCCTCCAAGGATTGCAAGCGTGCATCTTGCTTTTGGCGATACCCTGTACGGGCGGCATACATGCGCTCCTTGATGCCACCCTCTTTCACGAATTGTTGCTCCAAACGCTCGATGTAGGCGCACATCATCTTGTCCGTTTGATGGCAAAGCGTAATCATCAAGTTCGATAGTTCTTCATCGTTCATCTTCATTACAAACGGGGCATAGTCAATATAGTCGTTATGTGAGTGGCAGAATTGGCGAAGACGTAGCTGGCGACCGCTGTCTTTTGACCAAAGCGACAAGTGATGGGTATGGAGATAGTCGTGATAGTCAGCGCGTAACTCCTGTAAGCTGCCGCGAGCCACGTTCAACAATTTGATTTCCATTTCTGAACTCGTGCGTCCGTCCTCGCATCCTTCTACGATATTCTGCTTCCCACTCCGCGCTGCCTACACCATTTGGTCTACGGTGCGGTCGCCGTGAGGAGGGAGGAAACGTCGACAAAACTCCACCGTCAATTGGTATATGGCATCGCTTTTTCGATAGAAGAAGAGGTCTTTCCATACTACCGCCTTTTTAAGCACTTGATTTTTAGGATTGTCTTCCATAGTATTTGTTTGCTTATTCGTTAACGCCTACAAATATAAGAATCTTTCCTCTATTACGCAAGAATAATACCAAGAAAATTGAAAAAAAGGATTGCCTATGATTGCCTATGATTGCCTATGATTACCTATGATTGCCTATGATTGCCTATGATTGCCTATGAGAACATAGGATTATTTATGAAATGTTTAATTCAGAGAGGCGGAATGCCCTGCGACAATCCAGGCAAACCCAATTGTTGCCTTTGAGCGGAGTGGAACGCTGCTGGCTATGGCCAAACACTTGGTAGACATCGGGGAACGATTTACTGAGAGCCAACTCATAGACATCTGCCCACACCATGCTGCCCCATCGATGCCTACCGCCACGCTCATATCCAATCTGCCCAAGGGCTTGGATGCCTTCTATCGTATCTAACAGATGGTTGAGGTTATCGCTGTTCATCTCCCCTATCACTTTCTTATTCGCTTGGTACCATCCGTCCGAAACGCCCGCATGGGTAAACAGCACCCTCCTACCCTTCCACAACGTCTCCCAAGCCAAGGAGAACAACTGACGGTGTTCCTCAAACAACTGACGATACGCATACGCCCTGTCCTTGTCATAACGCGATGATTGTGCCAAGTAGGCATATTCCATACTGACATAATGCATGTCATGGTTTCCCAATAACAGCACGACCTTGTCCTCATTCGCATGGGCGAAGGCAAGAATATTATGGAAATTGTCCAAGGCATCATCACTCATAATGCCTTCGTGATCATAGGGGTCGAGGTAGTCGCCGAGGAAAACGACCTTGTCGTATTTTTCGGTCTCCGTCACCGCCTCTTCCCAGAACGCCCGTCCGTGTATGTCGGGGAGAATCAATATGTCACCGTCCGTCACTGCCATGTCACTTGCCTAAGAATTTACTGTTCAGATAATTGTTGAAAGCCTCCCGATAGAGGTCGCCGATGGGCAGGAAGGTGTCGGCATCCAATATCACGCGGTTTTTGTTGACCTCTTGGATGCACTTCAAGTTGATGATATAAGAACGGTGGATGCGCATGAAATAGTCGGGAAGCCGCTCCTCAAGCTTTTTCATGCTAAGGAGGACGACAATGGGCTTGCGGTTCTCGAAATGGATTTTCAGATACTCGCTCATGCCTTCCACATAACGGATCTCGCTGATGTTGACACGCACCACCTTGTAATCGGTCTTGAGGAAGAGGGCATCGTCCTCGTCAGGGGTGGAGACAACAGTGGGCTGCGCGTTCAAGAGTTCGTATTGTTTCTTCACCTTGGCGGCGGCGCGTTGGAAGTCATTAAGGCCAAAGGGCTTGAGTAGGTAATCCACCGCATCCACCTTGTACCCATCGACGGCATACTCCGAATAGGCGGTGGTGAACACCACGATGGGCGGTGCGGCAAGGGAACGCACGAAATCCATCCCGTTGAGGTCGGGCATGTTAATGTCGATAAAGATAGCATCCACCATGTCGCGTTCCATGATGGCCTTTGCATCAAGGGCACTCTGGCATTCACCCACCAATTCAAGGTAAGGTATCTTCTTGACGTATGCTGCAAGTTGCTGGAGAGCCAACGGCTCATCGTCTATACATAGGCATTTAATCATATATCACTTTTTTAATCATTTATCCTATCGCTTGAATGTCGAGTTTGACGGAATACTCCTTCTCATCATCATGGATGTCGAGGGTATAGTTGTCGCCATAGATGAGCTCCAAACGTTTCTTGACATTCGCCAATCCTACGCCTCCATGCTCATGCGTACTTTCTGCATGTTTGCTATTGGCGCAAGCGAAATAGACACGCTCGCCCACAAACCGCATCTCCATGTTGATGTACGACGGCTTCTGATAGCTGACACCATGCTTAAAGGCGTTTTCCACGAAGGTGATGAAAAGCATCGGCGGCACGGAATGGTCGGGAATTACATCGGGAATATCAATATTGATCTTCACCTTGTCGGTGTAGCGCAACTTCATGAGCGTGACATAATTATTGAGGAACTCCACTTCCCTGCCAAGCGGCACAGACGATTTCGCCCCCTCATACAACACATACCGCATGAGTTTCGACAGTTCCAAGATGGTCGCCTTCGCCTTCTCGGAGTCGATATCCACGAGGGCATGGATATTGTTGAGGGTGTTCATGAAGAAATGTGGGTTGATTTGATACTTCAAATATTCCAACTGCTGTTCGAGGTTCTGCTTTTCCAACAATTGCATCTCCTTGGCATCGCGGTCGGACTTGAAATACAACTTAATGCCCAGATTCATGCCCAAGAGCAGGACAACCATAATCGTGTGGATGATGTCGGCAGGTCCCAAGGAGAGAGGAGGTCTTTCTTCAGGTCTGTCGGGACGTTTGCCATCACGCATGGGTTCATCCTCTGGTGGTGGCAGGGGTACGAAGAAGTCGTCATGCTCACCCTTGAATGCCCCTTGCTCCCTTGCAGGACGTTCATCATGATGCGGCCCTTTCTCCATCATGCCCGGCTGGTGCTTGAAATCGAGAGCCATCGGTCTTTGAGGCTTTTGGCTACACTGATAGATGACGAACACGCCAAGCAAGGTTATAGTGGTGGCAAAATACATCAGTTTCTTATGCTTGTAGATAAGCAGAGGGGCAAGGATGAAATTATGGATGAGGAAAATAGCAAGGTAAATGAGATAAATTCTCCACACACGGAATACACTCGCCCAATCGAATGTCATATATTCATGGGCAGACACACGGATTGCCATGCTCACGACGGGCGTGAGGAAGAGGAGCAGCCAAAGGGCAAGGTATGTGAGGTTTTCCTTAAAATCGTCGCGTAATCGTATCGTCATAGGCTCTTACTTATATGAATAACGTGAAATGATGGAGTTTATTATATGGAAATGGTGTCGGGCGACGTATGTCCTTGCTTTTTATCGCCCGACACCCAACAGTGCTTAATGCCTTCCAGGCATACCGCCGCCCATGCCGCCCATGCCACCTGTGGTACTTCCACACGTGGAATAAGGAGAGCTTAATGAGCTGACAGAGGCAACCGATGTTCCCGTGGAGCCCAGAGTGGCAGAGGCGATAAGACCATGCCAGTCAGTTCCCGTGACAGACGCACCGTTGTATAGGGTATAAGAATTGCCTTTCTTGAGACTTGGCGAGGTGATGAGGAAACATGCCGAGCCGTTGTATGAGCGACCCATCTCGAAGGCAAGCACATTGCTATCGCCATTATTGAGAGCCAGTGTGCTGCCACTCGTCACGCTACCCCCGAAAACGATGCTCGGTTGGGTACTGGAAGATGATGGGTAAGACGTGCCTCCGCCCACGCCGATGAGCGTCCCTCCTGTCACGATGACCGAATATCCTTGTTCCTCGTTGGCATCGATGCCGCATTCGGGCTGCGTCGTGCCGTATGCCACGGTCGTCCCCCCCTTGACATAGAGGTTGCGGTTGGCATCAAGACCATCATTGTTGATAGCGAACGCATACGTATATCCGCCATTGAGCGTGAGTTCGTAGGCGGAGTTGATGGCATCATCATACGAATAAACCTCCACGCTACCGCTGTTGATGGTGATGGCTTTCTTGCTCTCAAAGCCTTCCGACCCGCTGTCGCCTGTGGCCCGTACCATGATGCTACCGCCATCCACGGTGATGTTGCCGTCTGCCTTGATGCCTTTCGCCTTGGTGCTGTTGCTGCCGTATGAATAAGTAGTGCCAGTGGTAATGACTTTCACCGTTCCGTCTTTCATGTTGAATTCCTGGTCGGTAGAAATGCCTTTGCCGCCTTTACCCGTACTCTTGCAAAGCAGTTCGCCACCGTTGATGGTGATGGCATAGTCTGCCTTGATGCCAGCGGAGCCGTTCACATCCTTGTCCTCGCTGTCGTATTCACCCTCGCCCGTGGTGATGGCGGTCACGCGCCCGCCTTCCATCACAAACACGCTATCGGTGGTCAAGCCCTTGCTCGCCTTGGCGGATGTCTCGCAATTGATAACCCCACCTTTTATATATATGCCATCATTGGACTTGATGCAGTTGCTTGACGTGGACTTCACATAGATGTCGTTGCCCGGGCGGAACAAGATGTAGTCATCAGAGCAGATGCCATTCTTCGTGTTGGAATAAACCCGCAGCTTGCCACTGCCGTTGAAGAGCAATTCGCCCTCGCTGAACAAGGTGGCTTTTTGGTCCTCATCGCTCGATGCGTAAGCCGTGCCATCGGTGAGCGAATTGAACGTGCCATCAGCCAACGTCACGTAGCAACGCTTGCCCACTTGGATGTTGATGGCTGGGCCGTCGTTGTTCTTGATGTTCACACCATTGAGCGTCAACTGGAATTTCTTGTTGTCATCGCCACTTGCCATCTTGAACATGCCGTCAGTAGTGGTGCCGCTCAATACGTAGTTCACGCCCTTGGTGGTGGAGGTGACAATGACATCCGCACCGTCAATCATCACATTCACGCCTGCCACCGATCCGCTATACGATGCCGTGGAGCCTTCGTACTTAATGTAAATGGTGGAATTGAAAGAATTGTTCTCCACGTAATCCTCATCGTCTGTGGGAACATTGTCCGTCTCGCTCAACGCCGTGGAGTCAACCGCGATGTCAAACGTAGTTAAATCTCCTGCCGTGGAGGCGGAAGAGCCGGCGGAAGAGGAGCCGCCACCCATCGAGGGGCTTGTGCCTTGACTATTGACATAATCGTCATAGTAATCATCATTGGTGGAGCAGGATGCCGCAAGCATCGTTGCCGCTGCCACCATCATCAAACAAAAATTTTTCTCCATAACTTCACTTCTTAATCGTTAAACTTATCGCAAAGATATGGATTTTCCCATGGTCAGACAAAAACAATCAACTAACCACGGGATTCGTTCAGTAAAACAATGCTTAAAGAACGCTTAATGCTTAATGGGTGAACGTATGTCCATTAAGCATTAAGCGTCATGAATATCTATTTGATGTTAGGCTCCTCAAGGCCAATGCCCTTCTTCTTATCCACCACTTTCAGCAAGAGGCCTAAGAGGAGGGCTGCCACACCAAGACAAGCCAACATGACGAGCGGGGCGGTATAGTCGAACTTGGTGGGGTCGGTCACTCCCTCGTTGGTATTGTCAAGCACCTTGCCAATGAGCAAGGGGAATAGCCACAAACCGATGTTCTGAATCCAGAATATCAATGCGTATGCAGATCCAATCACCTTGGCATCAACGAGCTTGGGGACACTTGGCCACAGCGAGGCGGGCACCAAGGAGAACGACGCGCCCAGCACGAGGATGGTGACGTAAGCAATGATGATACCGCCCACGGCATTTCCCTTGAAAAGGGGAAGGATAAACGCAAACGTGAGGTGGCAAGCGATGAGCAGCAACGAACCCAGCACAAGCATCGACGCTGCCTTTCCCTTGTGGTCCACATAACTGCCGAGAATCGGCGTGATAAGCACCGCCAACAGGGGGAACACGGCAAAGATGCTCTCTGCCGACTGCCGCATGTAACCCATGTAGCAATAGACGACAAGCGAGGCGATGGACAGGGCGAGCAAGCCATATTTGGTCGCCGCCTTCTTCTGGAAGTTGCTGGCAAATCCCGCTGCCGCCACCACGAGCATGATAACATATTGGATAATGGTCACAGAAGAGCCTGCCCAGAAAGAGTCTGCCGACGGCTCGGTAAGCGTGAGGTTGCACTGGAGCATGTTCACGGCATACTTCTGGAAGGGGAATATCGCCGAATAGTAAAGCACACACAGCAAGGCAACAAGCCAGAAGCCGCTGTCAGTGAGTATCTTGCCGAGGTCACTAATCTTGAACGGGTCGTCTTTCTCCTCTGCCTCTCCCGTCTGTGAGTCGAGCTTCTTGTCCATGAAGAAATACACCACGAACATCATCAAGGCGATGCACATCAGCACCACGCCAAAGGCAACAGAGCGGGTGACGCTAATGTTGCCACCGAGCTTGGCGAAGAACGGCGAAAAAATCATGCAAGTGGCAACGCCGAGACGCGCCAATGCCATCTCCGAGCCCATCGCCAACGCCATCTCGCGACCCTTGAACCATTTAACGATACCACGCGAGACGGTGATTCCCGCCATCTCACAACCACAACCAAAAATCATGAAACCGCAAGCGGCAAACTTTGCCGAGGCGGGCATCCCCTCATAGAATGGCGCAACGCCCAGCTCTTGGAAGAGAGGGATGTAATTGAGATGGTTGGTGAACCACGCCTCCAAGCCGCTTCCCATAAACGACTCGCTCACCGCGTACCACTTAATGAGCGCACCAATGAGCATCACCGCTCCCGATAGGACAGCGGTAAAACGTACCCCCATCTTGTCGAGGATGATACCGGCGAAGATGAGGAAGAACACGAAGACGTTGAGGAACACCTCAGAGCCTTGCATGGTGCCGAAGGCGGTGGAGTCCCATCCACGGGTCTCCTGCATCAGGTCCTTGATAGGCGAGAGGATGTCCATGAAGATGTAACTACAAAACATGGCGAGTGCCAAGAGCAACAGGGCAGTCCATCTCATTCCTGCCGAGTCACGAAGAGTTTTTACAGTATTTGTCATATTATGAAATTAAACATTAAACATGAAAAAGGAAACATTAAGATGGTAAGATGAAAACATCTTTAATTGTCTTTCAGCCATCGATTGAGCCAATTGAAGAACGTGCGCTGCCAGAGGATTCCATTCTGTGGCTTCAATACCCAATGGTTTTCATCGGGGAAAAGTAATAATTCAGCGGGAATACCTTTCAACTTCGCGGCGTTGAATGCGCCAAAGCCTTGGTTGGCGTTGATGCGGTAGTCCAATTCGCCATGGATGCAGAGGATGGGCGTGTCCCATTTGTCCACAAACCGATGGGGCGAGTTGTCATAGGTGCGTTTGGCATTCTCAGAGAGGTCTTTGTTCCAATAGGCATCCTCATATTCCCAATTGGAGAACCACACCTCCTCAGTGTCGGTGTACATCGACTCAAGGTTGAAGGCGCCATCGTGGGCGATGAAACACTTGAACCGCTTGTCGTGATGACCCGCGAGATAATACACGGAGAAGCCACCAAACGAGGCTCCCACGCATCCCAGCCTGTCCTTATCCACGTAAGGGAGGTTGTTGGCGGCATCATCAATGGCGGTGAGATAGTCGTCCATGCATTGCCCTGTCCAGTCACCGGAGATTTCCTCGCACCACTCCGAACCGAATCCGGGCAAGCCATGACGGTTGGGAGCGACAACCACGTAGCCCTGCGAAGCCATGATCATGAAGTTCCAACGGTAACTCCAGAACTGGGAGACGGGGCTTTGCGGCCCTCCCTCGCAGAAGAGCAACGTGGGATATTTCTTCGTCTCGTCAAAGTGTGGGGGCAATATCACCCAATACATCATGTCCTTGCCGTCGGTGGTCTTCACCCATTGCTGTTGCACCTTGCCCTTCGCCAACTGGTCGAAGATATGCTTGTTCTCCGTGGTGATTTGGTTAATGGATGTCTTTTCGGGCTTCTTGAAGTTAGGAGTGATGACATAGAGGTCGGCTGAATGGAAGTAGTCATGCCGCTCGGCGAGAATCTGCTTGCCGTTGTTGAGCATCTGGAGGCTGCCGAAGTCCGCCCAGTCTTCAGTCAATTGCTTGAGTTCGCCCTTCCAATTGATGGCATAGAGGTTTTCCGTGCCGTGCCATACGCCGATGAAATAAATCATGGCATCTTTATTATCACTCCAACAGAAATCATCTACATTCGAATCAAACGATTCAGTCATGTATTTCTTATCTCCCGTTTGCAAGTCGTACACGCAGAGGCGATTGCGGTCGCTCTCATATCCATCGCGTTCCATAGACAACCATGCCACATATCTGCCATCAGGTGAGAACTTAGGATTCTGGTCGTAGCCAACATTCAAGTCTTCATCCATCTGGTTGATGCGTTGGTTCTTCATCGTCTTCGTTGGGTCAAGTTGCTTACCGTCACCGTGATAAGGTATGGAAGCACAAGAGTTGATTCCGAACTCTCCCCCTTTGCAAAGATTGCGAGTGTGTTCGTAAGAGTTGAGGTCACGTGCTTCTACATCATAAAGGAAAATGTCGGAGTCTGTAGATATGCTATATGCAAGCCCCGTCTTTGTCCGACAAGTAAAGGCAATGTATTTTGAATCGGGCGACCAGGCAAGTTGTTCTACGCCACCGAAAGGTTGCATGGGACACTCGTATGGTTCTCCTTCAAGAATGTCGAACATTTCGCCAGAGGCTATGTCGAGCACGAAGGGGTGCTGAATAGATTCCACATAGTGGTCCCAATGACGATACATGAGGTCGGTAATCAACCGCCCCGAAGCCTTGGGCAGGTCGTCAGGATTCTTCTGGATGCTCCCATGGTAAGGTATCGACTTGATGAGTATCACCTTCTTCTTATCGGGAGAGAACAAATATCCCTCCACTTCGCCATTGGTGTTGGATAGTTGCTGGCGGTCGGAGCCGTCGATGTTCATGCTCCACACTTCGCCCCCCGTGCAGAAAGCGATGCGGTCGTTGGAGAGCCAGGCGGCATCGGTCTCGCTCTTTGTGGACGTGGTGAGTTGCTTTTGGTTCTTCCCGTCAGCGTCCATCACATATAATATATGGTGGCTCTTGTTCTCCTTCACGCTATAATAAGCCACTTGGTAAGCGATATGCTTGCCGTCGGGCGAGGCGGCATAACCGCCAATGCGCCCCATAGCCCACAATGCCTCGGGGGTCATGAGGTCACTCTTCAGTTGGATGTTGCTCTTTTGAATCATCGTCTGTGCTAATGCGCTACCGAAAGCCATGATGACGGCGGTAAGCAGGATAATACTTTTTTTCATACTCCATACTTGTTTATTGTGTGCAAAAATACAAAAAAAAACACACATCAATACATAAACCCACAAAAAAGCACGATTTCAACAGATGTTAAACACTTGGGAGGAGGATTGCCAAAGATACCTTCAGCGAAAACGAAGGCATCATCCACATTTCGTATTTGCCGCAAATACGATTGATATTTACGGCAAATACGAAATGCGAAGAAATGGGTGATGATTCTCGGATGTAGTGGATTACTGTCATAGAAGAGGACTATAACTCCACTGAAACATGAATAGGAAATAAAATAGACTACAAAATGGCTGCTATCTTCCTGATATTCTCCAAACGTTTCATAAACGATTTGTCCTGCTTGAACTTCTGCATATTGTAATCTGCCTGTAATCCAATCCATATCTTTGCGTCAGTGCCAAGCGCTGCCTCAAGCAATAAAGCATATTCTGTCGTGACAGGTCTCTTGCCATTAAGTATCTCGTTGAAGACAGTATATGAGACACCCATTTGCTTGGCAAGCTCCTTCTGCGTCATTCCACGGGCTATGATTTCATCCTTTATCATCTCTCCAGGATGTATCAGCAACGATGAGGACATGTTATTAGCCATTTTATATTCTTCAATATTATGTATCTTAACCATGACTTTTATTCTATTTATAATGATTCGACAATTCCATAATGTTACAAATAGTTACTACAGGATCACTCTCTGTTTCATTCAACGTGAATTCCACCCGAAACTGGTCATTAGCCCTCACAGAATAAAGTCCCTCTTTGTCACCATGCAAAGCCTCGAAATGTAGCGATTTAAAAGGAAACAAGTCCTCTTTGCGCTGAGCCTGTATCAAGTACTTTATCGCTTTTTGGTATCCTCGGACGATTTGAGGCTGAAACCTGAGTTTCTTCATGCCTGTATTACCCTTTGTATATAATTTTTCTAAATATTCTTCGTTAAATGTCACTATCATGTTTGTTCACGTATTATCGAGTGCAAAGATAAAGAAAAGGATTAAAATTCGCAAATTATCGAATTGATTTTTCGTTTCGCTAATCTTTTTCATCACATACTTGTCAATTGGAGTTGATATTTTTGAATTGGACATGATACACTTTACCCCACATTCAAGATAGAAGTGCAATTTCTGAAAGTTAAGTGGGTAGTAGTTTCCGCCAGGGGGAGGTGAATCCCCGGAGCGTAGCGGAGGGGGGAAC
>JAFRRN010000094.1 GCA_017428055.1 Prevotella sp.
TAATTCGAATTCGCGGGTTAACGACAGCATAAAGCCCCTGTAATGCTTGACGGGGTAAGGGGAAGGTGTGGAAATAGACACATATAATCTCGTCTATAGTGGCAAGAGAATTGACAAATGGAGAACCGAACTGCAAAAAAAAGTCCGCATAACTATTAGTTGCGGATTTTAGGATGTAAGACAAATGTTTAAGTGATTTTACTCATACTGCTCAGACGAGAGGCTGGTAGTTTGCCTTGTTCAACGAGTTTATAAACATACTGACGGGTACAGCCTAATAGGATGGCTGCTTTGGAAAAGGTCAGGTACTCCTGTTGTTGGAGTTCCATCACAGGTTCTACAGCCCGAAGGAAATCCCTCTGTCTTTTCTTCTTGGTCTCTTTTGCTGCCGTGGCACATTCCTCGGAGCAATACTTCTGCATTCCGCTGTTCGTGGCGAACACCTTGCCGCAATGGGCACATTTTCTGGTCTTTGTCATGCTTGCAATTATTATGGGTTGAATACTATTCTTCCTCCTCCTTGCAAGGCATAGTTCAAGCGAGCTTGACTCTGCTCTTGCTTCGTTCGTCGGTTCAACATTTCTTTTGTTGTACCTCTCCGCAAGTCATCACAGGTAAACCTTTGACATCCTTTGTCGCCTATCGCCATGATGTTCCGTTTCTTAAAATCGGAGCAGGAATCTGTCAACTCTTGTAATCCGTCAGAAACTCTTGTCAACTCCGTTCACGATGTGGCAAAAATAAAGCTCCGTAAATTCCCTGCGGTAGAAATACGTTGCAAATTTATAGGGAATTTCCGAAGCGACCAAAAACAGCTTCCGAAGTGTTAAAATCTAAAAGTATCTGTAATACAATGATTTAGGTTTGGTTAGTTTTCGTTATTCATGGTAGTTTAGGTATCTCTAAATACAGCCCTGAAAGGCACTTCGACCAATACTTGTAACACTTTCAGGTATAATTATAGATGTTAAGCCTCGACAAGAACTGAAAGCACGCATTTTTATGGATGTTACTGTATTAGGAATAATAACAGATTTAATTCTATCACAATCAGAAAAGGCCCAATCTCCAATGCCTGTTACAGTATATCCTTTTACATGACTGGGAATTGTAACCTCTCCTTCTGTAGAAGTATCAATTGCACGTTCATAATTATTATTACCTTGTTTCGGACTATACACTTCACATGTCTTTTCTTCTTCATTAGTAACCAAGAATTTCATATCAATTCCTTCTATAGTTTTTTCCGTGAAAGCAATTTCATCTACAACTTTTATTATAAACGAAGCATCAAGATCAATCTGTCTTTGCACGGATAATCGTCTCCCCCTTCTTAATGCATTTCACATATCCATTTTGTGATGTAATTGTTGCAATTGAAGGATCGTCTGAAGTCCATGTTATATTTGTTTTCGCATCTTGTGGAGTATATGAAACTGAAATATAGTATTCTTTTCCAACATAATAGTTTTTCCCCTCATTAGATTGTAAACTTATTGCTGTTGGTTTTGGTGGAACAGGTGGGGCTGTTACTTTCACGGTATAATATCCATGCCATACGCTCCATAGATGGGAATCACTATTTATTTTATACATTAACTGACATGTTATCTTTGTATTGGATGTAGCACTTACCCCTTCTATTACACAGTAGCCCTTGGTTTGGTTAGAACCAACCACCCTAACGCAATTCTCATTACTTGAATTCCAAAAGTTAGAATAAACGGGAGCATCGAGTGTATACCCAAAGTCATCGCCAATGTAAATGGTCTTTTGTTCGCCGACTTGTAAAGTAACCTCGCCCCAAAAATATTCCGTTGAATGCTCTTGCGCAAATGCGGATAAAGGGAATAGGTACGCCATCAATAGGCAGATAAACACGGCAATAGGTAATTTGCCATTTTTCCAAACACTCCTCACTTCTTTCGTGTCGTGAGCAACATTCATCATCCTTTTCATTTTTTTTCTCTTTTTGCGACAATCGGGCAAAAAGAAAGGTGTGAATCTTTCCTGTTGCAACCTCAAGGTATCGCCAAACACCCGTACTCAAACAACAGCGAAGCCCACACCTCATCGGTGCAAGCATTCGCTTTCCACTGTTGTTGAGTACTATTGAAGTTGGCGATTTCTGAGGTACTCCAAGTAGAAGCAAACACTTCCTTTATGTCATTTTGTCAATGTTAAACGTTTATGTCATAAATAATTAATGATTTTGTTTGATTGCAAAAATACGAAAATTATCTTATTGTTCAATGATAATGTATGCTTTTTTCTTATTCTTACGGCGAAAAACTTCCTTCATACGCCTTCTTGCCTTGTCCTGGTATTTTTAGGCGGATCGTAATCGTCGCTTTCTATTTTGTGGGCTTACAGCTTGACGGCGGAGATGTCTACCAAGTTGTTGACGATGGCATAGATGGTGAGGCCCGCAGGGGAGTGGATTTGGAGCTTTCGTGCGATGTTTCGCCGGTGTGTGATGACGGTGTTGATGGAGATGCAGAGGTGGTCGGCGATTTCCTTATTGGTCATTCCCTGCACCATGCTGATGATGACATCCTTCTCGCGGTCGCTCAATGCCTCCGCCCCCGATGGCGTCTGGTTGATCATATTGGAGATTTTGTACGTCACGTCGCTCTGTTTGAGCTTCTTTTCCAATAGCCTGATGGCGGGGATGAATATCTCGTCCTCCACGCGAGAGTGCTGTGCGAGCCACTCCTCGTTGTTGTAGATGTCGTAGAGGGTCGCCGATAGTTGGTTGTTTCGCAGGTCGTTGGATGGCAGGTATTTGATGATGATGCTCTTCAACTCCTTGACTTTCTGGTCCACTTGGCTATGGTGCTTCGAGAAAGTCTCAATGTCATAGTCGGCATTGGCATTCCCCGCGAGCAACGCCTCCACGTATGGGAACACCATTTTCTCCTCATACTTCATGTGCGAGCGGATGGAATGGGCGTATTCGTCGTAGAGTTTGAGGATGAGGCGGGCGAGGTTGTCTTTCGCATCCAAGGCATCCACGAGTTCCTTTCGGATGAAAGGGAGCTGGAAGTCAAGGTAATAGGCGTGTGATGCCCGTAGGTACTGCATCAGGGTTGGCACGGAGAGGTTCTCCACGTCGTTGAATGAGCGGTAACCGTTGATGGTGAAGTTCACCACGGCGAGGAAGGTGAATGTGTCCACCCCTTGTTCCCGGCACACCTCTTCCACCGTCTTGTCGCCAAAACCGAGGCTGATGCCAAAGCTTCCGAGGCTCTGCAAGATGTTATAGTTGTCCCTGATCATATCGATCATCAGGTCATCGGGCTCGTACATTTTCTGATTTTTCATCGTGCGTATATACCTATTTAATATTATGAATGCAAAATAACTAAAAAAAAACCAAACACACAATAATCATTTATAGGTATTTTGGGCGTTGGAAATTCCATGATTTTTAGGTATTGTGGCATTTCATAAAAGATAATACCTTTGCAAACCGATATAAAAGAACGATAAAATGAGAAATTTCAAGATGATAATCGCCTCCTGTGCCTTGGCTCTCTCGCTGCCAATGGAGGCACAAGTGAACGCCGGCGATAGCGTGATGAGCCATGCCCGGGGCAACCGCCTGAGCGTGGGAGGGTATGGCGAGGTGGCAATGAGCCGCAATTTCTACAGCGACCATGTGAGCCGCTACAGCCAGCCGGAGCAGCATAAGAATGACCCTTCTCATGGCAAATTCGACATCCCCCATGCCGTCATCTATTTAGGTTACGACTTCGGCAAGGGCTGGTCGTTTGGCACGGAGGTCGAGTTTGAGCATGGCGGCACCGGCATCGCCTACGAAAAGGAAGACGAAGAGGGTGGCGAATGGGAACAGGAGACCGAGAAGGGCGGCGAGGTGGAACTGGAACAGTTCTGGGTCCAGAAGTCTTTCTCCCGCGTCGCAAATATCCGAGTGGGGCATATCGTGGTGCCTGTGGGACTGAATAACGCCCATCATGAGCCGTTGAACTTCTTTACCGTCTACCGTCCCGAGGGCGAAAACACCATCATGCCCTCCACTTGGCACCAGACGGGTGTGAGTTTCTTCGGGCGTACGGGCGACTTCCGCTACGAGGCGCAGGTGCTGGCGGGCTTGAACGCCGACAACTTCACCAACACGGGATGGATCCGCAAAGGACACAAGTCGCCCATGGAATACGATGTCGCCAACAAATATGGCGTGAGCGCACGTATCGACAACTACACCATCCCCGGTCTTCGCATCGGCTTGAGTGGCTACTACGGACATAGCATCGGCAACAGTTACCCCCGCAATGCCAACGGCGTGGACGCCGAATACAAGGGGCAAGTGGTCATCGGTGCCATCGACTTCACCTACAACGACCACAATTGGATTGTCCGAGGACAAGCCGACTACGGCTATTTGGGCGATGCCGAGCAGTTGAAATATGTGTATAACCGCCTCAATTCCAAGTCGCCGTTCAAGCATTCCGCCTTCGTGAGCAAGAACGCCTACGCCATCGGCATCGAGGCGGGATATGATGTGTTCTCGCAGATAGAGCGTCTCCGCGCCGACCACCAGAAGATGTATGTGTTTGGACGCTATGAGGCATACAACCCCTACGCCAGCAACACCAAGGGCACGGCATACGACTACACCGCCGTGAAGCGCATGGCGGTGGGCGTGAATTACCAACCCATTCCTCAAGTGGTCGTCAAGGCGGAGTATTCCAACCGTTTCCTCAAGTCGATTTACAACAACGAGCCGTCTATCAACATCGGCATCGCCTACGAGGGATTTTTCAGATAAACCAATATAAACCATAAAACACAAAAGAAAATGAGAAAGATTTTTAAGTTTGCCCTGATGTTTGCAGTGGCAGGAATGATGTCAACAGGCTTCACCGCTTGCAGCAGTGACGACAATGATGACAACAACACAAATTATTCAGACAAGTCATACGGGCAAAACGCCATCGACGCTTGCGCCAACGTGGTGACACAGTTCGAGAACGCCAACAAGATCATCGCCACCACCAACCTCAGCACTGGGCAGGAGATATACCTACGCAATGTGCTCACAGGGCTGGTCAGCGACGTGATTGTACCTACCTATACCAAACTGGCAGACGACGTGGAAGACCTGGAGAAGACCTTGAATGGCCTGACCGTCAACACCATCACCCAGTCGCAAATCGACAAGGCGTGCCAAGACTTCAAGTCGGCACGTGAGAACTGGGAACGCTCCGAGGCCTTCCTCATGGGTGCCGCCAGCGACTTCGACATTGACCCGACCATCGACTCTTGGCCCCTCAACCGCACGTTATTGCTAAGCTATTTCAACAATGGCATGAATGAAGAGATGCTGGAAGATGCTACCATCCTCGGTTTCCACGCACTCGAATTTATCCTCTTCCGCAACGGGCAGCCCCGCAAGGTGGCGGAGTTGCAGACAACCGACACCTACAAGCACTTCGAGCGCATCACCGGAGCGCAGGAACTGAGCTATGCACAAACCATCTGCACCCTGCTCAAGCAACGCTGCTACCAACTGCAAGTGGCTTGGGAGGGTGAGACTGTTAAGAATGCCAGCCGCCTCGCCGTGGTGAAAGCCGCCGGTCTTGACTATCTGACGGAGAATGGGCTCCCCTACGGAGCCAACCTCATCGGTGCCGGTGTGAACAGCCAGAGCACATTCCCATCATTGAAGGATGCCATCGCCCAGGTGCTCTCCGCCGACGAAGGCTCCTGCGTGGGCATCGCAAACGAGGTGGGAACCGCCAAGATTGCCAACCCCTTCTCCGCAGGCGACATCTCTTACGTGGAGTCACCCTATAGCTACAACTCCATTACCGACTTCCAAGACAACATCCGCTCCATCCGCAACGTATGGTTTGGCAGCACCAATGGCAGCGCGGCTTCCACGAGTTTCAGCAGCTTCTTCACCAACGTGGGGGAGACGGCGACAAACACGGCCGTCGTCGATGCCTTCAACAACGCCATCACACGTATCGGCAACATGCCCGCTCCCTTCGTGAAATATTGCAGCACCATCTGGAAGATTGCCTTCGAAGACGATGAGGATTGGGAATAGACCATGCCTTCACCCATGATAAGCCATATCGATAAGATGTGCCAATAGATAGTCCGGGATGGTCATTTGCCCTAAGTAATCGGTTTATATGTATCTTATAATCTCTTTATATGTATCTTATAATCACTTTATATGTATCATATAATCCGATTACTTGCGGCAGATAACAGCCCGGTAATTTGCCTTCAACAGAAATCAATACCATTTAAATACATTATAATTATATATAAAAACATGAAGAATTTATCGAAAATAACTCTTTGGGGATTGCTTGCGCTCCCACTCTTCACCGCTTGCTCCGACGATGAAGTAAACAACGACCTTGGACCACTGGTGCCCGCAGAGGACGTGTTTGGCAAAGCCAACGACGTGTTCAGTGCCGAAGAGTGGTACCCTGGCGGCCAGTTGGGGACGACGGAGAAAGCCAGCTACTCCGCCGCCGCGCCCGCCGTTGAGAACATCGAGGGCATGGAGGAGGACTTCAACACGGGTGAGGACTTCTTCGAGCACCTCTATACCTTCGAGCAGGCACCGCGCAAAGGCCTCGGACCGGCATGGGTACGCAATAGTTGCATCCATTGCCATCCCTCCTACGGACATGGCAAGCGACAGACAGAGTACCGTGCCAACACGATAGGCAACGGCTATCTGCTCGTCATCTACCATCCCGACAACAACGCTTATATCTCTGAGGTGACGGGAATGCCGCAGACACAGGCGATGTCGCCCTTCAAGGCTCCCATCGACGAGAACCAAATCACCATCGACTGGCGGCCCGTGGCATCCATGGAGAGTGGCTTGTCGATGACCTTCCCCGATGGTGAGAGCTATTCGCTCATCTATCCCGAGGTGCGTATCCCCCAGTCGGCATTCAATACCAACCCCAAACCCGAGAATTATGACGTGCGACTGGAGTCTACGATAGGTGTCTATGGCACAGGTTTGCTCGATGCCCTCAGCGACGAGGACATCCGTGAGCAGTGGCGAGCCGAGGCTCCATACGTGGACTTGAACCCCGCCATGTGGGACAAGGACGCCAACGATTTCAAGGCTTCCGCTTATTACAGCGCACCATACAATGACCTTGGCATGTTCCGTGGCACACACGGCCCCGTCAAGCGATTCACTTATGCCATGACACGCGGCTCTCTGCAAGACGGCGCGGGGGCAAACGCCATCTGGAACATCACCAACGTGACCCGTTCCGACCGCCATTGGCTCTACACGACACCCGCCTGGGCGAAGGCGCAGAGCGAAGACGCGGAGGTCATCAGTTATATCAAGGACAATGGTGCGTCGGAGTCGAGCATCCTGCATCCCTACTATGCCGATGGCACCAACGAGGGTATCGCCGCACGGGTGAATGATATCCTCAGTATCGCTTCCATCTCCAAGAAGGAGACCTTTGACAATTACCTATTCAAGGGTGCGCCCTACAATGGCGAGGAGGAGATGACCGACAAGCAATATTACCAATTTATGGTATGGCACAGGGGACTGGCAGTGCCCGCCGCCCGCAACCTGAACGACTCCGACGTGAAACGTGGCAAGACGCTCTTCACGCAGATGGGCTGCGCACAGTGCCACCGTCCATCGTGGAAGACGGGCAACGACAATATGTGGGTGGATGCCAGCATCAAGGCGTATGCCGATGCCAACGGCTTGGCAAAGGACGGCGACTACACGAAGTTGTTGCCCAAATACCCCAATCAGACCATTTGGCCGTACACCGACATGGTGCAACACCGCCTCTTCATGGTCAATGACATCCGCACGGGGTGGTGTCGGACAACGCCATTGTGGGGACGCGGCCTCTCCCGACTGCTCACCGGTGCCGACGACCGTCTGCATGACTGCCGCGCGCGTACCATTGTGGAAGCCATCATGTGGCACGGCTACAGCAAGCAGTCGGATGCTTACGACAGCACGGTCAAGTTCTATAACCTACCAAAAGCCGACCGCGATGCCGTCGTAAAATTCATCGAGTCGATCTGATGATTAAGAGAATGGTCTTCATCCTGTATGTTGCCGTCCTCATCGTGCTTGGGGCGGCAACATTTATTGAACATAGCGAGGGGCGCACCTTCGCCTTGACGCATATCTATGGGGCATGGTGGTTTTCCTTGTTATGGGCATTGCTTGCGGCGTTTGGCATCGCGTGGATAGTAAAGAGGCGAGTTAGTCGTTGGTTTGTATGGTTGTTGCACGGGTCGTTTGTGCTTATTCTGGCAGGGGCATTCATCACCCATCTCTTTTCAAGGCAGGGCGTGATACACTTGCGTCAGGGCGAAAGCACCAACCAATATTATGTCACCGTGACAGAAACGGGCATGAGAGCCAAGACTCTTCCTTTCCAAGTGGAGCTCAAGCAATTTGATGTAGCCTACCATGACGGCACGGAGGCGGCAGCCGACTATGTGTCGCACATCACGATTACGGACAAGGAGAAGGTCATTGAGGGCATCGTGTCGATGAACAACATCTTCTCGTATCGAGGCTTCCGGCTATATCAGAATAGTTTTGACGATGACCTGCGGGGAAGCCTGCTGTCCATCAATAACGACCCGTGGGGCATCGGCGTGACTTATTTGGGCTATGGGCTGTTGTTTTTCTCATTGATATGGCTGCTCATCGACCCCAAGGGCACGTTTCGGAGATTGCTCCGTTCGCCTTTGCTCAGGCAAGGGGCAGCCGTCGGCGTGTTGCTTATGGGAAACGCCGGCATCATCCATGCCCTGCCGACCCTGCCAAAGGAAACGGCAAAGGACTTCGGAAAGATGCACATCTTATATAATGACCGCATCTGCCCGTTGCAGACTTTCGCCATCGATTTCACCAAAAAACTCTATGGCAAGGCACATTACGGGGAATATTCCGCCGAACAGGTGTTGGCGGGATTCATCTTCTGGGGCGACGAATGGGCAAATGAACCCATCGTGAAGGTCAAGGGCGGCGAGTTGCGAGGGCAAATGCACCTTGACAAATATGTCTGTGTCAATGCGCTGTTCAACCCTAATAACGGCGAATACCGTATCGGGCCATATTTACAAGGATATTATAACGGCAAGCATGATGCCGTCCATAAGCAAGCCATGCAACTTGATGACAAGCTGATGTTGGTGATGAATTTACGTTCGGGCGCACTCCTCAAGGTGTTCCCCAACACCCATGAGGACAAAACCATTTGGGTATCGCCCGCCGAGAAACTGCCTGCCACCGTGGATACCGATGATGCCGTGTTCATCTCATCGGCATTCAACCAGTTGTATCATGACACCCAGTCGCTGGATTTCAACCATTTCAGCCACGTGATGGGCGAGATCAAGGACTTCCAGGTGCGGAATAGCGGGGTCTCCATGCCCAGCAACAAGAAAGACAGAGCCGAATATATATACAATAAGGTGCCGTTTGCCACCATCCTCTTCATGGTCAACCTAACAATGGGCATCCTCTCGCTGTTATTCTTGATATGGGAGTTGACCCGAAAGGAGCAACGTACATCTAAACGATGTCACCGTGCCATGCGAGCCTTTTCAACCATCGTCCTCCTTACTTCTTTCTTAACTTTAACCGCTTGTATTGCCCTGCGGTGGGTCATCAAGGGAACGCTGCCGATGAGCAACGGCTATGAGACGATGTTGTTTATCGCTTGGTTCGTGATGCTCATTACCCTCCTTGTGCGCCTGAAGATGCCATCCTTGCCCAAGAACCTGTCATCGCTCATCGTCATGGCGGGTTTCCTGTCGAGTGGATTCTTCCTTTTAGTAAGTCACATTAGCCAAATGGACCCGCAGATTACACACCTCATGCCCGTATTGAACAGCCCCTTGCTAAGCCTTCACGTAAGTGTCATCATGATGTCATACGCCCTGTTGAGCTTGACATTCGTCTGTGGTGTTGTCGGGTTGGTGATGAAAAGCTGCGCCGAACAATTGGCGGTGTTGAGCCGCATCATGCTATACCCCTCGCTGACAACCATGGGACTCGGTGTTTTCATAGGGGCAATATGGGCGAATGTGTCTTGGGGACAATACTGGAGCTGGGACCCGAAAGAGACTTGGGCACTCATCACGTTCATGGTATATGCCATCGCCGTCCACCAACAATCCCTTCCCGCCTTCCGACGCCCCCTCGTCTACCACGCCTTCATGGTCTTGGCATTCCTCACCATCCTCATGACTTACTTCGGAGTCAACTATTTCCTGGGTGGGATGCATAGTTATGCGTGAGATAAAAACCCAATAGTCTCTCCATTTTTCATATATTAATCAAAAAATGGCATCGTTTCTTGCTGGATTAAGTTATGAGGATTTTCTTTCGAAAGTCAAGAAGTATTTAGATTAATGCGTATTCTACATTTATGAGATAACACCCCAAGCCTCCTACGTTGTTGGGAAATCCACCCATCTTATTCAGTCAATACCTGTTTCAAGAATAATTGGACGTTGGTAAATAAGTCGTTTGATTGTTCAGGGAAATGTCTCAAATCACCATACGACAAAGACACAAAACGACTCTGTTAATCACGCTTACATGGTGTTGACTATCCTCACCATCCTCATGACCTACTTCAGGGTCATTTATTTAAATTCAAAGAGGCTGTTGAAGCCTGTCATGGCAAACACCTGCTTGAGGTCATCATTCAAGCCAGTGATATAAAGGTGGATGCCTTTAGGCTTTGTGGATTTCAGTAATCCGAGGAAGAGGCGCAGCCCACTTGATGATATATACTCTAACTTAGAGCAGTCGAGTGTTATCTCCGGACAAGAGCAGACAAAAAGAGGTTGCATCTCCTGTTCTGCAATGGAAGCGGCTGCCGTATCGAATCTACCTATAAACATGGCGGTTGTGCAGTCGCCTTGTTCTTGAATGATTGTTCTCATAACTAATTTGCTTAAAAGGCCTTTTTTTTACTTTATGCAAAGATAGGACAAATTGTGTCATAATCTTTAGTTTTTCTTATAATTTAGTTTTTTTTAATAACAGCGACCATATATTATCTGCAATTAATTCGTATTTTTGCACACAAGTAATACTCACCTTTCTCTAACGACAAGAGGGTGACCATGGATTATGGGTAGATGACAGACATCGTTTTGTCCAGTTTCTTAAGCCTATTCGCCTTGTTTGGCAAGGAAGAACACGTAGATGAGTCGCGGGCAAAAAAAATGCTCGTGAGTTATTTGCGGCATCATTTCGGCATTAGGAATGTCGATACATACCTTGACCTCTATAGTGACTTGCGAGGGGCATACGAGATGACTGACAACCTTGACACGAATAGCGTGGTAGCCTCTATTTGCGACAACCTACATGGGAAGATCCGTTCTGATGAAGAACGGATGCTCCTCTTGCGTATGATGGAGTTTTGTGGCGGAGACGCTCCCAAGAGCCATCCCATATTCCACACCATGGCAGAAAGGTTGAACATTCCGCAGCGGTTGATGGGCGACTTTGCCGACTTTGTCAACGGCATCCCTTCCGAGCGTGTGATGATACACAAGCCAGAGGGCTTTGGCGGCGAACTGAAAACACTACTTTTGCCCCATGCGGGCAACCTTGTCTTCTCTTATACAGGAGAGGATCGTGTGCTGCTCAATGATGTACCAGTGCTGCCACGAGCCTATCAGGTGTGGCAACAGAGTAGCGTGCTGAAGGGACAAGGCGGGAAACCGCTTTACTATTCTACCGTCATGGCCGCATATAGCAAAGACAAGGCACATCGGCAACGTGTGGAGTTTTCGGGCCGCGACATCAATTTCCGTTTCCCAAACAGCGACAATGGCATACACAACTTGAGCTTCACGTTGCACGATGGGGAACTGCTTGCCATCATGGGCGGGTCGGGAACGGGCAAGTCCACCTTGCTCTCCATCTTGAATGGCAACATTATCCCCGACGAGGGGAGCATCACCATCAACGGTCATGACATCTCTGAACCCCAGGCAAAAGACTTGATAGGCTTCGTCCCACAAGATGACTTGCTCATTGAAGAGCTGACCGTCTACCAAAATCTATATTATACCGCCAAACTTTGTTTCGCAACCCTCACGGAGGAGGATATCCGAAAGCGAGTCATCGATACGCTCAATGGCCTGGGGCTTGACGCGGTGAAAGACTTGAAGGTGGGGTCGCCCATCAATAAATACATCTCGGGAGGGCAGCGTAAACGACTCAACATCGCATTGGAATTGATAAGAGAGCCAGCCGTCTTGTTTCTCGACGAACCTACGTCTGGACTCTCGTCGGCTGATACGGAGAGGGTCATCAACTTACTGAAAGAGCAAACCTACAAGGGAAAGTTGATCGTGGTGAACATACACCAGCCATCAAGCGACGTTTTCAAGCTCTTCGACCGCCTGTGGATGCTCGACCGGGGCGGCTATCCCGTATATGACGGCAATCCGATAGATGCTATCACCTATTTCAAGGAGGCTGCCAATTATGCTGATGCAGAGACGAGTGCCTGTCCGACATGTGGCAACGTCAATCCGGAAATCATGTTGAACATCATAGAGGAAAAAGCAATCAACAGCAACGGTGAGATTTCCGATGAACGCAAGGTGTCGCCCCAGGAATGGCATGAGTTGTATCTGAAGAACCGTGCCTTACTATCGGAGCCTAAGAAGGAGAGTATGCCGACATCCGACCAAAGGAAACCAGGGCGGTTACGCCAATTTGCCATCTTCCTCCAGCGCAACCTCAAGACCAAAGTTACCAATGTGCAGTATCTCTGCATTGCCTTGTTGCAAGCACCCATATTGGCTGTCATCTGCGCCTTTCTCACTCGCTATTCCCCTCCGGAGGGATATTCTGTGATGAACAACAAGAACTTGGTAAGTTACTTCTTCATGTCGATTATTGTTGCCACATTCATTGGCATGAGCGGTAGTGCGGAAGAAATCATCAAGGACCGTGCCTTATTGAAACGCGAGCGCTTCCTTCGATTGTCATACGGCAGTTATATATGGTCAAAAATCATATTCGTAGCGTCGGTGTCACTTATCCAGACACTTCTTTTCATACTCATTGGCAACGCCATCATGGGGTTGCATGGCTTGTATGGCACATGGTGGCTTATCCTCTTCATGACAGCCTTGCTTGCCAACCTTACGGGACTTCTGCTCTCACAATGCCTCAATTCCATTGTGGCAATCTATATCAGCATTCCCATCTTGCTTATCCCACAAATATTGTTATGCGGACTGGTGGTGAACTTCTCCGACCTTACCCCTAAGAGTACCACGGGATATGTGCCACTCATTGGCGATGTCATTCCCTCAAGATGGAGTTATGAGGCATTGGCTGTCACGTCGTATACCGACAACTTATACGAGCGGCCATTCTTCAAGTTAGACAAGAAACGGCAGGAAAGCCAGTTCTATAACATGGCATTTCTCTATGAATTGCAGTCGCAGTTAGAGATGATGGAGGAGGAAAAGAAACGTGGCATGAAGGTTAATCCTTCTCATGCGAGTATCATCCATTCCAACTTGCCAATTCTTTCTGGTTTTTGCGGAATGGAAAACTACACTGGCGACGGTTCCTACAATTCACTTTTCGACTATCTCAAGCAAGCGGAGGCTATTCTTGCCAAACGTAGCAACGATGCAACACTCAAGAAAGATGCCTTGATTGGCAATATCGTGAGACAACAAGGCAAAGAGGCTTTCCTGGAATTAAAACGGCAAAACCATAATAACAAGTTAGAGGAGTTTGTGACAGGGGCAGACCAGATGCGGGTACTCGACATCGTGGATGACCATCTTGTGCCTCGCAGTGCCATGGTCTTTCTGACCCCGCATAATCATTGGGGACGCGCACCTTTCTACAGCAGTGAGAAGCTGTTAGGGCATTGGCATATCAAGACCCTTTGGTTTAATATGGGTGTAATCCTTCTGATGTGTATGATTGTAACAGGCCTGTTGTTATTCGACTGCCCTGGTCAGTATATGAGAAAAGAACAATAAACATATCACTTATTTATAAACATTAAAAACAAAAAAAATGAAGAAACTATCAATTTTCGCTGTGGCAATTGCAGCATTGGCCTTCACCGCTTGTGGGGGCAACAAGAGTACACAACCCGCCGATGAGGCTGACTCTGTGAAGACTTTTGAACAAGAGCAGGTTGAGGCAAAAATTAAAATGGAACTCGACAGCCTCGCTGCCGAGGTTGGAAAACTCAAACAGTTGCCTTTCATACAGACAGGAGAGAATGGCATCAAGTTGACAGAGCAAGAGAAGCAAGTTAAGCCCGAATACCTGATTGCTCCATCCGTGGCAGAAAATGCCACTACCCTGGCCGAGAAATACCGTATGTTAAGTGCTTTGAGCGTTGACAAAGGCATTGCGGCTCTCTACGACATGCCAACAGCTGACTACGAGGCTGCCATTGCCAAACTTGTGGCAGACATCAACGATCCCTCATTCAAGGACATAGAGGCTGCTACTCTCTATGAGACCGGTCAAAAGCTCTATGATGCCATGAACGAGAATGGACGTATCAACTACTTCTGGCAGATGGCTGCAGGGACACTTGTGGAGGATATTTATGCCATGTCCCAGAACACGGACAAATTCCTTACGGCTTTCAATGACGAGGCTGCCGCCAATGTCACCTACCGTATCGTTTTGCTTTCGGATGCCGTGAAGCGTCTCGCTGAATACGATTCCGATTTCGCACCCGTTGCCAAAGCCATTGAGGCTCTTGAGCCGCTGAATGCCGAGACTGTAGACCAACTGAAGTCACAGTTGGCAGAGACCAAGGATAAGATTGCCGAGGCTCGCAACGCTCTCATCAAGTAATATCCAAAAACTTTAATAGTAGTAACAGGGTTTATGCAATTGGCATAGACCCTGTTACTTGTTTATTAAAGCAGACGCTCATTTCCCATTCTGCTCGGCATGATGAGAACCTCTGCTACACGAGCTTCTTTCTAAGGGTAAAGATGTTTTGGTTATCTTCGCGTTCATAGTTGATGCTGTCCATGATTTGCCTGACGAGGTGAATCCCCAAGCCACCTATGCTCCGTTCCTCGACAGAAAGGGTAATATCGACATCGGGCTTCTCTGTGGGGTCGAAAGGCATTCCATCATCACTAATGGTGATTTTCAAGCGAACATCGTTGGCCTCAGCCTGTATACGAACTTCACCTTGCACACCAGTAGGGTAGGCGTAATTCATCACGTTCACAACGGCCTCCTCTATGGCGAGGTTCATCTTCATGGTAGTAGACATGTCGAAACCAACCGCCTCACACACCTCGTCGACGAAAGCCGCTAACTGTGGCACTTCCTGCACGTCATTATGAAGTGTGAGACGCTGCTTAAAGCGCACGGTCTTTTTCTGGAAAGTATATTTGATGGCAAGCATTGTAAGGTCATCACTTTGTTCCGTGTCACCAACGAATTGGTGTACCGCATCGGTCATGCTCGCTATCAATTGTTGTGGGGTATCGTCATCATTGTCGTTGTTTGAATTGACAGACGAGTGGAGGATGCTTACCATGCGGTCCTTTCCAAACAACTCATGCCTTTCGTTTTCTGCCTCTGTCAGTCCATCGGTATATAGGAAGATGGTCGTGCCGGGGGAAACGATGGTCTCTTGCTCGGAATATTTCCTGCCAGGGATGATGCCGATAGGGATATTGGGGTTGCACTGAAGTCTGGCGGCTTGGATGTACGGGGCATCGTGTCCCGCATTGCAATAGCGCATACGACCCGTAGGAAGGTCAAGCACTCCTACGAAGACCGTGATGAACATATTGGCGTCGTTGCCCTCGCTAATTGAGTCATTGAGGGCTGCTACGATGTGGTCTGGCCGGGAAGTGTGAACGGCGACATTACGGAAGAGCGTCCTTGTGACAGCCATGATGAGTGATGCCGGCACTCCTTTGCCAGAAACATCGCCAATACAGAAGAAGAGTTTCTCGTCGCGGATGAAGAAGTCATAGAGGTCACCACCTACGGCCTTGGCGGGTGTCAGCATACCATACAACTCAATATCGTTACGTTCAGGGAATGGCGGGAATGTCTTGGACAACATCGACATCTGAATGTTGTGGGCAATGCGCAGTTCGCTCTCTATGGTTGCTTTGGATGATGTCGTTTCCTTCAGTTCCTCCACATATTTAGCGAGTGAGAACTGCATGGTTTCGAATGAATCGCGCAACTGGCTAATCTCATCGTTGTGCTTGAACTTGGGTAAAGATGTTTCAAAGTTTCCCTTTGCCACCTCGTTGGCCGAGTTGGTCAGGAAGCGGAGTGGCTTGGTTGCACTCCAGATACTGAAATGAGTGGTAAAGAAGAGAATAATGCTGCCGATAATAACGACAAGCAATATGAGAATACTGATAACAATCCCCCAGATATAGACCAAGATCCAATGTTGCGCAACAGCCATCGTCCACCCCGTATGACCCAACGGAGAGTAACTGATATAATAGCGCGTGTCATTGATGTTCATCTTTTCGAGCATAGAACTTTCCCCTGCCAACATCTTGGTAAACACACTATCGTCAACCAAGTCGGGTGTTGCCTCTACGGCCTCCTTAAAACTCCCTTTAAGGACATTGTTCTTATTGGGTGGTACGATGTATTGGCCTTTCCTCCCAATGACAAAGCTATAGAGAACCCTCTCATCATCGTCATCAGAGTCTTCCTTTATCAGTTCTTCAGTCATCTCTATCTTTTCCTGGGCTCGTATTGACTTTTCCAGCCAGTCTAAAGGCAAGTCAACACCAAACACACCAACCTTTTTCCCATGTCTGTCACGAAGAGGAAGTATATAACTGCACAACATGGTCTTTGCACCATCGGCATCAAAGTATGGGTCTGACCAATAGCCATGTTGCCCATCTTCTGTGTTGAGTCCATTCTTGTACCATTCTCTCTTAAAGTAGTCGTGTATGACAGAGCCCATTTGTGCCCGTTCAATACGGGTACTGTCACGATATACCACGTATGGTTCAAACCATCGACCCTGGCTGGCAAAGTAGTTGGGCTCGAACGCGGCAAAACACCCGATATAATGATTGTTCAATCTCAGTCCTTTCTCCAACGCAGCAAACACCTTTTCGGGACTATCCAGATTGGCTTCCACTTCTGCCACGTTGTTGACAGCCGTTGCTTCGATAGCAGTAAGCTTAGTCTCCAGTTTACTTCCTATGACATTGATCAAATCACGGGAACGTAGCACGGACTGTCCTTTAGTCCCGACAACAATCAGGAACAATGCCGCACTGATGATAAGCATATTGATAAGTGTCACTATCAAGATGATGCGCCATGTCAATCGTCGGGCAAATTTTCTTCTTTTCTTTTCCTTCTTTTTCATTTCGTCTGCTACGTCAACAGGTTACCATATCTTCCAGATAGGAATTAGTCAATAAGGGGGAAACTATCTGACGAGAATAATGTAAATGCAAACATACGAAAATTTAACAATAAAGAATAACTTTTCCTTGTAATTAACTTATATTAAGTAGATAACCTTAATCTGTAACTGCTTATGCCATTAGTTATATGCAGGGACATGTCTACATGTTACAGTCCCCACTATAACTGTATCTGACTCTTTGCCCGCGCTTCATCTTAGGACGTGTTGGCAAGGTTTATCCGTTAAGAATCTGTAGCCAATAAGAAATAGGAATAGGCTTTTTTATTTCTCCAAGGTCAATACGACATCTTCTTTGGTTACGTTCTCACAGTTGAAGAAGTCGGAATTGACATCCGCTGAGACGTGAACATTCTTCAAGTGTATATTCTTAATGGGCTTTTCTGGCAAGCCGTTGAAGAACAAGGCACGCCGTGCATGACGGCAATAAATGTTCTCAATATTGATGTCACGAAATTCGGGAGTGGTCTCGTCGACAGGCTTTGCCTCGATGTTGTTCACCTTTTCGCCGCTCTCTAACACTTCGATGACAGACTTCCCACCATAATAAAGGTCGAAGGTGATAGCGTCGCCTTGGATGTCAAACATGGAGATGTTGCGGATGTTGATGTTTTCCACCACGCCACCACGCCCACGGCAGCTCTTGAAACGCAAACCTACATCCGTTCCAAGGAACTGGCAGTTTTGCACAAGGATGTTTTTCACGCCACCGCTCATCTCAGATCCAACCACAAAGCCGCCATGTCCCTGAAACACGGTGCATCCGTCCACCACCACATTCTCGCAAGGCATTCCACGCTTTCTGCCATCGGCATCCTTGCCGCTCTTGATGCAGATGCCATCATCACCGGCGTCAAAGGTTGAGTTGACAATCAAAGCATTCTTGCAAGATTCCAAGTCCAGGGCATCGCCATTCTGTGCATAGTCGGGATTGCGGGCGAGGATGTTGTCGATGATGACGTTCTCGCACATCAACGGATGGATGTTCCATGCGGGAGAGTTTTGGAAGATGACATCCTTCAGCAACACGTTCTTGCACCCCACGAGGCTCACCATCACGGGACGAAGGAATCGTTTCACCTCGTTCCATTGCTCATCCGTCTGTAGTCCCCGTGGCACGTTCATGTCGGCAAGGGAGTCTCCCTTGGCATATCCTGCCGAGGGGAACCAAAGGTCATTGCGCTTAAACACGCCCTCTTGCATACCAGTAAACTTCTTCCACTGCCCATCGGTCACCTTCGACTTCTTCAACGGACGCCAATACAGGCCGTTTCCGTCTATCGCTCCCTGCCCCGTCACGGCAATGTTGGTCGCGCCGTTGGCGGAGAGTGGCGACTGGCAGCGTCGCGTCTCCAGCCCCTCAAAGGAGGTCTTGATGATGGGGTAGAGCGTCTCGTCTGCGGCGAAGAGAATGACGGCACCCTTCTCCAAGTGCAATTCTGTGTTGCTTTTCAAGACGATGGGACCCGTGTACCACACGCCCTGCGGCACGATGAGCTTGCCTCCTCCTTTCTTCTCCAAAGCATCGAAGGCTTTCTTGAAAGCATCAGTGCATAAGGCTGAGCCGTCGCCCTTGGCACCGAAGTCTGTGATGGTAACTTTATTTTGGGGGATGAAGGGTGCCTTGACGGCATCCATCTTGAAAGGCAATCCCTGCGTATACCGCGCGTATGGATTGGGTGTGCTCACTCTTCTTGCCCTTTGGGCAGACGTTCCGAGGCAAAACAAGGTAAGCAATGCCAAGGCTGTGATTTGGATTTTTCTCATTTTGTTGTTATTTAAGTAGATTGGATTAGACTTCTTGGGGCAAAGATACGAAAAAAAACTAATATACAAAAAAACAATTCACAATGAAAGTCGATCATTGTGAATTGTAAGTAATATGATTAATTGTTGTCTTCTCAATTCTTCTTCGTCGGCACATTAAATTCGCAGACCTTTGAGATGGCCCTGTTGCCTTGCAAAACGGAGACGCAGATGCGGGCCATGCCGTCTTTCAGTCGGTTGTCTGCCTTGACCATGGCTGTGTAGCGGATGCCCTTTCCGGGGTCGATACGCTCCACGTGCATGTTGGGTGATATGAAGATGTGCTTATTGCCCGTGGTCTCTATCACCGTTGGCTGCACGTCGTAGATAGGTTCATGGCCATGGTTGTAAATCTCGAAGATCACCTTGCATACCTCGTTGCGGTTAATCACACTGTTTTGGTTGACATCAACGATACGGGCATTTCTAATCTCGATGGTCTCGGCATAGTCAAGTCCTTGCGCTAACTGTTCCACACTTGACGACATAGGCAAGACTGTCGTGGGCTCCTGGGCGGTGTAATTGCCCGTGTAGTCAGAGCTTTGGAAGTCATAGAGGCGGTCGTCGCCGCCCATGGAGGCGTCAAAGCCACTGTCGTCATAACCCTGCTGTTGGTAGCTTGTGTTGTTTTGCGACGCTTTTTCCTGTGCTTTGCGCTGCATCACTTTCTGGTAATGGTCGTGTACTTCCTGCTTGTCTTTTTGGTCCTTGGCGGCACCAATGGCACTTCCCACTATGGCGCCACCCGCCATTCCAACTATTGTCCCGATGTCTGACCCACGGGGACCGTCGCTGATGCCACCGATGGCAGAACCGAGGATAGACCCAAGGGATGCTCCGACGTATGCACCCGACCCCTGATAAGTCCCGCAGCTGCTGAGCAAGAGAGCTGCACTCACTGTGATTACAAAAACCTTTTTCATGTCAATAGTCTTTAAAACGTTGCAAATATACATGATTATCTGCTTTCACAAAGTATATTTTCCCTAAAAGCGAGTAGGGAAATCCCTAAAATTCGATTATCAGTGTTTGTCGTGGCCGAAGCTTTACATCTTTGTCTATCGTGATGTTGCGTCCTGTGATGATGTCACGCGCCGTGGCTTTTCCTTGTATCACCTCTGCATAACGTGCCACTTCCATCACGGCGGGCTTGCTGGTGCCGTTCAAGATGGTGAGGACGCTCCTCCCCCCATATTGCCTGGTGATGACATATACGCCCTTCCAAGGGATGAACTGTGTCTGCTTTCCCTTGATGATGACATCGTTGCCTTGCCGCCAGTGGAGCAGCTTACTCAGCCAGTTGAACATCGCTTGTTCTGCCTTGGTGCGTCCTTCCGCTGTAAAGGCGTTGTGTTTGTCGTTGGGAAACCCACCGGGGAAGTCTTTTCTTACGTTTCCATCAGTAATCTCTTTCGTACCGTTCATCAAGATTTCCGTACCATAATAGAGCTGGGGGGTACGGTTGATGGTGAGCAATAGGGCGAGGGCTTGCTTCAAGGAAAGCGTGTCCTTGCCATTGCCGAGGAATCGGTCGGTGTCATGGTTCTCGATGAAAGCCATCACGTTGGATGGGTTCTGATAGAGATAGTCGTACACCAAGGAGTTGTAGATGCGATTAAATCCATTCCACCAACCGTCAGTCTCCTCGTTCTTGGCTTGATTGAGCTTATCGAAAAACGAGAAGTCCATCACGGTTTTGAGATAGGAGTTGGTAGAAGAAAGCTTGGAGTCTTTCTGCCAAGCGGCGGTGTAAGCTGGTTCCGTCACCCATGTTTCTCCTACAGTATTAAAGTTGGGATATTCCTTGTCAAGCACTTTCATCCATTGTGCCATCCCCTCGCGGTCGGCGTATGGGTAGGTGTCCATGCGTATACCGTCTATACCCACGGTCTCAATCCACCAGATGCTGTTTTGGATGAGATACTTCATCACATGGGGATTCTTTTGGTTGAGGTCGGGTATGGTGGGTACAAACCATCCTTCCACGGTTTCCCGCATATCCACCTTCGATGCGTAAGGGTCAAGTACGGGTGTCAACTTATAGGAAGTTTGTAGATGTTGGGAGTTCAGTAGTTCAGGAGTTATAGGAGTTGCAGACATTTGTTTTGGGCTATTGTCTGTACTCCAGAACTCCTGTACTCCAGAACTCCTTGACAAATTAAACCAGTCCTTTGATGGCATGTTGGCAACCCACGGATGCTCAAAACCGCAATGGTTGAAGATCATGTCCATCACCACCTTCAAGCCCTTGGCATGTGCCTCGTCAATGAGTTGCTTGTATTGGGCATTCGTGCCAAAGCGAGGGTCTACGCGGTAATAGTCTGTCGTGGCGTAACCATGATAAGTAGAGAAACCATTTTCGTTATCGGGGGAATTGTTCTCTAACACAGGAGTAAACCACAATGCCGTCACGCCCAACTCAGTGAAATAATCGAGATGTTGGCGAATGCCCTCCAAGTCGCCCCCATGTCGCAATGACGGTTGGGAACGGTCTTCCTTGTAGGTGTTGAGACCCTTGATTTGGGCGACATGGTTAGCTGATTGTGCGAAGCGGTCGGGCATCAGCATGTATAGCACGTCGGCATTAGAGAACCCCCGGCGTTCTGTTCCCGCCATTTCCCGTGTCTTCAACTCGTAGGGATAATTCATGCTTTTCTTTCCCACCTTGAATCGCAAGGTCATTTTCCCCGCCTGGGCCTTTGCCACATCCATGTAGACGAGCAGGTAGTCTGGGGAGTCGAGGCGCACGAGCGATTCAATGCTCACACCTGGATAGTCGGTAGACACCTCGGCATCGCGGATGCCCTTGCCGTAAACCATCAATTGCAACGATGCGTCTTTCATTCCCACGTACCAGTGAGTGGGGTCGATGCGCTCTACATTCACTTTGTTTGCCGCTTTCATAGACATTGCACACATCATTATTCCAAAGAATAAAACAAATCTTTTCATACGCTTTTTTCCGATTTTATCCACAAAGATAAGCATTTTCTTTTACAATTCAAAAAAATATTCGTAAGTTTGCAAAGAAATGAACAATACCATCAATATTCGGGGGGGGGTCGTCGATGTGGGAAAGCCTTGTGTGATGGGAATCCTCAATGTCACACCCGACTCTTTCTTTGAGGGAAGCCGCAAGCAGACGGAGCGTGATATAGCCGAGCGAGCCAACCAAATCATTGCCGAGGGAGGTTGCATGATAGACGTGGGAGCTTGCTCCACGCGTCCAGGGGCAACCCCAGTAGACGAGGAGGAGGAATTGAGGCGACTCGCCTTTGCCCTGCCCATCATCCGAAGGGAGCAGCCCGATGCCATCGTGAGCGTTGACACCTTCCGCCCCAAGGTGGCACGGCGATGCGTGGAGCAATGGGGGGCAGACATCATCAACGATGTGGAGGGGAGCGAGGAGATGTGGCAGATGGTAGCCTCCTTACATACACCTTATATATATATGTCATCAAGACCATCCCTCCATGACATGCTCATCGAGTTTGCTGATGTCACCCAACGTCTTCATGGTTTAGGCATAAACGACATCATTATCGACCCGGGCTTTGGGTTTGGGAAGACATTGGAACAAAACTACAGACTCTTATCGGAAATGGAAAGGCTACAGGTATTGGGCTTGCCCATCCTCGTAGGCGTTTCGCGCAAGCGCATGGTTTATCAATTATTGGGCAATACTCCTGCTGAGGCTCTCAATGGAACAACCGCCATCCATGCCATCGCCCTCTATAAAGGTGCCTCCATTCTTCGTGTACATGATGTGAAAGAGGCAGTGGAAGCCGTCCATATCCTCCAGCAATTATGAACTATGAACTCTTAACAATGAACTGATAATTATGTTGCCATTCGATTTAGGGATTAAAGACATCATCGACGTATTCCTTGTGGCGTTGATGCTTTACTATATCTACCGACTGATGAAAGAGAGCCGCTCGCTCAACGTGTTCATCGGCATCATGGTGTTTATCGTGATATGGCTCTTCGTGAGCCAGATACTTGAGATGAGGCTGCTCGGCTCTATCATGGACAAGTTGGTGAGCGTGGGTGTCATCGCCCTCATCGTGTTGTTTCAGGAAGAGATACGAAAGTTCCTTTATACACTTGGCGCCCATGAGAGGTTCAAGGCGGTGTTCCAGTATTTCTATAAGTCTAACTCTAAAAAGGAAGAGGTAGAAGACAAGGAGACCATCATGCCCATCGTCATGGCTTGCATGAACATGTCAAAGGCCAAGGTGGGCGCATTGATTGTCATCGAGAGGGGTACACCGTTGGACGACATCATCGACACGGGAGACCGCATCGATGCCAACATCAACCAGCGGCTCATCGAAAACATCTTCTTTAAGAACTCCCCGCTGCACGACGGGGCCATGATAGTTTCCAAGAAACGCATCGTGGCGGCTGCCTGTATCCTCCCCGTTTCGCACGACCTCGAGATACCAAAGGAATTAGGACTGCGACATCGTGCCGCCATGGGAATCTCGCAAGATAGCGATGCCATTGCCATCGTCGTGTCGGAAGAGACGGGGCGCATCAGCGTAGCCATCACTGGCGAGTTCCGCCTACGCCTCTCTGCCGAGGAGTTGGAGGCAGTCTTGGCAAAGGAAATGAGATAAGTTTGTTTTTCGGGAGTGCCTCTTCAAGGTTGATGCTTTTGTCAATTTTTTATCACGAAACAGGCCTCCGTGGCTGCGTTATTTGCCAACAACCTCGACCTTGGGCGTAAATAACCCCGTTTTTGCGCATTCGTGTAACGTACTGAATGCCAATGACTTGCGTTTTTCATTCATTATCCGATGCCCATAAATGCCACCTTTTAACATTATTTGGGTGGCATCCGCACCCCATAAAAGGCACATCTACGGGTGATAGATGTGGCATCCGCCGCCGACGGATGCCGCCCAAAAAATGTTAAACAGCCGTTTTTGTCTGGTTTTTCCGGAATTTCCAGATAATTCGGATAATCTGGTTATCTTCAATGATTCTATTTCGCGACTTTTCCCGAACATTGTTTTGTCAACATCTTTCATCGGATTTAGTGACATTTTCGCACGCGTTGCACCCCATTTTTTCCAACCATCGTTTTTTCCCATCAAAGCAACCAAGTTAAGCCTTGATGACATTTCCTTGGTTGCCAAATCGTTGTTTATTAGGCTCGAAGGAGGCATGTTTAATTATTTTTAATTGTCTATTGCAAGGATAGCCCAAATAAAATCCGTATTTTTGCATTCAAATACCTAACGACTACATAATTATACATTTAACATATTAATAACAAATCATGGATTTATTACAACAAATTGTTGCGCGAGCTAAGTCAAACAAGCAGCGCATCGTCCTCCCCGAGGCAACCGAGGAGCGCACACTCCGTGCCGCCGACTGGGCAACGGCAGACGACATTGCCGACATCATCTTGATTGGCAACCCCGCAGAGATCAAGGCAAAGGCCGCCGAGTGGGGCTTGAAGAACGTAGACAAGATTACCATTATCGACCCTGAGAACAATCCCAAGAGCGAGGAATATGCCCAACTGTTGGCAGAACTTCGCAAGAAGAAGGGCATGACGATTGAGCAAGCCCGCGAGTTGGTGACGAAGAACCCGCTCTACCTGGGTTGCATGATTATCAAGACCGAGGGCGCAGACGGACAAATCAGCGGCGCGTTATCCACGACGGGCGACACTCTTCGCCCTGCCTTGCAGATTATCAAATGCACCCCTGGCATTACATGCGTGAGTGGTGGCTTGCTCCTTATCTCCAAGGAGAAGCAATATGGCGAGGATGGCGTTCTTGTCGTTGGCGACGTGGCGGTCACGCCGATGCCTGATGCTGACCAGTTGGCACAGATTGCCGTCTGCACTGCACAGACTGCCAAGAGCGTGGCGGGTTTCGCTGAGCCGCGTGTGGCGATGTTGAGTTTCTCTACCAAGGGAAGTGCCAAGCACGAGGTGGTAGACAAGGTGATTGAGGCTACCCGTTTGGCCAAGGAGAAAGACCCGTCGTTGAAGATTGACGGCGAGTTGCAAGCCGATGCCGCCCTCGTTCCCTCCGTAGGTGCGAAGAAATGCCCAGACAGTGAGATTGCCGGCAAGGCTAATGTATTGGTGTTCCCGAATCTGGAAGTGGGCAACATTGGTTACAAGATGGTGCAACGCCTCGGTGATGCCGTCGCCATCGGTCCCATCCTCCAAGGTATCGCCCGTCCTGTCAACGACCTCTCTCGTGGCTGTTCCGTGGAAGACATCTATTATATGATTGCCATCACCGCCTGCCAGGCAATGGACGCAAAGAAGTAAATGAAGAAAGATATGAAGATTTTAGTATTAAATTGCGGCTCCTCTTCCATCAAGTACAAACTGTATGACATGGATGACGAGTCTGTCATGGCACAAGGAGGCGTGGAGCGCATAGGCTTGGACAACGCTTTCTTGAAGTTGACCTTGCCTAATGGCGAGAAGAAAATCCTTATGCACGACATGCCCGACCACAAGGAAGGTGTGAATTTCGTGTTCCAGACATTGCTGAGTGACGAATACGGAGCCATCAAGAGCCTCGATGAGATTGATGCCGTGGGGCATCGCATCGTGCAGGGCGGCGACCTCTTCGAGAAGAGTTGCATCGTCAACGAGGGTGTGGAGGCTGGTATTGAGAGCCTTTGCGACCTCGCTCCCGTCCATAACGCTGGCCACCTGAAGGGCATCCGTGCCGTTGACCACCTCATGCCGAAGGTGCCACAGGTAACAGTGTTCGACAATGCCTTCCATGCCACCATGCCCCCTGAGGCATATCTCTATGCCATTCCTTACGAGTTGTATGAGAAATACCACGTGCGTCGCTATGGTTTCCATGGCACCAGCCATCGCTATGTGTCGCACCGCGTGGCAGAATTGATGGGTAAGGACATCAAGGACTTGAAGATTATCACCTGCCACATCGGCAACGGGGCATCTGTCGCCGCCATCAAGGATGGCAAGGTCATCGACACTTCTATGGGTCTTACGCCATTGGCTGGCGTGATGATGGGTTCTCGCTCGGGCGACATCGACCCCAGTGCCGTCACTTACGTGATGGATAAGCTCGGCAAGAAGCCGCAAGAGATGGCAGACTTCCTCAACAAGGAGAGTGGTGTGCTCGGCATCACGGGCATCTCAAGTGACATGCGCGACGTGGAGAATGCCGCCAATGAGGGCAATGAGCGTGCCCAATTGGCATTGCGGATGTACAACTACCGCATCAAGAAATACATTGGCGCATACGCCGCCGCTATGGGAGGCGTGGATGTCATTGTATGGACGGCGGGAGTCGGCGAGAACCAAATCAGCACCCGCATGGGAGCTTGTTCGGGATTGGAGTTCCTTGGCGTGAAGATGGACGCGGAAGCCAACAACAGCCGGGGCGAGGAGAAATTGATCTCCGCACCCGATTCCAAGGTGCAAGTGTGGGTCGTTCCCACCGACGAGGAGATTGTCATCGCCCGCGACACCATGGAACTTGCCAAGAAATAGGATGATAGTAGATTGAAAATTGAAGATTGAAGATTGTTAGGCTACGACTTGATGGTGTTAGCAAATCTTCAATCTTCAATCTTTTTTTCTCATTGTAGGGTTAAAAAACGTCATGTTGACCGTCTAACATGTAAAGGCGAAAGGCAAATGCTCCCATTTTTCGTATGACGACAGGAGAAGGCAAGGGAAACAAACAACGGGAAATCGCCCAACTCTACGAGCGGCACCATGCAGAGATGCGCCAATTGGCAAACTCCATCTTGCATGACGAGGAGGAAGCCAAGGATGTCGTAAGCGACATCTTTGCATGGTTGGTGGGGCATTTTTCGGAGACACAAGCCGACCAATGGCGCAGCTATCTCCTCGCAAGCGTCCGCCATCGTTGCCAAGATGTCATCAAGCACCGCCAAGTACAGCAAAAGGCGCAGTCGTCTCTGATGGCGGAGAATATGGTAGAACAGCCCTTGGAGGAGTCAGTCCACCCCGATGCCATCGATGTCATCAATTATGCGGAGCGCAAGATGACACCCCGCACAAAGAAGGTCTTTCTCATGCGCTACGGCGAAAACATGACTTATCGCGAGATTTCCGATGAGCTGGGCATCAGCATCCCCGCCGTTTACAAACACATCCTGCAAGCCCGGCACAAGATTACCGCCCGCTTTGTGGGTGTCATCTTGGCTTTGGCGATGATGGCCATTGCCGTGGCAATAGGCATCAGGTGGAGTCAACGCCAGCATTCCTCTCCTATTTCTTCCGACATTCTTCCCGTAGAGAATGCCGTCCATGTGGAAGACGCGGCCCTTTCTACACCCTCCGTCGTTGTTTTCGAGAATGTGGAATTGTCACAAATCATCCGCCAAATAGCCGATTATTACCAGGTGGAGGCATACATCCAGGATGAGAAAGTAGGACGGCTCCGCCTGTATTTCCAATGGAATCAAAGCGAAAGCGTCGACAAGGTTGTCCAGCGGCTCAATCATTTCAGCCAGATCCATATCACCATTGAGTCTAACCATAACCTCATCGTGCAATGAACTTACTGATAAATCCCACAAAAAGATGGTTGGTATGTTTGGTTTTGGCGTTCATGACAAGCATCAACGTGCAAGCGCAACGCATCACCACGTCGTTCCGTGACGTGTCGTTGTCAGACGCGCTCATCGCCATCGATAAGATGAGCGATGAGTGTACGGTTAGTTTCATCTACGATGAGTTGGAAGACTTCCGCGTGACATGCGACATCAGGGACAAGAGCATACCCGATGCTGTCCATGCCTTGGTGGGATTCTATCCCGTCAGCGTCACCTTGGAAGGTAACACCATCTATTTGGAATGTACGCAAAAGCAACCTTACAAACTCATGGGGCGGCTCGTGGATATGCGGGGGAAGCCAGTCGGATATGCCAATATCGCCGTTTTCGACCCTACGGACACAACCAAGGTTGCGGCTGGTGTGAGCAATGAGGATGGACAATTCACCATACCATGTCCCATCAATTGTGCCAAGGTGCGTATCAGCCACGTGGGATATGTCACCTTGTATCGTGCCATGGATATATGCAACGTGGGAATCATCCGTTTGCAAGAGGATACCAAGCGCATAGAATCGGTCGATGTGAACACGTCCCATGTCGTAGGGAACATGTACTTGCCAGACGACTATGCCCGTTATGCCAAGCAAGTGAGGCAAAAGGTTTGGGAGATGGACTTGCCCCATTTCCATGATTTCCTATGCCCGAAGGAGTTGACGGACAGTGCGATGGTGTATCTTGCCAAGTATGATGAGATGAACATCTTTCATGCCAACGCCAGTACCAACTGGATTCCTTATTTCATGTTTGGGCTTGCAGGAACCTTGTTCTCCAAACAGCGTTTATCATATACTTCCCGCTTGCGCCGCATCATGGTGGCACTCAATGGAAGCGATGCCGTCAAGGAATGGTCTCTTATCAAGGATTATAAGACGAGAATGGGATTGAACCGTTCTGCTACCACCGTCGTGGGCATTCGTGTCATCAAGCCGGATGGGTATATCATCCACTATGATATGGACAAATACATTTGCCCAAACGTTTGGAACAACCGCCTCAAAGACTGCCCAGAGAGTTTACCCGTGAAAGGGCTTGGCAAGGGGGATGTCATCGACCTGTTTTGGTACAATGAGGGTCTTGACATTCCCATGAAGGAGGGGGAGAGGACTTTGGCGTTTCCCAGTGGACATCCCGTCCTTCATGAGCAATATAAGTTTGCCTTCCCTTCCGAATATGTGTTGGAAGTCACCACCGACGATGAGGCGTTGGCTATCGTCAGGGGTGCAGACAAGCATGGTAACCACCTCTGTTCCATTGAGCGTTATACGCTCCCGTCCCATAGTCAACGCCATCCCACAGAAGCCGTCTTGCGTTATTGGAGTAGCCGCAGACGTGCCAATAGGTATTGGAAAAAACAACCAACTATACAAGAAAACAACAATTCATCCACTTATGAAACAGATAGCATACAAAAAAGGAATGATGGGAAAGACACCTATTAGACTTATGGCAATCCTTGTAACGGGTGTTGCCTTGATGGGATGCTCGCCTCGGGTCACCACGTCCATCTTTGAGACATATCCTGTTTTACCCGTAGACTCCGTCGAGGTGTTTGAGGAGGGCGACCCTGTACCCATCTCGGCGAAAGTCATCGGCAAGGTGCAAGTGAGAGACCGTGGCACCACCACCAAGTGCAATTATGACTATGTGCTCCAACTCGCCAAGGAACGGACAGCGGAAATTGGCGGCAATGGTCTCTATCTCACAGAGCATCGTCTGCCCAATGCCAGAAGCACCTGCCATCAGGTGTGGGGAAACATGCTGTATCTCACAGACCATGAGATGGGAGACGCCCCAACCATGGCGCAGCAAGAGACTTTTGGCGCAGAGGTGTTTTATCGTGAGCGACGTAATATTTCATCTGACATTATCATGGTGAGCGTCGGTCCCTCGCTCATCACCTCCAAGGTGGTGTCGCCACGGGGCAACGAGAGCAGGAAAGGGGGTGTGGATTGTCTGCTTGAGTTTGAGCATGTGAACGGAAAAGGCATTGGGTTTGGGTTGAATGTCAAATACAACAAGACCACTTTCGATGACTACGGATACTTGCAATTGTATTACATGGGTCCCAGTTTCGTCTACAATTACGTTACCTCCATGAACTGGCGATGGGACTTGGCGGTAGGCATTGGCTATGCGATGTATAAGGATGGTGCTGGCAAAGGAAACAATTCCTTCTATGGTATGCAAACCCAGTCGGGCATCGGATTCATGAGTAAGATAGGCATTGACTATCTGTTGTCAGACCGCTTGGGCATAGGCGTTGAGGTGAATAATGTCTCCCACAATTTCTCCAAGCCCGAGGGATTCCAATTAGGGAAGAATGAACACTATGGATTCCATACACTAAGCCTCACCGCAGGTCTACGCTTCTACTTCTAAACGCTCGCTATCACAGCACAGTCCATAAAGATCGTTGTGGTCTTGATATTTTTTCCAGTAGGTTAAACAATGTCAAGAATTGTGTGTATCTTTGCTGTCAGAATCTAACAATCTTGTAAGAATGATAGGCAGAGAAAAGAGAAGGATGGCTGCGACGGTGATGCTGGTCGTCATGTGGGGTTTGCGTGTGTTGGGGCAGTCGCCTGTTGATTGGGAAAACCCAAAAGTATTAGGTGTTAATAAGTTGCCGTATCATGCCACGTTGCAACTGCCGTCACGCGAGAATGAGTGTGGGGAGGTCATTTCCCTCGACGGTCGGTGGGCTTTCCGTTGGTCTCCCAATCCTGATGAACGAGCCATAGGTTTTGAGTCTGATGGCTACGACGTGAGCGGATGGGATGGCATCAGTGTACCTGGCAACTGGCAAATGCAAGGTTTTGGTACACCCATCTACACCAACATCAACTATCCATTTGTGAGAAATCGTCCCAGCGTAACCACAGAGCCTCCCAAAGACTGGACTGCCTACGAGAATCGCAACCCCGTGGGGTCTTACGTTACCTTCTTCGACGTGACAAAGGACATGCTCAGCAAGAATGTGATATTGCACTTCGGTGGGGTACACTCAGCCATGTATGTGTGGGTGAATGGCAAGAAGGTGGGCTATAGTCAGAACTCCATGTCACCCGCCGAATTCGACGTAACAAGTTTTCTGCGCGAAGGTAGCAACCGTCTGGCCGTGGAGGTGTATCGCTGGAGTGATGGCAGCTATCTCGAAGACCAGGACATGTGGCGACTCTCAGGCATTTTCCGCAGTGTGCAATTGTGGGTGCGCCCTTTGGTGCATATAGCCGATTATAAGGTGGAGGCCATTCCAAATGCTGACTACTCGAAGTTCAGCGTCAATGCGAAGATTTCCATCTGTAATACAGGCAAGAAAACCGCCAAGAATCTGTTGGCTCAATTGAGTATTGCCTGTCCCGAACTTTATGGAGTCAGTACGAATCCAAGTCATTGGAATGTTACCAATCATCGTATTCCAAAACTTCGTGCTGGCGATACGATTAGCGTAGTGCTCAGCTTCCACTACGATGCTCCTCCTCATCTGTGGTCTGCCGAGAAGCCTTGGCTCTATCCCTTCGCCTTGGAATTGAGTGGCATGAAGGATAGCAAGAACAATGAAAGGTTTGAATATCACTTCGGTGTAAAGCGCGTGGAGTGCGTGGGCGAGGTGTTCAAAATCAACGGACAGAACGTGAAGTTGCGCGGCGTGAACCGACATGACCATCATCCTCGCACGGGACGCTATGTTGACGATAAGACAATAGAGAAAGACCTACAACTGATGAAGCGGGCCAATGTCAACTTCCTCCGCACCTCCCACTATCCCGACCGTGAATATCTCTATGAGCTATGCGACCGCTACGGCATCTACGTGATGGACGAGGCAAACCATGAGACCCACGGCTACGGATATGCCAATCACGAGATGGGTGAAGACACCGTATGGATGGCTGCCCACGTGGATAGGGCGCAGTCGCTCGTGATGCGCGACAGGAATCATCCGTGCATCATCCTGTGGAGTCTCGGCAACGAGGGTGGGGTAGGTCCCAATATCAAAGCGATGTACGACAAGGTGCGTGAGTTGGATGACACCCGTCCACCCTTCTATGACAGCGACCGCCGTTATAGTGCCATTTGGGATGACAGTTACCTCTATCCCGATGATTTGCGGAGAAATGCACAGAAAGTGGATGACAAGCCGTTTATGATGCGTGAATATGCCCATGCCATGGGCAATTCAATGGGCAACCTCCAAGAATATTGGGATGTAATCGATGCAGACAGTAGCATCTGTGGTGCCGCCGTGTGGGATTGGGTTGACCAAGGCATTGCCAAGCCCATCGACGGTGGGTCGCTGCGTCCTTCCCCCCGACTCGAAAAGGATGACGATGAGTTTTGGGCATACGGGGGCGACTTTGGCGACAAGCCCAACGACGGGGCGTTCTGCCTGAATGGCCTGCTTGCTCCCGACCGCACACCCCATCCCCATTACTATGAGTTGCAATATGTGTATCAGCCCGTTAAGTTTGAATTAAATGAAGATTCTTCATCTGTCATCTCTCATCCCTCATCCTCGGATGAATATCGGATAACTTACGACACGTTGCGCCATGCCAACGAGGTATTGCTCAACGTATCGGCTCGCTTGCGCAAGGCAACGCCTTGGGCGGAGGAAGGCTTTGCGGTGGCTCGTGAGCAGTTTGTGCTACAGCCGTACTATTTTCCTAAGCGGTTAGATGATATCGGCGTAGGTCTGCGTAACAGTTCAACACCAACCGTTTCCAAATCTTCACTCGTTTATCAACGTACCGATATGGGCGTTGTTGTGACCACTCGTCGCGGTACGATTTCCATCTCACGCACGGGAGCCTTGACGAGTTGGGTGGTTGATGGGAAGGAACAATTGTTTGCACCTTTGGAACCTTATTTCTGGAAACCAGAGAACGATAACCAACGCGCCGCTGGCTTTGAGCGGAGACTCGCTGTATGGAAGGATGCTATAGAAAAGCGAACCGTGAAAGACATCCGTGTGGAACGTGACAAGGATGAATTGAGCGTTGTCGCCGAGACGGCCCTGCCCGTGGGAGCAGACCTGATACTGACCTATACCATCAATCCAGAAGGGCAAGTCAAGGTGGATGCAAACTATCGACCCACCGCCGCAGACATCCCTTTGCTTCCGAAATTTGGAATGCGGATGCGCTTGCCAGCCGACTATCAGGAGGTTTGCTATTATGGTCGTGGCCCATGGGAGAACTATCCCGACCGCAAGCGTTCCGCTTTCATCGGTGAATACCAGATGCCCCTCTCAAGCTATATGACAGAATATATCAGGCCACAGGACAATGGCAACCGTTGCGATATACGGTGGTTTGAGGTCTCTTCTGCCAATAGCACCCTCCGTATCGATGGTTGCCAGCCCCTCTGCATCCGTGCTTGGGATTATGGCGAGGAGGACTTGACGGCGGCTCACCCCCACGAACTACAACGTGGTCGGTTTTTCAATCTCAATATCGACTTAAACGTTCACGGCGTGGGAGGTGCAGATACTTGGGGGAAACGCACCCTGTCGCAATACACCATTGATGGCAACCAGCCACATCATTACGCTTTTATCCTTTCTGTTAAACAACGAGAAAAAGCATACGGACCAGTGCCTTCCGAAAATCAATTGCGTTGGCAAGACATGGAGATGTATGCCTTCATCCATTATTCATTGAACACCTACACTGACCAGGAATGGGGATTTGGCAATGAAGACCCCAAACTCTTCAACCCCTCCCGTCTCGATTGTCGCCAGTGGGCTCGTGTCTGCAAGCAGGCGGGTATGCGCGGCATCATCTTTACCGCCAAGCACCATTGCGGTTTCTGTATGTGGCCGTCTGCATATACCGACTATTCCGTGAAGAACTCCCCGTGGAAGGACGGACAGGGCGACGTGGTGCGCGAGCTGGCGGATGCCTGTAAGGAGGAGGGATTGAAGTTTGCCGTTTACCTCTCACCGTGGGATCGTAACCATGGCGACTATGGCAGGCCTGAATATATTACCTATTTCCGCAATCAGTTGCATGAGCTGTTGACCAATTATGGTGACATCTTCGAGGTATGGTTTGACGGTGCCAACGGTGGCGATGGCTGGTATGGTGGGGCTAACGAGACACGTAGGATTGACCGTACCACTTATTACCAATGGCCAGAGACGTATCGGATGATTTGCGAATGGCAACCCAATTGTGTCATCTGGAACGATGGTGGCGACCGAGGCGACCTACGATGGGTGGGAACCGAGGCGGGCTATGTGGGCGAGACCAACTGGAGCTTGCTCTACCATGAGGGCGATGTGCCATATCAGATGTTGCACTACGGCGTGGAGGATGGCGACGTGTGGTGTCCGGGCGAGACCAATACCAGCATTCGCCCAGGATGGTTTTACCATGATGCAGAGAACGGGCATGTGAAGAGCCTCTCCAAGTTGATGGACACATATTATAAATCGGTGGGGCGCAACTCTACCTTGCTGTTGAACTTCCCCATCACGCCCGAAGGGCGTATCCATCCCATTGATAGCTTGCGCGGAAATGCATTCGCACAAATGATTCGTGAGGTGTTCAAGACCAATCTTGCAGAGAATGCCAGTATCTCACATAGTAGCATGGACGATGAAACAAGGGTCTCCACACTCGACTTCGGACAGCCGACAGCCTTCAATCGCTTTCTCGTGGAGGAGGATATAGCGTACGGACAGCGGGTATGCAAGTTCTCCCTTGAAGCTCTTGTGGACGGGGAATGGCAATCCTTGCATGATGCCCTCGTAACAGATGGTGACGGACTGACCACCATCGGCCATCGTCGCATCATCTGTTTCCCGACTATAACGGCTACGAAACTCCGTTTCTCCGTTGTCAAGGCAAAGGCGAAACCCATCATCAAGAATTTGGGCGTTTACTTGGCACCCGACCTTAACTCCGATATTCCCCATAGCGGGGAGAAACGGTCGTCTGCCCTGCATGTCTTCTTTGGCTCGCCCCGTCAGATGTTTATCGACTATGACGCGGAGCGGACTATATCGGCATTTCGTTATCTCCCGCCACAAGATGGCGGGGAAGGAACGGTTACCCATTACACCTTGTGGGGCTCTACCGATTGGAACAACTGGGAAAAGCTTGGGTCGGGAGAGTTCTCCAATATCGTGAACAACCCGATATGGCAAACCATCCGCTTCGCTCCCACCAAGGTGCGCGTCCTGCGTTTTGAGGCAGACCGTCTTGCCAATGGCGACCGGATGGGCTATGATGACATAGAAGTGGTTGATTAGTTTTATTAGTTTTTAATCAGTATTTTACTTTTTTTGCCAATAGGGCGCGATACCTTGGGATTTTTGCGTAACTTTGCAAAAACACAAAGAATATGATGATGAAAAGAATCCTTACCATGATGGCTTGCCTTTACATGATGGCGATGCAAGCCAACCCCGTGACAGACATGTTGGAGCGTATCGACAAAGGCGCGTCAAAGAAATTCAAGGTTGAATTGAAGACATCCGACAAGGATTTCTTCGAGTTGGACCAGAGTGGCAACCGCGTGGTGGTGCGCGGCAATACGTGGGTGAATATCGCCGTGGGCGTGAATTGGTACTTGAAGTACCATGCGGGTATACACCTCACGTGGAACAACATGACGGCTTCGCTGCCGCCTACGTTGCCACGGGTAGACAAACGAGAGCGGCACGAGACAGACCTCACGCTGCGCTATGACTTCAACTATTGCACCTTTTCGTATACCATGGCGTTCTGGGACTGGCAACGTTGGCAGACCGAACTCGACTGGATGGCGTTGCATGGCGTCAACCTTCCGCTTGCCATTGTGGGCGAGGAATGCGTGTGGCGCAATATGTTGTTGAAGTTGGGATATTCAAAGGATGAGGTCAACCAATTCATCGCCGGCCCCGCCTTCTTGGCTTGGTGGGAGATGAACAACCTGGAAGGGTGGGGCGGACCATTGCCCGACTCGTGGTATATACAGCAGGAGCGGTTGCAGAAGCAAATCCTCCGACGCATGAAGGAGTGGGGGATGCAACCCGTGTTGCCCGGCTATTCGGGAATGCTCCCCAGCAACGCCAGGGAGAAGTTGGGCGTGAACGTGGCGGATGGCGGCAAATGGAATGGCTATACGCGCCCAACGTTCCTCCAGCCCACCGACAGACGTTTCCATGACATCGCCACTTTATATTACAAGGAGCTAACAGCTCTTTATGGCAAGGCCCGCTATTATTCGATGGATCCATTCCATGAGGGGGGCAATACCGAGGGCGTGGACCTCGACGCTTCGGGAAAAGCCATCATGAAAGAGATGAAACTGGTGAACCCCAATGCCGTATGGGTGATACAGGGATGGCAGGAGAATCCAAGGGAAGAGTTGATAGGCAACCTGCCCGAGGGCGACCTCTTGATTCTCGACCTGTTCAGCGAATGCCGCCCGAAATGGGGCATCGCTTCCATTTTCCAGAACGACAAGGGCTTTGGTCACCACCAATGGCTTATGTGCTTGTTGGAGAATTTCGGCGGGAATGTGGGCTTGCACGGGCGCATGGACCAACTTCTCAACAATTTCAACCAAACGAAGACCAACCCGTTGGCATCGCATCTCAAGGGCATCGGCTTTACCATGGAGGGTTCTGAGAACAATCCCATCATGTTTGAGTTGATGAGCGAGTTGCCGTGGCGTTCAGAGGTGATGACTAAAGAGGGCTGGATAGACGACTATGTCAAGGCACGGTATGGGGTGGATGACCCCACCTTGCGTGAGGCTTGGCAACTTCTCGGTAAGTCCATCTACAACTGTCCGATGGGCAACAACCAGCAAGGTCCTCACGAGAGCGTCTTTTGCGGAAGACCATCGACCAACAACTACCAAGTTTCGAGTTGGTCGAAGATGTCGAATTATTATGACCCAGACGACACCCGGCGGGCAGCTCTTCTGATGTTAAGCGTGGCAGACAAGTATAAAGGGAACAATAACTTTGAATACGACCTTGTGGATGTCGTGCGCCAAGCCTTGGCAGACCAAGGAAGAGTGCAGTATCTACAGACGATGGCAGACTATAAGGCGTTCCGCAAGAAAGCATTCCAAGAAGATTCCCAACGGTTCTTGGACATGATTTTGGCACAAGACCGCCTGTTGGGAACACGCACGGAGTTCCGTTTAGGGCGTTGGATAGAGAGCGCAAGGAGCCTTGGCACTACGCCCGAAGAGAAAAACCAGTACGAATGGAATGCACGTGTGCAAATCACCACGTGGGGCAATCGCACCTGTGCCGACCAAGGCGGCTTGCGCGACTACGCCCACAAGGAGTGGCAGGGGCTGCTCAAGGACTTCTACTATATGCGCTGGGCTGCCTATTTCAAGGCTCTTGAAAACCAGATGGAGGCGAAGTCGAAGCCCGACATCGAGAAGTTGGGCAGCGGCAAATACAAGGGTCTTTCCACGGATGAACTGTTCAAACTCGCCCTCGAACAAGAAGTGAAACTCGACTTCTATGCCATGGAAGAGACGTGGACATTGCAGCACAATCCCTATTCCGCCCAACCCGAGGGCAATCCCGTGGATGTGGCGAAGGAAATAGGCAAGTCTTTCCTGATGGAAAGATGATGGTGTTCCAACAATGATGATGGAGTCTATGGGCGACAATCTTTTGCCGCCCCTTTATTTTGGCTATAGCCGCAAACCCTTTCGCCTATAGCCGCAAGCCCTTTTGGCTATAGCCGCAAGGTGCCAAAGGTATGCTTCAGACCCGATAGATGCATCATCCGCTCCCCATGAATACCGCATTTGTGCCGCGTCAGATGGTCTGTTGCTTATGTTGGCTTCCCCGATGATTATGAGTTGTCGGCTCATTTTTCTTTCTCATCTTTGTTGGAATGTAAGATTTTATTGTACCTTTGCGACACAAATCCCTACTCTTTCGTTCCATTCCGAGGGCAACCCTGTGGATGTGACAGAGGAAGTGATAGTGGTTTTTTATCACTAACGTGTTGGAAAGATGGTATTGACAAGATAAGATCAGGCAAAAAAAAACTGGCGGTACGGCGATAGAATTCGCATCTCATCTGAAATCTGGAATATTTCATTTGCGCAGGATGCGTCCACTCGATACTTGCCAGGAGGTCATTAGGGTCGATGGTCGGGCCTGAGGATACGGGGAGCACAAAGGGCTTAGTAGGGAGGGATGAATACCTGGAGTTCTGCTGCAATAAAGTTTTGACCGAATGCTAAGGTGTTGTTTGTATGAGGGTTTGACATTGGTTTTAATGGCCTATTTTTTGCTGAATGCCTTGATGTGAGACGCATTTTTCTGGTTTTCCTTTGTCCTTTCCTTATTTTTTATTACTTTTGTCATTGTAACCCTATGATGATAGGGTGAAGACATGATGGATGCAAAACGTTGAAGCGTTTGTTGCATTATCCTCAATCTGAAAACTGGAAAATTTCATGTACACAGGGGTAAATAGCGACAGCTTCCACGTGTTAGCACATCGACAAGCCTCGAGCGAGAGCCGGGGCGAGTCGGTGGCTATATGTGGAACTATTGTTATATTACATGTGTACAGGTATTCCAGAACCTCAGATGGTGTAGTATATAGTAGTTCCATTTTTGTATATATCGAATCAAGAGTATGAATCGCGTGTTTTCCTTATTGCTTTTGGCCATCGTATGCCTGCAAGGCTATGGCACAACAGAGAAAGAGGCGGGCAAGGTGCCACTCGACACCATCCTCGCCCGTAATGCCGAGCGCATTGCCGACCTGCTCGACAACCCTGCCACCTACGAGGAGGCGGGAAAGTTGATCCAACAAAGCCTGAACATGGAAGGGGCAAGAGAGTCGGAGATTTATCCCATCTTGCGTCTCCACCAAGGGTTCTACCATTACGTCAAGGGCGACTTGGCGAGCCAAAAGGCCATCCTTCTTGAGTTATGGGATATGATGCCCGTGAAGATCCTGCCCGACATGAGCATCAACGTGGCACAGAGCCTCGCCGTGCTTTACCGCCGGGAGGGCAAGATTGACTCCGCCTTCTATTATTACGACCGTGCCTTGGAGGAAGCCCAAGAGCAACACAACATGGAATGGATGGTGGTGCTCCACCACAACGTTGGCGTCTTGCACCATAGCCTCGGGCAGATGGAGGAGGCAGAGGTGTTTCTCGACCGTGCCGTGAAAGACCTCGAACAGACCGAAGACCCCTACACGGAGATGTGTACCTTGCAGGTGAGGGCGGCGGTGAAGATCGCCTTGGACAAGCTTGATGTGGCAGACAAGGACATCCACGCCGCCTGGGCGTTGGCGCAGGAGTCGGAGATGCCCGATTGGCAACTGCGCTGCATCACCACGATGCTGACGCTCTTCGATATGCGCGAGCAGCTCGACTCCGCCCGTGCCTACATCCAAGTGGGCAATGGCATCCTCGCCACGCTGCCACGGAATAGCGTCGCCTCGGTGGGATATGTCTCCGCTCGCGCGTACCATTATTATTTAGAGGGTGACTGGGCGCGGGCATTGGCAGACTACCAAGAGAACAACCGCATAGAAATGGGCGGGGTCAACACTCGCAAGGTGTATGAGAACATGGCGCGTTGTTGCGGGCACTTGGGGCGTTACCGCGAGGCATACCAATATCTCGACAGTGCCTTGGTGCGTGCCGACTCGTTGGCATCGGAGAACCTGGCGAAGCAGTTGAGCGACTTCAACGTGAAATACAAGACGGTGGAAAAAGACCTTGCCATCGCCCAGTTGCGGACGCAGCGGACTTGGGCGGCGATTGCCATCGGCATCATCTTGCTTGCCGCCATACTCGCGGTGGTGTGGTGGAGGCTGCGCCGTGCCAGGCGCGAGGCGCAGTTGCGTATCGCCACGTTGGAACAGGAGCGCGGGAGGCTTGCCAAGGACTTGCACGACGGCCTCTGCAACGACATGCTGGCATTGGAGATGCAGATGCAAGTGGCAGACCCACCCACCACGCCCGCTATGCAGGAGCGGCTCCATGAGCTTCGCGAGCAGGCGCGGCAGATCTCCCACCAGCTCATGCCGCCCGAGTTCACCTACCTCAGCTTGAACCAACTACTCAAGCTATATGCCGACATGATGGCGAAGTCTACGCACATATCCATATCTTACCTTGCCAACCCTGCCGATGACGGGACATGGCGAGAGATTGACGAAGACACCGCCAGCAATGTGTACCGCATCGCACAAGAGCAGATTGCCAACATCATCAAGGGGCGCACGGCGACGCAAATCGACATCACGCTGACTACCACCGCTGGCGAAGGGTATGATTACCGTCTCACCATCGCGGACAATGGCCGCCCTGCCGACCATGGGGAATCGGCGGGCTTGGGTAAACGCACGTTGAAAGACCGCGTGACAAGTATCGCCGGCCGTCTGCATACTGCACACGGGGATATGGGAAATCGCTTCGTTCTCGACTTCCATTGATGGGGATTTTGTCACTTGAATAGGTGAAAATGCGGCATCGATGGACGAATTGGGGGGCCGACCGTTCCGATGTCAACCCTTTTTATTACTTTTGTGAAACTTTTAACAACTACTTTCAAATATTGATGATGCCACAGACTGACAATGTTTATCGAATACTTGCGCTCGATGACCACCCCGTGGTGCTTGAAGGCATCACCCATTTGCTCTCTTCCTTGACCGACACGTCATGCCAGGGCTTCACCGACATCGGCACACTTACTGACACATTATATAAGAAAGGGGAATGTCACCTGCTAATCCTCGACCTGGAATTGCCCGATTCAGATGGCTTTCAGGTCATCAAGGATGTGAGGAAACGGTGCGGGGACGTGTCCATCCTGATTTACACCATGCACGAGGAGCCGTGGCTGCTGGCGAAGTTGGCACGGCTCGACATCCAAGGGGTGGTGTCGAAAAACCATCCCACCGCCGACTTGGTGGAGGCGGTGAATGCCATCCGCGAGGGCGACACCTATTTCTGCGAGGCATTTCTCGAACAGCTGAAGCAAGTGCAAACCAAGAAAGATGTCCTCAAGTCGAGCCCACCATTCAAGTTGTCGGAGCGGGAGAGGGAAGTGCTGGTTCTCATCAAGGAGGGTTTGATGACCAGCCAGATAGCCGAGAAACTGTTCCTCAGCGAGAATACCATCGGCACTTACCGCCACCGCCTCATGAAGAAGTTTGGCACGCATAGCGCGACCGAGCTCGTCGCGGCGGCAAGGAAATTCTTGGAAGACTGAACAAAGACACATTTCTTTGGGCTTGATGGGACTTAAGCCTGTTGGCTATGATTCCCTCGTCTCTCCATACAAATGGTGCATGTGCAGGAACCGTTGGTAAAATGTCGGATGCCAACAAGTTTACCATTGTCCTGACTTCGGGAATGCGTCACCCAAAATACTTTTTGAGGTCGAATAGCGGTTTGATGGCACGCTGCTCATCCGTCAGGAAGAGGGTTCTGGTCTGTTTTTGCTGATTGAATGGCAACCTCATGGTGACTGTCGGTATTGTCTTGGCTATTTCAAGAGCCTTGTCTACACTCATGGGGAACTTCATCAGTTTCATAATCCTTTCCAGCTCCTTGTACACCTTGTATGCTATGAAGCAGATGCAGATGTGCGCCTCAATTCTTCTGGGCGTGAAATGGAACACCGGCCGTGCCTCCAAATTGCCTTTCGTAACTCGGAATGCACGTTCCACCACCCAAAGCTCATGGTACTGGGATACAACCTCCCTTGCCGCAATGTCGGTGTTCGTGATATATCCCTTCCATCCGTCCCATTTCTCATCTTCAAGGATTTTCTCCTCATTGATGGTGATGTCGACATCATTTGTTATCTCAAGGAACTTGTTGTAGCCCCTCCTGTTGATGCTCTCTTTCTTGATGGTTCCTGAGCCAAAGGCACGCCTGAGCCGCTCTATGCCGCGTTTCCTGTTCTCTGCATCGTTCCTTGCCCTGTCTTTCGAGTAGGTGATGATCAGACGTTCCCTGATTTTATCCGTACTCTTCGGATCTTCGGACGTTGGGGCGGCGATGGTATGTGTCTTCTCGTACTCAGGGTAGGTGTTCTCCACCTTCTTTTGGGAAAGTACCCACTCCCTGATTTCTTTGGCCTCATTGCGGATTCTCGCACCAAGTACGTACTTGTACTTGCCCGTCTGCAGCAGCAACACATTCTTCTTGGTCATCAGCCCTGAGTCCGCGACCACTACCACATCTTCCAGTTGGAATCTCTTCACGAAATCATCCACCACGGGAATCATCGTAAACCCTTCGTACTGGCTTCCGCAGAATACGGAATACGCGAGCGGATAGCCACCTGCACTGACCAACAGTCCTATCACAATCTGGTTCTCCTTGCTCTTCCCGTCTTTGGAGAAACCAGGCTCGCAAAGCTTGTCCCTTATGAACGACTCAAAATAGAGCGTCGTGCAATCATAGAACACGATTCCGATACATCCGCCGAGTATGCGCCGGGTATGTTCAACGCTTATCTGCTGCACCGTCTCCTGCTGGGTATTGTACAGTTTGTCCATATAGTAGTATATCTGGTCAAGGCTTGTGTCCTCATTGAAGTGGGACCTCAAGTAATCCACTGTGGCCAGCTTGCTCATCGGCTGGCATATCCTTGCTATCACAAGATGTCTCAGGACACTGTCGGGTATCCGGTTGAAGCCGATGCTGTCATAGATCGGGTTGAGGATCAGCTGGGGCGCGTTCATGAACACGGAGTCGATATTGGCGAAAGCACGCTCCGTTTCCTCCAACTCACGGTCTTGTGCCGGGCAATGGCCAAAATCTATCAGCTGTTGTCCGCCATAGGAACGAATCCACTCGCTGGCTCTCATGCAAAGGACTTCGGCCTCCTCATCAGTAGTCACGACACCGAAGTTCTTCACCTCCTTGAAACCATGCCTCTTATCCACCACCACCACACTGATGGTGCCCGACCTGTTCTTCTTCTTACGTACAAACATGGTGCAAAGGTAGCAAAATTTCTCCTTGCGTCACCCAAATCACCCAAGAAAAGACTATAACTAACTGATAATCAATGGTCGGTTTTTAAAATGTTGGATTTTTTCAATCAATTCCCGAAGTCAGGATGTCGGATGCCAACAAGTTTACCATTGTGTTTGTCAAAACGCCTTTTTATTCTTTCAAATAAATCGGTCTCGCCAATTTCAAAGAACCTTCGGGTGACATAGGAGCATAGGTCGGCAAGTTGCACCATGCTCGTTAATTCGGAATTGACAAATAAGGGAGTTTCAATGATGTGATTGATGGATGTCCAAAGTGTTCCATTGCGATGAAATTGCTGCATCAATCGGGTGTGTCGTTTGGCTACGGTAAGGTTGTTGTCGTGAATAAGCGCACCATATATACTGATAGGATTTACATCTTTTATTGACATGTATTGTTCAAAGCGTGAGACGATTTGCTCCAAAGCCATTTCATCTATGGTATGCTTGGCGGCTGAATTAAAATGGGTCTTGTCTACTCCTTCCGCAAAGAGGCGAGCAAACTGCCAACTGCCAATTTTATTGGCTATCTCCTGTATGAGGCAGTTACGCTCATCACGTGTCAGATGGATATATGCCTCGGTCATTCGGTAGTTTTTCTTGAACTGTTTGTAAAGTTTCTTGTTGCCGGAATGTTGAAGTCGGAAAATTTCTTTTGCGCGTTCACGAATGACTGCTGATCGGCGTTCCAAGTAATTCATTTCCTCAAAGTCAGGAATCCGGCTCTGCTCCAAATAGTTCCGAAGAATCCATCCAGTATGTATCTCGGCATCATCCAAACCGTATTTGTGCTTGATGGCATGTATTTGTTTGTCACACATTTTCCATTTGTTAATAGGGATGGCAAGTCCACACAAAACATAATGGCTTGAAGTGCCTAGTATCTCAGGCGTACCCGATTCGTCAATATAACAAAAGTACATCATATTAGTTAAGGTCTACATATAAAAAAAGCGACTAGTTTCTGGGAAAGTACCCATCATGGAGACGCTTGGCGACTCTTCCTAGACGCATGGCAAAGGTACGAACATTTTTCTTTTCTACCAAACAAATTAATAGTTTTTATAAATTTCTATGCAAAATGCCCTCGATTTTTGTCACCTAAATAGGTGAAAATGAGGGTCTTGGCGATAATTGGCGGGGTTTCTTGATGGGTAATCCCGCCAATTCTTTATAACTTTGCGAAAGACAGGATGTCATATAAAAGTGGGTATTTCATACCTTAATCCCTACCTTTCGTGTAGTATGATTGATAAAGTTTGGAAACAGGGCTTTACCCTATTATTTTTGCAACCGAATAAACAACCTAAATATTCATTTAAATAGTTATCAGTATGAAAAAAATTATGTTGATTCTGGCAGTCGCTTGCATGACAACCGCTGCCAACGCGAGAATTCTCAGAGTAAGTAATGTTAGCGGTAGCTCGGCACCGTATGCTTCTATCCAGGAGGCACATGATGCTGCCAATGTTGGTGACACCATTATGGTAGATGGATCAAATGTCACTTATGGTGGAGTAAATGATACACATAATATTACTAAAAGAATTGTTTTGATGGGACCAGGTTATCGACTTGTAGAGGATGGCATCGTTGCAGAGGGAGCATCATCCGCTTATATTCGTGGTACATTGTCAATTTCTGCTTCTGGTGCAACTGTTATAGGGATGCGAGTAAATAATATCGTTATCAAAACAACCAAGGTAGTAGTGAAACGATGTAGGGTAAATAATCGTATAACCTTACAAGCTGGTGCAGACAATTGTGTGATACATCAGAATTTCATCACGGGTTATATCGAAGGAAGTATAAGTGGAGTACAAACAAATTATACGCAAATAACAAACAATATCATAGTCTATTCCAATGTTAATGCTGGAGCAATTAGAGATATGGTAAATAGTTATATTGCATACAATACATTGCCAGAAAAGGGCAAAGCTACATGGTTGTACTATTCAGACTTGAGAAATTGTACACTTGAGAATAATATTGCTCCAAAAGAAAACGTGAAAGATGGGCAATCGAATACTTATCATAATAACTACTCTTTCGCTGATTCAACAAAAGATGCCGATTTCAATAACCAACCATCGCCATATACAGATCAAACAGATGATAAGTCCATGTGTGAGATTGAGCGAGGGTTTGCTGAAAACAAATATGGAGCATGTGCAGGAGATTCTCCATATGTGGTGGCTGGTGTCCCCTCTGGTCCCGTGATTCTTGATTTAGACGTTCCCACCACCGTAGAGATGGGTAGCAAATTGAATGTGACCGTTAAAATTGGCATGGTAAAATGAGCATCCCGAGAGTATTCACGCTCTGCCTCGCGATGGTTGCCACGACGCTGTTGGCGCAGCAACCGATGCGGGTGGAGTATTTCCTTGACACCGACCCAGGGTATGGGGCTGCCAAGACGGTGAGCGGCATCACCACGGGCGACAACGGCTTTGCTTTCGACCTCGGCGATGCCCAGCCGGGAGCGCATGTGCTCTATGTGCGTTGCCAGGACACCCAAGGGCAATGGTCTGCCACGGTGGCACACCCGCTGTTCATCCGCGAGAAGGCAGGGCAGCAACCCATGCGCTTGGAGTATTTCCTCGACGACGACCCAGGGTATGGCTTGGCGGCAACCATCACGGGCTTGCAGGTGGGCGACAATGCGTTGACCTTCGACCTCTCGCCATTCAAGGACGGTGCGCATGTGTTGTATGTGCGGAGCCAAGACGACCAGGGGCATTGGTCTGCCACGATGAGCCGCCCCTTGTTCATCGACCGCTACCAGGACATCGTGTATGTGGAATATTTCTTCGACGGCGAGGATCCCGGCGTAGGCAAGGCTACATCCGTGCCATTGCCCGATGTGGAATACAAGGGCAACCTGTCGCTCGACCTGTCGCTTGACATCACGGGGCTTGCCCTCGGCGACCACCAGCTCTCCGTCCGCGCCCTCGACCGCTACGACCAATGGACGGATGTGATGACCCGCCCGTTTACCATCGTGGAGAAGAAAGACCCGGATACCCCCGACAATCCCGTCAACCCTCCCGTGGAGGAGGGAGACTTGGCGAGGTTGGAGTATTTCTTCGATACCGACCCCGGCTATGGCAACGGCATCCCCCTGTCGCGTCCCAATACGGGTACGAACACCTACTTGATGTCATTTGAGGGGCTTGCCCCTGGCGCACACCTCCTCTGCCTCCGTGCGTGGGATGACCAGAACCACTGGTCGCAGACGCTCTCACGACCCATCTATGTCTGTTCGGTGATGGGAACGAGCGTGACGCGGATGGAATATTTCCTTGACACCGACCCCGGCTATGGCAATGCCCGGCAGATGACGGGCAGCGTCATCGACCTCGGCGACACCGAGGCGGGAGCGCACGTGCTATACCTCCGCGCACAGGACAACCAAGGACGGTGGTCGATGGTGATGGCTCGCCCGCTCTATGTCACCAACAAGGCGGACGGCAGCATCGTGGCGATGGAATATTTCTTTGACAGGCAAGACCCAGGGGAGGGAAACGCCACGGCGATACCCTTGCCCGCCAACGCCAACGGCAGGGATGGCATAGCCTTCGAGGTTTCGATAGACGGACTTGACGTGGGCGAGCACCAGTTCTCCATCCGTGCCAAGGACGACGAGGGCAAGTGGTCGATGGTGCGCAGCGAGCCGTTTACCATCACCATCAATGATGGCATTGCCGCAGTGACATGGAACATGCCCATCGGCATCCGCATGGATGGCGCAACGTGCATCTTGACAGACCAAGGCGACGGCAGCCGTGGCGACAGCCGTGTGGAAGTCTATACCCTCTCGGGCATGACCTTGGCGACGGCAGAGTGGCCGGGCGATGTGAATACCCTTTCCATCCCCATCGGCAACGCGCCCAAGGGCAGCGTCATACTCGTCAAGGTGACAGCTGCGGGCAACCGCATGAAGATTGTCCGATTGGCACGGTAAACATCGACGAACACGAGTATCGGATTGTAGGAACGAACACGAATAAACCGAATATCACGAATAACCATAGTTGGAATGATTCGTCAGATTCGTTAGATTCGTGTTCGTTCACAAAAAGACAATAACAATGATGAAGGAATAGTTAGTATGGAACATGTAACGATTGGCGTGGCGATAGACCTCGGATTGCCTTCTGGCACGAAATGGGCATCATGCAACGTGGGTGCTACCAAGCCTGAAGAGCTTGGTGGCTATTATGCCTGGGGCGAGATAGAGGAACAGGAAATGAAATGGTATCACTGGAGCAGTTATTTTGCCGACATGTTAGCCTATCCCGAAGACCCCGAAGATGTAGGGATGGAAATCAGCGGCACGGGATACGATGTCGCCCACATGAAATGGGGCGGCGATTGGCGTATGCCCACAAGGGCGCAGTGCCAGGAGTTGATCGACAACTGCACGACCGAGCAGACGACGCTCAATGGCGTGAACGGGGTGAGGTTCACAAGCAACATCAACGGCAACAGCATCTTCCTTCCCGCAGCGGGATGTTACCACCATCGTTGGCAAGCCAGGCGCAGCTCCATTTGCTATTGGGCATCGACACGGTTTTCTGCGGGTGATGAATGGCGGTTTGCCTTCTGCATGAACAACTCACCTTTCCTCAAAAAAACAAATGAGGTGAGAATGACACGGCGCTTCTATCGTTATCGTGGCATGAGTGTCCGGCCTGTCACTAAATAGGCATCCGTAAATAAACAGGTGATTAATCATCAAGAGTTATATCATTTTATTGAACTTTGAATATATATATAGTATGTGTAAATATATCTATCAATTGACAATGGTGGCATTCCTCCTGACCAGCGGAGTGCAAACCACATCGGCGCAAGGTTTCCTTGACAAAATAGGGAAGGCTATCGAAAAGGGAAACAAGACCTTGGAGAAAGTCAACAAGGGACTGGAAGGCGTGATGGATGCCTTTGGCATCGCACACGACTCTACGGCGGTAGACGCAAAAGGACAAGGGCAAGCCAATGGGCAACGTACCAATGGCGGCAACACGGGACAGGCAACGTCGGGAAACTCTGGGCAGACCGCCAAGGGCAATGCGAGGCGCGGCTCTTCCATCTTGGGGGGCAATAATGCCACGCAAGCAACATCGGCCAACGGGGCGGCGGTCATCGCCACAGACCCCAGGACGCTCGGCATACAGGTTGACGGGGTGACGGTGGAGACGGATGTCACCGTGTCGATACCCACCACGGGCAGCAAGCAATACGCTTGCCTCGCACTCATGAGCAACTACAAGTGGGCGGTCAACACCCTCGACGACGTGCTTACCCTCAGCGAACAGCTCTGCTATGGCGAAAAGATGCTCTCCTCCACAAAGAACCAACAGAAGGTCACTGTCTCCATCCTCTTGGAACAATCGGGCTTCACGGGCAGCGAGGAAAATGTCTACGTGCAGGCCTACATCGTCGATGTGGGTAATAGGAAGCTACTCGCCAAGGGCGACTTCGTGAAGGTGGATGGGGAGAAATTACGAAATACTTTACAAAACAAGTAGCCATCTGACAAAGAAATCGGATATTCCGTGTTGATTGGTATGTTAGGAGGAATGTGACAATTAACCCGTTACTTCCTATTTAAAAAGTTCATGAATATAATGCGTCGTTTTAATGACTAAATGATAAATGCAAAATAGTTACTATAGATTATTCTTGTATATTGCTACTGCTATCGTTGCCGCTGCAGGCTTGTATGTGGCTTGGCTCTATGTAATCAGCCATCGTGATATGGGATTTACCATTGAATGGAAATTCTGGAAGTCCACCATACTTTGGCCAGCCCTTAGTGTCATAGGCTTTTTCCTTCAGTTTATTGACTGGGAACATACCTCGTTCACAGAAGGCTGGGTGGTAAAGGATAGCTGGGGACGCGAGAGGTTTGTGGAAAACAATGACATCATGAGCGTACTTTGGGGAAATTGTCTTTTTCCCCTGATAGCCCATCTCTTTCTTATTCCATGTATATATGGAGCGGTACTTTACTACATCATCATCACCCCATTGGCTTTGGTCAATGCGTTCATTCCCTATATCGCCGCTGCCGTTTGCGTTATTGTTCCCGTGTTGTTTTATATCATTTCAAGGAATTTTGACGAAAAGTCATATTCCCTTGTATGGTTGGTCGGGGCGACGCTCATTTTTCTCTTGGTAGTTGGATTGTTGTTTCTCCCAACCACTATTGATTTTAGTTCCCACAAGGAAGAAACGACTCGCAGCGAAGTGGTGAAACGGAAGGCAATAGGACAAATAGCTGTGAAAGTGCAAATGGCCAACCTCCGTACAGGTCCTGGGGCAAATTATGCTATCTGTACACGACCCGATGGAACGAAAGTGCAAGCTCCCAAGGGCGAGCGTTTCGAGGTCTTGGAACTCAAGGGCAAATGGTATAAGGTGTTTCTATCCGATGGAAGGGAGGCATACATCAAGAAGTCCCTCTGTACGAAGATGGAAACATATACTGCTACGAAAGATGAAGATTCACCATTAAACAATGATAGTATAGGCGAAATCCCGAAAAGCCTAAAATAGAGTAGGGACAAACTAACAATATAATGAATTATGGAATACAAAGTTCTTCCTTTTAACGCTTCCCTCAAAAGGAACGGTTCTGCCGATGAGGCTGCCCGCCAGCTACAACAGCTAATCGACCAACAACGGTCGCAAGGTTATGAGTATGTGGGATTAGAGGACATCACGACTACTGTGGAGGGTACCAATGGATGTCTTGGCATCGGTGCAAAGCCTGGGTATATGGTTGCTGTTGCCGTGGCTATCTTTAAAAAGTAAGCGGCATCCATGATGAAACACTTGCTCTTGCTGGCTATCCGCGTATACTGGAAGATTCCCACGAAGTGGCATCAGAAGTGCATCTTTCGTGAGACATGCTCCCATTATGTCTATCGGAAAGCCAGCGAGCGAGGTTTCAAGGCGGGAATTGCTGCATTAAGAGAGCGAAATGAGTTGTGCCGTCCTGGCTATGTCGTTTATCTGTCGCAAGGGCATTATTATCTTAAGACCGCAAACGGCACTGTATTTGAAGAACAGGAAATTGCCCTATCGGAGCTCCCTCCATGTAACAAACATATCCTTGACCTTGACAACTATGTGCCAAAACAAATTGAATACTGATAATCCTCCCTATGTGAAGTCTTGCAATCCCAACAAAAAACATCTAAGAAGATGAAAAAGAAACATGCAATCATTGCGATATGTACATTTGTCGTGCTTACAGTATCTTATCTTTTTTATGCCTTGTCGATAGAACAAAAGCCCAAAGCAACATGGCCATCGACAGACTCTACCCAAGTGAATAATGTCAATATAGAAACGGACTCAATAACATCATTACCATGAATGTCTTCATGCATATCATTATCAACATCGCAGCCGCCGTCCTCCTCGTAGGAGGGGCATTTGCCTTATTTGCCCATTTTGACAAAGTCGTAGCAAGATTGTTTGGAAGAACGAAAGTTGGTCCCATCGAGGACTTGCATATCAATAACGAAAACGTCTCTAATTTCGTCGGGTCTGAATACACGACGTATTTATTAAGCGTGGTCATAGGAGCCATCATGGAAATCGGGAATGCTATTGGTGGCAGATTCATTTTGGGGTTTCATGGCTTTTGGAGTAGCTTATGCACGTTACTTCCCTTGTTGCTCTTTGCGGCTTATTCGCTTCATGTTTATTTCGTGTTGGAGGCAGAAGAGAGCATTGGGCGCATCATTGGGCGACTGTTGTTCCTTGCTGGTGTCTGTGTATTTGGATTCCTTGCGGGCGCAACGGCGATGGCTCTTATATTTCTTGTGATATGCCTCGTCATCGTATTGGTATTTGCCATTTTGGCAATAGATGGAGGAAACCCTGAAAGAATTAAAATCATAGGCAAAGGTCTCTTTAGCCGTGACAAGATAGCTACAAGAAACTGGGATGGCACCTACACGGATGAGGACGGAGGGCATTGGAAAAAGAATTCAAATAATACAGTAACGAAAATATAATTAATTGACGTACCCAAATAAAATAAACGTATGAAAAAGATATTGTTATTATTATTGCCTATCATTGGCATGATGCAAGCAGAGGCCTCTCCTTATATTGATGATGTTCAAACGGTGCAGGAAGTGCCTTATAGTCCCTCCATCTTTTTCTTTGATTCCGAGGTAAAACGCATTTGCGTAGAAAATTGGGACACCGATAAAAACGGCGAACTCTCGTATGATGAGGCGGCAAATGTGACTTCTATATGGCAATTCCATGGAAGCGCGATAGTGACTTTTGATGAACTCCAATATTTTACAGGATTGGAGAGTATTGATGATAATGCTTTTAGTGAATGTACGAATTTGCAATCGATAACACTTCCTGAAAATTTATTGAAGATTGGTAGTTTCGCTTTTTGGGGGTGTATATCTCTCGTTACCATTGAGATTCCTGCTTCTGTCACAGAGGTTGGATGGGGATCATTCTTTGGTTGTAGTAGCCTTGAATCAATACGTATGAATGGTGTTTATCCGCCCCAAATGGGAAGTCATGTTCAGGATGATGGCTCTGTCTCTTTTGATATTCTTTCAGGAGGGGAATTTGAAATAACTTTATATGTTCCCATTGGAGCTAAAGATGTATATAGTAATGCAGAAGGTTGGAGTAGTTTTTGGAATATTGTGGATGTGGAAGTTGATACAGCTGCTTGCATCCAATTTGCCGATGCCGAGGTGAAGCGCATCTGTGTAGAGAATTGGGACACCAATGGCGATGGTGAGTTGTCGTATGCGGAGGCGGCAGATGTTATCCAAATAGGTAAAGTGTTTAAAGGGAATAAGTCCATTCGGCTTTTTGATGAATTGGTCAATTTCACGGGATTGACAACGATTACGGATAGTGCATTCTTTGATTGTACGGCATTTACATCAGTGAAAATACCCAGCAATGTGGAATCAATCCGTAATTATGCTTTCATGGGGTGTGATCATTTGGGAGTTGTCAACATCCCAAGTGGCTTGACATTGGTTGAACCATTGGCATTCACGGGCTGTGCGGGATTTATAGTTGTTAGTGGAAATAGTCGTTATGATTCTCGAAATAATTGTAATTCTATCATAGAGACCAATACGAATAAACTCATTATAGGTAGTAATTCATCGACAATACCCAGTAGTGTAACGAGCATAGGATATTATGCATTTTCTGGTTGCGCAGGGTTGAAATCTATTACCATTCCATTTGGTGTTACAAAAATAGATAGGGGTACTTTCTATGGTTGTTCTGGGCTTACTTCTGTAACAATTCCTAATAGTGTTACGATTATTGGTGCTGATGCTTTTGGTAATTGTTCAAGTTTAGAATCTATATACATTCCAAATAGTGTGAAGCAAATTTACGATTTTGCATTTAGTGGTTGTAAAGGATTGAAATCCATAACAATCCCCAATGGAATAAGCGAAATCGGTATTTACGTTTTTTCTGGATGTTCAAATTTAGAATCTGTAGTAATACCAAATAGCGTGACAAGCATAGGGCATTGGTCTTTCAGCTTTTGCTATGGGTTAAAATCATTATCTATTCCAAATAGTGTGACAACGATAGGTTCATACGCCTTTTTTGACTGTGATGGGTTGGTTTCAATTTCTATTCCAAATAGCGTGACCGAAATTGGAAGGGATGCTTTTCGATGGAGTGATGGTTTGACGTCTATCACGATTCCCAGTAGTGTTACTACTATTGGCGATGGTATTCTATATAGGTGTGGAAGCCTATCTTCTATTTTGATGAAAGGTAGTACACCACCTGATAATTTTGAAAATGTAGTAGGAGGGAATTATGATTATTATGAAGGTATCATTTGCGTTCCCAACGGAGCCAAGTCTGCTTATCAGTCCTTGGAATGGAAGACAGAGCATCCGATTTACGAGGCTGGCGACGTGAATAGGGACGATGAGATTGACGTTGCCGACGTGGTTGGCATTGCCCGTGGCATTGTGGGTTTGCAGGATGACGGGTATGTCGAATTCTTGGCAGACTTCAATGCCGATGACGAGGTGGATGTGCGCGATGCCGTGGCGTTGGTGAATGAGATTGCTGGTGACGTTTCGTTTGCCAAGGGGGCAAATGTTGGTGGGCAGGTTGCGAGTGGCCATGCCGTTCCGACGTTAAGCGCACACTTTGCCGACGGCACGGTGTCGCTGCTCGTGGGCAATGCCTCGGCCTATACGGCGTTCCAGTTTGACATCCATGTCGATGATGACGTGGATGTGGAGTCGGTGTTGCTCAACGAGCGTCGCGGCAACGGTCACACCTTATTATATAATAAGATGGGCGAGGGCTGGTATCGTGTCGCCGTGGTGTCGATAGCCAATAACCCCTTGCGCGGCAATGATGGTGAGTTGGTCAACTTCACATTGAGCGACAGGTATTTCGATGACATCGTGATAGACAACATCCGCTTCGTGACCGTGCAGGGCGACAGCCATCAACTTGATGGCATCGACGTTGCCGAGTTGACGGGCGTCCAATCGTTTGCGCAAGACGGTGCCCACGAGGCGGACGACGATGCTGCCTATACGCTTAATGGCATCCGCGTGAAGACGATGGGCAAGGGCATCTATGTGAAGAATGGAAAGAAAATTGTTGTGAAGTAAGTTTTTTATGGATATGAAAAGAATATTAGGTGTTATGGCGTTGCTGATGCTTTGTGTCAGCAATGCCACCCTTGCGGACAATATCGAGGTGGAAGGTTTTTCCATCAAGCAGGGAGAGAAGAAGACGTTTGCCATCAACTTGAACAATACCGTGTCGACATACATCGGTTTTCAGATGGACTTGGTGTTGCCCGATGGCTTGACAATCAATAAGGCGGATTGCTCATTGACAGCTCGTTTCAGCGATGCCTCGCAGACATTGACCATCGGCAAGCAGGAGGACGGCTCGTATCGCTTGGTCAGCACCTCGATGAGCCTCAAGCCCATCACGGGAACAAATGGGGCGGTGGTCAACGTAAGTGTCACGGCGAGCGAAGACTTCAGCGGTGGCACGGTGGAAGTGAGGAACGTGAAGTTTGTCGATGCCAATGGCGTGAAGACCATCCTTGATGGAGCAACGGCGGCGGTGAACGTGGATGTGGCCAACTGCATGTATATCGAGGCCGTGAAAGGACGGGCTGGTGGTAGCGTGGTGCTGCCCGTGAAGATGAAATGCGACGAGGACATCTATGGATTCCAATTGGATTTTGTCTTGCCCGATGGCGTATCGGTTGCCACAGATGCCAATGGCGGCTATCAGGTGTCGTTGGTGAGTGGGATTGGCAACCAATTCTCGCTTGTCGCCAACAAGCGGTCGGAGGGTACGTATTCCATAGCCCTGTTTTCCGCCTCCGTCAAGAAAATTGGTGCGATGGACGGCCCTGTATTCCAGGTGGTATTGGAAATTGCGGATGACGTAGAGGTGGGCGACTATCCCATCATCCTTCAGGATGTGCAGATGACCAAGAAGGTGGGTATCGCCTTTGACACTATCTTTGCACCCACGTACACCTCGACGTTGACGGTAGACGACATCCTCATGGGCGATGTCAACAACGACGGCCTCGTCAACATCACGGATGTGGTGTCGATGGTGAGCCATATCATCGGCAATGAGGTTGGCGGGTTCAACGTTGCGGCTGCCGATGTGACTGCTGATGGCCTTGTCAACATCACCGATGTTGTCACTGTCTTGTATAGTATTATCGGGCAATAGTTCATAATATACTATGGCTTATATGAAATTGATAGCAAGGCGGAATCCGAAAAGCCAGAAAAGAGTAGGGAAAATAAAAAATTACTAAAGTTATGTTGACAGATGTTTATACTGTAAACGAAAAAAATTGCAGCAATGCGACAGCGGGTTGTTGTGATGTTTTCGGTTATGGCTGTTCTTGCGCTTGCAACAATAGCTAAAGAAACTTTTAGTAGTGGAAGGTGTGTTAAGACGCACCTTCCGTTTCATCGAGATGATTATAGTTATGGAACATACATTTGAAAAAATATCAATTTTGGCAAAAAAATACTTGCTTTTTATCGTGTTATGTTGTATTGTCCTTGTTCTTTTGTTGATACTTCTTTTTGCTGGAGAAAAAATACAAGAAGATACATGGTCACGTAATTTTATCAGTGCTTTGTTGGGTGCTGCCACAGTTTCAGTTATCACATATTCGCTTTTGAAAGGTCAGGCTAACAATGAGAGTGCGGTAGAACAAAATAAGAAAGTTTTTGAAAATCGATTGAATGCTTATGAGTCCTTTTTGTCCATATTACAGAATGTGGTGGTCAATAATGTCGTGGATGAGAAGAGTGAAAAGCTTTTACAATTTGGAATTGCTACAATTGGTATGCACGCAGATTCCGAAGACATGGTGGTAATAAGCAAAAACCTAAAATATATTCTTCAAAAAATTAAAGTAAAAGAACGTGCAGATGGATCTATCTGGAATGAGTTGATGGAGATAGTAAATGTTTTCCATCACTCCCTTTACGTGAATAAAGAACGTAAGGTAGATAGTTGTATGCGTAAATCACTGCGTAATTTTAGTGGGTTATGTGTGGATGAAAATTATGAGATTTTGCAGTTTGTTGAGTGTTTGTTGTCTTCTTTCCATTTTGATTCTTTCATTGCAGGTCAATGCTTATTTTATAGTATTCCTGTTAAAAAGTATTATGTTAAGAACAGAAATGTTCCCAGAAAGTTGTATGTTACATTGCGCATAGATAAGATTACAGATGATATGCACTATTCAGGTATTATTGCCATATATAGTGAGTCTGCAAACTATGAACAATTACGTGAGATGATGAAATCTCCTGATTTATGGATAGGTTCTGATAAAATAACTTTTATAGAAAAATCTGAGTTAGGATTAGGTATTAATGTTGTTGACAAAGCTTTTGTTTTGTCTTTTGAAAAAAAGAAAGATATGGAATTGCAATCTGCCGTATGTGATGTTTTTATGTTTATGCATCCAATATGGGCAGAAAAAGGGGTATCATATTTACGAAAAGATAAAGATGGAAGGCTAATACGAGAAATTCCCAGTAGCAAACTACCATTAACGAGTTAAACGATGAGCGAAAAACTTGAATCATATAATATTTTTCCAATCCCTGTTGGTGATTTTTTCGACAATGATCCAGAAGCATGTTATTTGGTTTATGCACCTCTGAAAAATCAATTCTTTCTGGCAACATCAAGACAAGTGGAATATCTGGAAAAACAGATTAAGCAAAGGGAAATAGGAGACCTACTCCAAAATCTGATGGATGCTGAATCCCTACCAACCCATGAGATTTCAACTGACACTTTTTGTACATTGCATCTGTTACTGAATGAGAAGTGCAATTTTCATTGTACATATTGTTATTCGGCAGCGGGTCGTTCTTCGGTCGAACTTACGATGAACGAGGTTAAACCTTTGCTCGATTTTTTCTTGTCGGGAAAAAGGAAAGCAGTCAGAGAGAGGACAGTGATGTTTATGGGGGGCGGTGAACCCATGCTTTCCTGGCCTTTACTTAAACAGTCAACACTATATGCAAAACATGTGGCAGCAAAGGAAAATGTTACAATCCACTTTTCTTTGACGACTAATGGCTCTCTTATGAATGATGATGAGTTATTATTCTTGAAGGAACATGATTTTACAGTACAAATATCTTTCGAAATACTACCAGAAGTCCAACGTGTACAAAGAGGCCCCTATATTCAAGTGGCAAAGAATTTACAACACTTGACAGAGAAGGGAATAAAAAATTATGTTCGTTCAACGATTACAGCAGAAAATGTAGACCGCATCCCTGAAATGGTGGATTATTGTCATAAACATTTTCCTTTGGTTTGTAAAATGAGTTGTCAACAAGTGGTGGATCCTGCATACTTCACCTCGACCGCCATTGTAGATAACTTTTTCCAGCGTTATTTCCTATCATACCAAAAGGGTACTCGCCGTGCCGAATTGTATGGAATTACATTACACTCATCTTCTTCTCATTTGCTTAACTATTCTCATCGTGATCGTTTTTGTTATAATTTGTTGTGTCTCACCCCCTATGGAACGCTGACATTATGTCCGGATGTGTCATCTCCTGATGAACCAGATTATCAGGAATCCGTGATAGGTGAGCTGAAAGACAATAAAGTCTTGTTTCATCAAGAAGCATTTGAAAGATTGACCAGTGGCAATATCTATACTATTGAGAAATGCAAGACGTGTTATGCTCGGTGGAATTGTGGTGGTGGGTGTCCAAGTAGTCGAAGGGTATACTCAACAGATATATTTGATGCAATATGCAATCATTACCGCAGAATGTTACGTAATAGTCTTATAGAAGAACTTGCAAGAAAGCATAAAATGGCAACAGGAAATGATTTCTATACAGATATTGCGTCAAAATTATAAAAGATACTGTTATGTTTTTTCCAAAACTTTATTACTTAAACATCTACCCTATTGGAGTGGGAGATTATTGGGGCGTTGAAGAATCGCGTGTGTTTTTGGTTTATTCGCCTATGAATGGACATTTCTCATTGGCATCGCCCCAAATGGTAAAAGAAATGGAAGTTTATGTAAACGGGGCATCGGATGATAAAACTCAAGAAAAGATGTTTAATCTATTTCTCTCTAAAGGATCATTTCCTATTCATCACTTACCCAAGACGCCCCATGACTTATATCAAATAGACATTTTAACAAATTATACGTGTAATTTCAATTGCATATACTGTTATTCTTCGGTAGGCAGATCAAATCAACAGGTAGATTTTAGATGTATAAAGGCAGTCGTTGACTATCTCTTTTGTTCTGGTAAGAAACAGGAAAATCCTTATATAATCAATTTTAGTGGTGGCGGAGAACCTTTGTTGAGTTTTAGTCTAATTAAACAAACCATAGAGTATATTAAGCAAGTGAATCGTGGAAGAGGTTATTATTATAATATTGGAGTAGTAACAAATGGTAGCGTTATTACGCCAGAAATAATAGATTTCTTTCAAGAGAATAATGTCAATATGGCAGTGTCTTTTGAGATACTTAAACGTTTTCAAGATAAAGAGAGGGGTTCTTATTATCGTGTTGTTTCTAATCTTGACATGATGTTGCTGCGTAACTTTTCATTTGGGATTCGGACAACTTTTACGCCAGAGAGCGTTTTATACATGTGTGAGATGATTGAAGAGATGGCTCATCGCTTCCCAAAAATAAAAAAAGTCGTATTTGATGTCGTACTCGCCCCTAATCTATTCCCCAATCCAGAAACATTGAAAGATTATTATGATAGCTTTCTTGAAGAATACTATAAAGCTAAAACGTTGGCAACACAATATGGCATCGTTCTGGAGAGTGTGGCTCTTGAAACAATGTCGATGATACGAGATCGTACTTGCGAAGGAAAAATAGTGCTGACACCCGTTGGGAGTATTTCTTCATGTGCCCGAGTGTCATCCCCGAAAGAAGATAGATACAATGACTACCTTTTTGGAACAACGAATGATGGCACACTTATTTTTGATGAAAACCGTTTTTCCAATATTATCAATCATAACAATATTTACTCTCAACCAATGTGCCATAATTGTTTTGCAAAATGGAATTGTGGCGGTGGATGTAGATTGTTCCATGATTCTTTTGATGAGCGATTTGAAAAAGTTCGATGTGAATTCATGCGTAAGGCATTGAAAAGGGAACTACTGGAGGTTATCAGTAAATCTTTTTATCAGGCAAAAGGTAAAGATTTAAAGGAATATATAACAAACAAAATAAAACAAAACGTATTATAATTTTTGATGAAACAATTGAATGTCCTATTTGTTATTCCTTGTTACGAAACTTATGGAATGTCGGGACATTATGTCATGCCGATGGGAATTCTATATGTGTCTGCTTATGTAAAACAGAGTGGAGTTTGCATGGTTCACACGTTAAATCTCAATCATATTGAAGGAGATGAGTACCAAGTTTTAAGAGATTATTGTATTATTCATGATATTCACGTAATAGGAGTCGGAGGATTATCGGGAGAATACAAAGATTTGGCACGTATTGTTGGATATGCCCGAAAGATTAATCCGAAGATATTTATTGTTGTGGGAGGAGGAATCATGACAGCTGCACCAAAGGTTGCTATGCGGGCTTTTGAAAACGCAGATTGTGGTATCATAGGAGAAGGTGAGTTGACAACTGTGGAGTTATTACAGACATTAACTAATGGTGGGTCTCTTGCATCTGTCAGGGGCATCATATACCGTGATGGTGGTATGTTACGCAAAACACTCCCTCGTGCAGAGATTATGGAATTGGATAGTTTACCTTTTCCTGATTATGAAGGTTTCAATTACAAAGAATACCTTGAACAAAATCCAGATTTAAGTGATGATGGGAAACAGTATACTCCCATATCGGTTATTGGTGGGCGTTCTTGTAAATATAACTGTACGTTTTGCTTTCATCCGTCTGGAACGAAATATCGTCAACGTTCATTAGATTCCATTTTTTCTGAAATTGATTATTTGATAGCCCACTATAAAGTCTCATATATTGCATTGCGTGAAGAACTCTTTGCTACTGACAATAAGCGTGTCTATGATTTCTGCCAGCGTATAAACAAATACGATGTTGATTGGTCTATTCAATTACGAATTGACAGTATTAATCAGGATTTGGTAGACATTTTGAAAAACACTCGATGTCGATATGTTTTTGTTGGTGTAGAGAGTGCCGATGATATGATTTTGAAAAGTATGAAAAAGGGAGTCAAACGAAATCAGATAGAACATGCTTTGGAAATGCTAAAGAATGCAGGTCTTAACTCGCGTTCAGGAGTTATTTTTGGTGACACAGAGGAAACATATGAATCTGCACAATATACTTTGAAATGGTTTTATGAGAATCGCAAACAGTATAGATTGTATGTGGATATGATAATTGCTTTTCCTGGAACAGACCTTTATGAACGTGCTTGCAAAAATAATGTCATACCAGATCCCGTACAATTTCTTAAAGACGGATGCCCTATCGTGAATATATCTAAAATGACGAATGAGGAGTTTAGGCAACTGGTAAAAGATGTTGAGTGCATTAATTACAGAAAATATAATGTGAAAAACTATCCACAGTAATGAATAAAATTTGGTTTTTTAATGATGAGGCATTTAATCGCCTCTGCGACTTAATGTACATTGTCTCACCATCAATGGAAGAGAATGCAATGGCCAACTACCTTCGACAGTATTGGATGAGCCTTGGAGCTTCAGTCAAGACGGATGTTATGGGTAATGTCCATGCTTCATTTAAATCTCAAGAGACATTAAATATTGGGATTGTGGCGCACATGGATACTGTTGCTGTGCAGATTACAAAGATATTGTCGAATGGATTATTGCAAATGCGTCATATTGGTCTTAAACCTCATACTTTACTTGGGCAATCTATGAAAGTTCTTACTAAAAATGGTATCATTGATGGAATTATTGGATTCGATCCAACTTCACAATATAGTCAGCCAAAAGGGCTTGTTGATGAAGATCTTTGGATGGATATAGGTGCGTCTAACTATGATCAGGCTAAAAAGATGGTTGAAATAGGAGATTTGGCCGTGTTTGCTCCACGTGTTGTAGAAATGGGTCAAGGATTTATTTGTGGAACTGCAATAGACGACCGCATCGGACTCTTTGTCTTAAATGAGTGCATGAGATGGTTTTCCGTGAATAGTGTGTCTGCTAATCTTCATTTCATGGGGTCTGTTCAAGAGGAGGTCGGGTTGCGTGGTGCTTCCATATTAGCAGCAAATACGCCAATGGATGCCTGTTTTGTAATAGATGTCGATTATGCAACCGACACACCTACACCTCATGATAATCAAATGGGAGTTCTTTGCATGGGGCAAGGAATAGGAATGCATGTAAAATCTGACAATAATCCAGTATTACGGAGGATATGTAAAGAGGTGGCAGATGGTGAGGGAATCAGCTACCAATTATCTCTGGGGCGTTTTATTTATGGTGGTACAGATGGGGCTTCGCTCCAAATCCAACAAAAAGGAATTGCAACGGTAAACATAAATATACCTTGTCGCTATATGCATTCTCCTATTGAGATGTGTAATAAGCAGGATGTGGAAAATGCGATACATCTTCTGGTTGCTGTCATACGAGAATTGGCAAAACATAATCAAAACAGTTTTATACCAGGAATTGACTAATTCATGAAAGTATTACTTGTTACAACCTCCACTAATTCCGTGAGAACAGTACTTGAGCAGAATGTAGAAATAGAATTATCTACGATAGACTGTAATGTGTATGGGTCTCACACATTAGAAATGATAAAAAGAGTCATTAAAAATAGTAATTTAGATTTTTTAATAACTTATCGTTGTCCTATTGTTTTTCCAAAAGATATCTTTGAAAGTCCTCGGCTTGGTGCGTTTAATATTCATCCTTCACTATTACCAAAATATTCAGGTTTAAATCCATGGGAAGAGATTTTTCGGAATCATGAACGTAAAAGTGGAGTCACATTGCATCAAATAACAGAGAAGGTTGATGCTGGGGAAATAGTTTTTCAATATCCTTTTATAATAAAGAAATCTGATACGATAGACTCTGCACGTATAAAAGCAGATCAATTATCAGCGAAATTGGCTTTGAACCTTATTGAATATTTGTGTTGTTTATACTGAAAATCATTGTGTTTTTGCCATTATTTCTTGCATTTCTTCATTCCTATATTTCATGTTTGTCTATTGATTACAATTGTTAAATAATGTATCTGAATGAAAGAATGATGTTGAAAATGCTTATATTTGCGTATCAATAACGAATATGGGCAATCCCATTAATAACTATGCAGATGGCAGACGGTGTGAAGAAAGGGCAGCGGCTGATGTCGCTCGACATCATGCGGGGCATGACGGTGGCAGGAATGATCTTGGTGAATAATGGCTATGGCGAGTCGTTTGCGGCATTGCAGCATAGCAAGTGGAACGGGATGACGCCGTGTGACCTGGTGTTTCCGTTCTTTATCTTTATCATGGGCATCTCCACTTACCTGTCGTTGAGGAAGGCGGGATTCAAGATGACAGGTGCCGTGGTGAGGAAAATCGTCAAGCGTACCGTGCTGTTGTTCTTGATAGGCTTGGGCATTCATTGGGTGGAGATGGCTCTCGACGGGCGGCCTTGGGATTTTGCCCACTTGCGCATTTGGTCGGTGTTGGGTCGTATCGCCCTCTGTTATTTTGCCGTTTCGATGATTGCGATCACGGTAAGTCATCGGCATTTGGTGAAGATCATCGTGGGATTGTTGGTGGTATATTCTGCCATCCTTATTCTCGGTCATGGATATGACTATGACTCAACCACGAATATTCTTGCCCAAGTGGACTTGCGGCTGTTTGGCTATGACCATCTGTATCACAAAAGCCCCGTGGATCCAGAGGGCTTGCTTGGCACCATTTCCTCCGTTGCCCATGTCTTGATAGGCTTTTATTGCGGCAAGCGGATGATGGATGCCGACCATATATATAATAAGGTGTTGTCGTTCCTGCTCATTGGCGGCATACTGACCATTGCGGGATGGTTGCTCTCATGGGGCTTGCCCTTGAACAAACGCATTTGGAGTCCCAGTTATGTGATGGTGGCATGTGGCTTGGGGGCATTGCTCCAGGGGATGATCATGTATTCCGTTGATGTCCAACGGAAAGGCAAGGCATGGAAATGGGCTTTGGTGTTTGGCGTGAATCCCCTGTTCCTTTATGTGGCAAGTGAACTCCTTGCCATCTTCCTTGGACATTTGGGCGTGAGCGATTGGGTTTATTCCACTATTTGCAGCATCGTAAGTTGGCCTAAATTTCAATCATTGGCTTACGCATTGTCGTTTACTTTGTTACTTTTCTTGATGGGGTGGCCTTTGTATAAACGGAAAATATACATCAAGCTATGATGGAAAAGGTGTGAAATAAAGTTAAACCCTTTTACCTTTACAACTTTCATCGTATCTTTGCATCATAACAACAGAATTGAAGGGAAATGGAAGAAGATGACAACAAGTATGTGAGATTCGACTGGGCCGCGAAACGGATGTTGCGTGACAAGGCAAACTTCGGGGTGTTGGAGGGTCTTGTCACCGTGCTTTTGGGTGAGCCTATCCACATCGTTGAGATTTTGGAGAGCGAGAGCAACCAAGACTATATCCTTGGAAAATACAACCGTGTGGACATCAAGGCGAAGAACAGCAAGGATGAGATTATCATCGTGGAAATCCAACAGGCAAGGGAGTTGTATTATTTAGAGCGCATCCTTTATGGCGTGGCGAAAGCCATCACCGAGCATATCTCCCTTGGGCAGAAATACAATCAGGTTAAGAAGGTGTATTCGATTAACATCTTGTATTTCGACCTTGGTCAGGGGGCGGATTATCTGTATCATGGGCAGAATAAGTTTGTGGGAGTGCATACGGGTGATACGTTGAAGATCAACACTCGTGACAGGGACTTTATCCGCATGAAACCCGTGGAAGAGGTGTTCCCCGAATATTATATCATCCGTGTGAATGAGTTTAACAAGGTGGCGACAACCCCTCTTGAGGAGTGGTTGGACTACCTGAAGACGGGACATATCAAGGAAGACACGCAGGCACCAGGCTTGGAAGAGGCTCGTGAGAAATTGCAATATCTGCGGATGAGCAAGGAGGAGCGGCAAGCATACGACTGGCATATTGATGAGGTGATGGTGAATAACGACATGGTTGATACCGCGAAAATGGAAGGCAGGGCCGAGGGTCGTGCCGAGGGTCGTGCCGAGGGTCGTGCTGAAGGTCGTGCTGAAGGAATTATCGAAGGTCGTTTGGAAGCGACAAAGGAGAATGCCCGAAAGATGAAGTCTCATGGATTGCCGACGAATACAATAGTTGAGATTACGGGTTTGACGGCTGAAGAAGTAGAGGCATTATAATGGAAGATGGAAGATTGAAGAATATACGGCAACTGCCGTTTTTCAATCTTCCATTTTCATTTTTCAATAATTATCCGTAATTTTGTAACGTTTTTAATAGATTTGATTAAGTAGTATGAATATATTAGAATTGAGCGAACAGGAGATAGTTCGCCGTCAGAGCCTTCAAGAATTGCGCGACATGGGCATTGACCCATATCCTGCCGCAGAGTTTCCCACCAACGCTTTTAGTACGGAGATCAAGGAGAGTTTTACGGACGATGCCCCACACAGGGAGGTATGTGTGGCTGGTCGTATGATGAGCCGTCGTGTGATGGGAAAGGCCTCTTTTGCCGAGCTGCAAGACTCTAAAGGGAGGATACAAATATACATTTCGCGTGATGACCTATGTCCTACGGATGACAAAACCCAATACAACACCGTCTTCAAACGACTGTTAGACATTGGCGACTTCATTGGTGTGAAGGGTTTTGTGTTCCGTACGCAGACAGGAGAGATTTCCGTCCATGCACAGGAGTTGACCCTATTGAGCAAGAGTTTGAAACCACTGCCCATCGTGAAGTACAAGGATGGCGTGGCATACGATAAGTTCGACGACCCCGAGTTGCGTTATCGCCAACGTTATGTAGACCTTGTTGTCAATGAGGGAGTCAAGGAAACCTTCTTGCAACGGGCAACCGTCCTTCGCACGATGCGCAAGGTGCTTGATGATGCTGGTTATACTGAGGTAGAGACTCCCACATTACAGATGATTGCCGGCGGTGCTTCCGCCCGTCCGTTTATCACTCATTTCAACGCCTTGGACCAAGATATGTATATGCGTATCGCCACGGAACTTTACCTAAAACGATTGATAGTCGGTGGTTTTGAGGGTGTGTATGAGATTGGCAAGAACTTCCGCAACGAGGGAATGGACAGGAATCACAACCCCGAGTTTACTTGCATGGAACTCTATGTTCAATATAAGGACTATAATTGGATGATGTCGTTCACGGAGAAGTTGTTGGAGACCATCTGCATTGCCGTGAACGGGAAGCCCGAGAGGGAGGTTGACGGACAAGTCATCAGTTTTAAGGCACCTTATCGCCGCCTTCCCATTCTTGATGCCATCAAGGAAAAGACAGGCTTTGATTGTGAAGGCAAGACAGAAGAGGAGATTCGTGCCTTCTGTAAAGAGAAGGGGATGGAGGTGGACGAGACAATGGGTAAGGGTAAACTCATCGATGAACTCTTTGGGGAATTCTGTGAGGGAACATTTATCCAGCCAACTTTCATCACGGACTATCCTGTTGAGATGAGTCCATTGACTAAGATGCATCGCTCAAAGGCTGGTTTGACCGAGCGATTTGAGTTGATGGTCAATGGCAAGGAGTTGGCGAATGCCTATAGCGAGTTGAATGACCCCATCGACCAAGAGGAACGATTCGTGGAACAGATGCGTTTGGCAGACAAGGGCGACGATGAGGCGATGATTATAGACAAGGACTTCCTTCGTGCCTTGCAATATGGTATGCCCCCCACGTCGGGCATCGGCATCGGCATTGACCGTTTGGTGATGCTCATGACGGGCAAGACGTTTATTCAAGAGGTCTTGTTCTTCCCACAGATGAAACCCGAAAAGAAAATCCCTCAATCTTCCATTGCTGAATGGGCATCGGTTGGCGTTCCTGAACCATGGGTTTACGTGTTGCGGAAGGCAGGTTTCAACCTCGTAAACGATATATCTACGGAAAAGGCGCAAGGTCTGCAACAAAAGATAGGCGAGATCAACAAGAAATACAAGCTGGGTTATGACAAGCCCAGTGTAGATGAGATTCAAGCGTGGATAGACAAGGCTCAATAAGCCTAAAAGGTTCAAAGTCCTTTAAGTAAGGGAGATGTATAATTGCGGTAAGATAGCGATTATTGGCGGGGGAAGCTGGGCGACTGCCATTGCCAAAATTGTGGTGAGCCACACTCATCATATTGGCTGGTATATGCGTCGTGATGACCGCATTGAGGAATTCAAGCGTCTTGGCCATAACCCCGCTTATCTGATGAGTGTGCATTTCGATGTCCATGAGATAGAATTCTTCAGCGACCTCAACAAGGTGGTCAACGCATACGATACGCTCATCTTTGTCACCCCATCCCCTTACTTGAAGAATCACTTGAAGCGGTTGAAGACACGGCTGCGCGACAAGTTCGTCATTACCGCCATCAAGGGTATTGTTCCCGATGAAAACCTTTCTTGCTCAGAATACTTCCACCAAGTTTATGATGTGCCATACGATAACTTGGCTTGCATTGGCGGACCTTCACATGCAGAGGAGGTGGCATTGGAACGGTTATCGTATCTCACCATCGGCTGCACCAATCTTGACAAGGCACAGACCTTTGCCGACATCATCGACTCGGAGTTTATCAAGACCAAGACCAGCAGTGATGTGATAGGCATAGAGTATTCTTCGGTGTTGAAGAATGTCTATGCCATCGCCGCCGGCATCTGTAGTGGATTGAAGTATGGCGACAATTTCCAGGCGGTGTTGATGGCAAACGCCGTGCAGGAGATGTCACGATTCCTTACCGCCCTGCAACCGATTGAGCGCAATGTCTATGACAGTGTTTACCTTGGCGACTTGTTGGTGACGGGCTATTCCAATTTCTCCCGCAACCGCACGTTTGGTACCATGATAGGCAAGGGTTATAGCGTGAAGAGTGCGCAGATAGAGATGGAGATGATTGCAGAAGGGTATTTCGGCGTGAAGTGCATGAAGGAGATTAACCACCACATGCACGTGAACATGCCCATCCTCGATGCAGTATATAATATATTGTATGAGCGTATCAGTCCGCAAATAGAGATTAAGTTGCTTACTGATAGTTTCCGATAATTAAAGAATATGATGCAAGATAAAAAACGTGGCGAATACGACCATTACGAAGTGCAAAACGAGGCTCCACTCTTGGATTGGCTCTTGGCCAATGTGAAAGGGAGTAAGAACAAAATCAAAGACACACTGAAAGGTCGTGGCATTAAAGTGAATGGCAAGATAGTGACGCAATTTGACTTCCCCTTGGAAAAGGGAATGAAGGTTAGCGTGAGCAAGTCGAAGAGAAACGACCTGTTTAAGAGTCGTTATGTGAAGATTGTTTATGAAGACCAATACTTGGTTGTCGTGGAGAAGAACGTGGGCATCCTCTCGATGGCTGCGGGACATTCGTCGCTCAATGTGAAGTCGTTGTTGGATGACTATTTTGTCAAGACACGCCAGAAATGCCATGCCCATGTGGTTCATCGGCTCGACCGAGACACGAGTGGTTTGATGATTTATGCCAAGGACATGGAGACAGAGAAAGCTTTCGAGCACGATTGGCATTATATTGTTTATGACCGTCGTTATTTGGCAGTTGTGTCAGGCGAGATGGAAAACGATGAGGGTACCGTCGCCAATTGGCTGAAAGACAATAAGGCTTACGTCACTTACTCTTCGCCCGTTGACAATGGTGGCAAGTTTGCCGTTACCCATTATCATACCCTTCAGCGGTCTGTTGACTATTCACTGGTGGAGTATCGGTTGGACACGGGACGGAAAAATCAAATCCGGGTGCATTCGGCAGACTTGGGACATCCTGTATGTGGCGATCCCAAATATGGGAATGGCGATGACCCCGTGCATAGGTTGTGCCTCCACGCATACGTGTTGTGTTTCTATCATCCCGTTACCCATGAGCCAATGGAATTTGTATCTCCCATCCCTGCGCCATTCAAGCATTTGTTTAAATAAATAGTAAAGCCATGGAAGATAATTTCATTTATTATGGAATCGTTTTGCTTGCCATCATCATTGGTGTATTGGTTATTAAAAAGATTGCAAGTTGTCTGATAAGAATTGTGGTTTTCCTGGTTCTTTTGGCATTGCTCGCCTTTATTTATTATTCTTTTTTCTATACTGGTTGACATAAATCATACATATCTTTAAAATAATCATCATGAATAGTATTAGTTTAGACATTTCAAAAGCCGCCCAATTCTTGAAGGAGGGCGCAGTCAAGGCTTATGAGCCACAGGTACGTGCAGCGCAGGAAGCATTGGAGAATGGCACTTGTCCGGGTAATGACTTCTTGGGCTGGTTGCATCTGCCCACCAGCATTACACCAGAGTTTCTTGATGAGGTACAAGCCGTTGCTGACACGTTGCGTGAGAAGTGCGAGGTCGTGGTGGTGGCTGGCATCGGTGGTAGCTACCTTGGTGCCCGTGCCGTGATTGAGGCATTGAGCAATTCCTTCGCTTGGTTGGTCAACGACAGGAAGAACCCCACCATCCTTTTTGCGGGAAACAACATCGGAGAAGATTATCTGTCCGAACTGACAGGATACCTGAAAGGCAAGAAGTTTGGTGTCATCAATATTTCCAAGTCGGGAACAACCACGGAAACGGCATTGACGTTCCGCTTACTGAAGAAGCAATGTGAGAGCCAGATGGGCAAGGAAGAGGCGAAGAATGTCATCGTTGCCGTGACCGATGCCAAGCGTGGTGCCGCCCGTACATGCGCAGACAAGGAGGGTTACAAGAGTTTCATCATCCCCGACAACGTGGGAGGTCGCTTCTCTGTACTTACTCCTGTGGGCTTGTTGCCCATCGCTTGCGCCGGGTTCGACATCAAGGCGTTGGTCACCGGTGCTGCCGACATGGAGAAGGCAACGGCATTGGGTGTTCCGTTTGAGGAGAACATCGCCGCCCAATATGCTGCCGTCCGCAATGGCTTGTATGCTCAAGCAGGCAAGAAGATAGAGATTATGGTCAACTATCAACCCAAGTTGCACTTCATTGCTGAATGGTGGAAACAGTTGTATGGTGAAAGCGAGGGCAAGGACAAGAAAGGCATCTTCCCCGCCAGTTGCGACTTCACAACCGACTTGCATTCCATGGGTCAGTGGATCCAGGATGGCGAGCGTACTATCTTCGAGACCGTTATCAGTATAGAGAAGCCCAATCGTAACTTGTTGTTCCCCAGCGACGAGGAGAATCTTGACGGTTTGAACTTCCTCGCTGGCAAGCGTGTGGACGAAGTGAACAAGATGGCGGAGCTGGGTACACGCTTGGCCCATGTGGATGGCGGCGTTCCCAATATCCGCGTCAGCGTTCCCGAACTGAATGAATATTATATTGGCCAACTCATCTATTTCTTCGAGATTGGCTGTGGCATCAGTGGTAATGTCTTGGGTGTCAATCCTTTCAACCAACCCGGTGTTGAGGCATACAAGAAGAATATGTTTGCCCTGCTCAACAAACCCGGATACGAGGCAGAAAGTAAAGCCATCCAAGAGCGTTTGGCCCAATAAGACTTTCAAATCTATAATGGCAATAAACAAATCAATCAATCAATACTTAATAAAGCACGGCTTTGAGGCTTTTCATCCCAAAGCCGTGCTTTTTGACATGGACGGGGTGTTATATGACTCCATGCCCCATCATGTCATTGCCTGGCAACGTTCAATGGCGCAATTTGGAATTCACATGACCGAGGAAGATGCCTACGCCACAGAGGGCGCAAGGGGTATTGACACGATTCGGCAAATGGTCAGGAAACAAAAAGGCGAGGACATCTCGCTTGATGAGGCGCAGCGGATGTACGATGTGAAGTCGCGCTTGTTTCATGAGATGGGGGAAACGGCCATCTTCGATGGTGTCATAGACCTCATGCGAAAGATTCGGCAGCATGGAATGACAGTCGGCGTGGTGACAGGTAGCGGGCAAAAGCCTCTAATCAATCGGTTGCTGACAGACTTCAGCGAGTTTCTTGACGAGAGCCATGTCGTAACAGCATACGATGTGGAAAAGGGCAAACCCGCGCCCGACCCTTACCTCATGGGATTGCGTAAGTGCGGCAACCTCCATCCCTGGCAGGGCATCGTGGTGGAGAATGCGCCCCTTGGCATCCGTGCCGGTGTGGCTGCTCAATGCCTTACCGTTGCCGTGAATAGCGGTCCTCTGCCCGACGATATCCTCAGGCAGGCCGGTGCCGATGTGTTGTTCCATAGGATGACGGACCTTGCAATTGCATTTGAAGACATCATCAACGTATAAAGATTGTTAAACTTTCAGTGGAAATAGACCGATTTCCCATTTTGCGTTGTTACATATATATTGGTCAAACATCACAACTCACGAAATGAAACGCTTTTCATTCTTCTTATCATTCCTTTTCATGACGCTTGCCATCCAGTCGCAGGTGATTATTGTTGGAGCGTCAGATGGCAAAAAGGAAGTCACAGATTCCACGGGTAAGAAAATTCCCACCATTCGTTTGCACGGAAGGGTGTACGACTCGTTCACCAAGGCGGCATTGAAAGCCCATGTCACCCTGATGCGCAGCGACTCCACCGTGGTCGATACGATGACATGTTATCACTGGTCGTGGGGCACGAGCGACAGCTATTATGAGTTTCGCGTGCCGCGCAAAGTGGAGAAGTTCATCGTGAAAGGGTCGTGTGAAGGCTACGAGGACAACTATGTCGATTTCGACATGAAGTATATCGCCCGCAACACGGAGTTCCAACTGCCACGCCTACTCCTCAAGAAAAAGGCGGACGACGACATCATTGGCGAGACGAGTCTTGACGGGGTGGTAATCACGGGCACCAAGGTGAAGATTGCCTACCGTGGCGACACCATCGTCTATAACGCCTCTGCATTCAACCTCCCCGAAGGCTCCATGCTCGACGGGTTGATTCGCCAGATGCCGGGAGCGGAGCTGAAAGCCAATGGCGACATCTATGTCAACGGTAAGAAGATAGACTATCTCACGCTCAATGGCAAGGACTTCTTCAAGGGTAACAACCAGGTGATGCTCGACAACCTGCCCTATTACACGGTCCAAAGCGTCGAGGTGTTCAACAAGAGCAATGAGGAGAGCCAGTGGAAAGGCGAGGAGATCGGGCAGAAAGACTATGTGATGGATGTGAAGTTGAAGCGGGAGTACAACCGTGGAGTCCTCGTCAATACCGAGGCGGGCATAGGAACGGACAACCGCTATATGGCTCGCCTGTTCGGGCTTTACTACACTGACCATTCCCGCCTGTCGATGTTTGGCAACACCAACAATGTCAACGAGGAGCGCAAACCGGGATATGAGGGCGACTGGGAGCCGTCGAACATGCCGCAGGGACTGCGCTCGACCAAGCAAGTGGGATTCAATCTCACCACCGAAGACCAAGACAAAAACTATGAGGAGCGTATGGACGGCACGGTGCAATGGTCGGATGCCGATAACGAGACTCGTACCTTGAGCGAGCGGTTTGCCACGGAGGGCAACATCTTGGGCGGCTCCAATTCCTTCTCAAAGCAAAAGGACTTCCGCCTGAACGTGTCAAACATGTTCAGACTGAAGAACCCTATCCGCCTCTATTCCAACATGCGGGCATCTTATAGCGACGGTAAACGCCAATCAGAGTCCAATGACTCCACCTATCGCGACTACATCATCAACCAGTCACGCAATGTCTCGATGAATAAATACCGTACTGTCAGTCTCGGCGGGGCTGTCGGATGGTTCAATAAACTGCCGTGGGGCGACAATGTGGATGTCTATGTCACCGGCTCCTATAATTCCAACAAGCCCTCCGAGTCGTTTCGGCAGAATGAGACTTATTATGCACAGACGGGTGGAAAAGACTTCCGAAATTACTATAACGACACGCATTCCCATGGATATGCTTACAACACGGAGGCGAGTTATACCATCCATTTCCTCAATTCATGGAATGTCGAGATGGGTGGGGAGTATTCACAGAATTATAATAGTGCGCACAACTATAACTACCGATTGGACTGGTTAGGAGAAACAGCCTTGCCTTCGACCGACGGCCAAGCATCTTCCATCTTCCCCTTGGGATGGCTTCCGTCAAACGAACTGCTAATGTCGGTGTTGGACGATGGCAACTCTGACAGCCACACCAACCTGAAAAGGCAATACAGGGGTATAGTGAACATCTATACACAGGGCAAGGATGATGACCATTATTTCGCCTTCACATTTCCACTCACGCATTATACCGAGCGGATGCACTTCATGGATGACAAGCTCGACACCATTGCCCGTCGCCATGACACGTATCTCTTGCCAAGCGTCTCTTACTACGATTGGGGAAAAAGTGGATTTAAGCAGTTCTATTATTCAGCGGATGTGTCACGTCCCGACTTCGCATCCATCATGCCCGCAGACGATACGACCAACCCCTTGTCGATGCATATCAACAACCCGAACTTGAAGAAAACCATCACCCATAATCTCTCGACGAACCTTAACTTCCGCACCGACTCATTGAAACGTACCATCTCCACATGGGGAAACCTGTCTGTCACTCGCAATGCCGTAGGTACCCGGTCTATGTATAACCCGACGACGGGAGCCTATACCTTCATGCAAGACAACATCAACGGCAACTGGAACGCCAGCCTGGGCGGACGGTTTGAGCAACCCATCGACAGGAAGAAACGCCTCCAATTAAGCGAGTCGCTATCGGGAAACTATACCCATAACGTTGACTTCGCACTCGCCACGGCCACGGAAACGGCGACAGAAGAGGCCCTGCAAGGGCAATTGGTCTCATTGACTTCCAACTATTCCAAGGTCAACACGTTCTATTTGGAAAACAACCTCCGCTTGACTTATCAATATGGCGACCTCACCGTGGGAGTGAATGGCAACATCGGGTGGCGCAATTCCACCAGCGACCGCGAGGATTTCGAGAAGATCAACACCGTGGATTACGACTATGGCATGACGTTCAAGTATAAGATTCCCGTCGTCAAGTTGGATGTCGCCACCGACATCAAGATGTTCAGTAAGCGAGGATACAATAGCGAAATGATGAATACCGACGACCTCGTTTGGAACGCCTCGTTGTCATATCCCTTCCTCAAGGGCAAGCTCATCGCCAAGCTCATGGCTTTCGACATCCTGCACCAACTCTCTTCCACGCAGTACAGCATGAATGCACAGGGACGGACAGAGACATGGCATAACTGCATACCCCGCTACGCCATGATCACGTTGGCATATAAGTTCCAAAAAATGCCAAAGAAAAAGTGAAATAAGGCAAATAATTTGGCTATCTCAATGATTATCAATACCTTTGCGGATGTGTTAACATTAAACAGATAGAACTATGATTGTAGCAAATCCCATTTATGACATCGTCTTCAAATACCTAATGGAAGACGAGCGAATCGCAAGAACCATCCTCTCGGCATTGCTGAAGAAGGACATCGTGAAAGTGGAA
>JAFRRN010000095.1 GCA_017428055.1 Prevotella sp.
ACCCTCGTCGTCTTTGGGCAGGGAGCCGTCTGGCCGCGTGGCGGCGACGATGACCTTCACCGTCCGTCCGCTGCAGCCCCTGAAGGCTGCCACCGTCGTGGGCAACACGGCAGCGAGCCTTTTCACCATCTCCACCTCCTCTTCGTCGCGGAGCGGCCCTACGGTCAGCGTGAGCAGCCCGTTGAAGTGGTTTAACACTTTATTGCCGTCCTTGTCGAGGTTCAGCAGGGCCGCAGGATAGACCGTGGGCAGCCGCATGACCTCCTCGTATCGTGTTGGGGAAATGTCGTCGTCCCCGCGTTGCCAGGAGAGCTGAAGGGAATAGCGCATCTCGCTGATCTCGCCGTTCTTGGTGTCGTGCCTCATCTCCTCCATGAGTTCGCCAAGGGCAACCAGTTTTCTGGTTTGCCGGTTCGTCCGGCTTGTCTTGATGGTTGTAATCTTCATTGTATTCATATTGTTCTTGATAATTTATTGTTTACATTCGCCACCGCAGCGTGGTAGCACGTTTACCATATCGTGGTAATGACGTTACCGCATACTGGTAAGGGCGTTACCATACGCTGGTAATGGCGTTACCAAATACTGGTAGCGATTTTGGTAATGTGTCAAGTGAAGTCATAGACGGTGACATAGCCATTGAACTGCACATTGTCGTCGTAGCCGTAGTCGCGGAAGACCTGCCTGATGGCATCTTGCTGCTCGGGCATGAGCAGTCGCTCGCCGTTGCGGTAGCGGTAGAAAGTGCCGCCCGTGCCGAGGCATTTCAAAAGCCGTTGCCGCATGGCGGGATAGTCGTTGCGCCGCACGTTGGCGAGTATGTCGCCAAACCCTCGTGCCGCCTTGACGATGCGAATCTGCTTGAAGTGCTTGCACTTGCCGTTGGCAAAAGCATTGGGATAGATACTCGTGCCCCGCGTGAGGTGGGTGGGCACATGCTCGCCCGCGAGGTGTCGCAGGCATTGGTCGCCCAGCGGACAATTGCCATTGAAACAGAGCGCATAGCCACTGGGCACACCATCGAAATCGAAGTATTCGTCGTTCATGTTTTACTCCTTTCTTGTTATTATTTTGGGTGAAAAATTCGTTATCCTTTAGATAATTTAGGGTCTTAAATTCAGGTGTCAAAGTTACAAAAAAACACGCAAATTTGCAACTCTTTCATTGCATTTATGAGGCTATTTTGTGTTAATATTTTGTTAAAATCATCATTTGTTGCCACCAATGCCACCTTAATGACACCGCCCAATGAGTTGTTTATCAATAAGTTAAGAGAGGTGTGGCAACGTTGCAACAAAAATAAAAAATTTATAGTTGTATCTAAACTCCGCAATACTTTAGTTTATCTTTCTTGATAAGTTCATGATCAACAAAAAAGAGGAAGTGCCTATTATGTGACACTCCCTCTTATTGTAAGTATAATTCAAGCCCTGAATGGGCGACAGGATGGCCCTTCTTCGGGGGCTTACAACTAATGCCCCAAGATGATATTCACGAGCTGGACCGCGTCACTGATGTCCACATTGTTGTCATTGTTCACATCTGCCGCCTGGTTTCCGCCAATTCCGTTATTGAGGATGATGTCCACGAGTAGAACCACGTCGCTGATATCCACAACACCGTCACCATTCACATCGCCTTTGACCGTTATGCCTGTAGTGACATGGCTCAACAGGAATGTGTACAGTTGTTGTAGGGTGTTCTCTGTCTGCGGTACAGCATGACCAGAACTGTAATCTTTTAAGATTTGCGTTTCCACACCTAAGTTTTCAAGTTTCTCCTTCATCTTCTCAGCCTGCGTGGCATAAAGACCTTGGGGGTTTTTATCCTTGTCGGCGTAGAAATCGTCAGAATTATGAAAGAAGAGAGTGGGTGCAGAATTGCTTCCCGTAATGGTAGCCAATGCGCCTTGTTGCTCCCATGATGTATTAGGCATTGCAGAAATGTAATTATTGATGCGCGTATACTCATTGGAGGAAGGAAGGGCACTCTGATAGTCGAACATGCCTGAACCCAACAGTGCGCACTGTACAAGACTGCTCTCTTCGGGAAAACGTCCGCGTGCGGAGTCTTCAAACCCGTCTATCCACCCATCGCCTACAGCAAGAGCTGCAGCTGTGGAACCACGCGAGAAACCAGTAACGGCAACTTCATCGCCAAGTCCAAGCATACGGCCTATGCCACGAACCGTTCGGATGGCTGATTTCACTTTGCGGACGGCATCGGGATTTACCTCAACAGCACCTAAACTTTTGTTGGCACCACCCGTATATTTGCCTTGTCCCCAATCGCAATATTTGGGATGGTCACATACAGCCCAAGCGAAGCCTACAGCAGACACCCCTTCGACAAAACTGTCGTTGAACGCTCCCCAGAAATATGGCAGAAACATACGCTTGTGTTTGTTTGCATCGGTTAGTATGCCATCGTTGGCAGTGGCAAAGCTGTTACTATAAGAGAATGTCAACAACACAGGTACTGCATATTGTGGATTGGCGGGATAGACAATATCCATGAAGAGTGAGTCGCCCTCTGTAGTCTTATAGGCATCAGGATAATTGTATACGGTAGGGTCGTCATGATAATAGGAGACATCACGACAGATGCGATAACCTTCCATGAGGATATATGAGCGAGAATTAGAACAATTCTGTCCACAGAACGTACCATTCTGCAAACTGTTGTTGATGGCTATTATATCTTTGTTCAATGTAGGTGACACCGCCTTATCGCTATGACCATAATCGAGTTCGATGACTTGATATCCCTGCTGACGTAACCATGCTACATTGTCAGCATTACTCACTTGTCCTATTTTCTGAAAACCAAGATTCTCCAGATAAATCACCGTCATGGGGTTTCCACTGACATCTGTAGCAACCGTACCCATGGCAGATGAGACGGTATAGTCGATGGGCGTACCTGTAACCAGACTGTTCCACTTACCTGTTGCAGCCATCGACACAACGAATGTCGACAACAAAAGGGCTGACATCAAAAACTTTTTCTTCATAATCCTAAATTCCGCAGCACTTTAGTCTAACGTTCTTGATAAGTACCTGAGCAACAAAAAGTTGCCCAGATTTTTGCCATGTCAGAATTGTTACTTGCCTTGGTGCTGCAAAAACAAAGCAACAGAAATTCATCTATGACATGGCAAAGGTAAGCAAAAAACGTAGAAAATCACCCCCTTTGGGGGAATATTCTTCGTTTTGGACATATTTGACTCTATCCTGCCCTCTGTGATAGACTCTCATCAGGAACTTCGCCGCACCTGCCAAGCGGACCACAACGGCAAGACAATACAAACATGTCTCAAATAGTGGCAAAATGAGAATCTTGACAAATTAACTGCGGATTATCGGTTATCATTTTGTTTTGTTCTTTTCCTCTGCTTTATAGGCTCCATATAAGGCTATTAGGGTAGATACACCAGCAATAATGCTAAGTATTTTACTGACCCCCCATCCTGGGAAAAACAGCCATACTATGATGTAAACAACGATAAGCGCAGCAAGAGACGCTTGAAATTTCTGTTTTTTATTCATATTCATCGTGTTCAGATCTATTACCAATCTTAGCCTTCCTAAATTCCGCAGTACTGTGTTTATCTTTCTTTATAAGTACCTAAGCAAAATCATCAATGTCATGCAAAGGTAAACATAAAATCTGAGATAATCATTCCTTTGGGGGGAATATTATGTTATTGTCCTTGTATACGAACTAAGAAAGTACCGACAGCTGAAACTTGACACAGAAAATTCCATACTTATTCATTTCGTTGCATCTTTGCGCCTATTTTGTGTTAATATTTTGCTATAATCAGTATGTGCTGCCACCAATGCCACCTTAATGACACAGCCCAGTTGTTTGTTTACCAATGGGTTGAGATAGGTGTGGCAACGTTGCAACAAAATAAATTATTAGTATAGATAGAAGTTTGCCTTTTTTGTTAATTGTACCCTAATTCTGCCATTTTTTTGTTATTTTATGGTTATTACATTATTTATTATTATCTTTGTATTTAAATTTTGACAATTCAAATAAAGGTTTTTAAATGTACAACTTGAACGAATTAGCTTTTGAGGCAGTGCTTGAAATGCACTTATTGTGTAACTCGGGAAAGTGTGTGGGTATTTTTGAATAATGATAATGGAAGACCCAATAGACAGAAAAGACAAATATGCGATATTTAGGAAGCAAAGAAAGTTTAACCGATTCAATAAAGGAACTCCTGCAAGAGCACAATCTACTTCAAAGACATTTAGTTTTCTTTGATGCGTTTTGCGGTATGGGTTCTGTAGCTGATAGTATGAAGTCTATCTATGACCATATTATCATTAATGACTCTTTAAAATGCTCAACGTATTTTACAAGAGGGAAATTGTATGCAAATAGATGTACATTTGACGGACTTGGTTTTGATCCTTTTGAGTTTTTCAATAATGGAAATAACACGTTTCATGGATTTATCTATCAGAATTATTCGCTTGGTGGTTCTGAGCGAATGTATTTTTCGGAAGAGAATGCAGGCCGTATCGATTATTTCCGCAGACAAATTGAAGAATGGAAAGAACAAGGTCAAATAACTGAAGAGGAGTATGTGTATCTTTTGGCTTGTCTGTTAGAATCTGTATCTGATGTGTCTAATACAGCTGGAGTATATGGAGCATATCTTAAACATTGGGATAAGCGAGCACTAAAGCCCATTATCTTCAGCAAAATTGATTCGAATGAGGGCGTTTGCGAAAATGTAGAAAGTCAAAATGACAAAATCGAGCAGATCATTTCAGATATAGAATGTGACATTTTGTATCTTGACCCACCATACACCCAGAACCAATATGGCACACAATACCATTTATTGGAAACATTGATATTAAATGATAATCCTCCAATTAGCAGAGTAACTGGCTCACGACCGACTACTCCAATGCGTTCTAACTGGTCAAAGATGTATCATGCTCACATTCTGTTTGAGAAAGTGGTAGCAGAGACAAGAGCTTCTCATATTGTTCTGAGTTACAATAATGATGGATTTATGTCAAAGGACTACATAGAGAAGACACTCAAGCGATTTGGAATAGAAGAAACATACGATTGTAAAACAATAGATTACAAGAAGTATAACAATACGAAGTGTCAAGGTGCTGAAGGGCATCAAGAGTATTTGTTTTATATACAGAAAAAGCCTGCAGAAGAGGTAATAGTTCAATCTCCTCTTAATTACACTGGAAGCAAGACGAAAATGGTTCCTATCATTAAACAATATCTGCCTAATCACCCATTACACACTTTTATTGACGCTTTTGGTGGCGGCTTCAATGTAGGAATAAATATTGATGCGGAGCGTATTGTTTACAATGATATTAATCCTTTTGTTGAGGGACTTATAAAGTCATTCAGTACTGATACGTATGAATATTTGCTTTATGTTTCCAAGTTAATTCAGAAATACGAATTAGCGCCCAACAGCAGAGAGGGATATGTTGCATTGAGAGATAAATACAATAGCACTCCAATCCCTAAGCGAGACCCTCGTATGCTATATACTCTTATTCTATATGGTTTCCAGCAGCAAATACGTTTCAATACTGATCATGGGTTTAACAACCCAATAGGTTCGCGTTGGTTCAATGAATGTCTTCTTTCAAAGTTCATTACTTTTGCAAGATGTTCTAAGGCAAAAAGGGTGGAATATCTGAATGTTAGTTTCGACAGATTGGAAGATCAGATAATGCCAGATACATTTGTCTATGCTGACCCTCCATATCGTTCAACATTGGGAGTATATAACGATGGGAAAAGAGGGTTTGAAGGCTGGACAATAGAACATGAACAACGACTATGCACCTTCTTGGACTTAATCCATCAGCGTGGTGCACAATTCATGCTGTCATATGTTTTGCAGGTTGAAGGTTTTTATAATGAAGAAGTTGCTAATTGGGCAGAGAGAAATAATTATCATGTAATTGACATTGAAATACCCCAAGGTAGATATAACAACCGTCGTGAGGTGCTAATAACAAATTATTGATTATGGAAGCAATTATTACTTATAGGCCAAATGCGCAGAAAACGCCAGGGCATTTTGACAGAATTCTCACTAGGGAGGTGCTGACAGACATCTGCCAACTCGTAACGGGTCAGAGTTCTTTTCGTGTAGTAAAAGACCGTTCTACATATAACAAAGGACGGCTTGTCCTTGTCGAGTATGAAGGGATAACGTACTATGTGTCGTTATCAGAAGAAAATATTGCTGGACGTAATTCTGGCGTTCAAAGTGTTCCTACGGCAATAAACCTATATTATTCTGATAGTAACCCTAACAAACAGCTTTGTTATTATTTCATACCCCATAATGGAAATGCATTCACAAACTATTATTTGTTTGTATACCGTCTTTTGATGACTGCTGGAGTTAAATTCCTCAACATCAGCAATTATTATCACACTTTGATATTGCCATATAGAAATGTTGATGACTTGATTATTGACCGAAGAGAGAATCAGACTTCTAATTCGTCCAACAACTCTTCTTACGTGTCGAAGACAAGTGAAAAGATTCAGATTTATGCCAAAACATTTGGAGCAAGCAAGTATGAATCCACATTACTTGCCGTGGCAGTATCTCACATCGCAGACAAACCTATAGATTTATTTAATATCTGCGAACAAGATCTAAAAAGCTTACCTCAATCCTCGATAAGCACAATTTCTTCTTTGGGAAATATCACGATTCATGACACATCACTCTTCTTAGACAAACGAGCTTATTTGGATTCTGATAAAACAGTATTACGCTCTGCTTCCTACCTATACAACCTCTTCAGCAGACTTGGGGCAAAACGATGCGCCTTGTGTGGATGTGAAATACCAGAAATCATACAAGGTGCTCACATTTGGGGCGTTTCTCAAATTGCAAGAACATCTGGTCTCGATGATGACACAAAATTTAACCATGCCATCAATGGACATAATGGCTTATGGCTATGCCAAAACCATCACAAGTTGTTTGACTCAAATATCATCCTAATAGACAACGATGGCTATGTGAGGATCAAGGATAGTTTGGTAACGGACGATGTCGCATTTATCAGAAATACAACGTTCAAGCCCTCGCTAGATGTTCGTGTTATGAGTGACGAATTCAAAGGCTATTTGGCAAAGAGGAACGAAACCGTTGATTTGATTCATTCCCATAGATTGGCAGTATAATGATGATAGAGCCATATTATTCTTCTCAGAACTGCGATTTCACTCTTTATCAGGGTGATTCTTTTGAGGTTTTGCACAACATCAAAGGCTCTTTTGATATGGTATTTGCCGACCCTCCCTATTTCCTCTCAACAGGTAACGGGAAGGTAAATGTGAATGGGCAATATATCAAGTTCGATAAAGGCCAATGGGATCGGGTTCGTTCAAGAGATGAAAAAGATACTTTCAACAGGAAATGGCTTGAACCCTGCACAAAGCTGCTAAAGCCGAATGGAACCATTTGGATTTGTGGAACGTATCACAATATCTTTTCTGTTGAGAAATGTCTGGATGAATTAGGATTTAAGATTATTAACATGGTTGTTTGGCAGAAGCCAGATCCACCTGTAACTTTATCAGATAAACGATTCAACTTTTGTGCTGAATATCTTATTTGGACAACAAGGCGTAGTAGTAAAGATTATACCTTCAACCAAGATGCCTTAAAAGCGGTAAACGGTGGTGTTTACATGCAGGATGTTTGGAAACTTTCTGCAGCAAGTGCGTGGGAGAAACTCCAAGGAAAGCATCCTACTCAAAAACCATTGCGTCTGCTTTATCGAGCAATCTTAGCTTCCACTAACAAGGGAGATATAATACTTGACCCATTTACAGGTAGCTCTACTACTGGTATTGCAGCAAACTTATTAGGTAGGAATTTCGTAGGTATAGACTCAAGCAACGAATTCCTAAATCTAAGTATAAAAAGAAGGGAGTATATTGGAGAAGAATTGCATTTTCTCGAAATGAAACAGAGAATGGAAGAAGACCCAGAACAAGTAATGGTTTTAGTAAATCATGCTCGTCCAGAGTTGAAAGCCAAGATGCTTGAAACAGGAATTTGTTATGTAAGAATTGGCGATTCAAAAGGCTCTGTCCTGGTTACATATGGTTTCGAACGGATGCAATATGTATTACTCCATACAAATGGTGAGGATTGTCACTTATTCAGATTGAAATCGAAAGGTACATTCAAGATATGGTCAAAAGAGACTTTGGAAGTATTTGGATTTCACCCCAAACATTCTCCATACTATGCCGTCTTTCATTTTGACAACACATTTGAAATCAGTTTTCCCAAGACACCCAACTTGAAAAATAAAATCAACACATATCGTGCGAGAATACGCCCATTAGAGGATTTCTTCAATGATTGAATTATTATATGACAGAACTCGAATAACAATAATATCAACTTCACATGTACCCAGAGGGAATGCTCGGTGTGAATTGAGTATTTATCAATTAGAAGCGTATAACATACTAATACAATAGCTATGGCACTGGCAATAAACATAGAAGACCTGCTGAATAAGCAGAAAAAAGAATCCAATAGGATTGAATTTAAGAATGATTGGAATCCGGCAAGCATATACCATAGTACATGTGCTTTTGCCAAGAAGAGCAATATAATTTCCAACGAGGTCGCAATAGCCAATATAGAAATGACGTTATGTGATTGACAAACAAATAGACAATATATGAAGAATAGTGATATTACAATGTTGGCAGCAAGTCAACTACAAGCCAGTGATCCCGAATATGTGAGAGTTGTCACACAAATCTCAGACCTTTGGGAAGACGCAAAAAATAAGGCAGCTCTTGCTATCAATACCGAGTTGCTTGATGCTAACTGGCAAACTGGTCAATATATCGTAGAGTTTGAACAAGGAGGTAAGGCAAAAGCTAAGTATGGAGATAGGCTATTGGTTAACCTATCCAAAGACTTGACAAGATTAAAAGGTCGTGGTTTTAGCCGATCTAACCTTACATATATGCGCAAGCTGTTTCTGACGTTCCCAAAATGTGAGACGCTGTCTCACCAATTGACATGGAGTCATTATTTTGAATTACTCAAATGTGAAGACCCTTTGGAAATGCAGTTCTATATGAAGGAATGCATCAAAGAGAGATGGAAAGTCAGAGAGCTGAAACGTCAGATGAAATCTTCCCTCTTCCAGAGACTTGCGCTCAGTACAGATAAAGAAGGCATACTTGCTCTTGCACATGAGGGGCATCAAGTTCATTCACCATCTGATATTATCCACGACCCATACGTTTTAGAGTTTACTGGCATCCCACAGCGAAAGCAGTATAGGGAATCCGAGCTGGAACAGGCCTTGAAGGATAATATGGAAAAGTTCTTGCTGGAGTTGGGCAGAGGCTTCGCATTCATGGGTCGTCAATATCTTATACCAATAGGAAGCAGACGTTTCAAAGTGGATTTAGTCTTCTATAATGCCATATTGAAATGTTATGTTTTGATTGATCTGAAACGAGCAGAGATAAAGCATGGAGATGTTGGCCAAATGAATCTCTATCTGAATTACTTCAAGAATGAAATTTGTCAACCTGACGATAATCCCCCCATTGGCATTGTTTTAGGTGCAAGGAAAGATGAACTGTTGATGGAATATGCTCTCCAAGGCATAGACAACCAACTTTTTGCAGCGCGTTATCAGCTTTATCTTCCTAATAGAGAAGAGCTTCAAGCTCAATTGAATATATTACTTGATAATACAAAAGAAGATAAGTAGTTATGTTATTCGGAAATATTATTATAGAACTCAGGAAAGAGCGAGAACGTGACCTTTGCAACGATGCCATCATTGTCGCACAGGAGAAAATAGTTGGTTGTGCTAAAACACCTCTCACAAATAGGGAAATCCCCACTATAAAATAGGCAAAAGCCGTCAAAGACAATGGTGGTTTTTGCCTATTTTTGCATCGTTGAACAACTTAAAACGATGATGACGATGAAAAAGACAGTATTTCTCACCATGTTGATTGCCATGGTCGCCACGGCGGCTTCGGCACAGTTTTATCCCAATGGTCGTCCCATCCCGCCCAGCAAACGGGGTGGATACTCCACGACACATCACCCTCGGTCGCATTCCCATTATGGTCCGAGCAGCACGTATTATGGTTTCCGTGTGGGGTTAGGCGTTGCTACGGTCAATTCCGACTCGCACTATCTCGATGGCAACAAGGCAAAGGCGGGCTTGAACGTGGGACTTGCCGTCGGCACGGAGATTGTTCCCGGTACGCCTTTGTGCTTTGAGAGCGGGTTGTACTATACGGAAAAAGGTGGCAAGAGCGGTAGTGGCACGGACAAATTCACCTACCAACTGAACTACTTGGAGGTTCCCCTCTTGCTCAAATACAAGATTTACACCGACAAAAATATCTCTATCGAGCCGTTCCTTGGTGGCTATCTCGCCTGCGGTGTAGGCGGAAAAATCAAGGATTATGAATATCGGGCGGCATATAGCAGCTTCGGGAACGAATACGATGACAATTTCAACCGTTTCGATGGAGGTGTCAAACTGGGTTGTGGCGTGAGTTTCGATATGTTTTACTTAGGGGCGAGTTACGACATTGGCCTCGCCAATGTAGGCAAGGACAATTTCAACGACACCCATACGGGCTGTTTCAACCTCGACTTCGGTATTACTTTTTAGACGAGAGAGCAAAGTGTAGGACTTTCATTGCAAAATCCTACACTTTGCCTTTACAAAAGTGGCACTTACTAAAAGACGAACTATTACCATCCTATTTACACTTACAATTTGAAAGAAAAACCAATTGTTTCCTTTTAAATTGTAACTTAATCTTGTTTTTATTGCAAAAAAGTCGTAAAAATATTTTATTTTACGACACTTTGCACTATCTTTGCACCATCAAACGAACAAAACGAAAGGAATTTAAGAAAAATAGCGACAAAATGACAACACCAATACCTTTCACCAAGATGCACGGGGCGGGCAATGACTACATCTATGTCAACACCTTATTATATACTATACCCGACCCCGCAGCGGCTTCCATCGCCTGGAGCGCGCCGCATACGGGCATCGGGAGCGACGGGTTGGTGTTGATAGGCAAGCCGTCGGGCGGTACCGATGCCGACTTCTCCATGCGCATCTTCAACGCCGACGGCTCCGAGGCGATGATGTGTGGCAACGCCAGCCGTTGCATCGGCAAGTACCTCTACGAGAAGGGGCTGACCGACAAGACCGAGATACGGCTTGAGACGCTATCGGGCGTGAAGGTGTTGAAACTCCATTTGCGGGAAGGAGGTGACGTGGGGAGCGTTACCGTAGACATGTTGAAACCCGTCTTCCATCACCCCGAACAGTTTGATGAGACTTTTGGGAACTCATTAAAAATCAATTTCCGCTCGTTTCGCGGCACGTTTGTCTCGATGGGAAACCCCCATTTTGTCGTCTTCGTAGATGACCTCCGGCATGTCGATATCGCCCACGACGGGCTGCTATTAGAAAAACATGCCGCTTTTCCCCAGCGTTGCAACATCGAGTTTGCGCAGGTGGTGGGCAAAGACGAGATACGCACGAGGGTATGGGAGCGTGGGAGCGGCATCACACAGGCGTGTGGGACGGGCGCATGTGCCACCGCCGTTGCCGCCGCGATGACCTGCCGTGCGTCGAGAAGGAGCAAGATCTTGATGGACGGCGGCACCTTGGAGATTGAGTGGAGCGAGGCAGATGGGCATGTCTACATGACTGGGCCTGCCGCCTTTGTCTTCGAGGGCGAGATGATCCTATAAAGCAAACTTAAAAAACGATAGAGAAATATGGCATTGGTAAACGAACATTTTTTGAAGCTGTCGAACAATTACCTGTTCGCAGACATCGCCAAGAAGGTGAAAGCCTACCAGGTGTCGCACCCCAAGCAACGCGTGGTGAGCCTCGGCATCGGCGATGTCACCCAGCCACTTTGCCCTGCCGTGGTGGAGGCGATGCACAAGGCAGTGGACGAGATGGCGACGAAAGCCACCTTCCGCGGCTACGGCCCGGAGCGGGGCTATGACTTCCTGCGCGAGGCGATTGTCAAGAACGACTTTCTTCCCCGTGGCATTCACCTCGACATCAATGAGGTCTTCATCAGCGACGGCGCGAAGAGCGACACGGGAAACATCCAGGAGATTGTGCGGTGGGACAACTCCATCGGCGTGACCGACCCCATCTACCCCGTCTATATCGACTCCAACGTGATGATTGGTCGCGCAGGAGTGTTGGAAGGGGGCAAGTGGAGCAATGTCATCTACTTCCCTTGCACGGCGGAGAACGGCTTTATCCCGGAGATCCCCGACCGTCGGGTGGACATGATCTATCTCTGTTACCCCAACAACCCAACGGGAACGGTGATTACGAAGGACGAATTGCGCAAGTGGGTGAACTATGCTTTGCGCAACGACACGCTCATCCTCTATGATGCGGCATACGAGGCATACATCCAAGACGATAGCATCCCCCACTCCATCTACGAAATCAAGGGCGCGCGGAAATGTGCCATCGAGTTCCACAGCTATTCCAAGACAGCAGGTTTCACGGGTGTACGTTGCGGCTACACGGTCATTCCCAAGGAACTCTCTGCCGTCACGCTCGATGGCAGCAGGCGCATCGAACTCAACCACCTGTGGGACCGTCGGCAAAGCACCAAGTTCAACGGCACGAGTTACATCAGCCAACGGGCGGCGGAAGCCATCTATTCGCCCGAGGGGAAGGCGCAAGTGAAAGAGACCATCGACTACTATATGGGCAACGCCCACATCATGTATGATGCCCTCACGCAGATGGGATTCCAAGTGTTTGGCGGTGAGAATGCGCCTTACCTGTGGGTGAAGACCCCTCATGGCGAGACATCATGGAAGTTCTTTGAGGCACTGCTGTACGGCGCGGGGGTCGTCTGTACGCCAGGGGTGGGCTTCGGGCCGAGTGGCGAAGGCTATATACGTCTCACCGCCTTCGGCGACCGCAGCGACTGCCAGGAGGCTATGCAACGAATATCCAATTGGCAAAATGGACGTTAATTCAGGAAAAAGCGTTACCTTTGCATCCGCAAACTTAAACGTTATTCAGGAATGCGGTCGATAGGTATCGCTGTCATTAGGCATAATATTAATAGGTATAACAATAAAAGACAAGAATCATGGCAAATTTAAGATTTGAGGTTGTAGCAGAGGCTTTCAAGAAAAAGCCGATGGATGTGGCTGCTCCTGCGGAGAGACCATCCGAGTATTTCGGGAAAAACGTATTCAACCGCGCGAAGATGTATAAATACTTACCTCGCGACGTGTACGAAAAACTGATTGACGTGATAGACAATGGCGCAGACCTTGACCGTTCCATCGCCGACGCCGTGGCAAAAGGCATGAAGCAATGGGCGGACGACAACGGCGTGACGCACTATACACACTGGTTCCAGCCATTGACGGAGGGCACAGCAGAGAAACACGACGCCTTCATAGAGCATGATGGCAAGGGCGGCATGATAGAGGAGTTCTCCGGCAAGCTGCTCGTGCAGCAGGAGCCTGACGCCAGCTCATTCCCCTCGGGCGGCATCCGCAACACCTTCGAGGCGCGTGGCTATTCCGCCTGGGACCCCACGTCGCCCGTGTTCATCATCGATGACACCCTTTGTATTCCCACCATCTTCATCTCCTATACCGGCGAGGCACTCGACTACAAGGCTCCCTTGCTCCGCTCGCTCCATGCCGTGAACGTGGCGGCGACCAACGTGTGCCACTATTTCGACCCCGACGTGAAGAAGGTGACAAGCAACCTTGGATGGGAACAGGAATACTTCCTCGTGGATGAGAGCCTCTATTCCGCCCGTCCGGACTTGATGCTGACAGGCCGCACATTGATGGGACACGACTCGGCGAAGAACCAACAGATGGACGACCATTATTTCGGCACCATCCCCGAGCGTGTGCAGGCATTCATGAAAGACCTGGAAATCCACGCCCTCGAATTGGGTATTCCCTGCAAGACACGCCATAACGAGGTGGCACCCAACCAGTTTGAGGTGGCTCCCATCTTTGAGGACACCAACCTTGCCGTAGACCATAACATGCTGCTGATGTCGCTCATGAAGCGCGTGGCACGTAAGCATGGGTTCCGCGCCCTGCTCCACGAGAAGCCCTTTGCGGGCATCAACGGTAGCGGCAAGCACAACAACTGGTCGCTGAGTACCGACACGGGCGTGTTGCTGCACGGCCCGGGCAAGACCCCGGAGGACAACTTGCGGTTCGTAGTGTTCATCGTGGAGACGCTGATGGGCGTGTATAAGCACAACGGGCTGCTCAAGGCAAGCATCATGAGTGCCACCAACGCGCATCGTCTCGGTGCCAATGAGGCTCCGCCAGCCATCATCTCGTCGTTCCTCGGCAAGCAACTGTCGGACTTGTTGGAGAAGATCGAGACGTCAGACACCAAGAACCTCTTTACCTTGGAGGGCAAGCAAGGCATGAAACTCGACATCCCCGAAATCCCCGAGTTGCTCATCGACAACACCGACCGCAACCGTACCAGTCCCTTTGCCTTCACGGGAAACCGCTTCGAGTTCCGCGCCGTGGGCTCTGAGGCCAACTGTGCCACCGCCATGATCGTATTGAACACCGCCGTCGCCGAGGCTCTCACCAACTTCAAGGCACGTGTGGATGCCCTCATCGAACAAGGTGCGGACAAGACGAGTGCCATCATCGACGTGATCCGGGAGGACATCAAGACCTGCAAACCCATCCATTTCGACGGCAACGGATATAGCGACGAATGGGTGGAGGAGGCTACCCGCCGTGGTTTGGATGTGGAAAAGAGCTGCCCAGTCATTTTCGAGCGTTACCTCGATGACGACTCCGTCAAGATGTTTGAGTCGATGAACGTGATGAAGCGCAACGAGTTGGCTGCCCGCAACGAGGTGAAATGGGAGACTTACACGAAGAAAATCCAGATTGAGGCACGTGTGATGGGCGACCTGTCGATGAACCATATCATCCCCGTTGCCACCCACTACCAGAGTCAGTTGGCACAAAACGTGCAGAATATGTATGACATCTTCGACAAGGAGGAGGCAGCGAGCCTCACCGCCCGCAACAAGAAGCTCATCAAGGAGATAGCCCAGCGCACCCAAAGCATTGAGACGGGCGTGGAGGAACTCATCGAAGCGCGCAAGAAAGCCAACAAGATAGAGGACGTGCATGACAAGGCGATTGCCTACCATGACACCATCGCGCCCAAGATGGAAGAGATTCGCTATCAGATAGACAAGCTCGAACTCATCGTCAGCGACGAGTGTTGGACGCTGCCGAAGTATCGTGAGTTATTGTTTATCCGATAACCCAATTAGACAATCTATTTCTTTTATTGGTTGTTTAAGTTTGCTGCGAGGCTTTGTCGAGAGACAGAGCCTCGTTTATTTCCTCTAATGTATTCGCCACACAGATATAATCCTGCCACCTGCCACGTACCATTCCCTTGTTGGAAAGGTCGTCAAGCAAGCCGGCAAGTGAATCCCAAAAGCCTTTCATGTTATAGAGAATGACACGCTTATGGTGGTATCCAATGGTGGCGGAGGCGGCAACGGTGAAGACTTCATCCAACGTGCCGATGCCGCCGGGCAGGGCTATCACCACGTCGCATTGTGCCAACATGATGTCCTTGCGGTCGCTGAGGTTGTCACAAGGAATCACCACTTGGGTGTATTCCGATACCGCCTCTCCCTCCAACAGGAGCGACGGTACGATGCCGATGGTCTGACCGCCCGCCTCAAAGACGGCCTTAGCGACACATTCCATCAGCCCTAAGTTAGCACCACCGAAAACAAGGGCATGGCCTTGGGTGGCAATCCATCTTCCCAACTCCTCCGTCAAACCGAAGAAATCGGGGTCTATATCCTGATTGGCAGAACAAAAAACAGCTATTTTCATATCCTATTGAGTTAAGGTAATGGCATCAATCCTTCCCATCTCACATCCCAATCCTCGGGGAATCCGGGGTTCTTGCCCTTGGAGCCATCCCATCCCGCGCACATCATGGCAACCGCCGTAAGCAAACCGCCGTTGCCCGGGAGGTAACAACGCAAACGGCTGTCCTGGTAATTATGCCCGTTGACAAGGTAAGTATTCGTACGCTTCGGCATGAGCAGGGCATCCACGGCACGCTCGGGGTCGCCAAGGCGGGCGGCGCACATCGCCACCATCGGGAAGTCCCATCCCCATGTCTTGTCCCAGTTCCATTTGTCCCATACCCAGTCGAGGGTCTTCCGCATGATGGTGTCATTGACCAAGCGGCTCTGTGGGAGGATTCCCACCGCTCCCAAGACGGCAGGATGGTCGCTCGTGAAACGGATGTCGCGATAGGTTTGCGGTGCTGTCTCTGCCGCGAGGTACAACGAATCCTCATTATATGCCAAGGGTGACAGTTTCTGGATGATGTCATCCCAAAGGGGGTTGCGTTTCAAGTTCTCGCGCTCGCGCCACTTCTGCGCCGTCTCCAAGCCCCATAGCCAATAAGAAAGTTCGAAGGGGGGATTGACCGTGGAGTCGGCTTTCAACGTCTCCTGCGCGGGGATGCACCCCTTGAGCACATATCGGTCATTGGCTTCATCATACGTGGCAAAGGATGCCATGAAGTCTGCTGTCTTATAGACGACTGAGTCGAATGCCTCTATAATCTTCAACCCCAAATCCTTCCTCTTCTTTCGTTCAGAAGGAAGGAGTTTGTCGTTTGCTATCGAGTCCTCCAACACCTGGGTACGATAGAGCAATTCCAGCAAATGAATGGGATGGGGCTGTTGCCAGATGAGGTAAGACCCCACGTTGGAGGGAGCCTCCATGCCCGACGGGTCGGTCATCTTCATCCAACGGATACCATCGAACCCCTGCCGCTCGGCAATCTGCTTGGCAACGGGCATCATCTGTTGATACCATAGGAAGGTACGGGCAAGAAGATAAGGATTGCCCCAGAGGGCAAACTGCGCTTGGTGCCACCACTCCATTTCGAGGTGAAACTTGCCAAACCATGAATTATAGGTGAGGCCTGTCTCTTGCGGTGGGGTGTCTCCAGCATCGTTGACCAGCATGAGATACCTGCTCAAGATGACCCGCCGCTCCAATTCCGCCGCCCGCGCGTCTGTCACATGCGAGAAATCCACGATGCCCCCCGTGTTCCAATAATTATTCCACGACTGGGCGGCGCGAATGGCATGTTCAGAAAAGGGTTCCATAGTGATTCTTCTCGTCCTATCGGAAGAGAACTCGCAACTGAAGTCCAAGGTCCCCGTCGAACTTTTAAGCTTGATGCTTTTCGTCTTGGGAAACGACACCTTGGCATTGCCCATCCAACTGACAGACATATAATAGGTGCCAAAACCTTTAGGGTATCGTTCCACTTCCACGATGCGGTCTCGTAAGTTTTTGGTAAAGGTGATGTAGTCGCTGATGTCTGTCTGCCAATCACACCCATCGTCGGTATGCTTGCCCGTGGGCTCAGGGAAACGGATGATAACGGAAATGGGGCCATCGGAGGTGATACGCCAAGAGACCGTGTTGACACGGGCACGGGGGTCGCAGACGGTCTCCACATGATACTTCTGTCCGTTGTAGGTAAAGCGGCTATCAATCTTTCCCGTCCATAGGTCAAGCGTCTGGTCGATGTCTTTCACCAAATCCATGTCGTCCAAGTCCAACCCTATCGTGCCAAGGTGTAGACGGTGGGGATTGGCACGGTAATAGTTCTCGGCTTCCTTCTGTCGGCCAGGCTCCTTGAACTGTGCGGCATATAGTTCCTTATGGCCGCGACCGAAGTCACGTTCCACCAAGACATCCTCAAAGTCGAAAGAGGACATAGGCTTCGAATAATGCCACCCCCAGTCGCTCATCGTACCCAAAGGCACCCCGTCGGCATACTCCTCGGGAAACGTCTGCATACCCGTGGCATCCACCGTACATGCGAAGTGGCCATTGCCTACCGACAACGATGCCAACTTATCCATCGTCGTGACATGGGGATTATGCCGTCTCACCACTTCTTTCCGATTGATTGGTTGGCCAAAAAGCTGGCTCACGCCAAGTAACATGACCCATGCGAATATCCATCTTCTCATATCTTTCATTTTTTCAATTTGTTTTCTACAAGCGCAAAGATAGCAAAAAAACCAGAAGTATGACTATAAAAGCTAAATATACCCTATACTTTTTCACCTTTTTATAATTTATTTGTACCTTTACAACCGATTATTCATGAATAAGCCATAACAAACAAGCTCATGTGGAAAAGCAATCTCGAAGAAACTAAACAACGATACATACAATGGTGGAACCACAAGGGAATCATCCTCAACATGTGGGAACACTTTCAAGAAGGAGTCACTCCCCATGCCAACATAGTCCCTCCTCCACCTCCCAAAGACCTCAACCAAAAATGGTTTGACCCCATCTGGCGCGCACAATATCTTGACTGGTACGTGGCACATAGCTCTTTGATGGCAGACATCCTGCCCGTCGCCAATACCCATTTAGGACCTGGCTCGTTGGCTGCCATCTTAGGAGGCGTGTTTGAAGGGGGTGAAGATACCATCTGGATCCATCCGAACCCTCATTTTACGGATGACATCGTCTTTGACAGAAACCACCCCAATTGGCTGCTCCATAAACAACTGCTCACCGAATGCAAGAAAAAGGCACAAGGCAATTACTACGTGGGTATGCCCGACTTGATGGAAGGATTAGATGTTTTGGCTGCGCTCAAAGGTACTGACCAAGTGTTGCTTGACACGGTCATGCAACCTGAGATATTAGAACGGCAAATACAAGCTATCAACGACATCTACTTTGAGGTGTTCGACGAACTATACGACATCATCCGAGAGGGCGATGAGATGGCTTTTTGCTATTTCTCATCATGGGCACCCGGCAAGATGACCAAGTTGCAAAGCGACATCTCCACCATGATTAGCGTGGACGACTACCGCCGTTTCGTACAACCTTTCATCCGGGAGCAATGCCAGCGCATCGACTATACCCTTTACCATCTCGATGGTGTGGGGGCAATCAGGCATCTTCCCGCACTGCTTGAGATTGAGGAACTGAATGCCATTCAATGGACACCTGGAGTGGGACAGCCACAAGGAGGTTCACCGAAATGGTATTCACTCTATCGCCAAATCCTCGATGCGGGCAAGAGCATCATGGCATGTTGGGTGACTCTTGATGAACTCCGTCCGTTGTTGGATAATATCGGAGGCGAAGGGGTTCATATCGAAATGGACTTCCACAACGAACAAGAGGTGGAACAAGCCCTGAGAATCGTCGAGGAATACCAGAAGAATGAAGAATCAACCAGTAAGATTGACCCTTTATCCATCGCCCCCATTCGCCCCATTCGCCCCATTCATCCCACCACCCCATCCCTCAGAGAGATATCCCAACAACGTGTATTGATATTAGACGGCGGCATGGGAACGATGATCCAACGGTACGGATTGGAGGAAAAAGATTTTCGTGGCGAGCGATTCAAAGACCATCCCAAGCCATTGAAAGGATGCAACGACCTCCTTTCCATTACCCGTCCCGATGTGATTGAAGACATCCACCGCAAATACCTCCAAGCAGGTGCTAACCTCATCGAGACCAACACCTTCAATGCCCAGCGTATATCCATGTCTGACTATGGCATGGAAAACCAATGCCGCACAATAAACCTCGCATCATGCCACCTCGCACGAAAACTCGCCAATGAGTTTTCCACACATGACATACCGCGCTATGTGTTAGGTTCGGTGGGACCGACCAACAAGATTTGTTCAATGCCTACGGGAAACACGCCACCGCTCGACCGCCAGTTGCTGAAGGAAGCCTACCTCGAACAGATAGACTCCTTGATGGAAGGAGGCGTGGATGCCATTCTCATTGAGACGATTTTTGACACCCTCAACGCTCAAATTGCCATAGAAGCGGCGCAACAAGCCATGCGACAATGGGAGCGAGATTTGCCTATTATGCTCAGTTTCACGGTTTCCACCGTGGATGGACACAACATGTTGGGGCAGTCAATACCAAACTTCATTTCATCATTAGACATCTCCAGGATATTCTCTGTGGGCATCAATTGCCTGTCTGACATTCTCCCCATGATTCCTCTCCTGCAATCGCTCGGCAGAAGGTTTGCCACACGCATCTCCTTTTATCCCAATGCAGGGTTGCCCGATGCACAAGGGAATTATTCCAAGTCACCCATCCAACTGCAATCCGAGATATGGCCATTGCTCAATGGCCATCACCTCAACATTCTTGGTGGATGCTGCGGCACGACGAATGAGTATATCCAAGCATTCGCACAATTGGCGCAACCAGCACCGGGTCTGTTTCTCTCGCCCCACGAAACGGGAGGGAAAAGGGAGCGTTTCATCAACAAAGTAACGCCTACCCAGCCCATTCATCCCATCCACACCAACAACCAACCGCCACGGAGCGACCTATACGAGGCCATCCTGCACGGTCTGCCCGACAAGGCAAGCAAAGCGACGGAAACCGCACTCCGACAAGGAGCCAAGCCACAAGATTTGGTAGAAGGAGAGATGATACGTGCCATGAGCGAGTTGGGGCAGATGTTCCAAGATGGCAAGGCTTTCGTTCCACAACTCTTAATGGCGGGCAAGGCGATGAAAGCCGCCCTCGCCACTCTCAACATGTCGAAAGCGGAGGCAAGCATCTCGTCCACGGGAAAGGTGCTAATCGGTACCGTGAAAGGCGACCTCCACGACATCGGCAAGAACCTTGTGGCATCGATGCTTGAGGGATGTGGCTTCGAAGTGGTCAACCTTGGCATTGACGTGTCTGCCGACCAGTTCATTGACGAGGTGAACAGATGCCATCCCGACATCCTTTGCATGAGTGCGCTGCTCACCACCACGATGGGATACATGAAAGAGGTGATAGAGGCATTGGAGAAAGCGGGCATCCGCCATCGCGTGAAAGTGATGGTAGGTGGCGCACCTGTCACACAAAGGTTCGCTGATGAGATAGGAGCAGATGGCTATAGCGACAATGCCAACTCCGCAGTGACTGTCGCCAAGCAGCTCATGGGTGTTTGAAAAGGCAATCCTTCTTTCCGCATAAAGCACAGGCATAGTCCAGTCTTTCCACATCATGCCCCACGCCTACGATACCACTGACCGACTTGATGGGGGTCATCAGGCATCCTTCATTCAATAGGATGCCACAAGGCTTCTCCCCTATCAATGAAAACAACAATGGCTGTTCGCTCACATGCCAGTTGCAATATCCCGGACTGAAGCGGTTGGTGTGTTTCCAATCCAATTTCTCGATGGACTCCTGCAACGACCGTTCCATTAAGTCTGCGCAACGCTCGGCAATCAAACTACCAAGGGCATCGGCAATAAAAACCCTTAACAGATCCCCTTCACGAGCTACTTTTCCTTGGAAAGACTCATATTCCTTACCTGCCGTGGCGACAAAAAAGGCAAATGCCTCCGAGCGGGACAGCTGACGGGCAATTCTTGTCCCTATCGACAGGTGGACACCATCGACATCCAATGACCCCTTCCCTAACGTTCCCCATTTGACAACATAACAAAAACGAGGCACAACCACCGCAGAGACCTCATCCAATAACCCACGCACTTCCACCACGACACGTTCATCGGGTTGGGCATCCCTATATCCCATCTGCCAAGACACATCGTCCACCCCGATGTGCAACGCCTCAAAATCCAATGCCTTCTCTGTCATGTTTCACAAGATACAATGCTTTCAACCATCGTGGCAAAATTACGAATAAAACACCATATCAACAAAAAACCATTGGCTTTTCATCATGCCAATGGTTATATGCTTATTATAATGAATGTAGAAACTCCCCTTATTTCAAGTCCTTGTCTACACCATTATCTTTCCTTTTTTTGAGTTCCTTGCTATACAACTCAAAGAAATCGTAATCCAAAATGTCCGAAATCCTCAACAAATAGTCTGTATCTATCGACCGCTTGTCGAAAATCTTGTAGACATTAGTCCGTGAACATGACAAATTCTCTGCGAGCCAAACGATGGTTCTTTTTCTTTCCTTTAGTTTTTGCCTAATTAAGTCACCAATCTCTAACATCGTTGTGTAGGTTTAATCTAAATAGTTATTATTTGATAACTGTTAGTTATTATATCCCAATAAATTGATGCAAAAGTATAGTTTTTCTTTTTAATAGAATAAAATCCAAATATCCAATTGGTTATCATGTAAACAAATTGGGTACAAAAATATCGTTGCTTCCCTTTAAAAACACGGATAATGATGCTATTTGTAGACATTCACGAAGTATTTTCATATTTTTTGAATATTTTTTCCATGCGTTTGAAATATATGCGGTGTTTCCGTGATTTTTTGTAACTTTGCAACCGAAACAAACCTAACGTGATGAAAAAAAGCCAAATCCTCCTCATCAATGACATGGCTGGATATGGAAAGGTGGCAACGGCAGCCATGCTTCCCATTCTCTCATACATGGGATTGCCTACCTATAACTTGCCCACGGCACTGGTTTCCAACACGCTCGACTATGGTAAGTTCAACATCCTCGACACCACGGACTATATCGTCGGCGTCTTTCCCGTATGGAAAGAACTGGGATTCACCTTCGATGCCATCGCCACGGGATTCATCGCATCGGAGCGACAGGCGAAAGTGGTGGCAAGCTATTGCCGCGAGCAAGCCGCCAAAGGCACCATCATCTTCGTAGACCCCATTATGGGCGACGAGGGAAAGCTATACAACGGCGTGACCCTCACTACCATCCAAAGCATGAAAGAGATGATCAGCGTGGCAGACCTGACCTATCCCAACTACACAGAGGCGTGTTACCTCACTGACACTATATATAATAAGGTGGGGCAGACGCACGAGGAGGCTTGTGCGCTGATAGACAAATTGAGACAGATTGGAGCCAAGTCGGTACTCATCACCAGCATCCCCATCGAGGGACAGCCATCGGTCATCGGATTCAACCATTACAATGGCGAGTATTTCATCCTCCCCTACACGGAAATCCCTGTCCATTTCCCCGGCACGGGCGACATCTTCTCCGCCATCCTCATCGGCAACTTGTTGAACGACCTGCCCTTGAAGCAAAGCACACGCAAGGCGATGGATGCCGTCTACCGCCTCATCGACCTCAACAAGGACAATGAGGACAAGAACCGAGGCATCCCCCTCGAACAGTTCCTGCACGAGGTTGTCTAACCCCAAATGGCATGAAAACAAAAACAAATAAGAACATGAAGACGAAAGCATCATTACGCAACATCACGGCAGGCTTGCTCTTAGGCTTGTTGACAACCACCGCCACGGCGCAGAAATACGTGGGCGGCGACATCTCGCTGCTCACCCGATACGAGGAGAACGGCTCCAAGTATTTCGACTATTACGGCAAAGCCATCAGTTCACCGCTCGCTTTCTTCAAGGCGGAGGGGATGAACGCCATGCGCGTGAGGCTCTTCGTAGACCCCTCTAAAGCCTCATCCGAAGACAAGGGGCAAGGGGTATGCCAAGACCTCGCATACGTCAAGGCTCTCGGCAAGCGCATCAAGGAGGCGGGCTTGCACTTCATGCTCGACCTCCATTATTCCGACTCATGGGCCGACCCCGCCAAGCAATGGACTCCATCATCATGGTTAGGGCTTTCCGACGAACAGCTTTACACCAAGATCTACGACTACACCAAGGATGTGCTGACCCAACTGAATGCCGTGGGTGCCACGCCCGACTTCATCCAGACGGGCAACGAGATCAGCTATGGGATGCTTTGGGGGGCGCAAGGCTCATCTGCCAATCGCTGCTATTCAGGCAACAACGCCAACTGGGGTCGTTTCACCACCCTTTTGAAGAATGCGGGGAATGCATGCAGGGAAGTATGCCCCAACGCCAAAATCGTCATCCACACCGAGCGGGCTGCCAACACGGGTGTCTTGCGCAATTTCTACACGCAGATGGACAACGCCAACCTCGACTACGACATCATCGGCCTGAGCTACTATTCCTATTTCCACGGGAAGCTCAACGTGCTGGAAAGCGCACTCAACACATTGGAAACGTCTTTCCCGAACAAGAAAATCATGATTGTGGAGGCGGGCTATCCGTTGAAATGGGCAGTGCCAGGCACCACGATAGACTATACCTCTGAATACCCATATACCGACGCGGGGCAAAAGAAATTCACCGACGACCTCATTGCCTTGCTCAACAAGCACCCACATGTGAACGGCTTGTTCTGGTGGTGGATGGAAGCCAACGAATACGGACACACGGGTTCGTCACAAGTGACAAGCAGCTGGTACAACGCACCCCTATTCGACAACCAGACGGGACGCGCCACATCCGCCCTCTCCGAGATGAGGAAATTCATCACCGAGGACGCTGCCGTGGGGCTGATTGAGGCGGAAGAAAACGAAGATAGCCATTGGTACACCATCGACGGGCGACAAGTCACCAACCCCACCAAGGGCATCTACATTCACGGGGGCAAGAAACAAATCGTGAGATAACATCGAAGATGGAGAACGTGCTTGCGCAACACATTCTCTACTTATTTAACAGATACACATTCATTGTTTAATATGGAATCTTTTTGGCTATAGTCGCAAACCCTTTTGGCTATAGCCGTAAGGGTTTTTGCCTATAGCCGAAAGGCGATAAAGGACGCATCCGCTCCCAACAAACACCACATATACACCCGCGAGACCATGCCTTCGTACCCATGAAACCACATCTCCACACACGTAACATACCATGTCGACTACGGCGAGAAATTACACAAAATCCATTTCAAAATCCCACAAAATCATTTTGAATCATTTGTATTTTTTATTGAATGATTACTGCATGAAGTGCATCTTCTGCCATTTGCGTTAGATGGATGAAGTTTTTTGTCTTGATAACAATTAATAAGGAAACTACATATGATTCCCCTACCACAAACCGGATACCAATGTAATGATCGTATGGGGGTCAATGCCATTAGGTATTGGATAAGGTAGCCAGCCATCGCAGAGGGGAAGTGTGCCGTTAGGTACACGATACCATGTCAATAACCAACTGGGAGTTTGATATAGATTGGCATCGAATAACACTCAACTCATAAATAATAGCATTTTTTTGTTTACTTTCTCACATCATTTGCGTCATGATGATAGAGACGCACATGGAAACGAATATATTTGAAGACATAGCAAACGAGATTCGTCCACAACTGATAGAGCTTTGCGGACGGTTCCTTGCCAAGAGGAACTTGACGGAAGAGGCGGAAGATGCCGTGCAGGAAACGCTCTTCAAGCTCTGGCGGATGCGTGACCATTTAGCCGATTACGACAGCCCACAGGCTCTCGCCGTCGCCATGGCGAAAAATGTCTGCATCGACCTCCTGCGCCGACAACATGCAGAGGTGATACCTCTTCATGGGATAGACATAGAGGACACCCACCAAACAGACCAAGGTGCCATATCCCATGACACGCAGACATTAATCCGCCAAGCCCTCAACCAATTGCCTTCCACGAAGCGTAGGATGATTGAAATGCGGAGCGAAGGAATGTCTTTAGACGAGATCTCTAACGTCTGCAACACCACCAAACAGAGCACCAAGACCATGATTTCTTCGGCAAGGAAAGCCTTGCTGGCACAATTAAGGAAAGGAGGAATATGATGACCGACATGAACGACAGGGCTACACGCCAAAGAGTGATCCAACGATACATAGACGCGGAAACGTCTGTTGCGGAGGAAAAAGCGTTGTTTGACTTCTATAGCCATACGACGGAGCCGCTTTCTGCCGATGAAGAGCCTATACGGCAGTTGGTTCTATCCACAGTTCACCTCGCAGATGACTCCATCCTATCTGACGAAAAAGTGAAAGAGTTTGACCACATCATGGCGGAAAGAGAGCGCAGGGCATCCCGAATGAAGCTTTGGCCATGGTTGGCGGCAGCCTGTGTCGCCGCCTTCGTGGCGGTGTTGCTGGCTCCACCGGAATTGAATGGAAGAAGGGGGAACGATGAAGGAGGAAGTGTATTAAGCATGGAAGTAAAAAACGTGAAGGAGGATGCACATCGTACACCAAAACCTCAAGACACTGCAACGCATGTTACTTCATCCATCAAACCTCAACCACCAACCATCAACACAACCCTTACACTTCAGGAAGGCGACCAAAGCGACTTGGTTTCCGTGGAAAATATGTTCGGCTTAGAATCGCGTCCCGACCCATTGGAAGAATATACCGCCTTGGAAGAGAAGTTGCAACGGGAATGTGACGAAGTGTTTTTGATATTAAACAATAAAGATTAAACAAGAAAAATAAAGATTATGAGACAATATATATTGATGGTGGTCATGTTGCTACAAGCAATGACTACCCTTGCACAAAAGGAAAACAGTATTCCACAACTCATGGAGTACTTAGAGAAGAACCATCCCGAGGAACTCAAATATGACATCATCCGTTATGACGAGGGCTTTTCAGAACGTTGGATTTGGACGAAAGAGTATCATGCCACGAAAGACAAGCCCATCCATCGGTACCAGTTGCAACTGTTGAAAGACACCGTCATGCAGTACTTCCTCAACGCCTCAAGCAATGCCATCGCCTGTCATCACCAACAAACGCCCAAGGGTACGGAAGACCAAATCCGCTATGCGTTAGCATTGAAAAAAGAGGACAACAGCACACCCATCTTCGCTTACGACCATTACAATGCCAAGGAAGATGCTGTATTCTCCTACAATCCTGAAAGAGACAGGTGTAGACTCACCATTGAATACCACAACAGGACTGACGGGAACAGTTGTGGACAAGCCCTTGACTTCAAGCCTCTCCAACCCATCATCGCCAAGATAGCGGCATCGGCAGGAGCAGAGAGACACGCGGTGTCCTACAGATACAACACACAGAAAGACGAATTGTTCCCAAATTCCACGTATTCATACGTTTTGGAAAAAGACAGCAACAACAACGTTACATCATCTTTCGAAGGAGGAGACCGGCTAAATGTGACGGAAGGCGGGTGCAGTGGCACACTCTATGTCATCCCCCAAGGGCAAGCGGACGCGGTAGCCACCAAACTCCAAACGGAACTCATCCAATATCTGCGTGACCATCGGGATAAGGAATACATGTACGACTATTTAGATACCAACACCCGACTGATCATCCTCCGCCAATGGAATCGCGGCGATGACGAGACGTTTGGCACCATCTTCGCCAAGAAAGATGAGTTTGGACGATACACCATCCTGTTTGTGGAGAAGATTGACTCCACATTCACCTTGCCCAATGGCTACGAGACGATGCTGTCGTACGACCACGGGAAGATGGAACGCCTACCCAATTACGACCAATTGAAAGCCAACAGCCTGACAAAGAAGGATGACAATTTCATGCCGTGGCTCGTCATGGCTACTCGGCAATTGGGCATCAACACGTCGCCAACACCACAAAGAGCGGAACTCATCGGGGGAGACACCTTCCGCCAAGTCACCACGTGGCAATGGGAAATACCCCAAGATTCCATCGCCAGCATCAGGAGCAAACTGGTCAATGGGTCACTCAACAATTATCAGCACATAGAGTCACATACCCAACAGGGCGACACGATTGAACTGACCGCATCCAATTCCGCTTACGACCAAGAAAGGCTCACCTGTAAGATGTACGGGAAAGGAGGCACATACACGGCGCACATGCAATACTTTATCGATTCTAAAATCGAAGGATTTACCATGCCTTTCGACACCAGATGGGTAAACGACTTCATCGCCCAGATGAAAGACTCCAACTATATCGAGCAACACTCTATCAATTACGAATATGGCAAGAAGTCTGACCCATCGAGTTTGGGCAAAGTGGAGGGCAGGCTCTTCGTGTTGTCAAGCAAAAACAAGGATGCCAAGCATGTTGGTAAAATGTTTAACCAAAGGATGAGAAAGCACCTCGCACAACATCCCAACCAGACTTTCGACATCGTTTTCACGAACCATCAAATACACATCACCGACCGCATCATTGCCCTCGTTGACCCCGATGCCAGCCGTTTCTGCTTGCTATACATAGACTATGTGAACGGGAAATACCTCATCCCCGAAGAATGGTATCGCATCACTTCATACAAATATGGCAAGAAACGGTATTTGAAGTAAAAACTTTAGTTTGCCATCTTCAATTTTACTTTTAGCGTTTTACTTTTGGTGTAACACCTTTAGCGTGATGCAAAGATAGCAGTATCATCTTAACTACCAAATTATTTTCTCCTTTTCTAACGTTTGCGTATTTATTTACCTATTTACCCATTTCTTTATTGGTTTTTCTTTGGTTCTGCAATTTGCTCGGGGAAGGTGTTCTTCTGAAGCCATGGTAGCAGTTCCATATCCATAGCGACATAATCAGCTAAAAATATTGGTAAAATTGTGAAAAGAAAGAGGCTACCAAGAATTTACGTTATTCCTCTTTCACGATTTTCGGTCCTCGTACCAAGTCCTTGGCGGTGATGCCGCTCTTGACCTCGATGTTCAAGCCGTCGCTTAATCCCGTCGTTACCTTACGCCGCTCATAGCTCTTGTTTTCGCCAGCCCCCTTAATGACATACACGAATGTTTCGTTGCCACTGAACTCAATGGCACTCTCTGGGATGGCAAGTACATGTTTGGCAGAGGCAAGCTCAATTTCCGCGTTGGCACTATACCCACTCCTGACATGGGCTGTGGCACCGACATGCACGGCAGCCTTGATCTCAAACTGGTTGGCGCCATTGCTCTCCACCGCCTTGGGCGACACATATTCGAGCGAAGCCTCAAAGGAGAGGTCTTGCAAGGCACCGATGGTGATCTGCATGGGCATTCCCGTGACGAGCCGTCCCACCTCCGTCTCATCGATGTTGCCGCGGAAAATGAGGTCGTTCATGTTGGCGACGCTCGCTATCGTGGTACCATCGTTGAACGTATTACTGAGAATGACGGAGTTTCCCACCTTGACAGGTACGTCCAACACCAATCCCGACACGGTGGAACGCACAAGGGTGGAACTGGCGTTGGCATTGCTCTTCGACACACCATCACGCACCACCTGTAGGTTATCGTTGGCGGCAGCCAACTCTTCTTTCGCTTGGGAATACGCCAATTTAATCTTATCGAACTCATCCGCCGAGACATAACCCTTGTCAAACAGCGTCTTCTCACGCTCGTAGTCAGTCTTCGACTGGTTGGCATTGACATTGGCGAGTCGCACCCGCGCCTCTGCCGAACTGAGTTGCTGCATATCGGGAATGACCTTCACCTTGGCTATCACCTCGCCCGCTTGCACACGGTCGCCCGCCTCCTTATACAACTGGGTGATGATACCCGAGATTTGGGGTTTGACATTCACCTCATTTCGTGGCTCTATCTTCCCTGTCACCACCGTTGTCTTACTGATGTCCATGACCTTCGGCGTGAACTCCTCGTAGGCCACGGGCTGGGGTTGCGACTTCCTCCAAAGGAATACAAACGTGCCAATGAAAACCAAGGCAACGAGCAAGGCAATGATAAACTTAAAATACTTCTTCATATCTATAATGCTTAATGTTTAATCTTCAATCTCCATTTCAAAATCCCACAAAATCATTCGACCTATACGGTTGAAATTATTTTGAACAATTTTGAATGAAATTTTGAATGAATTTCTGCACGAAGTACACGATATGGTGTCGCCTACGGCGAGAAATATCACAAAATCCATTTCAAAATCCCACAATCTTCAACCTTCAATTTTCAATCTTCAATCTCATTCATCACGCATCGCATCGACGGGCTTGATGCCCATGGCACGTGCAGCTGGGGCAAGACCCGCCAAGATGCCCAAGACACTCAACAGGGCAACCGCTCCCAAAGCCGTCCAGAATCCCACTTGGAAATGGGTCTCCACGATGCCGTCGGTCGTATTGGCAAGTTCCAGCATCTCCAGTATCACCACGGCAAAGAGAATCCCACTCAGTCCCGCTACGGAGGTCAACACAAGGCTCTCGCTGATAATCTGCCCGAGAATGTTGCGCGGGGTTGCACCGATGGCGCGTCGGATGCCGATTTCCGTCGTCCTCTCGCGCACGGTCACCATCATGATGTTCGACACGCCAATGGCTCCAGCCAACAAAGTACCTATTCCAACGAGCCAAATCAACAGGTTCACACCAGAGAAAAGGCTGTCCACCAAGCCAAACATCATCTCGGTGTTGAAGACGGTGACGGCTTTCTCGTCCGTAGGGTCAACATGATGTGCGCGGGCAACGACCTCTCGCATGCGTGACGTTATCTTACTCATCTTGACACCTGGCATCGCCGTGGCGCATATCAGATGCACACTATCGCCCTTGTTATATGTCTGTTGCATAAGGGTGATGGGAATCACCACGGACTCCTCCGCCCTGCCATTGATGCTCATGTTGCCCGAGGCATAGTCAACCCCCACGATACTGAAATACATCGAGTCGAGCCGAATCATCTGTCCGCAAGGGTCTCCACCACCGGGGAACAACGTCTTATAGACTTTCTTTCCCAATACGCACACCTTGCGACGCTGTGCCATGTCCATATCATTGAGGAAACGGCCATAAAACAACTGGGGTGCTTCCACTTTCTGATAGTCGGGCAACAGGCCTTTCACGTTGCAACTGCTACTCTTGTCGCCAAAAGTGGCAATTGCCCCCCATCGTGAGAGCATCGGGGAAACAACATCCAGTTCGGGAACTTGCTGCCTAAGGCGTTCCACGTCACGGTAAGTCATGCTCCAATACCTGCCCTTGCGCATCCCGTGATAGGGCTTGGTGGTCGGTTGGGCGAAGACAATGGCTGAATTAGACGCAAACCCCTCGAAATTGCTTGACAGCAACTCCTTGAGCCCATTGCCCCCGCCGATGAGTGCCACGAGCATGAAGACACCCCAAAACACGCCAAAGCCCGTGAGGAACGAGCGTGTCTTGTTGCGTGTCAACGTGTCAAGAATCTCCTTATAGGAATCAATGTCTATTTTCATGCCACATTTATAGTTTTATTCTGCCCTCAATGCCTCGATGGGACGAATCCTTGCCGCCTTCCTTGCGGGTATCAATCCCGCCAGCGTACCGGCGACAATCATCACCAATGTTGCCTCAATGCACACGTCAAGACCCACTGTGGGATCGACGAACATGGTTAATTGGAACAGACCATTATCTATCTGTTCATGTCCAAGCGTGGCATCCATATATTCATTCGCCCCGATGCCGAGAATCATTCCCACATAACCAAAAAAGGTAGTGATGATGACACTCTCCACGATGATGAGTCGCAAGATTGACATCGGCGTGGCTCCTATCGCCTTGCGGATGCCAAACTCGCGTGTCCGTTCCTTGACCGTAATCAGCATGATGTTGCTCACACCGACGATGCCGCTCAACAAAGTGAAGATGCCGATGACCCACAGGGCGATGCGGATGATGTTCATGGCGGTGTTCATCTGTAGATTTTGCGTGAAGCGATTCCATATCCACGTGGCATCCTCATCATCGGGGGCAGCCTGGTGATTGGCATTGAGGCTTGCCTGATACCTCTTCTCAAAGCTATCGTTCTCCTCCACGCTGTTCAGTCCATGGAAAGAGAAGATGATATTGTCAGCCCTGTCACCACGATTATACATGGTACGCACGGTGCTGAATGCCGTATATGCCTCCGCGTTCATCTCGCTTTGGTCACTTTTGTAGATGCCGATGATGCGGAAACCAATATTGCCCACCTTGGCAAACGACCCTACCAACGTGGAGATGTCGCCTTGGGTAAGCTCCTTGGCTTGGTTTTCGCTCAACACCAGCGACTTGCGCTGCTGCTCCAAATCCACTTGGTTGACGAAACGCCCGTGCAACATCTCAATCTTATTGATGGTAGCCTCATTGGGAAACACACCACAAAGATTGCTGGACACATAGTTGTCACGAAAGGAAATGATAACCCCGTTTTGGTTGATTTCCGCTCCCACATCGTCAATGTTTTCCGTAAAATGGCGGTCTGTGGTTCGCAAGTCCTCATCGTTTAACCGAATCCGCCGACCCTCTTTCAATCCCTGATAAGCCTTCGACGTGACACCACCACCCACCATCATCGAGTTGTCGAGGAAGCGGTCGCTGTTTTGCATCGTGGCATGGATCAGCCCATTGCCCGCACCGAGCAGGAAGATGAGCATGAAGATGCCCCAAGCCACGGCGAAACCCGTGAGTGCGGTGCGCAGTTTATTGCGCTTGGCGGTTGCCCATATCTCTGTGAGGATGTCTTGCATAGCGTCAAAGATTCGTCATTTCATCACACCATCCACGCCAAAGGGGCTGGCTTGGTGGGATATATTTTCCTCAATATTCCCGATTAGCCCATCCTTGATGTGGATAATCTTATCTGTCGCATTGGCCACACCACTCTCATGCGTGACCACAAGGATGGTTTTATGCTCGTCTTGGTGCAATTGCTTGAGCAGTTGCATCACCTCAATGCTCGTCTTGGAGTCAAGGGCGCCCGTGGGTTCGTCTGCCAGAATGATCTTGGGTTGCGTAATCAACGCCCGCGCAATGGCGACCCGTTGCTTTTGCCCTCCCGACATCTCATTGGGGTAATGCCCAGCCCATGCCGCCAAACCAAGGCGGTCAAGATATTCCATTGCCATCTGGTGACGCTTGCGGCGACCCACGCCTTGATAGAAGAGTGGCAATTCGACGTTCTCGACGGCAGTCTTGAAACCGATTAGGTTAAACGATTGGAAGATGAAGCCTATCATGCGGTTGCGGTATTCCGCCGCTTTCTTTTCCGAAAGGTCCTTGATAAGCGTCCCTGCGAGGATATATTCCCCTGAGTCATAGTTGTCGAGAATGCCTAATATATTTAATAAGGTGGACTTTCCCGACCCCGATGCGCCCATGATGGAGACAAACTCTCCCTCCTCGATGTCAAGGCTGATGCCTTTCAACACATGCAACGGCTGTGCGCCAAAATAAGTCTTATGAACGTTATTAAGATGAATCATATACGTTTAAGACGCAAGATGGTGGGAAAAAGTTGCACTCTTACCCACCATTTCACTTAATGATTGTTATATTGTATCTTGAAATTGAGTGGCAGTTCATACTCAGACTTCACCGCCATCCCATAGCGAATGGCGGGCTTCCACTTGGGCATGGCTTGGATAACGCGCTTGCCTTCCTCGGCAAACAAATCCAATACCTCCTCGCGTAGCTTGCGCTTCTCGTCGCCGGCGAGGCGTTGGAATGGCAACTTATCCTCCACCGTAATCCTGTTTTGTGTCACGCGGATATTGGAGATGGTGCCATCGGCATTGACGGAGAACTTGAATACTGTCTGCCCCTCTAAGCCATAATTGGAAGCCTTACGCGGATAATCGATACTCTTGACTATATAGGCCATCATTGCATCTTCGCCCCCGGGGAACTGGGGGTCGGCAGAACGTTTGTTGCGGGGAACGCTTACTTTCGACTTGTCAAGCCTCCTTAATTGCCTGTCCAGCTTGTCAATCATCACCGTGCGTAGGATAACCTTGCCTTCTGTATTGATGACATACATCGAAGGAATCCACTTGATGCCGTAGGCTTGTGCCATCTTCGACTCGCGCATCTTCTTCAACTCGCACAATTGCAAGCCTTGCATCCCACTATCTGCCAGATAGCCTATCCATTTCTCCCTCTCCGTGTCGAAAGAGACATGGATAAACACCACGCTGTCGGAGGCGTGTTCGCTGTGCAATTGGTTCATGGCGGGAATGTCCTTACGACAGTCAGGACACCACGATGCCCAGAAATGCAACACCACATACCGTCCACGTAGGCTTTTCAGGCTTGTGTTCGACACGCTGTCTATCATGAAATCGGGAACTTCCATGCCCACTTTCAGCATGTCTTGGGCATAGAGGGAGTCTAAATCCTTGTCCGTTTGGGAAAAACCTGACATCCCAAAACCTATCAACAACAATGAAAGAATGATGCTATTTCTCATGATGTTATCTTGATTTGATGGTCAATCCTTTGTTCTAATGCGCACTATCCGCAAGGTCTGGTCGCAATAATCCACCACCGCAGGGCGATGGGTGATGAAGATGACGGTCTTGTCATGATTGGCAAGGATGTTCTGGAGCAACTGTTTCTCGGTCTCGGGGTCGAGCGCACTGGTCGCCTCGTCGAAGAGCATCACGGAGCGGTTGCGCAACAAGGCACGGGCAATCGTGATGCGCTGCGCCTGGCCCTCGCTAAGGCCACCGCCAGCCTCGGTGCATTGTGTGTCAAGCCTATCGGGTAACTCCTTGACAAAGTCGGCACATGCCTGGTGCAAAGCATCATACATTTCATCCTCCGTGGCATCGAGCCGTCCCAATCTCAGATTCTCACGGATAGTCCCACTGAGCAAAGTGTTGCCCTGCGGCACATACACGAAATTGCATCGCAGACGAGGCGATAGTTTCTTGGTCTTGTTGGCATTATAGATTTCCGCACGTCCTTCTGTTGGACTGACGAGTGCCAAGATCAACCGGATGAGGGTTGTCTTGCCCGCGCCCGTCTCACCAAGGATTGCCGTGCAACTGCCGGGATAGAAGTCGAAGTCCAACTGGTCGATGACATTGCCCTTGCCGTCATCATAGGCATAACTCACCTTGTTCAACCGGACACCACAAGGCGCATCCAAGTCGATGGGGTCGCCTTGCTCCTCCAAGGGGTTCTCCTCTAATTCCATCAATCGCTCGGCTGCGGTAAACACGCCGACAAAGGCTGGTATCAAGGATGTGAGGTTACGTGCAGGGCCTTGGATTCTGTTCACCAACTGCAAGAATGCCGTCATGCCACCGAATGTCAGCGTATGGTCAATCAAGCGGAGTGCCGCCCAAAGGAAAGCAAACAAATATCCAAGGGCAAACCCCGAGTTGATAATCAAGTTGGCAACGAGACGGAAACGGGTGCGCTTGATGACATTCTGCCGCAACTCGCTCTGTGTATCTTCCAGCTTATCCACCATGGCGGCATCGATTTCCAAGGTCTTGACGAGCATCCGATTCTGCACCGTCTCCTGCAAGACGCTCTGCACCTTACTGTCGGAGGTGCGGACATCTTTCGACAATTGCCGCATCCGTCCTATATAGATCCTGCTGAAGCCCAAGAAGATGGGTAACGTACAGACAATGGCAATCGCCAGAAACTTGTCCATGGCAAACAGGTAGAAGAAGGCACCAAAGAACAGCGCAAGGGTAGAAAGGGTATTAGGCATCGTCTCCGTGAGGAAGTTGATGACCGTTCCCACATCAGACTCCAAGCGGTTGATGACATCTCCCGAATGGCGGGTCTCCTTACCGCGCCACTCCGAGCGCAAGATACGGTCGAGCATCCGTTGCTGCATACGGTTCTGAGCCTTCACGCCAAGCAGGTTTTTCACCCACACGCCCGATATGCTGAGGGCAAACTCACACAAGACGACCAATGCCATCACGCCAACGGCCCAATAGATATTCCCCTCCTTTGCGCCCGCCGCCACGTCGATGGCTCGCTGCATCGCCCATATCTGCAACAGGCTGACGACCACTTGCCCCAATCCTATCGAGGCATTGAGGATGGTTTGCAGACGGTTTCCCTTCCATGCACCCCAAAGCCATCTGAGGAGCATGGAAGCCGTATATTTGAATTTGGGAACTTTAAAGATACTCATAACCACCTCCTCATTGCCGCTGGTCCAAGCCCCACATCATCTTCTCCCGCAAGGTGGAGAAATAACGTTGCGACTGCCGTTTGATGATTTGTACATGGTGGGAAGCCTTGCGGATAATAATCTTCACGCCCTCCTCCATCTTTTCCGACCGCCCGTCGATGGCAACAAGGAAGTTGTGGGAACGGCTTTCCACCGTCAATTCCACCACGCTGTTGTCACCAATTGCTATCGGACGGATATTCAGGCTATGGGGGGCAACAGGCGTCAGGCAGAGGATGCCCGCCTCAGGCACCACGATAGGACCGCCATTCGACAAATTATAAGCGGTACTTCCCGTAGGCGTAGAGACAATCAAGCCGTCAGCTTGGTAGGTCACCACATACTCGCCGTTGACATTGGCGCGGATAGAAATCATCGAAGCGTTGTCGCGCTTGAGCACGGCGATGTCGTTCAATGCGTAAGGGCAGCCTTGCAAAGTCCCTCCTTCCACCTCAATTTGTATGACCGTATGCTCCTCTATGCTATACGTGCCGTCGTAAACGGCCTGCAAGGCATTCTCTATCTCGCTCGGCAACACGTCGGCAAGGAAGCCCAGACGCCCCGTGTTGATGCCCAAGATGGGGATCTCCCTCGCCCCCACCCTGCTTGCCGCCTTGAGGAACGTGCCATCTCCTCCCATGGAGATGACGTAATCGACGGCAACGTCCAACTCGTCAAACACGCTCGTCACCTCCAAAGGGAGGTGTTGCTGCTGGGTGATGAAGTCGTAAAATGCCCTCTCCACATACACCGCCGCCTCTCGCTCAGAGAGGAAAGAGAGGATTTTCTGTATCGCCGTAGACTTCTTGGCTTGGTATTCATTGCCGAAAAGGGCAAATCGAAGTTTGCGCTGCTCCATTCTCATTTCTGTTATTCCGATGCAAAGATAATGAAAAACCTTTACATACCAATATCCTTTAATAAAAAATGGCTTGACATGACTGACAAGCCCGTAAAATCAATCAAAGAACTATATGCAAGTAGAGAATTATCCTTAAAATTTCACCCCGTTCATTATAACATAAGAATCTATCGTTTATATTAATAGGGTAAATAGCTATGGTTTATAGTAAACCGCCTTTATCAAGTTGTTAATGTTCCATAATTTAGCGCAGCGGAATTAGACTATCCCGTTCCCACCACGTCAAATGTACATCATCAGTGTATATTATAACCTAAACCCAATAAGATGAAACAAGACGGAATCATGCGCGTCGGCATTGTCGGCGCGGGATGGATAGCCGAAAAGGCTGCCATCACCCTTCGTGGCATCGCTGAATGCGAGGGGTACGCCATTGCATCACGCTCCTTGGAAAAGGCACAGGCCTTCGCGGAAGAATGGGGCTTCGCCAAGGCATACGGCTCGTATTCTGAGCTGATAGCCGATGCAGAAGTTGACTTGGTATATGTCGCCACGCCCCATTCCCACCATTTCGACGTGACACGCGAGGCGTTGCTAACGGGCAAGCCTTGCTTGGTAGAAAAGGCGTTTATGGCAAACCATCGCCAAGCGTTGGAAATCGTTGAACTGGCACACAAGGAAAAGGTGTTCCTCGCCGAGGCGATATGGACCCGCTACCAGCCCGTCGTCGCCATCGTGCGCGACATCATCAGCCAAGGGCGGATAGGGACACCGCGCCTCGTCACCGCAACCTTGGGCTACTCGATGGGCGAGAAGCCGCGCATCATGCGTCCCGACCTCTGCGGCGGAGCGTTGCTCGACCTGGGAGTGTATGCCTTGAACTTCGTGCGCATGTTCTTTCCCTCTGACATCGTAAGCATGGAAGGGCAATGCGTGAAGAGCCAGACGGGCATGGACCTGACCAACACTATTAGCCTGGTGTTGGCAAACGGCATGGTTTGCAACCTCCAGTCGAGTGCCGCCTGTGTGGGCGACAACATCGGCGTGATTGCCGGCACCGACGGAAATATCATCATCGACAACATCAACAATCCCCAAAAGGTCACGGTCAACACCCACAACCGCGTGTTTGTGGAAGACATCCACGTACCCCAGCAAGTCACGGGCTATGAATACCAATTCATCGCCTGTCGGCAGGCGTTGCTCGACGGTTTGCTGGAGCCACGCGAGATGCCACATGAGGAAACCCTATACATCATGCAGCTCATGGACAGCCTTCGGAAAAAGTGGGGTGTCCGTTATCCCAAGGACGATAACTAAAGGAGAAAAGACTCAAATATCATGAAAGATTTTAATTACTATGCCCCGACAGAAGTAGTGTTCGGAGAGCAGTCGGAGGAGCAGGTAGCTCTTCTGACAAAGAAGTATGGCGGCACAAAGGTGCTGGTGCATTATGGCGGACAGAGTGCCGTGCGTTCAGGACTGTTAGACAAGATTTGTGGCTTGCTCCGCGAGGGAGGCATAAAGTACGTCACTTTAGGCGGCGTGGTTCCCAACCCACGGTTGTCAAAAGTCTACGAAGGCATCGACTTATGCCGCCACGAGGGCGTGGACTTCATCCTCGCCGTGGGCGGGGGCAGCGTCATCGACTCCGCCAAGGCAATCGCATACGGGACGTGCTACGATGGCGACGTATGGGACTTCTACCTCGGCAAGGCTCACCCGCAGACAATGCTACCCGTAGCCACTGTGCTGACCATCCCCGCCGCTGGCAGTGAGATGAGCGAGGCGAGCGTTATCACCAATGAGGACGGCGATGTCAAATTGGGTTATTCCAACAACATGTCTCGCCCCAAGTTTGCCATCATGAACCCACGCCGCACGTTTACGCTGCCACCCTACCAGACAGCAGCCGGCGTCACCGACATGATGATGCACACCATGGAACGCTATTTCACCAAGGACGATGACATGGACTTGACCACCGACTTGGCGGAAGCCTTGTTGCGCCGGATGAAAACCGCCGTCTTCGCCGTGCTGAAAGACCCCGAAGACTACCGCAACCGCGCACAGATTATGTGGGGCGGCAGCGTTGCCCACAACGGACTGACGGGCTGTGGAGTCGCCGACGACTGGGCTACCCACCAACTGGAACATGAATTGAGCGGCATGTTCGATGCCACCCATGGCGCGGGGTTGGCTGCCATCTGGCCCAGCTGGGCCCGTTATGTGATGCACGAGAACCTAAGCCGTTTTGTCCGCTTCGCCGTCAACGTGATGGATGTCCCAAACGACTTCACCGACCCAGAGGGCACCGCCCTGAAAGGCATTGAGGCGATGGAGCGTTTCTATCATGCCATCGGTATGCCCATCAACATCAAGGAACTCATCGGCCGCGACATAACAGACGACGAGATCCGCGAGATGACCCGCAAATGCAGCCGCAACCACCAATCCACCTGTGGTTGCCTAAAAGTATTGGAAGCAGCAGACATGGAAGCAATCTACCAAATGGCAAGGGGATGAAAACACTAATCATTGGAGGGACTGGCACTATCAGCAGTGCCATCACACGGCAACTTGCCGCCGGCAACCACGACCTTTGGCTATTGAACAGAGGCAACGACAAGGGCAGAATCCCTGCAAACGCGAGGCACATTGTGGCAGACATCAATCATGAAGAAGAGGTCATGCACCTTCTCGGGGACGAGCAGTTTGATGCTGTCTGCGACTTCATCGGATTCACGCCAACCCATGTGGAACGCGACATCCGACTCTTCAAGGGACGTACCCGACAATACGTGTACATCAGCTCTGCATCCGCATACAATAAGCCCGTCAGCAACCACATCATCACGGAGGGAACAACCCTCGCCAACCCCTATTGGCAATATTCACGCGATAAAATCGCATGTGAGGAACGCCTCATGAAAGAATACCGCGAGGAAGGATTCCCCGTGACCATCGTGCGACCCAGCCATACCTACTGTGAACGAAACGTTCCGACAAGCATCCACGGGCCTAAAGGCAGCTGGCAGGTATTGAAACGGATGCTTGAGGACAAGCCCGTCTTGGTGCAAGGCGACGGTACATCCCTGTGGACACTGACATGGAACGAGGACTTCGCCCGTGGTTTCATCGGCCTGTTGGGCAACCCAAAGGCTATCGGCGAGGCATTCCAGATCATGAGCGACGAGTCGTTGACGTGGAACCAAATCTACGGTTGTGTCGCCAACGCATTGGGCGTGACATTCAAACCATACTATGTCGCGTCCGATTTCCTTGCCGCAGTTTCTCCCAAGGAATACGACCTCTTGGGAAATCTCATCGGCGACAAGTCGAACACCGTCGTGTTCGACTGCTCAAAACTGAAACGCGCCGTGCCGGGATTCCATGCCACCACCCGCTTCGACGAGGGCGTGAGGCGATGTGTCGCCCATATCCTCAACCATCCTGAACTGCAACAGGAAGACCCAGAATTCGATGCGTGGTGCGACCGTGTCATCAATGCGCAGGAGAGGGCAAGGCAAATCATTTTGGAAAACAAAGGATAAAGAGTCGTGGCATGACACGCCTATCTGTAAAAGGGACGGATTCGCGAATCCGCCCCTTTTATTTGCCCAACCATTTTGGCTAAAGCCGCAAAGCCTTTTGGCTATGCCCGCAAGGTCTTTCGGCCTTGCCCGAAAGGTCGCAAAGGCATACTTTAATCCCAACAAATACGGCATTTACCACCTGTAAATGCCGCAAATAGAACAAACGAACAATGATTGCCGCCGATGCGAAACGACCATTTTGGCTTACTCATAGATATTATCCCGCGTCCCCACCTGTTCAAGGTAGACAGGTTCCATGCCGTATTTCTTCAGGTTGCTTTCGCTGGCAAGACTTTGCAATGGCTCGGTGGAACGAACCACGTGGTTATTCCGCTTTACAAGATGCGCATAGTCGTTGGGCAGGAATGTGGGGCAATTGACCACTAAATTGTCACTAACCGTATTCACGATGACGCTGCTCATGATGTCCTTCTTCAACTCGGGGTACGCTTTTTGGTACAATTTCGACCTGACATTGACCGTCTTAAACAACTTCTCCTGCATCCTCTCGGTAGCAAGTTGGGTCGCCCAATACTTTCCCTCATAACGTAAGACCAACACGGCTGACTGGCAATCGAGGAACACGTTGTTTTGAATCACGTTGTCCTTGCCGCCATGGACGGTAACGGCACTGAACTCCTTGGAGCCGCAACCCTCAAAGACGTTGCCATAGATCTTCACTCCACTGATTACATCATCAAGGCGGATGGCGGCGACTTTATTGATGCTCCCATGCCCTCGTATGCCTTTCCAATAGTTGTAACGCAACACGATGCCCCTATAACTGGCATCACCCCATGCGTCAAAGCCGCCTTGGTCGTCGCTCTCTGTCACGACGTTCTCTATCTTGTTGTATTCGGCAACTACATTGTTTCCGTCAAAGCGCATGGCAGACGAGTGGTTCCCCGTGAAATAATTATGGCTCACCTTCATGCCACAGCCCGAGAAGAAGACGCTTTGTTGATAGGTGTGCTTATAATTGGAGACATTGCGGATAATGTTGTTATCCACGATGAAGCCGGCATTGTCCAGCGTCGCACGGTCGCCCCCGTAAGCTGAGATGCCCCTCAAGCCAACCTGTTCAATCAGGCATCCCCTAACCTCATGCCCTTTTCCGCCATCAATCTCTATGCCGTTGTCGCCAAATCGCGAGATGTGGCAATCCAATATGCGGTTATCATGGCCGTTCTTGATCTTGACAGCAGACCTCCTACCGCCCTCCAAGGCAAGGCCGTCGAGCGTCAGACGCTCACAATTGGTGATGGCGACCATGGGGCTTGCCTCGCTCACCGACAAGACAACCTCGTCTGCATCCCCGCGAAATCCTTGAGGGGGATACCAATAGAGGACTCCCGCCGTGCGGTCGATATAATACTCGCTGGGCATATCCAACTCACAGAGGGCATTCACGATGTAGAAGCGCGCCCCCTTCTTATACCCGTAAGTATGATAGGGCTTCTTCAAGTAAAGCGTCTTTGTCCGTTTGTCCATCCGCTCTATCGTCTCGTAGGAGTCATACCAGTTGTAATGCCAATAGCCAAACAGATATGGGTCGGCCTCATCTGCCAGCATCAAGACATGAGTGTCGGAATAGCGCAAGATGCCTTCCACCGTCGAACCGTCATCCTGCTTCGTGCCGCCTAAGGCATCCTCTACGCTTAGGAAGCCGTCGTTGGGATAGCGAGCCATCTGCTGCCTTTCGCCATTGCAGTATAGGTCGGCACGATGGTAATCACCTACTGCCACGCCATAATCGGTAATATCCATCACGCGAAGGTCTGCGCAAAGGACTTTAGAGCGAGCCGATGATGGGATTCGCTTGGCTTCCCTGCGACCGAGACTTCTAAAGTTCACAACCCGCTTACTGCCCACAAGACGTGCCTTGCCCTTCTCAAGGGCGCAAACCGTCAGGCTGTTGCTCCCTTGGAGGTTAGAGAAGTCGATGGTTTGCATGACCTCATAGTCGCCACTCGCCACGTACAGGTAGACATCCGTGTCCTGGCTCTTCCGCAATACCGCCTTGACCCGCTCCAAGGCATACCCAATGGTCTTCCAAGGCGTTTGCCGCATGCCGTCCGACCTGTCATTTCCTGAAGGAGAAACATAATACTTCAATGTGTTAGCACCAAAGCCAAGTTGGGCAAGACACAAGAACACGCAAGCAACACACAATCGATAAGAAATCTTCTTCATATCTTCCTCCTATCCTTAAACCGTGACAAAGATAACGAAAAAGAATGAAAACACTTGCAAATGCGCAAAATTTGCTTCCTTAATCGTACAAAAGTCTAACCCGCACCCCGACGAAAAGGAGACCATCAGGATATTGACCTATAAGCCCACTTAGGCAAATATGATTAACGCCTGACGTTGATGTCTATCTCTTGCTTGGTCTTTGAATCGTATGATTGTTCCCTTGGCTTATAGACTCCAGGGCGGCCATCGACGGTGATGCGGAGGATGCGCTTGCCCCTTTTCAAGAAATCAAAGCGTGGGTCTATGAGGCGGTCGCAATTATACTTGCGAGAGGCCTCTGTCTTACCTTAGATTATGAAAACCTTACCAATATACATTACCACATTGTTGTGGCTCATGACAGCGATCCCCAAGTGATCCCCATGCCAAAAGGGGTCCTATTATTGTGGGCAATGTAACTATACCCCAAAATATATGACTGGCATTAACTGCTCTATTATGTTTCTTACATTTCTTCATATTAATTGCGTCAATTCTATTAGCTTCTGAATAATCTGGTTCACCATTACGTCGAATAATTCTATATTGATTAGAAGATAACCACATTTGATCCTCAAATATATTTATATTTGAATAACTGTTTTTCACTTCGACTGAATTAATGTATAATCTATTTCTACATGTGTTCCATTTTGCTAAAGAGTAATCATAAGAATATGGTATTATAAACTCTATCGTTTCTTTGTTGTCAAATGCCGTGAGGCTATGAACTCCCACAGAAGTATTAAAATCTGGAATCATTTTCACTTCACGTACATTTGTTTCCTGAAGAGGTAATTGCCATTTTGAATAAGGGGGAATAGTCATAGAAACTCCAGCCTCATTTGTTTGAACATTGTTTATTGCATCTTGAACATTATTAAATGTCGTACTCCTTGACGACCGAACGTCCTTAAATAATTGAGTGGAATAGCCATTATAAAGGACATAACTTTTTGACTTGTCTATTATTAAACTTTTATTTGAGTTATTAACCACTTCCATTGAGATCATGAAATTCTCAGATATATTATATTTTACATCAAAACCATCATAGTGGCAAGTCAAATTATCCACTTTTGCACTCTCATCCATATTCTGAATGCCAAAGGAATAAATATTCTCAATTATTGGATAATTCAAGGTTGGACAGGGAATGTAATTGGGTTCTGCACATGAAACTAACAAAAACATAAATAAATACATACCTAATGTACTCTGAAATTGGTGCTTTCTCATTTTTTTATCATTTTAAGTTAATACTGTCATTTCAATTGGTGACCCGTACTAACCCTATGGACAAAAGAAAAGCGCAGGTCTTCACCATACGCCACACAAGGTCTGCTACAACCTACAATCATCTATGGGAGAACCTGCACTTGAGGTGCAAGTCTCTTGATGATTGTTATTGCCCGTTCACATTCCGAGGTAGCAGTTCGTGTGGCGAATGAGCAAATAAAATGTCGTGTTACAAGGAACACGATGCAAATATACGGTTTTTTCATGACTTACCAACATGTTTTGTCAAAAAGTTTCCTTTGCGGGGCTTTCATTTCTCGACTTTTTTCTATATCTTTGCGCAAAATACAATCATTATCCATCTATAAAACCCAAATACTATGGCTAAAGTATATGTTTTTCTCGCCGACGGATTCGAGGACATTGAGGCGTTGGCACCTATCGACATCATGCGCCGTGGCGGCGTGGAAGTGGTAACTGTTGGCATCATGGACACCAACGAGGTGATCAGTGCGCATGGCGTGACGGTATTGGCAGACGTGCCTTTTGAGTTGGCGGGCGACTTCGCCGATGCCGACCTGTTGATGTTGCCCGGCGGAATGCCTGGTGCTTCCAACCTCAACGACCATGCCGGCGTGAGGGGTGCGTTGCTTAGGCAAAACGCCGCCGGCAAGCGGATTGGTGCCATCTGTGCCGCCCCGATGGTGCTTGGCGGTTTGGGGCTGTTACGCGGCAAACGTGCCACTTGCTACCCTGGCTTTGAGCAATACCTCGATGGCGCGGAATATACCGCCGAGCTATGCACCGTGGATGGCAACATCACCACGGGCGAGGGTCCTGCCGCCGCCTTCCCATACGGCTATGAGCTGCTGCGCCAATTGCAAGGCGAGGAGATCGTGGAGCAGTTGAAAGAGGGAATGCGCTACAACCATTTGCTTGCCTAATGGACTATATCATCATCGTGGCGGGCGGAAAAGGCTTGCGGATGGGGGGCGACATCCCCAAGCAGTTCATGAATATCGGCGGCGAACCCGTGTTGATGCACACCATCAGGCGGTTTCGCGAATATTCAGAGACATTGCAAATCATCGTTGTCCTGCCCCATGACCAGCAAGCGTATTGGCATCGCCTTTGCCAAGAACACCGATTCGATGTGCCTCACCATGTCGTAGATGGTGGAGAGACACGTTTCCACTCATCCAAGAACGGCATCAATGCCATCCCCGATGACGCAGAGGGCGTGGTGGGCATTCATGACGGGGTGCGTCCATTCGTGTCGGTGGAGGTCATCGACCGCTGTTTTGAGACGGCGCGTGACGAATATGCTTGCATTCCCGTGTTGCCCGTGACCGACACGTTGCGCTATATCGACCAACATGGCGGCGGCAAGAACGTGTTGCGGAGCGACTATCGCATCGTGCAGACACCGCAGACATTCGACATCGCCCTGCTCAAACAAGCGTTCAACCGCCCTTATCAGGAGAGTTTCACCGACGATGCCTCCGTGGTGGAGGCGTTGGGCTGCCAGGTGCAAATGGTGGAAGGCAACCGCGAGAACATCAAGATCACCACACCCTTTGACCTCGTTGTGGCAGAAGCGTTGATGAAAAAGTGAAAAGGTAAAGTAATGGGCTTGTCATATTTTATATTATTCTAATCATTTGAATTTGAGCAGCATTCTCGATCAAGACATCAAGTATCTTTCCGGCGTGGGCCCCAAGCGAAAGGAACTGTTGAGCAAAGAGCTCAACATCGAGACTTGGGGCGACCTGTTGGAGTATTACCCTTACAAATACGTTGACCGTAGCAAGGTGTATGCCATCACGGAGCTGTCGCCCGACATGGCTTTCGTGCAAATCAAGGGTCATATCTTGAGTTTCGAGGAGTTCGCGATGGGCGCGAGGAAGAAAAGGATTGTCGCCCACTTCACGGATGGGCGTGGCATTGCCGATATTGTTTGGTTTAACGGTGCGAAATATGTGTACGACCAATACAAGGTCAACGAGGAGTATATCGTGTTTGGCAAGCCTACTGTCTATGCGGGGCGATTCCAGTTTGCCCATCCCGACATCGACAAAGCCGATAACTTACAACTCTCCAAGATGGGTATGCAACCCTATTACGTCACGACGGAGAGGATGAAGAAGTTCGGGTTGACCTCGCAAAACATCGAGAAACTCACCAAAGCCCTATTGCTTCGCATACCCTCGCCCATGACGGAAACGCTCCCGCCCTACATCATAGAGCCCCTGCACCTGATTTCCCGAGATGCGGCAATGCGGCAAATCCACTATCCCGCCAATGCGGATGAGATAGCCAGGGCCAAGTTGCGATTGAAATTCGAGGAACTGTTCTACGTACAATTAAATATATTAAGGTACGCGAGCGACCACCGCCGCAAATACCGAGGGTATATCTTTAGCCGTGTCGGTGAGCATTTCAATTGGTTTTATTCCCACAACTTGCCCTTCTCGTTGACGGGAGCGCAAAAGCGAGTGGTGCGCGAGATACGGGAGGACATGAGAAGCGGACGGCAGATGAACCGCCTCTTGCAGGGCGATGTGGGGTCGGGCAAGACGCTCGTTGCTCTCATGTCGATGCTCATCGCCATCGACAACGGCTATCAGGCACTCATCATGACACCCACGGAAATCCTTGCCGAGCAACATCTGCAAACCGTCCGCGACTTCCTGAAAGACATGCCCATCCGCATCGAACTACTCACGGGAGTGGTGAAAGGCAAGAAACGACAAGAAATATTGGACGGGCTGATCGACGGGAGCATACATATCGTGGTGGGAACCCATGCCCTCATCGAAGACCCCGTGCAGTTCTCACGGTTAGGGCTTGCCGTCATCGACGAGCAACACCGCTTTGGCGTGGCGCAACGGGCCAAGCTATGGAGCAAGAGCGACAACCCGCCCCATGTCCTTGTGATGACCGCCACGCCTATCCCCCGCACGTTAGCCATGACGATTTACGGCGACTTAGACGTGAGTGTCATCGATGAATTACCCCCAGGGCGCAAACCCATACAAACTATCCATAAATACGATAGCCAGACCACGAGCCTCTACCAAGGCATCCGCCAGCAAATACGCCAAGGTAGACAGGTGTATATCGTTTTCCCACTCATCAAGGAGAGTGAGAAAAGTGACCTGAAAAACTTGGAGGAAGGCTTTGAGGCATTGCGCGATGTGTTCCCAGATTTTACCCTCAGCAAAGTACATGGAAAGATGAAAGCGAAGGAGAAGGAGGAGGAGATGCAACGGTTCGTGCGGGGCGAGACCCAGATTTTGGTCGCCACCACCGTAATCGAGGTGGGTGTCAATGTGCCAAATGCCTCTGTCATGGTGATTCTCGATGCACAAAGGTTCGGACTTTCCCAACTGCATCAGTTGCGCGGACGGGTGGGACGTGGTGCTGACCAGAGCTATTGCATCCTTGTAACGAACTATAAGTTGTCGGACGATACCCGCAAACGCATCGACATCATGTGCGATACCAATGATGGGTTTGAGATTGCAGAGGCGGACTTGAAGCTCAGGGGACCTGGCGACTTGGAGGGTACGCAGCAGAGTGGCATCGCCTTTGACCTGAAGATTGCCGACATCGCACGGGACGGGCAAATCGTACAGATGGCACGGGACGAGGCGCAGAAAATCATCGACGATGACCCTTTGTGTGAAAAAGACAAGCATTCCCTGCTTTGGAAGAGACTCAAAGAGTTGCGAAAGACAAACATTAATTGGGCTGCCATTAGTTGAAAGCGTCCTTTTTGTTTACATTTTTTAAGAAACAAGCGTTTTCCACACATCCATCAAAAACATGTAAATATCTGATATTTCTCCATGATAGACAATAAGTTAGGGAACTTACACGTATGTTAAATTGTCAATAAAAACTGTTAAGGGTGTCATGACTTTGGAAAAAAAGCATTATCTTTGCATCGGATTTCATTAAAAAGTGTTTGGAGTTAAGCGTTTTTATGCTTTTTGAATCCACTCAACACCCAACACTTTCTTATAATACACCGTGTTTTTCGCGGGACAAACCTAACAAAAAAGATTAAAACATGAGATTAAAAGGGATTTTTAAGACTTTTGCAATATCAGCATTTTTCACATTGACAGTCCAACCCATCCAAGCACAAGACCTTCTTGCGCGTCAAGCACCCGTTGACCGAAAGATGAAAGCCGTGGACACCCTCGCTTTCCAAGAGATGCTTGACCGTGAATATGCCGGTCTGCCCGCCAGTGAGTTGTATGCAGACTGGGATAACAGATACGCACACCGTGCCACCGAATTGCCCGACAAATACAAAATAGACCTTCGTGACTTCTGTATGCCCACCACCAGCCGCGTGGTGACAAGTAACTTTGGGGCACGTTGGGGACGCCAGCATAAAGGGCTCGACATCAAGGTTTACATTGGCGATACCATTCGTGCCGCATTCAGTGGCAAGGTTCGCATCGTCAGATTTGAAGGTGGAGGTTACGGAAACTATATCGTCATACGTCATGACAACGGCTTGGAGACCATATACGGACACCTTTCCAAGCATCTCTGCAAGGAAAACCAAGAAGTCAGGGCAGGCGATGTCATCGGATTGGGCGGCAATACGGGACGAAGCACAGGCTCACACCTTCACTTTGAGACACGTCTTTGTGGTGTCGCTTTGAATCCCGCCTTGATGTTCGACTTCCGCGCACAAGACGTAGTTGGCGACTATTACACCTTTAACAAGGCGAAATACATGGCAGAGTCAAATGAGGCTACACGCCTACGTGGCAAATCAGGCAATGGCAGCTATACTCCAGAACAAGTTAGGGGGACATCTGCCAGTGCCAGCAAGACCATCAGATATGAGGCTGGCAAGCAATTCCACAAGGTGGAGAAAGGCGAAACCCTCTATTCCATTGCCCGCAAGCGGGGCGTGACGGTTGACAAGCTTTGTGAATTGAACCACATCGGAAAGAGTTTCCACGTCCGTGCAGGACAGATCCTTCGGTATTCCTAATCATCAGAAACCACTATTTTCATCATACACATAATTTGGTTAGCCCCGTGTCCTTGGCGATGCGGGGTTTTTCTTTGGTATCACAAAGGGCAAAAAAGAAAGAGAAACGACCCTGAAAGTCATTTCCCTTCATCCTTTTGAGCCTCTTGTCGGATTCGAACCAACGACCCCGAGATTACAAATCACGTGCTCTGGCCAACTGAGCTAAAGAGGCGGGTGGGCAAGCTACTTGCATCGCGCCGCTACAACCAACTACCTTTGCTACGTTCCCGTCCTGGAGGATTCGAAGGGAGCTGGCCGTGCAAGACTTACCCGTTTTGCGGTGCAAAAGTAAAAAAAAATCAAGGAATTAAAGAATAAAAGACTAAAAAAATGCAAAATTATCCGTTATTTATGTCTTTATGGACAATCCTTTCATCCAAAACCAACATGTTTTCCTATCTTTGCAACATCAAACAATTATTCTAAACCTAATGAAATTAAAACACAAAACCATTATTACGTGCTTGGCTTGCGCATGGCTGACGCTATCGACAAACGCCAAGAGTTTGGTACTCGTACTTGCTGATGGCACGGAGGCATACTACAACATCGATACCCAATCAGCCATCATGCACCTCATAGACGGCAATGTCGTTATAGAGACCGATAGTTATCAATTCTCAAACATCAAGCGTTTCTTCATCTCCAATGACGACGCTCCCTCCGCCATCGGCAATATCGATGCCTCCAAGCCCATCTCACAAGATGGAATCCTATACATTCCAAACCAAGATAGCGCAATCCTCTACACGATAGACGGCAAGCAAGTAGCCTTCTCCCAAAACGGAACGGACACGCAGTCATTCAATATGGGGTATCTGCCCACTGGCACCTACCTGGTAAAAACAAAAAAAGCCACCCTGAAATTCACCAAGAAATAAGAACTCATGACAATGAACCATCATATACTCCAGAAACGATTTGCACAAATAATCCTTTCGGCAACCTTGTCTACCATGACAATGAATGCCATCGCACAAGACTCATTATGGACAACGCCCATCCAAAAAGACCCCAACAACCGCTTTTACACCAACACAGTTTATCATATCAGCGATGCTGACTCCTTGGAAATACACAAATTACGTCTACGTATATGGAAAGATGGCAAGACCACAACCATCAATCATGGCAGCGTAGACCATTATTCTTTCCAAAATCCCGGGCAAACACTTTATTGTCCATTGGAATTTAAGGAAATGGATTGGTATGACACCAACAGCAAATGGTGTTTCCAACGCTCGATGGAAAGCGAGCATTTCATCGTCTTTTGGGAGGCGGGCTTTGGTCTTGACCCCACCAAGTCGTCCAATCTCTCTTTCAACCCACGTACCCTTCTCAATGCCGCAGAGAAAATCTATCAAGTGAACACGCAAGAGTTAGGGTTCTCCGCACCAGGCAGTTCCTTTACCCTTGACCACTATAAGCACATCCTCATGGTGTTGTACCAAAATGAATGGCTCGCCACGGGAAGCGGTTATGACGACAAGGTGGGTGCTTTCTGGTGCAATCCCGCCGCCGTGAACGACCTCTCCACGTTGGCACATGAGTTGGGGCATACCTTCCAATACATCATCCGTTGTGACTTGGGTGGCAATCATGGATGGCGATATGGGTTTGGCGACAATGGCGAGGGCGGGTGCATGTTTTGGGAGACATGTGCCCAATGGCAGTCCGCGAAGGTTTATCCCTCTGGCTTTTTCTCTGGATATGGTAGTGCCTTGCCTTCTTACATTTACATGAATCCCTTTCACGAGGATGTGCGTTACATCAATTTCCATTACCAAGACTATTGGTGTCAGTTACATGGGAACGACTTCATTGGGAAACTATGGAAGGAGTCTGTCAGACCAGAGGATGCGGTAGATGCTTATAAACGCATCACAGGCATCGACCAAAAGACCTTTAATGACGAGATGTTTGACTGGGCGCGGCGGGCCATCACGTGGGACATCGATGCCCTGCGCACATTAGGACGCAACCATCGCGACCGATTCACTACCGCCATGCACGACAACGCCGAGGGGTGGTTAGAGCCAGATGGTTCACAATGCCCACAGAACTATGGATTCAACGTGTTGCGAATGAATCTCCCTTCCGCCGGGACAACCGTCACGGCACACTTCAAGGGCGAGGCTGGGAAAGAGGGCTATCGCTCCGTCCAAGTGGATAAGGCAGGATGGCGTTATGGCTTTGTAGCACTTTGCAACGACGACCAGCGTGTCTATGGCGATATGGGTAGCGACCCACAGGGCGACATCACCTTTACCATTCCCGCCAACACACAGAAACTATGGTTTGTGGTGAGTGGTGCGCCGACAGTCCATTTCCATCATCTTTGGGATGACAAGAGCGATAATGACGAACAATGGCCGTATGCCGTTTCCTTTGAAGGCACGGATATGCAAGGGCATGTCCGCATCGACCCGCAAGGCGAACCTCATGACACCACGGTGGTCAACAACATCTATGTCGCTCAAGACAAGGATAATCTCTATTCGGGCAACTTCGATATCGACTTGAATGCCGTCTGCAACGCCATCGCTGTCAGTGCCGAAGACATGAAGATTACCCGTTCAAGCGCAACGGACATCAAGGTATTGGGCATCAATGCCGACGGAAGCCTCAGCGACCAATACGCCAGCAACTATTCCTTCTCGTTCTACTACGATGTCAACGGGAACATCACGACCAATACGGAGGAGGCGGCATTCTATGTCATCTACACCCAGTATAATGGTCGTTTCTATTTATATTTCGGGGAGTTACAGGAAGTGTTTGAGGCGGGTAAGGACTATCCCTTTGGCATTGCCTTCCAGCGCACGACCCAAGACGGCAACACCTATACGGCAAAGGTCATCCTCAACTATTGCGTCAGAGAAGAATGACATATTTCCCTGCCGTCAAGTCAAAGACAACCGTTCCTTTCCGTTGGCGCACCTGTTTCTTTTTTAGGCGGCGATTATTGACTTTGATTTTCCGATAGGACTTGGCGGGAAGCATAACCGTGGCAGACGTGTTGGCAGGTATGGTGAAATGGTATTCCACGTTTTCGTCATTCACCTGCCAACTGCTTTCTATCTTCCCATACATGCTATCATACGTTCCAGAGAGCTGACGAACCTGTGAAGTTGGTAGTTTACAAACCTCTGGCCGCAGATAAAAGTGCTTGAACGCCGGTGACTCCTCGTCTTGGGCTATGCCGAGCCCCCGCTGCACAATCCAGTTGACCACACTGCCAAAGGCATAATGGTTAAAAGAATTCATCCTGTTATTTTTGCCAAAGCCCTCTTTTTTCGTCATGGAATTGAGCCGTTCCCAAATCGTCGTTGCCCCTTGCGTGACAGGATAGAGCCATGATGGATATTGGCTGTTGAGCAACATCTGCCAAGCCATATCACTATATCCATTGTCAGAGAGGGCAAAACAAATCCAAGGTGTTCCCACAAATCCCGTCATCAAGGAGAAAGGAGGGTATTTCTTGCCATCATCGCCCGTGTTTTCCCGTGTCACGGCATCCACTAAATTGCTTGATACCCGTTTCTTGAAATAGTCTTTCATCACACCCAATCCCAAGGGAACGGCATAGCTGGTTTGCGTGTCAATGAGCAAATCCTTGTCCCTACTCCCAACAAACCCAGCCGTCTGCGATGGTTTTGCCTTGCCAAATCCCCCACCCCTCGTCTTACCATCTAAAGGTCGGAAATAATGTACATTGATGAAATCCACCCGTTTCGCGCGAACATTATTATAATATATAGCATCAGCATCCTCACCCAATGCCCTTGCCATCTTTTCCATCAATTCAAGCTCGTATGCCAAGTAGCAGTCGAAAATCATCGTGTTGTCGTTCTTCTTATTCTCAAACCCCAACCAGTCGCCAAGGTCTCGCCATGTGTCTGTACCCTTATAATGGTTGTCGATGGGGTCGATATATTTGTTGAGTACCATCTCGACATACCGCTTCATGGCTGGATAATGCTCACGCAATGCCACGGTGTCGCCATATTGCACATACATCTGCCACGGCACAATGATGCCCACACTCTGCCACAAGGGACCGCCAAAGCCACCGCCAATGGGCGCAATATCCGCAAATGTGCCATCATCACTCTGCGTATCGCGCAAAGCCATCAGGTGCCGACGCAAGAATTGGTTGGCATTGAAGAGATATGACATGGCAGGAGAGAACACCGAGAGGTCGCCACTCCATCCCATCCGCTCATTGCGTTGGGGGCAGTCGGTGGAAATGGAGAACACGTTGGCCAAGGTAGACCATTTCACATTTTCTAAGAATCGGGACAACAAAGGGTTGTCAAATGTGATGTCTGTCGTAAACGAGTCAACGCTACTCAACACCACACCCTCCACAGACTCCAATGGCAACGGACTGTCCAAGCCCGTTATCTCTATATACCGATAGCCGTGGTATGTACTGATGGGCTGGTAAATTTCCAAGGCACTTCCTTTGGCAATATAGATGTCTTGCGCCATGGCGGCACGGATGTTTTCCATCATCACCATGCCTTCATTGCCTTTGTAGGAAGGCAAGTCGGGATAAAGTACCTCCGCATACCGCATCGTCACTTGTTGTCCTTCACGCAGGGAAGAGAATGTCAAACGCGGAACACCTGCCATGTTCTGACCCATGTCATAGACGAACACCCCCTTGCGTGGCTCTGTCATCGCCTGTGCTTTCAGCGTTGTGAAGGGTTTGACGGGATTTCCCACTTGTGCCATCATCTTGTTATGCGACCAGTCAGACGGTGTGGGAAATCCTTTCTCATCCAATGTCTTGGTAAGTGTCAATGTTACCTTCTCCGCTTGTTGCCAATGCGTTTCCGTTTTCCCTGCGTCATACACTTCTCCTTGGAACAAACTTCCATAACGTATCGGTCCGTCATCGGCATATTGCCAAGTATCGGGATGGGTATTGATTTCCTGTTTGGTGCCGTCATTGTATGTAATGACCAATTTCGCCCACAATGCCTGCCTACATCCAAAAAGATTCCAATTGATAGGGTCATAAGTGATATTCCCACTCCACCAACCCTCATTCAATGTTGCGTAGACTTGGTTTTCTCCATCGGCAATCATGTCCGTCACATCGTATGTCTGGTACATGATGGTCTTGTTATATTGTGTGAGACCCGGATTCAAATAATCCTCTCCAACCTTGTTTCCATTTACAAGGATATCATAGATACCCCTTGCGGAAACAAAGAGACGGGCTTTATGAATCTGCTTCGATGGTAAGCGTGTGTTGAAAGAGGTCCTCAACACCACTGCACCATGTTCTTGCGGAGTATAGATCTTTGTCTCTCCATGAATAAAAACCGCCGTAGTATCATACAACACCTCCTGTGGTACACGGTAATTCTTCACCTCCATCCGCATGAATCGTGCCTTCTGCCCCTGTGGAACGCTAAACCCAATGTCGCCGACTACGGGGAAAGCGATAAAATCTCCTCCTCTGCCCAAGGGGTTCAATTCCACTTGACCAATCTTCTCGCCATCCAAGAACACGCCTGTCGTACCTGATGCTGACTCAACAGCTAAATGGTGATAGACATATCTGTTTTTCAAAGACAACAATCCCGATGGAATGGGTAACCGATACACAGGTTTGTCGGCACGGTCATGTGGGGTATAGCCCACTCGGTAGATGTTCACGAAATTGGAATCACCTACTTCTAATTCCACTTTGACATACGATTCATCCTTTCCGTTGACAACACCAAGGATGTTTTTATTGGCGTCCATCAGCCGTCGGTCATTCGCCCCATAGATGAGAGCGGCACGGCGAGACTTGCTCTTCTTGTCTAATAAGATGTTGCTTGATAAACGGAAAACGGGAAGGTATTGGCTATAGAAAGGCATCGCCCGCTCATCGCCCCCTATCCATTGGGGATTTCTTTCGTTGGTGTCATCAAAGACTGAGTTATCCACCAATCCCGTTTCAAACCACGATGACGCGGAAGACTGACCCTTGGCATCATCCCACACATTCACTGTCCATTGGTAACGCATACAAGATTGAAGACTATCGCCATCATAACGGATTCCCACAGAGCAGTCGCTTGCTACACGTCCAGAATCCCAAACTCGCAGCCCATTCTCATCTATTACAACAATATGATACGCCGTTTGCCTTGCCCCCTGCCGTTCTGTCTTCATTTGCCAGGAGAATCGAGGATGGACGACATCGATGCCCAATGGTTCCGTGGTATATTCTACCTTCAAGGAGGTGACATCAAAAGCCCACGCCGCATTCACCACCGCCATGAAAGCCCATGCTAATAATACCTTCCTCATCATAAACGTTGAATCGAATAATATTCTTTCACCTTATCCACCACCTTCAAGGGAACAAGGCGACGAATGGGCTTGCCCTCTCTGACACGCCTCCTCACCTCCGTGCTGCTGACCCGATACCGTGGCGTGTCAAGCAATGTCACACTATCGGGGAGAGTCGTCTTGTCTATCTCACACCCTTCGCGTGGATAGATGGCAATAGGATAATGGGAGAGGATATCATCATGGTGATACCAACGGGGAAATAAATACCAGTTGTCTGCGCCAATGACCAAAACAAATTGCCTATCAGGATACGCCTTCGACAAAGCCTGCAACGTGTTCCAAGTATAGGAGGGCTTGGGTAGGTGAAACTCGAAATCACATGCCACCAAATCACGCTCATCTTCCAATGCGAGCTTCGTCATCTCCCAACGAAGGGCATCGGGCAGGAGCTCGGGATTATGCTCCTTCAAGGGATTCATCGGAGACACCACAAACCAGATCTCATCTGCCAAGTTCATCCGTAGCATCTGCCGAGCGAGGGCAATATGCCCGTTGTGGATGGGATTGAACGACCCTCCGTAAATGCCCGTCCGTATCATAACTGCCCAAGAAAGTCGGTGACAATCTTCAATGCCTCTGCCTTTGCCACATCCAAGTCGTCATTGACTAAGACCTTATCAAACTTATCGGCAAAAGTGAGTTCGTATGATGCCTTGGCAAGACGCTTCTCAATGTCCTCGGAAGAGTCGGTGCCACGTTTCTCCAACCGCCGCCTCAGCTCCTCGATGGATGGGGGCTGGATGAAGAGGCTCAACGCCTCGTCGCCATAATGTTGCTTGATGCTGCATCCTCCTTTCACATCTACGTCGAACACAACGTTCTCACCTTGGGCCCGTTGCGTCTCCACCAGCTCCTTCAACGTACCATAGAATCGGTCTTCGTACACCTCTTCATATTCCAAGAACTCGCCACGGGCAATCTTTTCCCTAAACTCTTCTGGCGTGAGGAAGAAATACTCCACGCCATTCTGTTCTGTTCCACGGGGCGGGCGACTGGTGCAACTAACGGAGAAATAGAGATTCAACTCTGGATGCGTCTCCATCAACCAGTTCACAATGGTGCTTTTCCCACTCCCACTCGGAGCGGAAACGATAATCATTTTTCCCTTTTCGCTTGAACAAGGACAACCCTCACTCGCTGTTCCTAATGATTCTTCATTCTTCATTCTTCACTCTTCATTTTATCACAGGGCATTCAGCACCTGTTCCTTGATTTGCTCTAATTCGTCTTTCATCATCACCACGATATTCTGCATCTCTGCCAAGTTGCTCTTCGACCCCGTGGTGTTGATTTCCCTCCCCATCTCCTGCGCAATGAAACCGAGTTTCTTTCCTTGGGCACCAGGAGCTGCCATCGTCTCGCGGAAATACTTCAAGTGGTTAGTCAGGCGTTGCTTCTCCTCGCTGATGTCGAGTTTCTCAATGTAATAAATCAGTTCTTGCTCCAATCTGCTCTTGTCATACTCAACATCGGGAATACTCTTCAGGCTTTCCACAATACGACTGCGGATTTTCTCGACGCGCTGCTTCTCATACTTATCGATGCTTGCCAATAAGGAAGCGATGTTGTCTATCTTCTCATTGAACATCCGTTCAAGGGCAACACCCTCCTGCTTGCGAAACTCCACCAACTGACTGATGGCATCGTCAATAGCCCAACTGGCTGCTTCCCATTCCTCTTCATCCAACACCTCCACCTCTGCTTTCATAGTCACATCGGGCATACGCACCAAGGCCTGCATCCAATCATTAGGTTCAGGAATGCCTACCTTTTCGACAATGCTCTTCAACTGACGATAATAGTTCTCCACCAAAGCGGCATTGACGGGGCTTGCATCACATCCTGCATCTTTCTCAATCCAGATGGCGAAGTCAACCTTTCCTCTTATCAGGGTTTGGGAGATGGCTTGGCGAATCTCCATTTCCTTCTCCCGATAGAGGGGGGCAATGCGTGTGGAGACATCCAAGGTCTTACTGTTGAGCGACTTGATTTCAACGTGAATCTTTTTTTCATTGTAGGTTATCACGGCTTTCCCGTAACCTGTCATCGACTGTATCATACGGTTTTGTGTTATTTTTTCTGCAAAAGTACGAATTTTGATGGAAAAATGCGTACTTTTGCATACGATTATTCGTGTTTTTGGATATGGCTTGCATATTACATATCGAAACGAGTACCGATGTCTGTTCCGTGGCAGTAAGCCAAGACGGGGCTTGCATCTTCAACGAGGAAGACCATAGCGGCCCAAACCATGCCGTCAAGTCGGGCGTGTTCATCGACGAAGCCCTGTCATTCATCGACAGCCACCTCATCCCTTTGGATGCCGTTGCCGTGAGCCAAGGGCCTGGGTCGTACACGGGATTGCGCATCGGTACGTCCACCGCCAAGGGCATCTGCTATGGGCGGAATGTCAAACTGATTTCCATACCCACCCTCCAACTGCTATGCGTTCCCATCTTGTTGCGAGAGACTATCGCAGAGGAGGAAGCCCTGCTCTGTCCGATGATCGACGCTCGCCGCATGGAGGTATATGCCCAAGTGCTTGACCGCTCACTTCACGAGGTGCGTCCCGTGCAAGCAGACGTGGTAGACGGCGACACCTACAAGCCCTATCTCGACCAACATCCCGTGTACTTCTTCGGCAACGGTGCCGCAAAGTGCATGGAAACCATCCACCATCCCAACGCCCACCTCATTGAAGACATTGAACCACTCGCCAAGTGGATGTTTCCTTTGGCAGAGAAACAATATTTCAACGGACAGTTTGAGGATGTGGCATATTTCACACCTTTCTATCTAAAGGATTTCGTGGCAAAGATGCCCAAAAAGTTATTGTAACAGAAAATGAGAGACCCTATGAACATCGAAGGATTAGACTACAACACACAACGGGAGAAACTCATCATCCCCGAATATGGTAGGGAAATCCAAAACATGGTTGACCATGCCATGACACTCCCCACGAAAGAGGAACGCCTACGCTGCGCCAAGTCCATTATCACCATCATGGAACGTATGTTCCCACAAAACCACGAAAACGACAACCATGAGCAGACACTGTGGAACCACTTGGCACTCATGAGTAATTTCCAATTAGACATTGACTGGCCTTACGACCCCGACGAGGCAAAGCACTTGGCAACCAAACCCGAGCCCCTGCCCTACCCCATGCAGCGCATCCCCTTGCGCCATTACGGCAACATGATCTTTGAATTGTTCGACAAGCTCAAGACGATGGAGCCGGGGAAGGAACGCGACGAACTGGTCAGGTTGACCGCCAACCAGATGCGACGCAACCTGTCACAATGGAGCCATAGCACATCCAACGACGAGATTGTGGCATCAGACCTCGCCCGATATACCGATGGTGTTATCCAAATCGACCTCAGCACCTTCAAGTTTGACAAGACCCAGGCGAAAGACCTCGATAAGAAAAAGAAAAAGAAATAACTTCATGGAGTCATTCATCATCGAAGGAGGCCATCCCCTCAAGGGGGAAATCACGCCGCAAGGTGCCAAGAACGAAGCATTACAGGTGATTTGCGCCGCTCTGCTCACGGCAGAGGAGGTGAGAATCAGCAACATTCCCGACATCCTTGACGTGAACAACCTCATCCAGCTATTGTCTGACATCGGGGTGGAGGTGACGAAACATGGGCGTAATGACTATTCCTTCCAAGCCAAAAGTCTCAACTTGACTTATCTCGAAAGTGCCGAGTTTATTCGTAAGAGCGCGGCTTTACGAGGAAGCGTACTGATGATAGGTCCCTTATTGGGACGGTTTGGCAAGGCGACCATCGCCGAGCCGGGAGGCGACAAGATTGGTCGCCGCCGCCTTGACACGCACTTCCTTGGATTCAAACACCTCGGCGCACGGTTCGTCTACGATGAAAGACGCAATGTCTATGACATCGAAGGCGATAAGCTTCACGGCACATATATGTTGCTCGACGAGGCATCGGTCACGGGTACCGCCAATGTCATCATGGCGGCGGTGCTGGCAGAGGGCACAACGACCATCTACAACGCTGCCTGTGAGCCATACATCCAGCAACTATGTCACTTGCTCAATGCTATGGGAGCCAACATCAGCGGCATCGCCTCCAACCTCCTCACCATCGTGGGGGTGAAGGAATTGCACGGGGCAACCCACCATATCCTTCCCGACATGATTGAGGTTGGGTCGTTCATCGGCATGGCAGCGATGGTGGGCGACGGCATCCGCATCAAGAACGTGGCACTGCGCCATCTGGGAATCATACCCGACTCATTCAAGAGACTTGGCGTAGACATTCATGTGGATGGCGACGACCTCGTGATACCCAAACAAGAACACTATGTCATCGAGTCGTTCATCGACGGCACCATCATGACCCTCGCCGACGCTCCGTGGCCAGGACTGACACCCGACCTACTCTCTGTCTTGTTGGTGGTCGCCACACAGGCACGGGGAAGCATCCTCATCCACCAAAAGATGTTTGAGAGCCGCCTATTCTTCGTTGACAAACTTATAGACATGGGGGCGCAAATCATCCTCTGCGACCCACACCGCGCCGTGGTCATCGGGCACGACCGCAACATCCAACTACGGGCGAGGCGCATGACAAGCCCCGACATCCGTGCTGGTATCGCCCTGCTCATCGCCGCCTTGAGTGCCAATGGCACAAGCCGCATCGCCAACATCGCACAGATTGACCGAGGCTACCAAGACATCGAGCAACGCCTCAACGCCCTCGGTGCCCATATCGTCCGCGCTGACAATTAGCATCTCCACCATCCCCGCCCACCCCATTAAACCCATTCACCCCATCACTCCCCATCATGATTACCCCATCAGAAGTCTACCCCATCGGGCGCATCGGGCGCACCCACGGCATCAAGGGCGAGGTCTATTTCTTCTTCGACGATGACGTGTTTGACCGCATGGAGGCGGATTACCTCGTATTGGAGATTGACGGCATCCTCGTTCCATTCTTTATGGAGGAGTATAGGTTTCATGGAAATAATAGTGCCTTGGTGAAGTTCTGCGACATCGACACGCAAGAACGGGCAAAGGAACTGACCAACTGCAATGTCTTTTTCCCTTATAGTTTGACCGACAATGACCCTGAAAACATCAGTTTTGCCCAGATAAAAGGCTTCCAACTCATCAATGCCGACAGCGGTAAAGCCGTAGGTACCATCCAAGGCATCGACGATTCCACCATCAACACCCTCTTTCAAGTGCTGACCGACAAGGACGACACCATCCTCATCCCTGCCAATGATAATCTCATCAAAGACATTGACACACAAGCCCACACCATCACCATCCACATCCCCGACGGCCTCCTAAACCTATAATCCCCCACCAACCCCATTCACCCCATCAACCCCATTCACCCCATCAACCCCATGAAACAGCAAATCTGCATCCTCGGCAGCACAGGCTCCATCGGCACACAAGCCCTCGATGTCATCCAACAACACAGCGACCGCTTCGAGGTATACTGCCTCACCGCCAACAACCGCGTGGAACAACTCGCCAAACAAGCCCGACAATTCCACCCCGCAGCAGTGGTCATCGCCAATAAGGACAATTACAACGAGCTGAAACAGCTCCTTCAAGACCAACCCGACATCAAGATTTATGCTGGCAGGGAGGCTCTCGACGAGATCGTGGAAGCCGACCCCATCGACATGGTACTCACGGCAATGGTGGGGTTTGCGGGACTCTCGCCCACCATCCATGCCATCAAGGCAAAGAAGAAAATCTGCCTCGCCAACAAGGAGACGCTCGTCGTGGCGGGCGAACTCATCTGCCAGCTTGCCCAACAATATCACGTTCCCATCCTCCCCGTTGACAGCGAACACTCTGCCATCTTCCAAAGCATCGTGGGAGAGGGCGACAATGAGATAGAGAAGATATTGCTTACATGCAGCGGCGGTCCATTCCGCACCTTCTCTGATGAGCAGATAGCACGGGTGACGGCGGCAGATGCCCTCAAGCATCCCACATGGGACATGGGCGCGAAAATCACCATCGACTCTGCCACACTCATGAACAAGGGTTTTGAGGTCATCGAAGCGAAATGGCTCTTCGGCATTCCTGCCGACAAGATACAGGTACTCATCCATCCACAAAGCATCATCCACAGTGCCGTGCAGTTCTGCGACGGCTCCGTCAAGGCACAACTGGGCGTACCCGACATGCGGCTGCCCATCCAATATGCTTTCACCTTCCCCGACCGGCTGCCCCTCAATGGCGAGCGGCTCAACCTTTTCACACATCCCTTGGAGTTCTTTGAGCCAGACACCAATAAGTTCCGATGTCTCGCCCTCGCCTTCGAAGCCATCAAACGGGGCGGCAACATGCCGTGTATCGTCAATGCCGCCAACGAGATCGTCAACGAGGCATTCCGCAAAGACAAATGTTCTTTCCCGCAGATGGCAGACATCATCGAGAAAACGATGCACCTCACCGACTTCGACCCCAACCCCTCTTACGACACTTACATCCAAACCGACGCACAGGCAAGGGCCATCGCCGCACAGGAAATAAAAAGATAACAACATGGAACATAGCAGCACATGACGCATTAACAACTACATGCTTTTGAGTCGCTCTATTTCTGCTGCGATGTTGTCAATCACTTCTGTATTGGCAATCTCGCCTTTCTGGCTATAAACAACAAACACCTTCCCGCCGAATGTTTCTGTGAAGTCATCAAAACTGGCTTTCATTCGCTCGCTAAGCGAGTAACCACCAAAGTTAGCATTGGCAGTTATTGGCTTCACCTAAATGCCAAACTGATACGTTCCAACCTTTGCCACGTAGTCAATGTCACCGGCATGGTCAAGCTCTGGGTCGCTTTCCTCAAACAAAACATCGGGGAACGTCTTAGCCAAGCCGTCGTTCACTACCGACTTCTCGCGCATATATCCATCATAGGTGCGGTTGATGGTAAGATTATAGATATAGTCGATGCAATCTTGTAATGTGAGTTGGCTGAATGCCTCTTGCCTGTCGGGAATCACGAAAGTCTGTATCTTGTCAAAAAGTCGCTCACCAAGCTCTGTAAGACTTTCCAACGATAGTTTCACCGGTGTCTTTGTGGCCGTATAAGCATTGGCAAAGTACCATTCTTTCCATTCTTCATAAGAGGATGGTTGACATTCACGTATCAAGGCCATCACCGCACCAACCTTTGTGGGACGCGATAGTTGGTATAGTTGACAGGCATAGTTGAGTACATGCTCCTTTTTGCCAAATTCCATTGAATACTTCTCCATAACGTTTTCAGATTATTTGCTTTAATAATTGATAGGGTACGTTTCTCATGTCCGACGAGATTTCATAGTCTGCCTCGAAGAAACCATCTTGAGTCTTATGAATCGAAGTGATATAATTGAAGGTTATCTCCTCCTCCTGCCCTGTCATCACAGGCACGTTCAAGTGGTTGTTGAAGTGTTTTATCTCTTTTCCTGCCTTGGAGCGTTCCTCTATGAAACTGACATGACGGTCGAAACGCTGCTTGATATAGTTGTTGCACATATCAAGGTCCATCGTCGCCAAGCCAAGATCTATAACATCCTTCAACGTTGCATCAATCTCATAGCCCTCGGAACTACGACCACACATCAGTGCAGCTTGCATCGTGGTTCCCGTTCCGAGAAACGGATCGAGCACCGTGTCGCCTTTCTGCGAAAACATATTGATGAGACGATAGGGTATCTCAAAAGGATAAGCGGCGCTCCGCTCCCGACCGCTTGTATGTTCCATCTTCTGTTTCGTTCCCTTCACATCCCACATATCAGAGAACCACACGTTACGCTCTTCCCAAAAGAAAGAACTATCCATACGTTCGAGTTTTTGATTCGGAGTCATATACTGCCGTTTGTTACCCTTTCTGAAAATCAGAATCCACTCATGTTCCAATGTCACGTAAGCACCACAGGGCAACATGCCACTTCCCATGAACTTGTTGGGCGCATTAATTTGTTTGCGCCAAATAATGGAGGGAAGCATCGTGAAACCAATGGAATTGCAGGCATCGGAAATGCGCGTATGATTATTATAAAGTTTGAATTTGCTGTTGATGGTGCGGGTGGCATCCCCAATATTGATACAAAGGAATCCTCCATCCTTCAACACATTAAAACATCTGCGCCATACTCTGTCTAGCTGCTGATGCATCAATTCGAACGCTCTTTCTGGGTCATTCTTAATGGCATCTCCAATGGCAATGTCTTGCCTTGAGAAACATTCATCCCACATCTGAATCATCGGATATGGGGGTGATGTGACAACAAGATTAACTGAATCGTCTGCCGTTTTGCTCAATAGTCGGGCATCGCCTATATATATTTTATGTATTGTACACATTATACTAAAAAAAACTATCAAATATCATCGAATGAATACTATACGTATGCCGTTCATCTTTGGTGAGTATTAGTCTAAAGATAATTTTTGCAAAGATACGAAAACTTTTGGAGAGTTTGGTAACAATCTCACAAATTCTCCATTTGTTTGATTAAGAAATGAGTCTTTCGGGTACGTGTTCACCCATCAATAATTCATACCAAAAATAATGACAAAATGATTATTTTAGGAATTGGGAAATAGGATTCTGGGGAAGGGAATATGCGGCTATTCGCCATCAAAAACTGCGCTTTTTGAGGCAAATGCAGCCATTTAACATTTTTTGGGCGGCATCCGTCGGGTGCGGATGCGGCATTTATCCTTCTTGGATGGGGCATTTATCGGGCGCGGATGCCGCCCAAAAATTGTTAAAATGCCGCATTTACAGGCGAAGAAAAACACATCCGTTTGGTAAGGCGTTGGTATTCAACGCGTTATGAAAACACGAAAAAACGGGGTCATTTCCGCCCAAAGCCGAGGTTGGCGGCAAATAACGCAGCCACGAAAGCCCATTTTGTGACAAAATATTGACAAATCCCCTGCCCGCCCCCTTTGCCGGGAGCCTATCGGTTTTGCGTTCCTAAAACCGACAACAACATCTTTTAACATTATTTTTTGCAAATAAAACAATAATTAAAGGTAATATCTATTAATACATAAATTCGAGTGGAAGCTGTTCCGTAGAAATCGATTCTTTCGGATTCTCACCCTCAGCAGAGGGCTACAGCTCGCGATAGTGTTCGTTTATCCGCTCATTGGCTTATTGATTTAGACG
>JAFRRN010000096.1 GCA_017428055.1 Prevotella sp.
CTCAAATAGGCTCTCGCCCATCGGCTTGCGGTATATCGTCAGTTTATCCATCTTTTCGTCTGATTTATACCACAAAGGTACGACTTTTTCTCGAATTACGCAAGTAACTTGTTGATTATTAACAACTTAATTTATAGAACATCCCTAAATACATTTCTATCCTGTCTCCATGAACAATGGGTTCAATACTTCCTTCCAGCAATTTAGCTAAAAAAGTTTCATCTATATCGTTTCTCATCAACAGTGCGCTCTTTTTGAATTCTGTCATGTTTGATATGATGCCAATTCCTATACTCTTTTGTGCCAAGAGTGTCATCAGAAGAAATAAACAAAGTGACTTATAATAGTTCATGATATTAGTCTTTAATTTTCAAAAGAATGTTTAGTAAAGGAAGTCAACCCTTATGTTGGGCGACTTCCTTTATAGATGTAATATGTATGTTATTTCACAAAGACTTTCTTCCCATTGTGCATGTATATGCCATGGTAAATGGGCTTATTGTCATATCGACGACCTTGCAGATCATAATATGGAGCGTCATCTTCCAAGGATGTGGCATTGTTGATTCCATCAACGAATCCGCCATCCTCGCTCACGTCAGGCTCGATGTCGATGATGACCTGCATCGTACCGGCACCGCCTCCTGCGCCACTGCCAGACCCGCTACCTGATCCTGACCCTCCGCCAAAGCCCGTTGCATAATCGAATGTCATGCTTGTGGGAATGTCAGAGAATGGGAAATGCCAATAGCCATCGGCGGTGAAATAGGTGTCGCCAACGTTGATGGTTCTGCCATTGACGTTGAGGTTGCCCATGTTAGATAGGTTAAATCCATCGATGAGTTTGATACTCCAATAGCCGTTCTTGTCATCGTAGCCGAATCGATGCAGACGCTGCGGGCTGAGGATGGCATCTGAGAGTGAAGAATTCCCACTAAGGTCAATCTCCAACAATTGATTGCCATAGATATACAACGTGCCGAGACTTCCGTTTCCTCCAAGGTTGAGGAATGTCAAGTAGTTGTCGTATGCGTACAGCTTCAATAACCCCGTGAAGTATTCGATACCCGTAAGGTCATGGATGCCCATGCCATGTACGTCAATAACGGTGATGGCGTCAATCTCGCCTTGGGTCAAGATGCCGTTCCCGTCTCCGTCTACATTGTCAAGTACCCATTGACGGAAGATGGGGTCTGGGAAATAATACTCGTCAACGAGTATGCCATATCCGGGACGCTCGTCATTGATGCTTCCCACATTGATTCTCACATCCATCAACCCTGCCACGGCATTACTGGTGTTGTAATAATAGGTGACAGTGATAGGGTCACCCGTATATTTGAATGTCAACACCCCGTCCGAAACCGTGGGTGTAGCTACAGTTGTGCCATTGACTTTGAATGATGAAACCTTGGTCACGTCGAAATCGTCCGGGACGTTGAAGCTATACGTGTTGTCATCCGTACTGACAAACGGGAGGGTGGCGGTCTGTGTATGCACGTTGGCGGAGGTCAATGAAGTCACATCGCCCAAGTAGAGACACAACAGGTGGTTGTCGCCAATATCCAGATGGCGGAGATATGGGAATCGGGAGATTTCTTCCGGGAAGGTACCCGAAATGTTTTCACCATTCAATTCAATACCTACCACGTGTCCCTTTTCAATGGTCACGCCATCAAGTGTCCCAACAGTAGTGATGCCGCCAGACATATCCCATGGATGTAACCATCCTTGGTCGATGAGTTGGTCATGGATGGCAATCAGTGCCCCCCATTCGTCCTCGCTGAAGGCGTAGATGGTGAAAGTTCCTACCTTGGTTGGCTCCAGCCCATAATAACAGTCGTTCTCCGCAATTTCTATGTAGACATCATACGTACCAGGTTGTGATGGGGCGGCTTCAAAGAAAGAGTTTTCACCTTGTTTCTTGTATTTGATGGTCGCCGTGCCGATACCCTCGATGGTAGTAACCGTTGCGCCATGTACCCTTCCGTCATACGTGATGTCGGCATCTGGCAATGTCACTTGGTACATATCGGGTGTGATGCGAGCCTTGTCGATGGTGAACGTACCCGTCAATGTTCCCGTGTAGTTGCCAATGCCCGTAACGGTAAGTGTGGCAGTACCAGGTCGGATGTTGTTTTTCCATTCCACCTTGTAGTCCCTGCCTGCTTGCAGGGAATTGAGTGCATTGACAGAGAAACGCCACGAGGGCTGATGCTCCCTGCCGTTATAGACGTATGGGCCGTCGGCGATGATGAGCCTTCCCGTCAATGGGGCGGGATTGATGGTGAAGGGGTATACCACTTTTCCGATGGAGTAGGGGTATAGACCCTCCGTGGTGAAGCTTGCCGTGCCGGCGTTCACATTATTTCTATAATAAGTAGTCCACTTGTCATCGTCCATGTCATACGTGAGATTGCTTTGGGTAATGGCACTGCCCGTATAGGTGTAGTCCTTGAATCCCGTCACGGGATGGCAGCTCACGTCGATGTACTGCACGGAGGGCAACAAAGTGAAGTTACCCACATAGTCACGGGTACGGAAACGGATTTCGTGTATGCAGCGGTTCGTGTCGAATGTGAGTGTGAATCGCTCCGTAAAGTTGGTGCCGGAAGGTATCGGGTTGCTGTTGATGACAGTCCATCCCTCGTTATCCTCGGCGGAATACTCGATGTAACCGTTCTGTCCGAATGGACTCTCGAAATATCCCTCCACGTCAAAAGTATGGGGCTTGGTGATGTCATTCCATATATTCATGTCAGTAGGGGTGACTGTGAAGTCGGTGTTGGGTTCCAAGTTCACTTGTCCCACGCCGATAATCCATGACAATTGGATGGTCTCGCCGGCAGGAATCAGTCGGTCTTTCCAGTACCAACCCATTCCGCTGTCGTAGGAGCCGTTTTCTGACATATAATTGCCTTTAGTGTTTGAGTAATTGCCTACCATGGCTGTTGCAGTAATGTTGTTTAGGTAATGCCCAAACCAAAAGTCATTGGAACTCGTAACGCCCGTTAAGCCTGATCCGAATAAGACACAGAGCTGTGCGCCGTTGCCGTTCTTCATGGTCAATCCGTAGGTGTTACCCTCCCTGTCGATGCGACGCTCAATGGGAGCATGGTCGTTGTCGCCAATCATCACGTCGGCATGTACACCCACAGAAACTGTTACATCCCTGGAGTTGTTATTCTTCAATGTGTACACCATACGTGCCAACTCTGTTTGTGCCTCAACCTTGGCGGTTAGCGTCACGCCGTTTGCGGTCGTCCCTGTTTTGCTGTTGACATTAACTGCGGAGTTGTTGCCCACCTTCATGGCAATACGATACCCTGCGTCATTATATGTGGAAGAATAATACTTCCCTCCATAATAGCCCAAGATGTCAATGCTGTTCAAGTTGGTCGCACCGGCGGCTCCATTGGTAGTGTACTTGTAGTACAAGCGAGTATTGCCCACTCTGCTGTAACCACTTGGCAAAGAGTTATAGATTTGGGCGGATTGTTTGGCTGGTCCTTTCTTCAAAGGCGTTTCTTGCGCAATTCCGTTAGTTGTGAATGCACATAGTAAAATTGTGAGAAACAGGGATAAACCCCTACTCAACCATTTCTCGTAATAGTAACTTGTTGATTTCATTTCTTGTTGGTTTATGGATTAATGAATAATAAACTTCATTTTAGACTATAATTGAAAAGTCGTAAAATTTAATAACACGTGCCAACCTTTCTTGCCTTTTATCTTTCTTAGAATATTCCAAGAAAGCGTTTCTTCTCTTTCTTCATTTCCCTTCTTGAAGGTTTGGCAACGTTATAGACACACTGCTCGCAGGCTTTCTCATAGACAGCTTGCAATGCCTTGATGTCTTCTTCTGTAGCCTTGCGGAAGTCCTTGAACTTGGCAGGGTAGCCTGTGATGGTGAGAGTACGCTCGCCAAAGGGGACTTTCTTGAAAGTGTATTGTGGTTCCAACAAGATGTCGGCATCCAACTCCTTCAGCATGTCTGCCTGGAGGTTGGCCTTGATGAGTGCGAGGCGGTCTTTCTTGAACAGTTGGAAGTTCCATGTGATGGTCTTTTCCGTCTTGTTCAATACGGTGAGGTCAGTCACGGTGGGGTATTGTATGACATGCGTCTGCACATCCTCTGTGACGGAAGATGACACGCGGATGGTGCGGCATGAAGTCATGGCGAATGCCAAAAGGGATAGGAGGATTATCTGATAGCGTCTCATGATTTCTAATGTTTAGTTGTTTCCTTTACTTGTTATTAACCTTAAAATTTGTGTACTTGGCGGGGTAGCCTGTGATGGTGACTTTCTTCACCTTGCCCTTACGCTTCATAATGGCATCATAGTTCGCATGTACCATCACGTCGGCATTACCGTTCTCTTTAAGTGCCTCCGTCACGGCGTTGTTGATTACGTTCCTAAGTCCCGTCTTGCGGTCTTGCTTGGTGGGAACATACGTGTAACTGATTTTCCTCTGGGAAATCTCCATGTCTGCTTGATTTACGCTTTCCACCTCGGAGGAAACATCAAGAGCCGACACCGACGATGTCCGAATGGTCGAGCATGAGGCAAACAATGCCATACATGCCACTGCAATAAATGTTTTCTTCATGATTGTAAATGTTTAAAAAGTTAGTGAATCACGGGGCAAAGTTAGGTAAAAGAAAATATCCGTGCAAGTGGGTTTTTGCGCGTTTGTGGTCGTTTGCTCGTTATGGCGTGGTCATTCGGTCAATATTCGTGGTCGTTTGTGTTGAGATTTTTTGTTCGTTTTGTTTTCTTGGTGGTCAACATGAGGTGCTTTGTGGCTGTCATGTTGGATGTCATCCGTGATGATGCCCTCCCTCGTCAAGCGACGAAGAAGGGGAATGTGAGTTATGGGCGGGAGTCCCCTTTTATAAAGAAGAGTAACTTACCAAGCTATAAGAGCCCTTGCGCCCCCTTTTATAGGTTGGTGAATCTGTCGAAGAGGTTGCGGCGGTAACGGCTTCCGAGCTTGATGTAGTTGATGTTCTCAAAGGGGGGATAGAACGAGCATACGCCGTCGATGATTTGGTAGAGGTAGTTGAAGTTGATGATGTATTTCTGGCTTACCTGTATGAAGTCTGGTTGCAATGACAGCAGCATCTTGGCATTGACGTTGCGTTTCAGGCGGATGCCCTTTTGCTTGTTGGGGATGATGATTTCCCAGCATCGCGAGTCGCTGTCGTAGCAGAACGCCCCAATGTCTTTCAGCCTGACAACTTGGATGTCTGTGGAGTTGATGTACATCAGCAGGTGACTTTCCGCCTTGAAGATGTTGCCGTCTTTCTTGTGGCTGTCGTTTTCCCTTGTCGCTTGTACGCGCTGGATGATGCCGTCCAGTTCCTTTTCCTTGACGGGCTTGACGAGGAAGTCGAAGGCATGGTTGCGGAAAGACTCGAGCATGTAGTCAGGGTAGTTTGAGTAGATGATGATGTGGCAGTTGTTGAGCGTGTGAGCATCGAGGGCATCGATGAGCTGAAATCCTGACATGTCGGGCTGTTCGATGTCGAGGAATATCAAGTCTGGCTTGTGTTTGACGATGGCCTCCAGCCCCTTTTCTCCATTTTCGCAAGAGCATACGATTTCAATTTTGGGGTATTTCTTAAGCTTTTCGACCAAGGCCTGTGCGTCTTGTGCGTTGTCTTCAACGATGATAGTCTTTGTATAGTTGTTGTTAGACATTGGTAGTTGTTTGTTGTGATTTGTTTACATCTCGTTAATATGTGCAAAGGTATGGATATTTTTCTGTACCGCAAAATGGCATTTTGCCGTATATGGCATAAACAATCCCAATTGTGGAATAAACAATTGAAAAAGATGATTAAGTGCGAGAATTTATTTCTGCCCAAGGCTTGTGGGGAAGGACAGCGTTGCCCTGCATCCGTGGATGTTGCCGTCGGCAGCCTTGATGTTATCGATGGAGAACGTGAGCTTCTGCCGGCTATTGTGGTTTATCAGGGCGGTGGTACGTTTGATGACGTTCAGTCCCGTGCCAGTGCCCGACGAGCTGCTGCGAATGTCGAAGCCCCGCCCGTTGTCTGTCACGGTGATGGTGGTGTCGGTATCTGTCACGATGGTATCGATGGTGAGCGTCTTGTCGTGGTCTATTCCCCTCAAACCATGTTTGATGGCGTTCTCCGCCAATATCTGCACGAAGGTGGAGGGAACCAGTCGGTTGTCTTGGCATTCGTCGGCGGGGCGGGTGATGGTGTAGGTGAAGTCTTCCCCCATGGTGGGTGCCACCACCTCAAGGTATCGTTCCACGAAGTCCAGCTCCTCGCGCAAGGGGACGAACATCTGCTTGGCAATTTTAAGCTGTGAACGCATTAGTTCGGCGATGCCTCCAATAGCCTTGTCATGACTCTCATCACTTTTCGAAGTAGCATGGTTAAGGATGTTGAAGATGAAATGCGGGTTGATGCTGTTACGGGTGTTGGCTATTTTGAGCTGGATGATTTCCATCCGCTTGTCGGCGTTTCTCTTTCGTAGGAATAGGATCCAGGCGAGGAGTCCCAAGGCAAGCATGAGGATGCCGCCGATGATGAGTGTGTAAGTGTATTTGGCCTTGCTCATCTCCGCGTTCTTCTCTTCAATGCGCAGCTGGTTGTGGAGGGCGAGGGTGTCCATGGCGAGTCGCATCATGACGTCTGATGCCCGCATGTGCTGGCGGCTCTTGTCGATGCTGTCCTTGCGGGCGAGGGTGATCTGCTCGTAATGGGCGGCGCGTTGCCTGTCGCCTACGCTGGCATAATAGTCGTGGAGGTATTTGTTGCGGATGTCTATCATGTTCTCGTCGGTGGTCAGTCGGGGTGGTTCGCCCTTGATGATGTCGCTGATTCGTGACACGTTGCCCGTCTTCAGGATGTTGCCGATGCGGATGGTGTTGGCGTAATAGATGCCATCGCCAACGCCGTATTTGCGGAAGAAGCTGTCGGCGGGCTCGAGGCATTGCATCGACTCTTGCGTCTTCCCGAGGTTGAGGTACACGTCGGCCATGTTGAGGCGGCACAGGTTGTCCTCAAAGCCTCCTTTCAGCCCATACCTGTTGATGAGGCTATCGAGTTGCAGGAACACGGAGAGTGCCTTGTCGTAGTCGCCTTTGTAGTATTGCAGGTTGCCGTAATTGTTGAAGAGGTTAAATTTCATGTTTGCCTCGAGCTTGTCAGCCTCCTCCATCGCCTTGGCATAATACTCCTCCGAGAGGTCAAAGTCATTCAGCAGGCA
>JAFRRN010000010.1 GCA_017428055.1 Prevotella sp.
AATCTGTAAGTTATGTATCCTTTAATAGCAAAGAAAAGACCATTTTTGAACTTGATTTAGGGTTCAGAAATGGTCTTTTCCTATTAGAAAGTTTCAATTTGTGAGATTTTCAAAATAGCATTTGCATTTTGACACACCCTCATATCAAATCTAAACGATTGGGTAATTCTTACTGGATGACTTTGCGCGACGAGCCATCCGATGCTTTCACGATGTTCACACCTCTCTGTGGGCTGTCTCGCTTGATGCCATTGAGGTCATAATAAGTATCTGTCGGTTGCTCGCTCATTGTCTTTCGGATATCACTTGTTGAGTCTTCCATGACCGCTTTCAACTCATCGGCTGTAAGGGCATAGTTGTAAATACGCAGGTCATCCACATATCCACGGAATCCGGGGTCGTTAGTGAACTGACTCCGCGCGATGTAATTGAGTGCTGGGCGGAAGTCCCGAGGACGGATAGTGACATTGGCATTGCTCGCCACCTCCTCTCCATCGATGAAGATAGAGACCTTCTCCTTGCCGATTGCCACGGCAACGTGTTTCCATACCTTCCCCGCCAACTTGCTCCTACAGTCCACCTGCTGCTCGTCGCCGCCATTCTTGATGGCGAATCGCATGATGATTCCGTTGCTCGGGGTGAGGAACATATACTCATCCGTTCCATTGCCAAAGTCGAAGATGCGTGTCCAGTTGCTGGTGTTGTTCTGCCAATTCACCCACAGGGCGATGGTCATCTCCTCCATGTCTCCTACTTGATAGGGCAAGCGGACATACCCCGAGGTGATGTTCAACGCCTTGCCCCCCGACTTATGCTCATCAGTAAAGACGGCGGTACTTGAATGGATAGCATCAAACCAGTTATCGGTATTGTCTTGCAGGTTGTCCTCAAACTGCCAGTTGGCAACCATCCCTTTCTCGCCCGTTACCGTGGCTGTCGCCGTTTCCGAGCATTCCGACAGATTCTCCGAATAGTCAAACGCCCTTACCTTATATATATATTCCACTCCCTGACGACAGGTATTATCTACGTAATGCGTCTGTGTCACCTTTCGCGCGATGGTATTCCATTCGCCCGTTGCCGCTTCCGCCCTCAATACCATATATCCCACCAGGTCATCTTCTGTGTTGGCATTCCATTCCAATGCCACCGAGGCCTGTTGTCCCTTGGCGGAAAGAGCCGTGGGAGCGGCTGGTGCCTTTTGCTCACATGGTGCATCCAATGGAAGGAAGCGCCATTGCTGCAACTGCCGTGCGGCATCGGTGGTGCCAAACTTGTTCTGTCTGATATTGGTTCCATTGGCAGTAGACTTCGTCGCCAATTCGAGGTAAAGTCCACTTTCGCGGTTCTTGATATAATAGAAACCATTGCCCGCATAGACAAGATACCACTGTTCGTTGCTGGCACACCCCGCATTATAGGCAATCACATTGGCGGCATTGGTCGAGTTGTTCAACACATTGAGATACCTTCCATCGTTGACAGACGTGATTTTCAGGAAGCTATAATCACCTCCTATTCGCGGACTCACAGGTTCAACATTCCACTGCTGCAAGGTCTTGCCCGAATATGACATTTGCGAAATGTTGGTATTGCCATTCAAAACACCATTCTGCGCAACCACGCCATTGGTGGCACGGTTCATAATCTTATATTGTCCATTGATGACAGAGAGAGGCACATCCTCGCCGCTCACGATGTCAATGACCCGCTCGGCATTGGTCTGGCCGTTCTGGTAGCCATTGCCCCCTGGAATCTCCATACGGAACTCCCGTTGCGGTCCCTGCCCATCGTAATACACCTCGCGGTCGCGTGACACGAAGAGGAAGGCGGAAGTGTTGGCCTGACGCTCCGACGAGCCGAGGAAAGCCTTGACATCGCCTGTCTCGCCATCACGGTATACCGATGCCGATGTCCATGCGCTACGGTTCTCAGCATAGCCAATACGCGAGCCATGGTTGCTGATATGGCAAAACTCGCCACGGGCGCGGCTGTCGAATCCCCACCATACGCCGGCCTTCATACCATATTCCGCTCCTACCATCGCCTCTCCCACGTTGTGCAATTCATCTGCATAGCCATACTTACCATCATTGGTAACTCGTTGGAAGAAGTTGGCATAATTGTCGAAAGACCCTGCCAACTGGTGCGTATTGCCCCAATCCACGTAAGGCTTCACCCCATTATACCAACTCAATGCCTGGTCGCAATTGAGCGTATTACCCGCCGTGATGGCAATATCCTTGAATCGGGGGAATTCCTCTTTCAGCAAACGGGCTATTTCCTTCATATTGGCGATGCTCCCTTGCCCCCAATTGCTGTAATCGGGTTCGTTGAAGGGAGAGATGGCAACCACCTTCAACCGTGGGAATTTCTCTTGGATCCATTTCACATGGGCATCTATCATCTGCGCCCAACGCCGTGTGTTGGTGTTGCCCTTCGTGCCATACCATGAGTCAATGCCCGCCTCCTGGTCTTCATTGAGGATGATTTCCACGGTGTCACTCACAATCCGCGCCAAGCGGATGCGCTCTTGGAGGGTGGTCGTCTGGTCCGTGGAAAGGACGGAGTCATTGACCAACTGGTCTTTCGTACGGAAGCTGCCGCGCACCATGGTGACATCGGCTCTCCCGATATGGTTGATGCCCTTGCGGATATTTTGCTCACTCATCCATGCCACGTCCAATCCCCAGCGCACGGGAAACAGTTTGCCAGAGTCTTGCAGGTAGAAGGGTACGGTGACATTCACCATTGTTTGAGGTGTTAGGAACATGCTCGACGAGGAGCGTTCATCTTGTGCCGATGCCAGCATGGATAGATGAAGGGCAACGACGGCAACAACTATACGTAAAAACATATTATGATATTTCTTCATAACACATCAATTCAAATCTTCTCTTTTCTATTCCGATAACCAAAGAATAAGCCTAAAAGAATGGCGACGAGCAAGATACCGTAAGAAACGTATGCCATTGTCTCCGTGCGTTCCAATGACTTGGGCTTGAAAGACAGCACCACTTGGTGTTGCCCAGGTTGTATCTTCATGGCGCGGAGGATGTAATTGACACGCCCCATTTCCATGGGTTCACCGCCATCCACCGTCGCTGTCCATCCTGGGTAATAAACTTCCGAGAAGACCACTACCCCACCCTTTTGCGATTGCACGTCGTAAGTAAGTTGGTTGGGTTCGTATGCCGTAAGTGTCACAAGGGCAGAGTCATCTTCCACGGCACCATCTCCGATGATGTCCTTGAATGCCTTGTCTGCCACCGCCTCATTTCGCAAGTCCAATTGCCCTAAGGAGGCAAGTTCCTCCGTGGCGTTATCCACGTATTTCACACAATCCACAAACCAAGCGTTCCCGTAGGCGTAGGGATTCATGATAGGTACGGTCTGCCCTCCTTGCAACGGCACGATGACATATTTCATGTTGAGCATGTTCAAGACGGGATAGATGGAGTCGCCAGCCACTTGTGTCATGTCGCCGTTTGCCTCGGCAATGGCGGGCATCATCTTCTGCATCTCTGGCGAGATATACGCCTCTATCAACTCTTGGTAGCGACGCAACTTGGCTGCATGGTAGCCTCCAATGCTCTTGTGATAGTATGAAGTTTCGTTCTCGTTAAATGTATTTGTTGCCAAATTCAGCACACGATAATCCAATCCATCGTCCAAGAGGATTTGCTTGTCGGTGGCAGTCATCTCTTGTGGGTTCTCGCGAACACTCCGTTCTACAAACATGCCGTCGTTCAGATACCGCTTGTTGACACTCCACATATCAATGAGACAAAGCACGGCGATGATGCTGATCATCCAGACGGCATTGAGTTTCCTTGTCTTGTAGAGCAACAATACCAACGTGCCAATAAGGATGATAGCGAAGGAACGCCAGCAGTCGGCGGTGAAGATGGACTCACGCACGGCGCGGAGATTGGCCAACAAGGGGGAGAGTTGGTCGGCGGGGAATTGGCTCAAAGCCTGCATCTCCTGAGACGAGACGAAGTCGGAGAAGAACACTGAGGGCATCAGGGCGAAAAGCAATGCCATGCCCGCCGTCAATGCGAGGCTGAGATAGAGGTATTTGATTTTCTTGGCAAGCAGGTCAGGGTCATCCACAATCTTCTTCAATGCCATCATTGCAAGCAAGGGGATGGTAAACTCGGCAATAACCAAGATGGAAGCCACCGTGCGGAACTTGGAATACATCGGCACGTGGTCTATGAAAAAGTCGGTGAAACCCATGAAATTCTTGCCCCACGACAACAGGAAGGAGAGGATGGTCACCGCCAACAATGCCCATTTCATCGGTCTCTTGACGATGAAGAGTCCCAAGATGAAGAGCATCAACACGAAAGCCCCCACATAGACAGGACCACTCGTCATGGGTTGCTCGCCCCAGTATTGGCCGATTTGTTGGTAAATGGGCATGTAGTTGGGGTCGGCTTTCTCCATCGCTTTCTCGTTGAGAGCCAAGGGAACAGACGCTCCGCCCTTTGCATTGGGTACCAATAGCGTCCATGTCTCACCAATGCCATAGCTCCATTGAGTGATATAGTCACGCTCCAGACCGCTGTCTGTCTGGTTGGCGGAGTTCTCTTTCACCAACTCACTCTTGCCTCTCATCGACTCCTTGCTATATTGCCATGTATGATAGAGGTTGGACATATTCAAGCAAATGCCAATACCCGCTCCCACGATGCACACAAGCGTAGCCTTGATGAATCGCGCCATTTCCCTCTCCTTGACGGCTTGTACCAGAAAAGCAATAATCATGAAGAGAATGATGAAGAGGTAATAATAGGTCATTTGCACGTGGTTGGCATTCACCTCAAAAGCGGAGAAGATTGCCGTCACGATGAATCCCTTGAGCAAATGTCCCCGATACGCCCATACCACGCCCGCAATCATCGGTGGGAGGTATGCCAATGCCATCACCTTCCAGATATGCCCTGCGGCGATGATGATAAAGAAATACGAGGAGAAAGCCCAGATGATGCTACCCAGAATCGCTAATTCCTTTCGGAAATCAAATGCCCGCAAGAGGATATAGAACCCCAAGAGGTAGACAAAAACATACCACACATTCTCGGGCAACCATAGGTGATATGCCTTGATGGCTTTGGAGAGGATGTCGGTGCTGTTGTATGAGGGCGATGTCTGGTAGGTAGGCATCCCGCTAAAAAGCGATCCCGTCCATCGGGTGCGCTCTCCCGTCTTTTGGTAATAGGCAGCCGCCTCCTGTCCTGCCCCCCTTCCTGCCGACGAGTCGTGTTGGAAGAGTATGCGTCCCTCAATGTCTGCAGGAAAAAAATACGCAAAGGAAATAACGGCAAAAATGACGATTGCCAAAATATCTAACAGATATTTCTTCAAAAACTCCATAATTTAATCGTTTGGTTATTATTCTGATTTGTTTGCAAAGATAAAGAAAAAAAAGGAAAATGAAGCATGAAGTATGAAGAATTGTCAAAAAAACAGAAAAGAAACATCACAAGGGAATGAAAAGACGAACACAGATTTCACGAGTCATACGAATTGAATTTTCGTTTTCTCGTGAAATCCGTGTTCGCCAATCTATAATAAAAATGTCTACTTGAACAACAGCGGAGCCATTTCTTTCAGACTTCTACGCCATGTGAGGAACTCGTGTGCAGTGCCTTCAGATATATAACCATAAGCATTATAGCCTGCCTCCTTCAGTTTCGCCACTGATTCGCGAATGGCATCGGGACGCTCCTTGCTGCCACAACTCTGGAAGATGACTTTCACCTGCTTGGGGTCTTTGATGTCGGATGGGTCATACTGGCCACCGCTCAACAATCCGTAATAGCCAAACACCTCGGGTCGGCGGAGCGTGATGAGCTTGGTTTCGATGCCTCCCATTGACAATCCTGCCATCGCACGGTTCCACTTGTCGGCCTTGGTCTTGAAGTTGGCATCGATATAAGGCACCAACTCATCGACGAGTACCGTCTCAAACTCCTTGGCAGTGAATTGCCCGATGCCGCCAAATTTGACCTCGTTGGTCATACCGTAGGTCATGACGATGATGAATGGCTTGATCTTGCCGTCGGCGATGAGGTTGTCCATGATGAGGTTAGCGTGTCCCTGGTTGCTCCACGCATTCTCATCCTCTCCCCATCCATGTTGGAGATAAAGCACGGGGAATCGCTCTTTCTTGTTCTTGTCGTAGGTGGGAGGAGTGTAGACGAAAGCACGGCGCATACCGCTTTCGCCACGGTCGTTCCTCACATTGGTGGGGAAGAGAACTTGCTGCACTTTTCCATGAGGGATGTCATAACGCAAGGCATAGAAATCCTTGTCATGAGCGGGAATTTCGATACCGCTCTCCCATCTGCATGAACCAAAGTAATTGTGTGTGCCGGGGTCGTTGACGGTGGCTCCGTCGATGGTGAGGTGATAGTAGTGGAAGCCCTCGTCCATCGGACCTTCGGTGGTACCTGTCCATATCCCGTCCTTATCCTTGTGCAGCACGGTGCCGCCACGACCTCCGAGGCCGAGGCTCACGATGACCGACTTGGCATCGGGAGCATCGATGCGGAAGCGCGCATAGCCCTCGCTGTTCACCTGAGGATATTCCTGTCCCTGCTGGTTCAGCTCGTTGGGACGGAAGTCTTCCTTCGGCTTCGCATTATCAAGAGCGGGATCGAAATGGCAGATGGCACGGTAGCAGGCTTTGGGTCGATAATTCTCGTCGAAGGGCAGTGGGTGGTTGTTCACACCGAGCCATGAGTCCTTATCGCCGAGATTCCAGAAAGTGACGTTGTCAATAACGTCCTTATGCTTGCGGAATACTTTAAAGAGACGGGCATACTGGTCGGTCTGTAGTGTATTCATGTAGCCAGGCATGGGCTTGGCCTCGCCACGCGAGAACATAAGCTGTCCGCCGCTCTCATTGTTCATACGCAGATCAAGTTCGGTGATGTGGATGTGCTTCACCAGTTCCTTGAACTTCGTGATGGTCAGGTCGAGCTGGTCCTCATCGGGGAAGTAGATGTTATAGTGACCCTGCATACCAATGCCGTCGATGGGTACACCAGCATCCTTCATCTTCTTCACCATGTCGTAGATACGTTGGCGTTTGCCAGAATCCACACAACTGTAGTCGTTGTAGATAAGCACTGCATTGGGGTCTGCCTCACGAGCAAACTGGAATGCCTTGGCAATAAACTCATCACCACAGAGCTGGAAGTGGCGACTTTGACGGTACGGGCTCTGCTCGCGGCCAGGCCAACTGCGGCCGTCGTCGGCCATAGCCTCGTTTACCACGTCCCATGCATAGACGATGTCCTTGTAGCGGTTTACCACGGTGTGGATGTGTTCACGCAGACGCTCGTAGAACACATCCTTCTTCACGGGATTTCCTTTCTTGTCGGTAAACATCCAGTCGGCAAACTGCGAATGCCAGCAGAGGCAGTGGCCGCGCATCTTGATGCCGTTCTCGCGGCAGAAGTTGGCAATCTTGTCGGCTCTCTCCCAGTTCCATACACCCTCCTTAGGATGTATCTCGCCGGGTTTCATGTCGTTCTCGGCCGTAACAGAGTTAAACTCCTTGATGACGAGATCCATCTGCTCGGAGTTTGTGACATTGCGTTGGTTGAGAGCCACGCCGATGGTGAAATAATCCTGATACGCATCTTTCAACCCTTGTGCCATCGTGTCAAGGGGCAGGAGGGCAAGAACGATAAAGGACATGCCCTTCATCATTCCTAATACCTTGTTAGACAAATGCTTCATAATAGTTATCGTTAAAGTTTAATAAATGTTATCCTATTTATTTCTTAAAGAGATGGGGAATGAACTGGTTGAAACACCTACGCCAAGTAAGCCATTCGTGGTGAGTACCTGGCGACACATAATAATCGGCATTGATACCAACATCACGTAAGTTCTTGACAAGGGATTCCGTTCCAAAGTTTTCCTCACTACCACAGCTCAAGAACAAATAGTGCATCTGCTTGTTGAACTCATCAGGACGTGTGAATATTCCATCATATGCAGTCTGGACATCCAGTCCAAATATGGCACCACTAAACGCACCCATGTAAGAGAACTTATCCATGTTGGCAAGCACGACATCAAAGGTTTGATGACCACCCCATGAAAGCCCTGCCATGGCACGATTCTCACGGTCGGCCTTTGTACGGAAGTTATTATCGATATATAGAATGAGGTCGTTCAAGAGTACGGGATAGAAGGATGCTCCGTAATCACTGAAACCTTGGCGGTTACTGCCACCACCAGCGAAGTTGAACGGTGCCTTTATATCCCCACTTTCCATCACGACAATCATAGGAACAGCCGTACCACTTGCGATGGCATTATCCATGATGTGCTGCATGTGCCCTTGCTTAGCCCAACCTGTCTCGTCTTCTCCCATACCATGTTGGAGATAGAGAACGGGATAACGTTTCTTTTGTGATTTCTTCAAATCATACTCCGCCGGGGTATACACCATGGCATGACGCCATTCCTTCTTGGACTCCGACCAATAATAGATGCTACGTACCTGTCCATGGGGAACGCCAACCTGTGGGCGATAATAATCCCCTTCTTCCCCCTCGGGAATCTCAATACCACCAGCCTCTCGGTTGCAACCAAAGAACGTTTCCGTTGACGGGTCAATGAAGTTCACGCCACCGATATTCATGAAATAATAATGGAATCCCACAACGAGGGGATCAGTGACAGCCATCCACCCACCTTTCCCATCGGGTTGCATGTCATATTTTTTATTGCAAATATCGAGTACGACCTTTCTTGCCTCAGGGGCAACAATACGGAAATAAGCGCGGTTTTCCTTATCAACTTTCGGGAACTCATTGCCAGGAACAGTGGTTTCTGCAATGATTGCATCTGCGGGGACTTCAATGGTTTTTGGTTTTTCAATATACGGACGCACAGGTTCGTAACCTAACAATTGTGCCATCTTCTCTCCATAACGACATCCCAGCTCACGATAACCGGCAGCATCGAAATGCAAACGGTCTGGTCCATTGGTACAACCTGTAGATGAAATGACTTGTGCCGTATGAATGGTATTTGGCAATTCGTCAATCTGTTTATTCATGGCGATGCACTGACCTTGTCCGTCTGCTTGTACCACTTCACCAGCCAACAGCGGAACCTCTTCAGGTTTTAGTTTCAAATCACCGAGCAGGCAATCATATACCTTCTGTACTTTGCTTGCCCATTCAGGATCACCTGTGTTTGATTCACCTTGGTGCATCAATACTCCCTTAATGACTCCGTCTTTTTGGGCCTTCTTTCCCAATTCAACAAGTCTTTGATAAGGATTGTTGTCGTATGCTTCCAACATTCCTTTCATCCAACCTGGAGCGGTCTTAACATAGTTGGCTATTTCTTCTGGCATGAATCCTTCAATCTTGATTCCGCCAATAGCCACGTGAATCACACCCACACGGATGTTTTGTGGTAAGGAAGCAATGAGCGTACGACCAAACCAGTCTGCTGGCGTTAACCCGTTATTAGGACGACAGAGAGGGGGAGTCGCCTCACACCATTCGCCCTTCTTACGGTTCCTTTGAGGGTCGTCAACGGCTGGCATTAACAAGAATCGTGGACCAGCACTTGCCAAATCTTGAGCTTCCGGTCGTGCCGCTCCTTCCATGTTCGACTGTCCGAAACATAGGAAGATGTAGAAATTAGGGTCAACACCCTCTTCCAAACTGTTTGTTCCTGCCAATGCCAAGCCAAATGGCATACATGGCAATAAGGCAGCCAACAACATTTTTCTTAACACATGTCTCATAATGATATAATTTATAATTGATAATTTCAGCCTTTCACCTTTCCACAATATCTGACACCTGCACATGATCAGTATTCGTGTCTTTTCCCAACAAGAACTTGTCGATAAATGCAATCACTTCGGGATATTGACGCTCAGGAAGTTGACAATGAGGATGACCACCCATAATGGAATAGCCCATACGGTCGGCAATGCCAAAATGTTGCCATACCTCCCGTGCAGCCCGTGCAGACACCAACATGGAAGAGTCTGCAAGCCATTTATAATCAGGATTGCCGAGAAGCAACAAGGCACGGGGACAAACCATTGCACACAACTCATGATGGTCGTAAGGCAAACGATATACGCTATCGCCAGAGAAAGAAGTCCGCATTGACTCCTTGAACCAATGATAGTCGGTCTTCTCCAAACTCTCCACACCATCCATCTCATGCGACACACGCCAAGCGGCAGCCCCACCCCCACCCGGCTCTTGGGCGATGGTCAAGGCGACACGCTCATCAAACGCGCCGCAGAAGAGTGCCATCTTGCCAGCATACGAGCAGCCTGTAACGCCTATGTGACGTGTGTCGATACGAGTAACGTCCGCACCAAGCAACTGCAACCCATCTATCAAACGGCTCAAGCCCCACGCCCACTCGCTATATGCACCATTTTCCTTCAATGACGGATAAAGCCTATCGAAAGGATGCTCGCCACGGTCATGGTGGTTTCCCCATTGCGAATAGTCGTTCACCTGTTTCTCATGGAACACCATCGTGGCGATAGGACGACCCTCAAACAACTGTCGTGGCAACGCTATACCACTGGTTCCAATCATCACAGCGTATGGGGGATTGCCCACATCTGGATAACGAATTTCGGAGCGTAACGTCAATGTCTCGCCATTAACCGTCACATCCACTATCAAGGTATCACCATCCATCCGTGCCTTGACGCATTCTGGAGCAACAACGGGCTTTTGTCCAATGCCATAATGTTGAATGGCAGCGGATATCTCATTGCGCCGTTTCTCCCACTGTGGGAATTTTTTTACCCTACCCTTTCCTTTGCTCCACAACAGCGGGTCGGGCAATTGCTTTACCACAGGCAACTTATCCACCGCAGGAAACTGTATCTGAACGGGAACACCAGAATTCTCTTGAACATATACCAAAGGAGGGTCTGTGGGAACAACAGATGCCGTTGCCACCACCATCCATGCCAAGGCAAACATGCCGAGGATTAGTTTTCTTCTCTTTCCTTCCATTATCATAATATGATTAAGGACAAATCATTATCTTCTTTCCACCTTTTATATATATGCCAGGCATCAGACACTGGGCTTTCACACGACGACCAAGGAGGTCATAAACCACATCAACTCTATCGTCTGAACATTGTATTTCATTCACTGCCGACAATTCTTTGACGATGACACGATGACGCAATGCCGACCGCACGGCATAATAGGCGGGCTTTTTGGACAACCCAGAGGTATAAAGCAAAGGATTGGAAGAATCCCGCCAACTGTCATTGTCCTTCACTCCCCATATCACAAGGTACGGACAATTATCGTTGTTGAGTACAATATCTGTGATAACACGGTAATTGCGGGCTTGCTCCTCCAAGTCTTTTTCCGATGTGGAGGGAATACCCATGTCAAGCTCGGTGATGATGCACCGCAAGCCAGCGGCGGCAAAACGCCGGATGGTATTCTCCAATTTCACGGAATCCACGTCGCCCACAGAGAAATGACATTGCAAACCGACACCATCAATGGGGATGCCCGACCTCTTCAACCGCATGGCAAGATTATAAAAGGCACTCGATTTCGCCTTGCCTTGCAGTTCCACGCCATAGTCATTGAGGAAGAGTAAGGCGTTGGGGTCTGCCCGATGGGCATAGACAAACGCGGAGTCGATGAAGTCCTCACCGATGGCTCGCGTCCACACGCTCTGCCGCAAGTCATAACTGTCGGGATTGGTGCGGACGGTGGTCTGGTCATCGTCCAGACATTCATTCACCACATCCCATTCAACGACATTCCCCTTGAAATGGTTGACTACATTCGTGATGTGATTCTCCAATATCGAGAGAGCCTCCGCACGACTCCAGTTCTGGTCATTCTTCTTTCCATCGCTCGACACCCACGTTGGCAACTGTGAATGCCACGCCAACGTATGGCCGCGCACCGTCATTAGATTACGACGGGCGAAGTTCACCAGATTGTCCGCCCCCGAGTAGTTAAACTGTCCACGGGAGGGTTCCAGTGCGTCAAACTTCATCTCGTTCTCCGCCACAAGGAGACTGAATTGCTTGCCTATCTCCTTAGTTATCGCAAGGTTTTCGTTGGTGATGTCGGTCTTCCATGTCGAGATTGCTGTGCCGATGAGCTTGCCGTTCTTCCTTGCGTAAGTACGCAACGAGGTAGCATCGGCATTGTCGTCAATACCATCATCATAGAACGCACCCATCTGTGTCCCGTCATCGGGATTGTCATGGGGGTTAGGATCATCGGGGGTGTCATCATCTTTAAGCGACACCAAACGTGCCACCACACGATACATCCCCTCCTCCTCATGCTCTTCCAATGCCCAAGTGTATTTCCCTGGCTTTTGTAAGCGGAACAGCCACTCGCCATCTTGGGATGCCTTTCCCTTGGCTGTAAGCAGACAGAACTCATCACCCACCTTCACGTCGGCATCCTCATTTAACGCCAATTGGAAAATGGGCATCTCATCACTTTCCACGAAGTCTTGTCCAATATGGTTATATTTGACCATGCCATCCACCGCCAATCGGTCATAATCATTGGTAGAACCAATCTTGAAACGCAAGACCGATGAGGGACGGACATACAGATGGGCTTCCTTGGCTACAGCATAGTTCTTCAACGTAAGCGTACCAATGCCGTCAGCACCCGGCTCTATCGTGCCATAGTTGTCCACAGTACCGCCAATGCTACCCGTGCCACCAAGCAACCCTTGGTTGAAAACATAGACTATCGCCTCTTGGTTGTTTGATTTAGCACCCGTGGCACCACGAAGTTTCTTTTGTTCAGCCTCCTGACGGTCGTTCATGACAAGCACACGACCCTCCAACACACGGAGTGCACCACTAATGTAATTGCGGTTGCCCGTAATACGGTATGTTCCTTTACCTTCCTTGATGATTCCCACCAAATGGGTGTCGCTATAGTCTGGAGGAGCTATCGTACCCGCCAACGTGGCATCTGTTCCCAAGCAACCTACCATGAAATAGGCGGGACGGGTGCCTTTCTTCATATATCCTTGGATTATAGAGCCAGCCTCAGCCTGTAGTTCCCCTAATCGGAAACCGCTGCCGCTGGTGTGCGCCTCGCAACAGAGCGTAGACCCATCATGCAAAACGACATGGTTGTTCTCCATGGAATTGTTCACCTTGCCCGACTTGATGCCACCCTCAATGTCCTCTGCAGAGAAAGCCTTGCCGCCATGAGCCATCACCACGCCATAGAAACCCGCCGAAGACGAGTTTTCGCGGTAAGGATAGACATGCACGTCGCCCTTGAAGTTTGACCAATTGGGCCAACTCGCCCCTTTCGCCGTCCCAAGGTAACACCGCTCGCCCCCCGCATGGAGGTTGAGCGTACCCGTCCCTGAAATGGTGGAACTGAAATAGGCATATCGCGCCATCATCACGTTGACCGTCCTCGTGGAAGGCAATGAGATGGCTTGGCTGTATGACACATAACTGGAGGAGGTGTTGTTCCCGCTAATGTCGATGGTCACGTCGTCTGCCGAAACAGACACCATGCAAGACAAGAGGATGCAAGCGGATAATAAAAACTTTTTCATCTGGGTATACAAATCATTATCTGATGAGAAGAATATTTGCGGTCCATTTCATGGAAGACGATTGCCGGCTTTTGGCAATGTTCACGATAGAATGCCACAAAATTAATGATATTATGGATAACCCACTTGTCTTTTTGTCACACATACTTTTATCCATGTTACTTTATATCTTCTCTGAACTCCATAAAAAAAAGCAATTACATGGTTTTGCGTTCCTTTCGCCCCCTTTCTTATCTCACATCTGAAGAATACACGAAACCATTCACACTTTCGTCCGATGGGCAAAAAACGATGAAAAGGCTTGGCGCATTTCCTTTCTTTTCGTAACTTTGCCATTGATTAACTAACAAGAAAGGAGAAAACCATGAAGAAAACACTATTGATAGTCCTTGATTTGTTGATGGGCACGGCTTTAACGACAGACATGATATTTGGAGCCACTCAAATAGAAAAACACAATGTACATATATCCCTATATACAGGAAAGCCTACTGATATGCCATACGCCTTTACTGACAGTATCAGGCCCGTGTTCGTACTCCCTGATGGCGAAGTGGCGAAATGGGGCTTTTCCCTCTATACATATTTGGCTGATGGGCAAGCCGAAGAATACGTGAAGACGATTGGTTACACCCAATATTTCGAACTCAACTACGACGATGTAAAATGGGTGTATGGCTCACGGGTGCAAGTGGATGGTCGTTCCTGTTTACATGGTCTTGTAAGTTATGTGACCCTGAAAGGCGCAACGAATGTCTTTGATGTGTACTTTGACCTACAGCCTCCCTCCAAGCCCCGTGTCACGGATGTTTCGTATACCTACGAGAGGGACTATACGCAGCCTTGGCCGTACCTTGAGGGCGATATGTACTTGACGGTGGAGGCAGACGGTGCCGACCGCTATAATGTCTCCTATTCCACCGAGCCGTTCCTGTTCTCACCCCCCGATTGGTTTGGGGTAATATACGGCTTGTATGAAACCGTCACGCATCCTGCCGTGCTACGGATTGAATTGGTGAACTGGGGCGAATATTTCTTTGTTGGTGCTGGCAACCAATATGGCTGGTCTCGTGGCGACACGCTCTGCACCACGGACTACATTTCCGACGCAGAGCTTTTGGCGGAGATAGAGACACTTCGTCAGGAGGACTTGGGGGTTAGTGCCACGGCCTCACCCAACGACCCTGTTATATGCCTTGGCCGTGACAGAATCACATTCAATATGGATATGGCCGACATGCTGTCGTATGATGTCCATGCCGTAACTGGCAAAAGCGTATGCCATGGAAGTTCCACTTTTGAGATTTCAACCCATGGATGGGGCAAAGGCTTATATGTCGTTTCCGTAAGGACGAGGCAGGGAAAAAAGTATATCATCAAATACAACAAGTTGTGAGAAACATAGTCAACTGGTAGTATAAATAAGCAACAACAACTGTCAACTGAGAATAATAATAAGTATTAACCAAAGTCAACCGCAAATACAAATAATGCTCGAAGTAGTCAACCAGAATCGTTAAACTACACATAATCGTTTCCATTTTCACATTCATTATTGAAACTTGCGTTTGTTTCTTTGAAATATTAACAAAAAAATGTATCTTTGCAGAAATATAACCTAAACAGCAAGATAATGAAAAAACTATTCGTAATGGCTGCCCTCTGCCTGATGGGTATGGCAGCGCAGGCCCAGCAGAACCTGAACTGGGGACAAGGACCGCAGGTCGCTTCCCCCGATGTCCATGCGGACAATCGTGTGACCTTCAACCTGATCGCCCCTGAGGCTCAGAAGGTGCAACTCACTGGCGACATGCTGCCTACAAGGAAGGTGGAATATGCCGGCAATACGTATGACACGCCGGGCGTAGTAGACCTCGTGAAAGACGACAAGGGCGTGTGGAGCTATACCTCTGAACCTCTGAAACCCGAGCTTTATACGTATAATATGATTGTTGACGGCGTGAAGATTCTCGACCCACTGAATGTGTATAACATCCGCGACATCAACAATTTGTTCAGCGTGTTGCTCATCGGAGGTGACGACCCTGCAGACCTGTATAGAGTCAACAAGGTGGCTCATGGCACGGTTAGCAAGGTGTGGTACGAGAGTCCGACGGCAGGGCTGACGCGCCGCCTGACGGTCTACACCCCCGCTGGCTACGAGACGAGCGGCAAGGATTACCCCGTATTCTATCTGTTGCACGGTATCGGTGGCGACGAGAACGCATGGAGCGAACTCGGTCGTGCCGCACAGATCATGGACAACCTGATAGCACAGGGCAAGGCAGAGCCCATGCTCGTGGTGATGACCAACGGTAACATCTCGCAGGAGGCATGTCCGGGCGAGACATCCGAAGGTTTTAAAGTTCCCACGATGATGCTCCCCAAGACGATGGAGGGCTCTTTCGAGACCGCCTTCCCCGATGTGGTGAAGTTCATCGAGAAGACCTATCGCGTGAAGAAGGACAAAGCTCATCGTGCTATCGCCGGCCTGTCTATGGGAGGCTTCCACAGTCTTTTTATTTCAATCAACAATCCTGACCTATTCGACTACATAGGTTTGTTCTCCGCAGCCGTTGACCGGCAGCAGAACAGCCAAGGCGGATTCCCCAACATCTACGAAAACCGCAATGGCAAAATTGACGTGCTTTTCAGCAAGAACCCAAAACTATTTTGGATTGGTATCGGCAAGACCGACTTCCTCTTCAAGAACAACAACGACCTCCGTGCTTACCTTGATTCAAAGAAGCACAAGTACACCTATTTAGAGACCGATGGTGGCCACATCTGGCGCAACTGGCGTATCTATCTGACAGAGTTCACACAGAAAATCTTCAAATGAGTGATACAACAAAGATTCCCGTTCGATAAGCGGGAATCTTTGTTCTTTCTTTCGAGCGAAAAAACGATTAGGGTATTTCGTGCCTAATCTGCCACACGTTAGGTTTTTCGGCAACTATGACTCATATTACGGACAAACCGCACGGATGGTCATCCCAACGTATCTGTCTTCCCACGTTTTGTATGCCTCTCCCCAAAACGAATGGATTGAATAACAGATGGCATGTTGATTGGCGCCTGGACTCAAGTCCGTTGTCCAACAGTATATTTCGTCCACCACACGAGTTGACCCCGTATGAGGAAAATAGATGTAGTTTCCGTTAGGTCCCGTCGCTTTCATCACAGTATGACCATTTAGCGATACGTTTTCGAAAGTGCAGTTATCCACCAGTTCCTGAAACTCCTCTGGAGTAGGCATGCGCCAGCTGCCTCCCATGAAGGCATGTGCCGCGTCATCCTCAAGATCAAGTCGTGTCTTTCCGTCCACCTCGCCCCATTCACTGTCGGTAACGTATTTGGTGAATGCCCCTTCGCCCGCTTCCTTGCAGAACTTATAATTCCCCCATTCGTAACGCCCTTGCTTGGGTGTCAACTCTCCCCAAGCGATGAAATAGCCGTTTTCAGTCTCCGTGCGGGCTCCTAAATTAGCCGATGCCCAGCGCACAGACAGCCCGAGGTCTACAGCCTTGATGTCGCTGGGCTTGGGCAGGGGTTGCAAGTCCACCATAGCCATACGCAGGAAATGGGATGCATGGTCTATCGAATCCTGTAGTTCTAAATTCACCTCGTTGATGAGGCCTAAGTAGGCATGTTTCTTCTGTCCGTCGTTCTCTACCACGTAGGCTCTCATGGCAATAGCACGCTGATGGTTCTTTTCAAGAGTCTGATAGCTTTCTGCGGTGTATTCCTCGGGATTGATGGTGCTCAGCAGCTTTTGAGCTTCCGCTATGTTGCGGTCGAGGACGTTTAGTTTCAGATACACGGTGTCAGGCATTGCCCCCCGTTCTTTGACAGGACGTATAGGCAATCCATCGCTTCTGTTAACCTCCCAAAAGGTCGAAACATCTATCATGTCGATGGTGAAGACTTTCAACGCCCTGGTCTTCGCGCAATCCTTGCACCACATCTTGGTGTCGTTGTCCCAAGTAATCAGCTCGTTACCCTGCATTCGCCCGGTAGACGGAAAGAATACCGTGTTGCCGTTAGGTCCTATCAGCAGGTAACCGAAAACGCCGTTCCTGATGGTGGGTCTCATCCTACAACAGTTGCGGTCGGTAGTATACGTGTCATAAAGGAGTTTCACCTCGTCTACCGTCGGCATTCGCCATCCTTCGCCTAAAACAACCGTTGCAGCATCGTCTTGGGGCTGAAGAAACCCATTCTCTTTATAATACAATGTGGAGGTTTGCAACTTGTATGTATCCCAAGAATAAACCTCCTTTGGCTCCGTTTCACCCCAAGCAAAGAAGTCGCCCGTGTCCTCGGGGCGCTTGGCACCTAAGTTCTTGGTGGCAATCATGAAATTGCCAATACCGAAGTCTACGTAGTCGTCATTCGTCTCGTACTCGGCATACTTGACAATAGGTTCTTTAGGTTCGGGCTGCGGTTCGGGAACAACATCCTCATCCTTCTGACATGACGAAAACATGCACATCATGAGAGATAAAAACGCATAAAATACCTTTTTCATCTTATTCTTGTTTTATTACATTTTCTTAGCTTTCATCGCGGCGGCATCAAATATCCAAACACCGTCGTAAGATGTTACTACCAACTGGTCGGTGGCTGGCAGGAAATAGCAACTCTTCGCCTCGTTATTACCGATAAATCTGTGGTGTGTGCCAAAAATGCCACGACCGTCAGTCATATCGAACAGTTCGAGGCAGCCGTCATACGAGCATATCTGATAGATGTAATCGCGCTCTGCCGTCAATTCGTCCCAAGCACATTTTGAGCCTCGTGCCTCCATTTCAAGAACCTCGGAATACGACAAAGGCTCCAGACTGACCACGCACTCGCTGCCTGGGGCTGTACAAATGAAGGCTTTATTGGCAAAGGGCGACATCTGTAAGTCCGTTAAGTTACCGCCAGCATAGTATTTGTCTGACTGGAAACTGGGGTGGACATTAACTTCAACAGGTTTCTGGTGCTGCCTGTTCACCCATTCCATAGGGCTATAGAGACGAGGATACATACTGGCATAAATGCGCGAGCCGTCGTAGTTGACATACAAGTGCTCAAACTTATGTTCAGTGTCATACCCGCTCAGCGTAATCTTGTCACCATTGGCACTATCGATATAACGCCATTCCATTCCCGTGCTACCATCCGATATCAGTCGCAGAATGCCAAAACCGTCCTTGGTGAACGCCACCTCGGAAGCATAGTTCGTAGGGTACTGCGGATGGGCATACGGCGAGGTTTCCTCTATCTGAATCGTCTTCACGATCTCTCCCTTCGCAGGATCTACCACGCAGAAGTAATCCTGATTTCCCATCACATAGAGCAGCCCGTTATAAGGATTCATGCAGAGGTGAGTGGCAGCGTATGGCATCTTCACACTCTTCATCTCCATCATGTCGTCAAGCGACAACTGCACCAGCCTTTTTTTGTTCGGCTCCCAGTCGTCAACGGCTATCCAGATGCTTTGCTTGTCGAGGGAGAGCGTAGTATTATTGATCCAACCATGCTCTTCGTCTAATAGAAACTTTTTCTGATAGAAAGGAACAGAGACTCCTATAGTACGCTCCTTCCAGTCACTCGCCGACTTGTAATCCACCCTCAACTTAATATCATTCCCAAGTTTAGAGACTTTCAACGGAAGTCGCCAGCGGAGTCCTTCCTCGTCTATCTTCTCTGCCTTGTCATCGATATAATAAAGCTCGCTGGCAGAGGAAACGAAAACCGCACCTACAGGCTTGTCGAAGAAAAACTCTACAGAGTCCCGTTCGCCGTTTATCACATTTCCAACAATGGCACGGGTGCCTACAAATTCTGCAGGCTTTTGACCTTGCTTGACTGTCAGCGTCAAGTCACTCCTTTGGGGAGTTGTAATAGTGACCGTTGCCTCACGGTCATAAGCAGCCGTGTTTTCCTGCCATTTTACGTTGATATTGGCACCTCCTATGCCCGAAGACGGCGATACAGAGAGCCTGTCGGCTGAAGAAGAAGTTGTCCACGATATGGCCATATCGGTATCAAGATAGATGTTCTCGAAACTGGCAGTATAATCAACCGTAATGCTATTCTTCTTCAGCTTGAATTCATGGGATGCAATGGTCATATTCTCAAAATGTTCATCGGAACACCCCGACAACACCAGCAATCCTACAAAAAGGAATAAAAAATGACACTCTTTTTTCATTTTTCATGTTATTTGCGTACACCAAAGTTCTTGCGGGATTCATTGTTGATGATGCGACTGGCCTGATGGCCATCGAAGTGGGTTGGGCTGATAATGAAATCGGGTACATTAAAAGAAAGGAAACGGTCACGATAGAAACGGCGCGGATTGCGCTGCGGCAACATAAATGCCTTGCTGACAATGCCTTTGCCATTGACATGACAGAAATAGGGGCGCGTGAAGAGACCATCATCACGGCGGGAACTAAACACCATCCAGCGCGAGTTGGTACTCCAGTTGTGGAACGATTCTGTGTCTTCTGAATTTGCCTCAACCATAGGGCGGCTCTCTCCTGTAGCGAGGTCAAGCAGGTAGAGGTCGGCCTCATGATGCCAGATGCTGAACTGTCCGTAGTCGGAGAGTGTGTAGCACAGGAAACGTCCGTCGTAGGAGGGACGGGGGAAAGATACTGACTTATGTTGAGACACGGCATCGACAATGATGTCTATACGGTCGCCGAAGTTGCCCGTTGCGGGATCGAAATCGATACGGCAAAGGTTATAATGGATAGAATCAAGCTGGTGACTATCATCGGGGAGAGCGCGGGCGGCACAGAAATAGAGTGAACGACCATTGGCGGAAAAGACGGGATAGGTCTCATAGATGGAGTCTTGCTTGAGAAGTGGAGACAACAGCAGCTCATTTTTCTCAACGTCATAGACCTGAAGGTCGGAAGCGGTATCAAAAACCTCGATGCGGTTAGAGTCAGCACTATGGAATAACTGGCTCGTGGAGTTGGTGGAATAAGCAATATAGCGACCCGAAGGATGCCAATAAGGATATACACACAGGCCAAGCGTCTGATTGGTCTTGGTGTTGTAAGCGGTGACAGGTTCATAATTCTGACGCAGTAATGTGGCACCATGCGGACCACGGATATGGAGGCTCATATCGGCAGGGTTGCCACGGTTGAAGCTATGGCAGTTGACGCACCCCTCAAACTGGGTGTTCTCAATCAACGGACGCTCATCAAACGTGGAGAGATCGCGTTCGTAAATGCCCATCTTGCTCCATACCTCGTAGCCAGGTTCGATGAGGCGGTAGCAGAGACCGTAATCGATGCTGTCAGGACTGACGTAGATGGAGAAAGGGCGATAGGTGTGCCAACCATCTTCATATTTGGCAGAAACAGTTACACAGAGCGAATCGCCACGATTCTGACCGAGGAGCGTATGCCAGTCGTCAATGTCGAAGTCTATCGATTCTTCGCCTTGGCAGTGCAAGTCGTGTCCGTGGCGGTCTGAAATGACGGCATCAATGCGCAAAGCCGTCTCATCGGCCAAGCTAAAGTTGAGTGGTGCGATATTCACGGGTATGGTGACACCTATATAGTCGGGATAGATGTTAGGCTGAACAGTCTCCTGACGTGCGTCGCTAACAGTTTCGGAAGTGCAACCCATCAATCCCATCAACCCTATTAAAATATGTATATATAGAATCCTTTTCATTGCTTCGTGGAAATGTGAAGTAATAATTTGCCATAGTTTTCGCGGTCGCCCGTAAGCATATAGTAGGCCTTCAGATATTCGTATGCCATGCGATTATCCGTGTTGCCATAATAGAGACTTTCGAGCATCTCACGGGTCACATGGTCGCTGAAGTAAAAGTTTTCTTTGTAGGCGAATTTACGTAGGCGTCCGTATTCGGGATGTTGGGCTATCGCCTTCTCATTCCCCAACAACGGCAGTGTCTCATTGGCCCATTCACGATAGAAAAGTGTTTTTTGCAATGCCGTGAGATATTTGCGAGCCACTTCGTAACTGCCGTTAATCAGGTTGGTCTCTGCCAGTCGTTTGTAGCATCGACCACTTTTCTGGAAGTCGAGTATGGCTTCCTGCGCCTCGAACACCGTTCGCTGGGCAACGTTAATCATTCCCAACTGATAGAAAGCCTCGGCTGTAGGCAGAGGACTGGTGGCATCAGTCTTTACATCGGGCAGAAGACCTGCAATGCCGTTTTGATTATATTCGAACAAATGATTGGCAAGTAAACCGTGCATCGCCAAGGCAAGGTTCTGTACCGTCACTCCAATCTGGTTGTTAGGCTTTTCGGCGTTGATGGTCTCAAGTATACGGTTCCATTGCTGATGACGAGCCATGAAGTCATATTGCATCACTTTTTCTGCCTTGAAGTTGGCGTTCTTCCAAACGAGACATCCCATAATAACAGCAATAAGCGCAAAGGAGGCAAACGTCATTACAGGACGGCTCGAAGCTGTGATCCACTTATGGCAGGCACGGACCATGAACGGGAGGATGATAGCAAGTAGCCATGCAGCATAGAGTAGCGCGGGGAACACTGTCGGATAACGATAGTAATGGCTACCGCCAAAGGCTATCCAATAGAGTATAGGAATGGCGATTATGAACGTGATACGTTGCAGCCATCCTTTGGGTATATGGAGACAGCCCCACATGGCGAGCTGCGTGAGCAGGACTGCCCAAACGCCGCCCAGTAGCGCATTCTCGTCGAGCAGGAAGAGCCATAGCAAGAATGAAGGCACAAAGCTCAGGCCATAGAGCCATCCCCAGTTGGCTAAACGGAACGTCAGCAGCTGCACCACCGAGAGCAGAAGCGCAATGATAAATGCCCCCACCCAAGCAAAAAGGAAGAACTGTGTGCAGAAGCGTCCCAGCAGGTCGGCTACGCCTCCTGGCAGTTTGACAATGTCCCACACGTAAGTGCTATCGAAGAGAAAAAGTTGGTACTGCTCCTGATAATGCAGATGATGCGGATAGGCCATTCCGAAAAAGAGAAATACTGCCAATCCGAAGAGGAACGTGCATGTAATATGTAAATACTTCATTTGAATACCTTACTGAATTCGTCGACGCTGATTCTGACAGGCTCAACCATAAACTCTGGACGGTTATAGCTCTTCAGGAGTTGGATATGTTGTTCGGGGTCTTCTTGTGGCAAGAGGAATGCCTTTTCTACTTTCCCGTTGTTGAAATAGGCGAAATAGACTCGGCTGTAATTGTCGTCATCACGACGGCTGGCAAGCATAATCCAATGACCATTGCTTGACCATGTAGGGTAGCTGTCGGAATAGCCGTCGCTGTTAAGGAGGGAGAGATCGAGAGCGGAAGAGGTTTCCGCTGTGAGGGCTGTTCCTGTGTACTGGTCCATCGGAATACAGACGATGTCGGCATCATGGTGTCTGCTATGGAAACAGCCATATTGCCCCAGGGCAAACAACAGATAGCCTCCATCGGGGCTGATGCGTGGCAGCGAGACGCTCTTATCAGCCGATGCTGCATCATAGACGAGTTCCTCATCACCGAAGCCATGAGTTGCCAAATCGAAAGAACGGCGATAAAGGTTGTATTGTATTTTCGCGTAGGTAGACCGAATATCCTTATCGCTCATCTCTTCTGGGAGCGGCACTGACTTGCAGTAATAGAGGTATTTGCCATCAGGCGACCACGTAGGATAGACCTCTAAAAGAGTGGAATCATTCGAGACGATGCTCACCGAGTCGGTCTCCACATCGTAGAGAATCATGTCGCTCTCAAGGTCGTAAACTTCAATCTTGTTGGGATTGGCCGTATGGAATGCCTGTCGTGTCTTGTTGGTAGAGAAGGCTATCAGCTTGGCAGTAGGATGCCATGACGGATAGACACCTCCTGAGATGGTATAGTCACGCTTCATATTGACTTTCGAGATCTTACCATCATTTACAATAACAGTACCAGCATTAGAGAGTCGCACATGGAACAGCATGTTGTCGGTCTTGTAGTTCTGATAGCTGTGGCAGTTGATGCATTGGCCAATTGTTCTGTCGTTCATGGTAATCTCGTTGTTGAAGATCTGGGTCTCTTCAAATGTAGTGAGGTTGCGCTGGGCAATCTCCATATAGGTCCATGCCACATACGATGGTTCGATAAGGCGATACGAAAGGTATTCGTCGATAGGCTCTTTAGCCACATGTATCTCAAACGGACTGAACGACAGCCATTCGTCTGCCTTCTGACCCCACACCTCGACTTTGATACTCTTGCCCTTTGAGGCATCGAGCATGTCGTGCCAATCCGATTCGGGTATCTGAACTTTCACACCATTGCCGTAGGTCTGCTGTTGACCATCGGGGGTGGTAAAACGTGCCACACACCCCTCGTATTCGTCTGCCGGGAGCATGAAGTTGAGCGGAGCAATATTGCAAGGCACAGTGACATTGCAATAATCAGGGAAGATGGTAGGCAGACACTTAGCCTCTTTGGTTGAAGAAGGCACATTAGGGTGATTTGTGCACGATGCCAACAACAGCACGGCTACAGCTAATAGCTGGAAATAAGGATGGATATATCTTTTCATTGTTTTCTTATGATGCAACTTCATGTCCAATTCCGCCACGTACATTAATAGGTTTTCTTCCAAAGAGGTTGTACCACCAGTAGGTGTCTCCATATTCTTCACGCATCAGTTCACCAACCTGGGCAATAGTCATACCAGGCTTTGCCAGACTCTCCAATGTTGCCCAGAACTGTTTGTAGCGTTCATAGACTGACTGCTCGACAGGGAGCATGATACGCTTTTCCTCAGGTGACTTATCCATATACATGATATAAGCCTCCATCGCATGCAAGGGGAACTGTTCGTCGAGGTGTAGTTTCACATAATTGCGCAGCGATGCCCAGAAACGACGGGTGTCGCAGCGTAGCATGGAATAGAACAATGCCTGTTCTGAAGCCACTTTGCAGTCGGATTCATACCACTGGCTTATTTCATTGACGATATAGCTGTCACTGTTCTCAACGCCCGTAAGTTCATCGGGATAGCATTTTTGCAGTTGCTTGATCTTTTCTGTGACAGGAGCCGGTTGCCAGTTACCGTAGAATGGATGATGATGCAAGATGGTGGTATAGCGTTCCACCAGTTTCTTATCTCCGACCGCCAAGGCACAGCGGGCAAGCATCTTTAAGTAGAAAGGTGAGAAACCAGCCTGTATGGCATTTTCAAAATCCAGGCGGATGGCTTCATTCATCATGCCGTAGTTGTAGTACACCAGCGGCGATGCGATGTCCAAAAGGGTGACGTGTAGCGTATCGGGGTTATTGATGTTGACAGCATCGTTGCCCAATTTGAAAGAACGATCGAGCAGTCCTCCCTCATTCATCAGGGCTATATTCTTGAGAAACATCATCGTGCTGGTTGGCTTCTTGGTTTTTTCTGCCAAAGCCAGAACCTCCTTCCAATTGTCGTTGGAAGCATGTCGCACCATGCGCATTTCGTTGATATAGTTCCCATCTTGGAACATAAGCGACAAGGTAAAGATTATACCAGCAATGGCACACAACACCGGCACAAACCTTTTAGCAAGATACTTGCCACATAGTGGAATGAGCACAGAGACGACAACCAACACCCAGAACGGAATGGAGAGATGCGGGCAAACGTCGCTTGGCGTTTCGAAGCGGGGAAAGCCTGCCAACATGACATCATCGGCTTTCAAATTCGAATAGAACTGGCTATGCCAGATGCCGGCGGTAAAGAGAAGCAAGATGATGCCCACAAGCTCTCGCCAAGTGGGTTTTTCTGTAAGTGTTAGACATAAGACGAAAAGCAAAGCAAACCATCCCAGCACCGGATAGATGCAAACGGCTATCAGATACCAGACAAGATGCCATTTGCGAGGTGTGCAACGCGCTGCCCACAGAAGTAGCAACATGACGAGATAACCTACTGACTGCGAGAACCAATAGCCTCTGATGGTGGAGATATAAATCCAATAGCCCAAATCGACTATCGATGTGAGCAGACAGGCAACTGGCAAGAGCATCAGCGCGGAAGCATCTCCCTGTAACCGGAAAGCCTTGACACCCACATAGAATATGAGCGTCCAGATAACCATCATCACACTTGCACCTACCGACGGCCTATAACACAATTGCGTGAGCCAGGCTCCCACATACTGCATCAAGCCAAAGGGCTTCGATAGGAGCGTATGGAAGAAGGGTGCTCCGTAGATGAACTCGGAACGGTCGTGTGCCGTATAGAGAACCTCTAAATTGATGTATAGTATATATACGACAAAAGCCATGAAAACCAATAGGCTTACATTGAGGACAGCATCAGGTACTTTGCTTTTGTTTATCATTTGTTTTTTGCTATAAAAGGCTGGCTCAATCAAATGAGCCAGCCAAATTGAATGATACTGATAAGGAATGATTATTCCTCATAGTAGACAGCATTGATAGTGCAGCTACCAGAAGTAATCATCAAGTCAAGGTCTTTACCATCACCGCCATTGCCACGTGCACAATCCTTAGCAATAGCCTCGGTGAGAGGAAGTTCCCACAAACCATTGGTGAACTGAACATCTTTGTTGTCATCATAACGAGCACTCCACCAACCGTTCATAATGCGACCGGCACAGTCTGGTGTAGCATCGGAGATTTCGAAGATAAGGGTCTTGAAGCCCCAATATTCATCGTCAGTAAGATAACGGAAATACTTTCCTTCATAATCACTGAAACGCATGGCGGCGGCATCCCAAGCACCTGGCTGGAATGGCGGCTGCTTTACAGGATCCTCACCATAGATCCAGAATTTCTGGAGTTCGTCGGTAATCGTCTGACATGTCACAGGAAATTCTGCTGTAAGCTGTGTGCCATCGGCACAAAGAGCAGTCATGATGATTGTATATGGAGTATCCTTATATTCACCTTTCTCATCCCTGCTAACCTTCATCTTCTTCCACGCATAATTACCAACAAATTCCTTGCCGCCGATATCCCATTTGGCGTTGACAGGTGCTGAGGTCTGACAGGAAATGACGTTACCATTCTTGCCATCTTCTGCCTTGTCAGTAGTGACAATGGTCTTTGCCAAGAGCTCGTCAATTGTGATGTGGCCGGCATTGCTGAAATCCTCCTGAACAGGATCACAAGCAACAAAAGCGCATACTGCGACAACAAGCAAAAATAATATCTTTTTCATATCGATTACCAATTATATTAATATATTACCTTATATTGTGTTGTTTCATCAGAAGCATCCCAACCTGGGTTCTGCTCCATCTTACCATTCATCAGGGTAATCTGACGCTGAGGCTTAGACAAGAAGCCATTAGTAGCAATGTAACGCTCTGTCCAAGAACAGGTCATGTGGGTCATCGTGCGCTTGTTAGCCTTGTCGCCAAGACAAACAATCTTCTTGCCAGCTTGAGCCTGGAGAGCCTTAGGAGCGTATGAGTCGGCTGTAGGCTTGTTACCAGTCCAACGACGCATATCGTTGAAGCGTAGGCCCTCAAAACAGAACTCCCAACGACGCTCGTCCTGAATGGCTTTCCAAGAGTAAGGTGTCTGCGGTACACCCGCACGAGCCTGGACTTGATTCATGTACTTGGCATCACCGGTAAGCTCGGTCATCATCAGCAGTACGTCAGCATAACGCATCAGATAGAAGTCCTCGAAGTGGTCACCCTGCATCTTGTTTTCAAGTGAACTGCCGGAATAACCCTCACACATAGACCACCATGTATCGTTGTTTGCATTGCAAGCGTCAAGATTGACCTCGGCATACTTCTTCACCGAATAACCAGACTCCTCGTTGTCATCTGCCTCGTAGGTATAGCCAGCCAACTCATTATCAAGGTCGATCATCGAAGCGAGCTTACGTTTGTCAGTATAACCCCCATTGGTTTCAGCAATAGTCCAATCGTCCCAGATGTTACACGATGGAGTACCCTGACCCCAACCCTGGTTGAACGGATAAGTCAAGTCACGGTTACCATTCTGGTTGGAAGCACCATTACGAAGACCCCAGAATACGGAGATGTAATTTGAATACATACGTGATTGAGAGTATGTACCACTAATGGCCCACTTGGAGGCATTTAAGAACTGAACCTGGAAGATTTCCTCAGTGTTACCGTTACCCATACCGGGCTGGTCAAAGCAGTTCTCACGCTTCATATCCTTGATGAATGCATATTCATGACCTACACCATCATGAGCCTCATCCCACAGAAGGCTGTTAGAATATTGCCAGAGTGAGCGGAAGTCCTCGCAGAGTTTGTAACCGCCATTGTCAACGATGTCCTTCAAGGCGGCAACGACATCAGCCTTTGCGAGTTTGGTTCCTGCGGGGCAACCCTCTTGTTCTACAAGTTCAATAGTAGCATCGCCCTTTGCCAGTTCACCAACATTCTTATAGAAGCCAGCCCAGAACATCCATGCACGTGCAAGATACCCCTCGGCAGCGAACTTGTCAGCATGGCCAGAGCCATTGGCTCTCTCTGCCTTCATAAGACTCTTGGCAGAATAGAAGTCTGAAAGAATCTGTGGGTAGATAACATCCTCTGCACTCACCTGCTGCCACATATCATCCGTAATAACGGTAGAGGTAATCAGGGGCACATCGCCAAACAACTGGGTAATCAAGAGCGTATAGAGACCGCGCATGAAATAACCCTCACCGAGAAGCTGGTCGCGCTGGGTCTTTTGAGCATCTGTCCAGGCTACATTGTCAATCGTCTCAATTTGGTTGTTGGCACGTGAAACGCCACCATAGAGTACAATAAATATAGGTTCAAACTGATTAACACTCATCTCTACCAGATGATGGAGAGACTTGGTCTTGTTGTCCTGCAAACCACCACTACCGTAGCAGTTGTCAGACATAAGCTCCCACCAATAGTAAGGATTGTAGGTATCACAGTCGCCACCACCCATCGTATTCATGATACTATAGGTAGCTGCATTCAGGGCCTCCACGTCTCCAGGTTTCCCTGGGAATGTGCCTGCCGTCATCTGTGTAACACGCGGGTCCGTGTCCAGCATGTCGTTACAAGAAGTGAACAAGGTTGCTGCTGACAAAACAGCTAACGCTGATAAAATATATTTCTTCATAACTTATAGTCGAATTAGAATTTAATACTTGCACCAATCAAATATGTACGAGATGGTGGGTAAAGACCCAGGTCAATACCAGAAGCCCAGCTTGAGCCACCAGCGGTATTACCAACCTCAGGATCGAGACCTGTGTAACCGGTGAATGTGCAGAGGTTTTGAGCCTGCACGTAGAGACGGAGCTGCTGTAATGGGCAGGACTTCCAGAGACGCTTGAAATCATAACCGAGTGTTACGGTCTTGATTTTGAAGTAATCAGCATTCTCCATGTAACGGGTAGATACATAGATGGTGTTCGGGTGTCCTGAATCAGATATACGTGGCTGGGTGTTTGAGGTTCCCTCGCCATACCAACGCTGTAGGATTGAGGTATCATAGTTCTGGTCGGGGTCATCACCGAATGAACGGTAAGAACGCATAATCTGCATACCAAATGCGCCGGCACCGTTGATGGAGAAGTCAAGGCCCTTCCAAGAGAGACCGAGGTTGACACCAAGGGTGACATCCGGGTTAGGATTACCAATCTCATGGCGGTCGCAAATATCATTACCGTTTGCATCTTTAGCTTCTGCGTATGTAATCACGCCATCACCATTCCAGTCGTCCCAAATGCAGTCACCGGGCTGTGCGTTGTCAAGAACGGCCTTGCCTGCTTTACGTGCATCGTCAATCTGCTGCTGATTCTGCCAGATGCCGCTGTACGACATACCGTAGAAGTAACCGATGGGCTTGCCTTCCTCTGCACGGTAGATGTATTCTGTACCCTGTGAGAGTACACTGGCAGGACCATTGATACAGTGATTGTCGTTAGCGATGCGGGTTACCTTGTTCTTGTTGGTGGCAAGGTTCACGCCTACGTTGTAGTTGAAGTCCTTACCAATCCTGTCGTTCCAGGAGAGAGCAAGTTCAACACCAGTGTTCTGGACGTCACCACCATTGACGGCAGCAGGGTTGGTTCCATAGATGGCAATCGGTTCACCAGCAATCAACCAGTCCTTTGTCGTCTTCTTGTACCAGTCGAAGTTGACACCCAGACGGCTGTTGAGGAAACGGGCATCGAAACCGAGGTCAATCTGCTCAGATGTCTCCCAAGTGAGGTCGGGATTCGGTACGATGTCAGCGTAAGCACCTGTGTGCGGTTTACCCGAAACAGAAGTGGTCATGTCAGAACCGAACTTATAACCGCTGTCGCCAGCGTCGCCAGACAGGGCGATGGTAGCCAGGTACTGGTACTTGTCGATAGCGCAGTTACCGTTTTGTCCCCAAGAAGCACGGAGTTTGAAGAAGTCCATCCAGCTCTTGGTGCTCTCCATAAACGCCTCGTTGCTGATGACCCAACCTGCGGACACTGATGGGAACACACCCCAGCGTTTACCATCGGTGAAGATACTCGAACCATCATAACGCAAAGTTGCGGTAGCCATATAGGTCTCATTCCAGTCCCATGTCACACGACCGAACCAAGAAGCGAGATACTCCTCGTCGTTGGGGCTGCCGTTCAGCGTGGCGTTGTTGAGGTCGGTGCTGAAATTGGAAAGCCAAGCAGAATTCCAGCCTTTCAGTGTTGCGAGCTGGTCGCCAAAATCAACCTTGTTAGATCCACCCACGTTAAAACTCCAAGCGGTGCTTTGGTAAGTCTGACCTACCATGGCACTGATCTTATGACCTGAAAGGATGGGAAGATCGTAAGTAAGGGTGTTCTCAACAGACCACGAAGAATTCAACCAAGCATTTTGGCTGACACTATATACAGTTGAGATAGAAGCACCTTCACCCGGTGCACGTGGCTCACCATAGTTACGGTATGCGCCTGAACCCCAGCTGTAGTTGAACTGAGAGCGGAATCTCAAGCCCTTGATAGGCTGGATGGTAGCGAAGACAGTTGCATTGGCATTGATGTTGCGGCTCTCTGCCATAGAGTTCCAACCACCCTTTGTAAGGTTCTCCCAGGGGTTGTAGAACAAAGATGCGGTCCAACCTTTACCATAAGTAAGATTACCTTCAGGGTCCTGATAATTATAGATATCACCATTGTCAGCATACTGCGGCAACAATGGACAAGTCTGGAGCAGGCTGTGGATATAACTCCAGTACATACCATCCTCAGCGAGGTCGTGACTCTTGTTGTAGCCAATCGAGATGTTTTCACCAATGGTGATGGCATCGAAGTCCTTGGCCTTCAAGAGTACATGGTCGCTGTTGACACGGATGGTGTTGCGCTTGTAGAAAGAGGCCTGTTCTGCACCCATGATACCTTCGTTGCTGGTATAGGTGTAAGACATGGCGAACTTCGAACGGTCTGTGCCACCGGTCAAGGTAACAGAATGGTTCTGCTGTACGGCATTCTTGTTTTCGAATACGCCCCACCAGTCTGTGCCTTCCCAACCATTCGCAACTTTATTGAGAATGTCTGCCGGCACATTCTTAGCCCAGTTAAACGTAACACCTGATTTGTTGAAGTTGTACTCGTCATAGATGGTCATGTACTGCTGGGCATTGAGAAGCTGCGGGCGCTTGTAGGTGTTAGACCAACCCATAGCACCATTGTAGGTAATCTCAATCTTACCAGCCTTACCCTGCCTGGTAGTGACGAGGATAACGCCGTTGGCAGCACGTGCACCGTAGATGGCAGCCGATGCAGCATCCTTCAGCACGTCGATGCTCTCGATGTCGGCAGGGTTGATGTCGTCAAGGCTACCACCTGCCACTCCGTCAATGACATAGAGAGGAGAATAATTGTGGATAGTACCCTTACCACGAATGATAACCTTGTAGCCCTTACCCGGCTGTGAAGATGACTGGGTAATCTGTACACCAGGAGTAGAACTCTGCATAGCCTCGAGCGCATTGGTGGTGTTCAGTTTGGCGATGTCCTCACCCTTCACCTGAACGGTAGCACCTGTGACGAGCTTTTTCTTTTGAGTACCATAACCGATGACAACCACGTCGTTGAGCGTCGTGTTGTCCTCAGCTAACGTAATGATGATGTTGCTTCTGCCACCAACGTTTACTTGCTGGGTTAAATAACCCACGTAGGAGATGCTCAGCGTGGCAGTCGAAGGAGCCTTGACGCTGAAATTACCGTTCACATCGGTAACCGCACCTTCCTTGGTACCCAGCACAGCGACGTTAGCACCGATAACCGGCTCGCCTGCTTCGTCATTTACGACACCTGTCACAGTCTGAGCCTGGGCACAGATGGCAAAAAAGCAAAGAATGGAAAGGAAGAGTAACGACCTTTTCCATGTTCCGAACTTTTCTTGTTTTTGCATTTTTAAATGAGTTTAAGTTAATGAATTATAGTTAATTAAAAGATTCAACTGTCACATTTTCCCATGGTAGGAAACAGCGCATGAACGACAATGGTGTCTGAATAGCCTTCATAATGTTCATCATTATTATTATATAATATGTACAGTCTTTTATCCAAAACGGAACGTGAGTACCGATTTCGGCTACAAAAGTACGTAATTTGGCATGAAATAATTTAATCATTTGTAACATAAAGTTTGTTACACGTCCCAAATGTATCATTATATTAAAGAATGTTTCATTTTGTGTGGTTTTTAAGTAAAGCGTATGATACAACAAAAACGTAAATAGATGCATAGTGCCTTGCCACTACCAATCTATTTTGGCTATAGCCGCAAACCCTTTTGGCTATGCCCGCAAGGTCTTTTGGCTATAGTCGCAAGGTTGCGGATGCGGCATTTGTTCCCGACATATACCACATCCATCACCACCAAACCATACATTTGCGCCTTTAAAACCATACATTCGTGCCTTCAAAACCATACATTCGTGCCTTCAAAACCATACCATCACGCCACGATTTTGTAATCATACGATTTGTAAAAAGTAAAAAAAAGAGCCATTGGTGTTGCCAATGGCTCAATTTCAATAACGTATAGAACGATTATAACTATTTCCTGCTATGACCTCATTCACCGATTCACCAGCTTCTTGCCATTCTTGATGACGATGCCCTTGTAATTAGCATCCACTTTCATGCCATAGATATTATAAACGTCAGATGTGGATGGCTGGTCGTCGATTGTCACCATATCCACCCCGTCGCTGACGGTACACTTCAATGTGACCTTATCAATGTTGCAATAGCCACCGTCTATGGTGATGCGGAATATCTGTTTGCCCTCCTTGAGCTTGACATTGAGGTTCCCCTCCACGGTCTTGTAGGTGTCCCAATTGTTGTCGCCCGTCTGCGGCACGTTCACCTTACACAGGGTAGTAAGGTTACCATCTTCCACGAGACTTAGAGTGAAACCCGAGCCAGATACCCCTGACGAAACGACGGCAGAATAAGCATACTTGCCAGCCTCGTTCACGTTCACGGTGTATTCGAGCCACTCGCCCGAGGCGGTATAACCAATCGCATAGCCGCCGTTGCCTGTGACGATGTCCACGCCGCCGCCATTGGTGCGATACGACACGCCCTCGTTCTGGGTGTCGGAGTCATGGTAAGAGATGCCTTCCGCGCCAGCGTCGAAGTTCTCCGCCTGTATCGTGCCCGGGATTTCTATCTCTCCCTTGTATGGCGCACGTGGTGTGTATGCCGTGAAAGATGACAATCGCTCATACTGTGAGCCGTCAGTGGCGACCACGACAGCCTTCAACTCATGCTTTCCCAACACCGTAGGCACATACTCCGTGGTGTATGGGGCTTCGGTCATGGTGCAGTAGAGCTTGTTCTTCACATAGAGATCCACATGGTCGATGGTTTTCGTCTTCAGTCTTGCACGGACGGTGATGGGTACGGTTTCGTTCCGTGAGACAGCCAACGCACCTGGCTTGACATATACCGATGCCTCCTTCACCATGCCGGGGAAGGGGCTCTTGGCATTCTTGGCGGCATCCGTCTGCATATATTCACGAAGCCAAGTCATGGCGGGGCGGTCTTTCCCGTCCTTGATGATGCCCGAATTGCCATTGGTAGTCCACGTGCGACCGTAAATGTACCCCCAAAGGGTGATGCCCGCACAATAATCAGCCTCCCACATATAGGGGATTTGCTCCTTATAGCGTTGCAACTGCTTGCTGTCGTCGTCGGTGCCAATGTCGTATTCCGTGCTATACATCGGCATCTTGAGCGCAGTTTGGATTTGCGTCATCGCCGACTTGAAATCGCTCAGGCTCATGTCCGTAAGGTCGTGTGACTGGCAACCGTAAGCGTCGATGGGCGCACCCGCGTCGCGCAACGTCCTCACCAGGTTGATGAACTCCGTGCGCTGCCATTGGAACGTGTTATAGTCGTTGTAAATCAGGATGGCATCGGGCCAACGCTCGTGTGCCATCTCAAAAGCCTTGATAATCCAGTCATAACCCGTCTTGCCGTCACCGCCCAAGGCTGCCTTGTATGGAGCGGGCTGGTGTCCTGCCACTGCCTCGTTCACCACGTCAATCATAGGGAGGTTGGGATATTTCTTCTTGATGGCATCCATCCATTCCTCGATGGCCTTGTATTGTGCCGCGGTGGAGAGGTTGTCCATCCACGAAGGGTACTGGGAGCCCCATATCAAGCAATGAAACTTAAAAGGGAAATTGTGGTTCTTGGCATAGTTGTAGGCATTGTCACACCCTCCCCAATTGAAACTGCCGCGTCTGGAACCCTCAATGGAAGCCCATTTCGATTCGTTCTCTGGCGTGATCTGGTTCCAGAGAGTGTAAAACTTCTCCGCGCCAAAGTCCACATTGTAGCTTGTCGTGATATTTCCCAGGAACTTATCTGGGTTGGACGACAATTGCGCCCTTGCCTCCACCACGGCGAATAGACAAACCGTCAACGGCAAGGTACTAATTAGGAATCTCGTCTTTCTTTTCATTTCAGATGTCTTTTATTATTCATTCATTATTCGTAAGTAACCTCAAATTGATTGATATCGACATAACCACCCAATCGGCTTGTGGCATAATAGAAGATGGCATACTTCGACCCCATGAAAAGGCGGCGGTAGTCGAACCGCATCTTGTAGTCGGAGCCTATCTTCGTCCACTGCTGCCCGTCAAGGCTATAATAGAACGTGGCAATGTCACGACCAGGATGGAAGTCTCCATCGATGCGCAGCCAGACCTTGGACTGTGGCAGGGCGACGGTCTCCTTCACAGTTTCATCCACCTGTTCCACTTGTTTGTCCCTATCGGTTAGGTTGACTACTTGCTCTGACATGGAAAGCGTCAGTTTCCGACCGTTTTTCTGGACGGTGAGAACGCCACTATGGCCATTGAATGCCGCAAGCCCGGCACGGTCTCCATCCTTGATATGCGACAAGTCAACCTCAACAATCCCGCTGCTTGAGGGCCCTACCATGCGCTGTGTCAATGTGTTTGGGGCAAGATAGAGATTCGGCACTACCCTACTCGACTTCAACCGCAGGTAGCCTGGGCGGTCTTGTAACGACCAAGCACCATCCACGGGATTGTGGTTCCACTGCCAATGCAGCCCTAACTTCCCATCTGAGAAGTCATCGCTCTTGACGATGGCGGCAAAAGGTTGCCCCGATGTATAGGGCCGTATCTGCGCCGGGATGTTACCTTGCTCGTCGCCCAACATCGGCCAGCCATCAATCCATCTACAGGGCATCAGCAATGGCACTCGACCCACTGCCCCACGGTCTTGGAAGATGACACCGTACCAATCTCCGCTACCTGACTGCACAATTGTTCCTTGTCCCACGTATGGGAATCCTCCATAGTCAGCCTCAAGGATGGTTTTCTTCTCGTATGGGCCGTGGATGTCATCGGCACGATAGCATACCTCACGGCGGTGGCGACCCGGAGCGAACACATGCGAAATCATCAACAGGTAGTATTTACCATTGTGCTTGATCATCCGCGATCCCTCCAACAATCCCGTCTCATCAGCTTCACGTTGGAAAATCCTCTTGTAAGTACCCTCTATCACGTCGGAGAGGTCTGGTTTCAATTCCATCATCTCGCCAGTTCCATAGACGACATACACGCGGTCGTCGTCATCGAAGAACAACGAGCAGTCGTGGAAATGGCGCATCCTGGAGATGATACGCCACGGTCCCTCCGCCTTTTCCGCCTCGCAGATATAGGTGTCGCCCATCGCTCCCGTCTCGTTTGGGGCGAAGAGGACATAAAACTTCCCATGATGATACTTCAGTGATGTCGCCCATTGCCCCCTGCCATACACCGTTCCCGCCGTGGGAGAGAGGTCGTATTTGGGCGAGTCGGTCAGTCTATCGACGACATAACTTACCGTCTCCCAGTTCTTTAAGTCTTTTGAACGCATGATGGGAACGCCCGGCATAAGGTGCATGGTGGTGGAAACCATATAAAAACAGTCATCCACACAAATGACATCAGGGTCGGGAACATCCGCCCATATCATCGGGTTTTCTACCATCTGCGCCTTTGCAGATACAGCGAAGGCGATGTTGCCCATCAACAATACAGATAAAAATAATTGTTTCATGATGATTTATTTCACTTTCCAGATATTGAGGATAATGCCCTTGAAATCGTTATTGGGTTCAAACGAGGGTGAACAGAGAAAGAGAGAGTTGTTAAGCCACGCGTAGGGACTGTCCTCGGGAGCCTCAAATTGTGGGGCTGTCTTGAAATAGAATGATGGTTGCCCGTTTTCATCCTTGCCTGTGCAGATGATTCCCCGATTGCGTATGTGGATGTTGACGCCATCGTCTGTGCGTATGCTATATATCGCCTCGACTTCTGTACGGTTGCCTTTGGCAAGTTGCCAGTCAGCTCCGCCATTGAGGATGGTACCCTTCAACAGCGGTCCCTCAAACGTGCCACCCGTAATGGGGATGACGGTACGGCGACCATGGGGCGTCTCGCCAACGGTATAAGGCTTGTCGAGCGTGACTTTCAACTGCATCACAAACTCCGTAGAGGGTCCCTCCATGCCATTGAAGGTGTTTCTATCTTGCCCTGCCGTTCCCGTCTCGATGCCTTGCTGCCTTGTTTGTGCTGTTGCCATGATGGCAGGAAACAAGCACGACACCATAATTATATATAAAGCTTTTCTCATGTGATACCTTTTTAAACACTAAACAATAAACATCCTACCCTATTTTTGATAGATTTTGTATTTCATTTTGAGAAATTTCGGCCCGTAAAGGTACTACCTTTATGTTATAACCATACACATTTCTTTTCATATAGAATCGCTTTGGGGCGAGAAATTAAACGAAAATTAAAACAAAATGTATTCAAAATTTCTTCAATTTTGAAAGATTTTGTATTTCATTTTGAGAAATTTCTGCCCGTAAGGGCACTACCTTTATGTTGTAACCATCGCTTTTCTTTTCATATAGAATCGCCTTGGGGCGAGAAATGAAACAAGAATTAAAGCAAAATGTATTCAAAATATCTCCAACCAACATTTTAAGGAAGGATTGGATTACCCATTTCCGATGCCTCTGCACCCGTATCGTCGAGCTTGAAAAGCATAAACTGCGGCTCCTCTGACGTGCAGGGTTTCCATGCCCCATCTTGTTCGCCGTTAGGGTTGCCATACTTGGCGAAGTTAGTCCATGCCGTCAACATCTTCTCCGACAAGTCCCAATCACCTTGCGTCCAAGGTCGCCAACCATGTTTCAGGCTCTTGAAGACATACCAGAGGTCGCTGCTATGGAAAGCACCCTTCAAACGATTGGTGATGTCGGGGTGCTTGCCGTCATCAGGCAATGGACGGGCAAACTCGTATGCCCACGCCTTGCCGCCTTTCTCCTGTCGTACCTTACAAAACTCAGCGATGCCAGGTCCCATCGACCCCATATCGTTCAAGGTATAGCCGATCATATAAGGTACATCGGCAATCGTACCCTCGCGTGTTGCCTCGTCGAAACGTTTGAGCGACACATACCCATCGACAATAGGACGCTGCATGAGGAAAAGATCACTCCTATTCACCATGTTATACATCCGACCAACCGTATATAGTATTTCCGTGGAGGCAGAGCGAAGCTTCTCCAAGTCCGTCAATCCTGCCCAATCCATCACCTTTTTGGTCTCTGCCTCACTTTGGGCGAGGGTGGGATTGTAAGAGAAAAACTTATTCATGGGCGTTGCGGGCTTGGCTTGCTCGCCATCCTTTGCGGGAACGTTGATGCCACCGCCACTCATGATGATGGCTTTATGGAACAAGCCCCGAGCCAATGGACTCTCGCACAACGTGCGTACACTACCCGCTCCCGCACTCTGTCCGAAGATGGTCACGTTATTGGGGTCGCCACCAAATTGGGCGATGTTCTGCTGAATCCACTTCAATGACTGTATCTGGTCAAGGATGCCATAATTACCCGAAACATGGTGCGGACTCTCGGCAGACAGAGCAGGATAGGTCATAAAGCCAAAGATACCGAGACGATAGTTGATGGTGACAAGCACCATATCCTTGGATGCCCACTCCTGTCCGTCAAACTCAGGTTCAGACCCCCATCCCTCGAAGTAGCCACCTCCATGAATCCATAGGGCGACAGGGAGTTTCTTGTCGGTCTGCCCCGGTGCCTTCGTCCATACATTCAGATAGAGACAATCCTCACTATAAGGAGCCTCATCGCCATAACCCCATTCCGAGGCATAGCCGCCTGGGTAGTGTACAGCCTGATACCCTGGGTGTCCGAACTTATCACAGATACGCACGGAGTCCCACGCCACGACAGGCTGCGGCTCTTTCCAACGAAGGTCGCCGATAGGCGGGGCAGCGTATGGGATGCCGCGATAGACATACACTCCTGGATTCTCTGCCAGTACACCTTGCACTTGCCCACCTTCGATGGTCAATACGGGATTCTTGTCTTTGGGCGAAGTACAACCCAACAATGCCAACACGGACAACAAAAGGAATGATAATTTTTTCATGATTGCTAAAGGTATTTAAATTAAACGACTTTCATTTATTGCCTTAGACCGACATACGAGGGTTTCAACCCACCCCAATCTATGATGACACGCTGAAGCATCTGCCCTTGGTCGAGGGCATAGAATTGAATGGTGTGGGACGGCTTGTCCTTATCGATGGCAAAGCGAAGGCGACACACCGCACCATTACGCATCACTTGGTCTTTCCAAGAACGGGAATATTCATAAAACTTGTTCTCAAATATTTGTGTCTCCCCCGCGTCTACACGAATGGCAATGGAGTTACTCTTGCCGGCATAGAGTGGCCAAAAGGGTACTGTGTAAATAGTAATTTCAATGGTGTCTTTAGGAATAGCGGGGAGAGAATATGAAACCTCTCCAAGCTGCATGACCTGCCAGTCATAGCCTATTCCCTTGATGAGTTGGGCATCATCACTCTTGCTGGTATAGTTTGCCAAGTCGATGACATGACATCCCTGCAAAGGTTCATGCCGTGGAATCAGGTTGACAGGGGTGACAGCTGCCGTCTCAAGCAGGGGAACGGTGGGCTTCTCGTGGTAAAGGGCGCAATAGCCCGGGGGCAAAGTCATCATACCACGCCACTTGCCATCCTGTTGTTCACAGTAACGATGATTCAAACTATTGATGCTGTCGTATGCTATCTCCATCTCTTGGGCAGCCCATTTGGCACGGGCAGAGTCTCCCTGGCTAAGCATCTCATGGCTAAGTTGTGCCATCATGAACTTTCGATTCATCTGATATGCCCCTTGGATGGGAAACTGCACCAACTCATAATAAGCGGCAGAGCCGTCAGACAATCTCTCCACCTCATCGCTAATACGTTGATAGTCTGCCAAGCGCTGTTGGAAGTCATCATAATTGGAGATGGAAAACTCCGTGGACTTCAACCCTGTATGCTCCTTGTCATCCCATTCATATTCCCATCCCATAAACTCTGGCTTACGACTCCAAGCCAACCGATAATAGTCGTCTAACAATGACTGGAACTGGGATTCAGGCACAGAAAACAGTGAATGGAGGAATTGGGCTTGGTGGCGACTTACTTTGCCAAAGTCGAAGTCATCGATATTCCATGCCATATCCATAAAGGTCTGGATGCCAAGTTCCATGGGTTTGATGTCGCCAACATTGAGCAGCCAATAACGGTCAGCCCCTGCATCGTATGCTTTCTTTAACTCCTCATACATCAACACGGGCGGGGTGGTATTGAGCCATAGATAGTCATGAGGTGCGCCCAGATAAGAAAGGTGATAGTATACACCCGACCGTCCGCTCCGCCTCTGCTCCTCGGGATTGCTGACACGCTTCATGTAGCCGTAATTGTCATCCACCCACACCAATGTGATGTCATCGGGAACGTTCAATCCATTCTCGTAAATATCCATCGTCTCCTTATACGGAACGAAGATCTGCGGGATGGCAGTTACCCTGTCTGGTGTTCTATCCATATCATTGGCGGGTGACCATGCACGATGTTTCATCAGAAGTTCACGCTGGTCATTAATGACTTTCTCGATGAGTGGCACACGCTCTTCCATGGGAAGGTTGCCGCGCAGCCCCGCGTCGTGCAGCCCGCGCATGGCTACGGTATAGATATTCTCGTATTGGGAAGCCTCGGAGAGGCGGTCATCCCATTTCTTGATGATGGTCTCGCGGTTGGTCTTGTAATTCCAATCACCATCGGTTTCCTGGTTCCACTCGCTTTTAGCTGCATTATTCAACAGCAACGGTTCACAATGTGAGGTCGTAATGATGATGCCAAAGGAATCACAAACCACCTTACTCTCGGGATGTGAGTAAAATGCTCCCGTGCAACTGTGCATGGCGGGAGCCAACATATTAGCCTTCAAACGTAGCAACAACTCACAGACACGGGCGTAAGTCTTTGGACCGATGTCGCCTAAATCCTTCTCATAGTTCGTGGCAGCCCAAGGCTTCAGTCCCCAGTCCTCATCATTGATAAAGATTCCTCGGTATTTCACTTTCGGCGAGGGCTGCACAAAGCGTCCTTCATCATAATAGATTTCGTCTTGGTGTTTCACTGGCACATCTGCCCACCAATTCCATGGTGACACGCCAATACGTTGGCTGATTTCATAAATCCCATAGATGGTTCCGCGTTTGTCACTACCCGCAATAACGAGATTTCCATCGATGACATCAATGATAAACGACTCCCATTGTCCTCGAATCTTACTGACGTCGAGTTTCTTTCGCTTGACGAGACCGTCAATGAGCTTACTTTTCCCAACGGTACCAATGATGATATGACCTTTCTTTACCTTCTTGCTTTCCACAACATCCGATGGAATCCCAGTAACTTTACGCACGTCATCTCCCAAATCGTATGACGCACGTTTGACACCCGTCCAATCGTTTTGGTCCACGACAATGGTCGCCCTCCATCCATCCTTGGCGATGCAAAATTGTTCTGCCCTTGCCGTCACTGTGGCAATAAGCACAAACGAGGCAACTAAAAACCTTCTCATCTCCATCTTACACATCAATCTTGAAGAACTAATTTTGCCTTGCCACCGACAGACCGAACAACATTGATGCCCTTCTGAGGCGCGGCTCTCTTCATACCCGCCAGTGAATAGACGGCTGCGTTACGGGAAGTACCAACGGTCTGCACAGACGGATAAATGGCGGAAACCTCAAGGGCATTCCTAAAAGCGACGAGGGCTGCGTCAACTGTCTCAGTGGCAGCGGCGTATGCACTTGGTGCGGTAGACACGAAGTTGGCGTATTGGTCGATGACCTGTTGCAAGGCTTTGCCCTCCTCCGTATCCTCATATCCGACAATGGCAGCTTGTGCGGCATGGAGCGTTCGCAGGAAAGTACCTTTATATCTGTCGGCAACAGAAGGCTGGGTGGTCAATACGACATCACCGACGATGACCGAGTTCCATCCTTCATCCATTTCAAAACACAACGCATAATTGGCATCACTGCTCACGGTGAAATCTATCTCGTGGATTTTTGACCCTTTGACTTGTTGGTTGGTATTCTCTTTCATCGTACCCGTGGAGAGGAGCGACGTGGCAGAGGACAAGGAGGTGGTGATGTTTTTCATTACATGGAAACTGAAGGTGGCACGATTCGTCATGGCTCCCTCGCTCCAATAGACAGAACGGAACGACGCACGGTATTTACCCGCCTTGAGTTTCAACAGGTTGCCATTCACCATGCCATAGTAGAGATTGCACTTCTGGTTATCGCGGGCACTCAAGTAAAACCCCGCATCGAAATCCCCACCCCGTTCAAAATACTTCATCCGCACACCCGTGCAATTAGCGACAGGACCGCTGATAGACTCTGTGGCTCCCGACGAGGTGGTGTTCACTCGCCTCCATCCCGTCGGTATGCCCTCGCCCACCGTTTCACGCTCCGCATACCAATCTGGTGCATAGATGGTATCAACACGAAGTGTCTCGCCCACCTCTTCTATACCATAGTAATAGGTAAATGACGTATTATCCATGACACCTCCCTTCTTGGTCTTGGCATTGCAGATGGTCAACGTATTCTCACCGTCGGCAATCGTGGCATCTGCGGGAAAGGCAAAGTTGACGGTGGATGCGAAGCCTTGCGTCAACACATCAAGAGTGATGCTACCCTGCGCGGAGGCGAGTGTGGCACTGATCTGGGAACAGTCCACATCTTCATTAAACGTTACCTCAAACCTGTTATCATGTTCTGCCAACATGTCAAACGACAGGTTTTCAGGAGTGATGGAAGTAACCTCGGGCGCATCGGCACCGAGGGTGTAACGCTTGCAGAAGTTCCAGACTTCCTCAGAGGTAAGAGCCTGGCTGGCATCCATCGACCACCAATGCCCCTTGTCGGCAAGTGTGAGCAAAGCCACCTCCACGCCATTCTTGCCATTCCTGTACCGTTTCATTGACGCTGGCGAATTGGGCTTTGAGGCAGGATAAGGCTTGATGATCTCTGGCGTGGTGTTACAACCATTGAACTTCACCCAGGCATCGATGTGCGACTGAACGTTACTGTAGACACAGACATCGTCAGCCGTACCGTGTGTATGCAAGATGGGAACGGGACGGCTCGACGTGGCATTAGGCCCGCCCATCAGATAGCCACTCACGGGGGCGAAAGCCGCAATCTTGTCTGCCATCCTCGATGCGGCATAATAGGTGAACATCCCACCCATGGAAAAGCCTGTGAGGTAGACACGGTTGCGGTTGATGTGATAACGCTCATACATCTTGTCAATGATGGCTTGCATGAACTGCAAGTCGCTCGTGCCAGAGATGTCCCAATACTTATTGACACCATTGGCATAGACAACGACGAACTTTGCCGTGTCAGCCACTGTCTCCCATTTCGACAGGCTTTGAAGGTATGCCGCATCTTGGTTTGCACCGTGACAGGCGATGACCAAAGCGGGGCTTGCAGGCAGTCCATTCGGGGCATAGACAATCATGGTGCGGGTGGTGTTGCCAACCGTAATATTCTCCAAGGCAAAGGCAGTGGCAACCATCCACACAAAGAGTGAGAAAATAACTATTCTTTTCTTCATCATGCAATCTTTTAAAGTGATAACCTTTTATTATTTGAACTGCCACCAGTCGAGGTGCGTGTCACCTTTGGTGTTGTCGAAGCAGAGATAGAGGTCATGGACACCAGAGGCATTCTTGACTTTCGCATTGAAGAGACGGTATTTATCCACCGTTCCCGTCTTGCCGATATTGACCGAGCCGATAACGGGACCGTCTATCCCATCAAGACGGAGAGTAAGGGATGCATTGCCCGTGGAGGCCGCCATGATACTGAATTGCTTGGCTCCTGTGGCGAAGTCAACCCCACGCAACCGGATATACTCGCCATCATTGACATCATAGACATACATGTTGCGACGACCCGTGGATTGTGGCATGTCCGCCACAACACCCGTATTGGGTATTCCCATCTTGGCAGACTTGAGTCCATACCCCCAAGCCATAGTCTCTGCCTCCACCCTCTGATAGGGATTGAGCCAATGGAGCTGCGAAACAGGCTGTTGGTCTAACCAATAAGGCACTTCCTGTATAGTGCCGTCTGCATTGTAAGAAATCTCTGTGGCAGAAACGCTGCGCCGCTCATGATGCACGAAAGTTTCCAAGTGCATGAGGTCATAGTTCTGCCCAAAGAGATAGGAATGCCCCTTATAGTCGCAGATGCCTGGGTGGTTGCCACGGTCACGCTGTGTCGGTCGCATGATGTAACCCTTGGCATCCCACGGTCCCGTGGGCGAATCGCTCATGGCATAGCCGATTGCTTCGGGACAACAGGTTGTCGCATAGCCCAAATAATAATGGCCATTGCGCTTATAGAACCAAGGTCCTTCTTGGTATGTATCGATATGCGGCAACTTCACCACCTCGCTTTTCAGCGACACCATGCCATCATTGAGCTTGGCATAATACATGCTTGGATTTCCCCAATACATATATGCCTGTCCGTCATCATCAGTATAGACCGAGGGGTCGATGTCATCCCAATGTTCCTGTTGCCATACCAAGGGTTTGCCAAGAGGGTCTTTAAAAGGCCCGTATGGGGAGTCGCTTTCAAGTACGCCGATGCCATGCCCATGCAAGGGGGCATAGAGATAATACTTGCCATTGCGTTCCACCGTTTGGATTGCCCAAGCTCCATTCTCGCGGCTGCGCCATGAGAAGTCCTTCAGGGAGGCAACTGCCCCATGCTCCGTCCAGTTCACCATATCTGTTGTTGACCATAACAACCAGTCGTACATAAAGAATCCCGCAGAGTTCTTTTCCCTCTCATCGGCAATGTCTTCGGGCGAGGCATCGTGGGATGTATATAAGAATAATGTGTCACCCACAACGAGCGGCGAGGGGTCTGCCGTGTATTTTGTTTGGAAAAGCGGCATGTTCACTTGCTCCAACCCGCGCATCTCCCACCAGTCAAAGTTAAAGAGTTTCGGTCCTTTGCGTCCTTGGAACACGAGATAAAGGTCATGTACGCCACTTGCTATCGTCTTTAAATCAAGGGTAATCGTCTGCCATTTCTCCCATCCGCCCGTTGCCGGCACCTCCAAGACCCCGAGGCATTGTCCGCCAATGCTGTCAAGACGAATGTCTATCTGCCCGCCACGCAAACCAGAGGCAACACGCGCCGTGAATGTGCGTGGCACCCGATTGCCAAAGTCTACCTCCCTCAACTTGATGAAGTCGCTATTGTGAATGTCTGTCAGGTAAACACCCACCTCATCGTTCTGCTCACTTTTCACGCCTTGGGAGAATGCCATCGTCTCCGCCTCCACACGACGATAGGGATTAAACGTAGCGACAGGAGCCACTCCCTCGTCCGTGGGGAGTATCGTTGGGAACGAACCGTCGGCATTATATTGGAATTCCTCAACGGCAACGCTCCGTCCAAATCCTCCACCTTTCGGCAATTTACCTGTGTGGTAGAAGAAATAATGGTGTCCCTGATAGTCTGCCACCCCGCAATGGTTTGTAAAAGAATTGGTCTCACTCAGGGGCATGATCTCACCCATGTATGACCATGGTCCCACTGGGGACGGTGCCTTGCTATAAGAAATGTGTTCGGGAACACCACCAGCGGCATAGAGCAGATAGTATTGCCCTTTCGGTGAGAGTGCTTTCTTCCCCTTTTGGTTTGATGGGAGGGGGGCTTTCATCAGCCAAGGTCCTTCCACATAACTGTCTTTATATGATTTGCCTTTCTCTCGCTCACGCATCATCGGCGACCCGAAAGCCTCCTCTGTCATCGGCAACATGCCCAACTCACCATCGACAGAAACCATGTCACGGTTTAGTTTTAGGTAATACACGCGGGGATTGCCCCACATCAGCCATGCCTGGCCATCGTCGCCTATCATCACTGTGGGGTCGATATGGTCCCACGACCCATTCTCGAAGAGCGGCTTGCCAAGGGCATCATGGAACGGTCCTGTTGGCGATTCGCCTACGGCAACGCCAATCGCCATGCCTTTCGACAATTTGGAATGAGCGCATATATACCAATAGAACTTACCGTCACGCTCCACACATTGACTTGCCCAGGCACGGTCGTCTGCCCAAGAGAACGACTCAAGGGCAAGTGGAGAGCCATGGTCTGTCCAGTTCACCATGTCTTGTGAAGAGTATACTCGCCATTCTTGCATCCAAAAGAAATCCGCTCCATCCTCATCATGTCCGGTATAAACATACATCGTACCATCATGCACCAACGGTGCGGGGTCGCTGGTAAACCATGTTTGCACAATCGGATTTTGCGCGTTTGCTGCCATTGACAAGCCCGTCAACACGGCAACGGCCATTAATTGTTTCTTCATATCATTGAGTTTATTGTCATTTTGGCACAAAATTACCCATTAAAACAATAAGGACAAAGAATAATTGTTTCACATTTTTTTCCCGAAGTAACCATCTTAGTGTTTAATGTTGAGTGTTGAGAGTTGAGTGTAGATTGGTTTGTTGCATTCTTTTAATAAACACTCAACACTAAAGACTCAACAAAATCTGTCATTCATAAAAAAAAGGAGCCTGTACTTTCCCAAGCCCAGACTCCTTTACAAATGTAAGTTTACTTTTCCCAACTATGGGTTACGGGTGTACACTGGCAACCCAACAAACTACTACTATAATAACTAACCTAAAAAATGATTTGCTTTTACGGCTGCAAAATTACAAACAGTTTTATAATATGCCTTTACATATTGTTACCCAAATTTTCCCACAAGTATCTTTTTCTTTGAGAATATATCTGCAAAAGAATAATTTACAATATCGAAAAAAAAGCACATAATCTCGCGATATGAACACAAATAGTTTCTTTTTTTTTGACAATTCAACATTTTACATTATTTTTGCATCATCTTTTCTTGCTACTATCATTACAGCTAAACAATGAAATTTAAAGTACTATTATCATGGATTGCCACTTTTGCCTCACTGAACGTTTCAGCGCAAATGGGCAAGTTGTTCGATGCAAACCAACAATTATCCAGCAGTTTTACCAGCCAAGTTTACTTGGATAATGACGGTTTTATATGGTCTGCCACCCGTAATGGCCTCAACAAATATGACGGTTATCAATTTCGTATACTGAAGAAGGAGAATGCGCAGCAAACAGACATGGCGAGCAACTACGTCAACTGCATCATCCAAGACCAAAAGGGATTATTCTACATGGGTATGTGGGGCGCATTGCAGACTTACGACGGCAACAAGTTTCATGACGTGACGGTGCAGTCGCTCGATGGTCAAGACGTGACATGCTATGTCACATGCTTCGTAGAACGGAAAAATGGGGAGATCTGGGCTGGCACCTCGGGATTCGGCGTGTTGAAGTTTGACGACTCACGACATGCCCATCAGATAGGCGGTCCTCTGAAAGACATACATACCGTAAACCATCTCATGGAGGATGACCAAGAAGGACTATGGGTCGTCGACCGGGATGGCGGCGTCATCCATCTTATAGGCAAGACTGTCCATAAGTATTTCATGGAAGAGCCCATCAAATCCAATCTGACGAGAGTCTGCAAGGACAACAAAGGCAACATCTATATTGGTACGAAGGGCTTTGGACTCTATCGAATCACCAACCACCAGACTCACAAGGTTGAGGGAACAGACAGGAAACAGATTTCCTCCCTTTATTTCAGCAAGAAAGGACAGCTCATCATTGGTTATGACGGAGAGGGAGTGGGCATCTATGACCCCACCACGGGAACATTGACCGACAATCCTTTTTACAGCCAAGAGGTGGACTTGTCGAAATCCAAGGTGTTATCCATTACCGAAGACCGTAGCGGCAACCTATGGCTTGGCTTGCTCCAAAAAGGACTATACATGCAGCCCGGTGTTCCTATGGGCTTCCATTATATGGGTTACAAGCTTGGACCTCATAATAAGATCAGTTCTGCGTGTGTCATCAGCACATTCATCGACAGCCACGGACGGATATGGATCGGAACTGACAAGGACGGACTCTATAGTTTTGACAGTAACTTCAATCTGTTGAAACACTACAAAGACCAATTCCCTGCCTCCATCATGACCATTGAGGAAGACTTAAATGGCAAGATATGGATAGGTTCCTATCGCGAGGGAGGCGGATGGATTGACCCCACCACCAAACAATACCACAACTATCCCTTCGTTCAGTCCAATGTGTTAAGCATCTTCGACATCGACGTGGACTCCCAAAACAACCTTTGGGTAGCGACTATGGGCAACGGGTTGTTAAGATTAGACTTAAACACTGGCAAACTGAAATCTTACCAGATGAAAGAAGGGGCACCAACCAATCCCAAGATGAACAGCATCACCAACGACTATATCTCACAACTATCCTTAGCACCCGACAACAAACGCATCTATGTGGCAACCACCATGGGTGTCTGTTGCCTGGACATTGCCACAGAGAACTGGACCAACTTGTTTGGGAAAAACTGCCTCAACTACGGAACTCCCGTGCGGATTGCCCGAGAATACTCAGGCGTGTTGTGGATTGGCACCAACGATGGTCTATACGGTTACGACCTCCGAAGCAAGGAACTAAAACACCATAGCACGGAGAATGGCTTGGCAGACAACGGAATCGCCTCCATCGAACAAGACAAGCAGGGGAAGCTCTGGGTGTCAACAGACCACGGACTCTGCTGTCTGGATATTCAGACTATGCAGACACGAAACTATTTCATCGACAATGGGCTGCAATCCAACGAATTCAGTGACGGCGCATCATGGAGTGCGCCAACGGGCATCATGGTATTCGGCGGTGTGGGAGGCATCACATGGTTCGACCCCTCGGAAATCCAACAGGCAAAATGGGATGCCACCGTGGAGTTGACCGCTTTCTCCGTCAATGGGGATCCCGTCAACAGCACGACGCGCTCTGGCAGCTATCAAGTGACAGACACTGCCGTCATCGCCAGTCACCGTTTTGACCTGAGCTATAACGACAACTCATTTGCCATCCAACTCTCCACCTTGACATACGACAACCCCGAACACATTACTTATATTTATAGCATCAACAACGAGCCTTTCGTCAGATTGCAACCCGGTGTCAACGAAATCACATTCTCCCACCTTTCTCCTGGCAAATACCATTTCCGGGTGAAAGCGGAACGTAACAACATCGAGACTCCCGAACGGGAATTTACCATTATCGTACACAGCCCTTGGTATCGCACGTGGTGGGCTTACCTACTCTACCTCGCCGCATTGGCGACTGCCATCTACCTGTACCTCGCCAATCGCCGCCGTAAAGAGCAAGACCGCCTCAAACTACAAGAGCATATCCATGCAGAGGAGATGGGAGAAGCAAAACTACGTTTCTTCATGAACATCAGCCATGAGATACGTACCCCGATGACGCTCATCCTCACGCCATTACTCTCGCTGATGAAAGAGGATCATGACCCACAACGCCAAGGCATCTACGAAACCATCAAACGCAATGCAGAACGGATACTCAGCCTTATCAACCAGATCATGGACCTACGCAAGATCGACAAGGGAATGATGCAGATGCGGATGCAAGAGACCGACCTGGTGGCATTCGTCAAGGACATTCACTCACTATTCAACCAGCAAGCCAACGCCAAGCATATCACGCTGAACTATGAACACGACAGCGAGGAGCTGCCCGTGTGGATTGATCGCAAGCATTTCGACAAGGTGATTGTCAACATCCTCTCCAACGCATTCAAATTCACACCCACAGGAGGGGAAATAGGCATACGCCTGTCGCACGACGAGCAAAACGCCATCATCGCCATCAGGGATGACGGGGAGAAAATACCCGAAGAGAAACTCGATAAGATTTTTGAGCGGTTCTACCAAACACCATCCGCTACCAACGACCGCAACACGGGTACGGGCATCGGCCTCGACCTGACACGCTCGTTAGTGGAGTTGCACTATGGTGCCATATCCGCCCACAACCTGGATAAAGGATGTGAGTTCGTGGTCAGCATTCCATTGGGCAACGCCCACCTGAAACCCGACGAGATCATCACGGAGAAAGAGATGGAGGCTTCCGAGCTGGCGGAAATCAACGAGCCGGAAATGATGATGGAAGACGAGCCCAAATACAAGCTTCCCAACGAGCGGATGACCCTCGTCATTGCAGAGGACGATGACGAGATCCGCGAATACCTCAAGTCGGAACTATCGAATGATTACGACATCCACGACTGCACTAACGGGCGCGACGCCTTGGCGGAGGTCTATCGCTGCAACCCCGACATCGTGGTGTCAGACATCATGATGCCAGAGATGGATGGCAACATGCTCTGCTCCAGGTTGAAGTCGAACCCCACCACCAACCACATCCCCATCATCCTCCTCACAGCCAAGAACCGCGACGAGGACAAATTGGAAGGACTGGAAATGGGCGCGGATGCCTACATCGTCAAGCCTTTCAACATGGATATCCTGCGCCGCACCATCATCAACCTCATCAACGAGCGCCGCCTACTACGGCAAAAGTTTGGCAAGACCGAGCAGTTAGAGGAGCAAATCAACGAGGTGAAGATGAAGTCACCCGACGAGAAGTTGCTGGAACGTGTGATGAAAACCATCAACAAACACCTAACCAATTCCGACCTTTGCGTTGACATGATAGCCGACGAGGTGGGCATCAGCCGCGTACACCTACACCGAAAGATGAAGGAACTCACAGGGCAGACACCCCACGACTTCATCCGCAATATCCGCCTGAAGCAAGCTGCCACCCTCTTGGCTACCAAGAACATGAACATCACGGAGGTGGTTTATGCCTGTGGATTCTCCAATGCCGCCTCCTTCTCCACGATGTTCAAGAACGTTTACGGCATGTCACCCCGCGAATATATGCGAAACCATGCCAACGGAAAGAAAAACAACTAACATATTAGAATATGAAAATAGGTATTATCGTTGCGATGGAAAAAGAATTCACGCAACTCAAGACACTACTCGATGAGAGCCATACGGAGAGAAAAAACTACCATGAGTTCGTGATTGGCGAGATTGGAAACAACCAGGTGTTCATGCAACAATGTGGCATCGGAAAAGTCAATTCCGCCATCGGAGCAGTGGAGATGATCAACAGCTACCACCCCGACCTCATCATCTCGACGGGAGTGGCCGGCGGAGTGGATGTGGAAATGAATCCCTTGGACGTGGTGGTAGGCACACAATACCACTACCATGATGTCTATTGCGGCAGCGAGGTGGCATACGGGCAGTTCGTGGGAATGCCTCCCTACTTCACTTCACCAAGGGAAATCGTCGAGAAAGCCATAGACGTGGAGTCCGAAAACAAGATTTATAGCGGCATCATTGTCAGCGGCGACTGGTTTGTTGACTCCAAGGAGAAGATGCAAGCCATCGTCAACTCTTTCCCCCAGGCGATAGCCGTGGACATGGAGAGCTGTTCCATCGCGCATACCTGCTACCTCTACCAAGTACCTTTCGTCTCCTTCCGCATCATCAGCGACATCCCGCTCAAGGATGAGAAGGCATCCCAATACTTCGACTTCTGGGACAGGATGGCTAATGGCTCGTTCCAAGTGACCAAGCTGTTTCTTGAGACATTGACCGTCATTTAACCTCCTCACAGTGGGAATTATAATGCTTAATTTTGAATGCTTAATGCTTAATTGAGGCTAACGCCATTGAGCATTGAGCATTAACATAAAGGATGCACTTCGTGCAGAAATTTTACAAAATCCTATTCAAAATTTGACAAAAATGAACCTTCAAAATAAGTAGGGAACACAAATAGTTTATGTATTCAAAACGAACACAATTATCATGAAAGACGAACACGAACAGGATGAAAGACGAACACGAATATCACGAATAAAACGAATGATTCGTATTATTAGGTAGATTCGTGTTCGTTCATTGTGGGTAGATTCGTGTTCGTTCATTGTGGGTAGATTCGTGCTCATTCCTTGTGGGTAGATTCGTGTTCGTATATGTCGAAAAATAACAAGTACTCCTGACTTCGTCGATGCGTCACCCAAAACGCCTCACCAGTTTTTCTAAGTCGAAAAGTGGCTGTATAATCTTCTGCTCATCTGTCAGGAATAATGTTCTTCTCTCAGTTCCTGTAACTCC
>JAFRRN010000097.1 GCA_017428055.1 Prevotella sp.
CGTCTAAATCAATAAGCCAATGAGCGGATAAACGAACACTATCGCGAGCTGTAGCCCTCTGCTGAGGGTGAGAATCCGAAAGAATCGATTTCTACGGAACAGCTTCCACTCGAATTTATGTATTAATAGATATTACCTTAATAGTTTAGCTATATATCGTTGAAGCTGTTAATGTCTTTATCCTCTTCCAATTCTACAGATGGAGGTGTGTCAAATGTGTGGTGTACATTTTTGACACACTCTCTTTATAATGTGCAGATGTTGAAAAATCAAAGAATGGCAGGGTAATATATCTGTTTCCCCTTTTTTTATCAGTTGCTGTTATTAAACCACGCCTATGGGATATTGCATCGTCAGGCAATGGATGGAACCGTGCTGGCGGATGATGGTGCGGGCATCGATGGGGATGATTTCGCGGTGTGGGAAGGCGGCGGCGATGGCTTGCAGGGCGTCGCGGTCGTGGTGGGGTTGGGCGTAGGTGGGGCAAAGCACGGCATCGTTCAGCACGAGGAAGTTGGCGTAGGTGGCGGGCAGGCGTTCCCCTTCGTCAAAGATGGCATCGGGCATGGGCAGGGGGAGTAAGCGGTAAGGCTTGCCCTCCGTGGTGACAAGGCAGCGCAATTGTCGCTCCAGGGCGTTGAAGTCATCGTGTTGCGGGTCGTCCCTGTCGCCGCTGTCCAGATATAATAAGGTATCATCGGGTGCTGTCCTTACGATGGTGTCAATGTGTCCGTCGGTGTCATCGCCCAACAGATTGCCGTGGTCGAGCCATACGATGCGCCGGGCATGGAGTCTCACTTTGAGCTGTAGCTCTATTTCTTCACGGCAGAGGGGTTGGTTGCGGTGGGGAGCCAACAGGCATTGGGAGGTGGTGAAGATGGTACCCTTGCCGTCGCTCTCGATGGATCCGCCCTCCAAGACGAAGTCGTCGTGGGCGATTCTTGTGCCATGCAGGGTTTTGGCGGCGCAAAGATGCGATGTGATTAGATTGTCAAGGTCGGCTGGGAATTTCTCGCCCCAGCCGTTAAACTTGAAGTCAAGCAACAAGGCGTCGTCTTGCTGCGCCCCCTTGCGGTAGTCATCCGTATCAGGCAGCAACGTGAGTGCGCCGTGGTCACGCGCCCAGGTGTCGTTGGTGTCGCAGACGTGGATGATGACGCGCTTGCGCAAGTATTCGGGTATAAGCCCACATAGTGCCTCCTCGACAATTTGGGTCGATGGTGTCACGATCAATACTTTCTCAAAGCGCACGATGGCGCAAACCATTTCCACGAACGTCTTTGTGATGTCTGACAGGTATGGTTGCCAATCCGTTCCCTCGTGAGGCCATGTGAGTTGTATGCCGCTTTGCGGATACCATTCCGCTGGAAGTATGTATCTCATTATCAAAATGATGTTTCGCTATGAACAGTTTATTTATGCAAAGGTAATCAAAAATATCGGATTTCGTATGGTTAACGAACTTTTGCGTTGTCAAAGAGGGGTGCTAAATCAAAACTTTAGGATGAAAAATCAAAATATCTTGTTGGCTTTCACCTAATTATTGTTATCTTTGCATCATACATCTATTTCCTACAAAACTAACATCGATGAAAACAAACAAGAGTTTTTTTGCGGTAGACCTTGGAGCTACCAGTGGGCGAACCATTATCGGAAACCTTAACGAGGGACGATTTGACTTGGAGGAACTGACTCGTTTCGATAACAACCTGATACAGACGGGCGGTCATTTCTATTGGGATATATACGCTTTGTACAATGAAATCATCAAGGGGCTGAAGTTGGTTGCCAAGCGCGGCATCGAGATAAGCAGCATCGGTATCGACACCTGGGGCGTTGACTTCGTGTGCATCGGCGATGACGGTGCCATTTTGCGTAACCCCCTCGCTTACCGCGACCCCCATACGTTTGGCGTGATGGAGAAGTTCTTTGAGAACGAGGTGGAAAAGAAGACCGTGTATGACATCACTGGCATACAGTTCATGAATTTCAATTCCATCTTCCAGTTGTATGCGATGAAGTTGAATGGCGATTCAGCCTTGAAGAATGCCAACAAGATATTGTTCGTGCCCGATGCCTTGAGTTATATGCTCACGGGCGAGGCTGTCTGCGAATACACCATTGCATCCACCTCTGAATTGTTGGATCCACGTACCAAAGATCTTGACCCCAAGTTGCTGAAGGCTCTTGGGTTGGACAGGGATAAGTTTGGGCGAATGGTCAACCCTGGCACCCAGATTGGCGTGTTGACGGAGGAGGTACAGCAGATGACGGGCTTGGGAGCCATCCCTGTCATTGCCGTTGCCGGACATGACACGGGAAGTGCCGTTGCCGCCGTACCCGCCAAAGACGAGAAGTTTGCCTATTTGAGCAGCGGCACGTGGAGCTTGATGGGTATCGAGACGAAAGATGCCGTCATCAACGAGCGCAGCTATGACCTGAACTTCACCAATGAGGGTGGCATTGAGGGAACTACCCGTTTCTTGAAAAACATCTGTGGCATGTGGCTTTATGAGCGTTGTAGGAAGGAATGGCCGGAGGAGGTGCGCAAGCTCTCACACCCAGAGTTGCAAGGGAGTGCGATGGGCGTGGAGCCTTTCCGTAGTGTCATCAATCCCGATGACCCCATGTTTGCCAACCCAGCAAAGATGATCGATGCCATCCAGCAATATTGTAAGGAGACCGAACAACCCGTTCCAGAGACACCGGCGGAGATTTGCCGTTGCATCTTCGACTCATTAGCGTTGCGTTATCGCCAGGTCTTCACTTGGTTGAAGGAGTTTGCGTCGTTCCCACTCGACACGTTGCATATCATCGGCGGCGGCTCATTGAACAAATACCTCAACCAGTTCACCGCCAACTCCTTAGGCGTGACGGTCTTCGCTGGTCCGCAGGAATGTACTGCCATCGGCAACATCATGTTGCAAGCAAAGGCTGCGGGTGATGTGAAAGACATTTGGGAAATGCGCCAAATCATCGCCAATAGCATTGAGTTGGTGAAATACGAGCCTACGGACAAGGCTGAATGGGATGTCGCATACGGCAAATACCTGCAAATTTTATCGAGAAAATAATACCCATATAATTATAACAAACAATCTAACAATTTATTTAATTCAAATGAAAGCAGAACTGATTGAGAAAGCATACGCCGTAGCGAAAGAGCGTTATGCAGCCGTAGGCGTTGACACCGACGCAGTACTTGACCAACTCCAGAAGCAGCAAATCTCACTTCATTGCTGGCAGACTGATGACGTGGTGGGCTTCGAGCGCAACGAGGCACTTTCTGGTGGTATTCAGACCACAGGTAACTATCCCGGTCGCGCCCGTAACATCGACGAGGTGAGGCAGGACATCGAGTTTGTGAAGACCTTGCTTGCTGGTAATCACCGCTTGAATCTCCATGAGATCTATGGAGACTTCGGAGGTAAGTTCGTGGATCGTGACCAATGCAGTGTTGAACATTTCCAAAGTTGGATTGACTGGGCGAAGGAGAACAACATGAAGCTCGACTTCAACTCCACGTCTTTCTCCCATCCGAAGTCTGGCGACCTGTCGTTGGCAAATCCCGACAAGGGCATCCGTGACTTCTGGATTGAGCATACGAAGCGTTGCCGTCGCATCGCCGATGCTATGGGTAAGGCACAGAACGACCCCTGTATCATGAACATTTGGGTACATGATGGCTTGAAGGACATTCCCGTGCAGAGAAAGAAATACCGTGAGATTCTCACCGCATCGCTCGACGAGATCATGGAAGAGAAACTCGACTGGGTGAAGAACTGTTTTGAGGCAAAGCTGTTTGGTATCGGCTTGGAGAGCTACACCGTCGGATCACACGACTTCTATACCGCTTATTGTGCAACACGCAAGGTGATGTACACACTCGACACAGGACACTATGAGCCAACGGAGAACGTGAGCGACTTCGTTTCCACGTTGCTGATGTACGTGCCGGAGTTGATGTTACACGTGAGCCGTCCCGTGCGTTGGGACTCCGACCATGTCACTATCATGAACGACCAGACGCTTGACCTATTCAAGGAACTCGTCCGTGCCGATGCCCTCGACCGCGCCCATGTGGGTCTTGACTACTTCGATGCCAGCATCAACCGCATTGGTGCATACATCATCGGTACCCGCGCTACGCAGAAGTGCATCCTCCAAGCATTGCTCGAGCCGAAGGCTAAACTCCGTGAGTATGAGGACAACGGCCAATACTTCGAGCGTCTTGCCCTCATGGAAGAGGCGAAGAGTTTGCCATTCGGTGCCGTGTTCGATTACTTCAACCTCAAGAACAACGTGCCAGTGGGCGAGGAGTATATCGCTTGCATCCAGCAATACGAGAAAGAGGTAACTTCTAAGAGGTAATATTTTGTTTCGGACACGAAGTCATATCGTATTGATTTCGTGTCCGAATCATTATGACGTTTTGTGTCCTAAAATGAAAACGTAATGGAAATTGTCATTGGACTTATCATCATTGCCATCGGCGCGTTTTGCCAGAGTAGTTGTTATGTTCCCATCAACAAGATAAAGGACTGGAGTTGGGAGAGCTATTGGATTGTGCAAGGGGTGTTTGCGTGGCTCATACTGCCATTCCTTGGCGCACTGCTTGCCGTGCCAAGTGGCGAGTCGCTGTTTGGATTATTTGCCAGTGCCCCGTCTTTCAATCTGTGGATGACCATCTTCTTCGGTGTCCTGTGGGGTGTGGGCGGACTGACATTCGGCCTGTCGATGCGCTATTTGGGTGTCGCCCTCGGTCAATCTATCGCTCTTGGAACATGTGCGGGATTAGGAACCATCATGGGCCCAGTGCTGCTCAACATCTTCTTCCCTGAGCTGAATGCCCTTTCGTCGCTTACCTTTGCCGTCATCCTCGGCGTGGTCGTGACATTGCTTGGCATTGCCATCATTGGCGTGGCTGGCTCGATGAAAGCCGCTTCTCTCTCTGAGGAGGAAAAGAAGGCTGCCGTCAAGGACTTCAATTTCCCCAAGGGACTTGCCATTGCCTTGCTTGCGGGGTTCATGAGTGGTTGCTTTAATGTGGGATTGGAGTTTGGCAAGGGCATCAACTTCGGTGAGTTGACCGACCCGATGTTCCGTACGTTGCCCGCTACGTTCCTCGTGACGCTCGGCGGTTTTGTCACCAATGCCATCTATTGCTTCTACCAAAACCACAAGAATAACACTTGGGGCGATTATAAGAAAGGTAATGTGTGGATGAACAACATCCTCTTCTGCTTGTTGGCTGGTGCCTTGTGGTATAGCCAGTTCTTTGGATTGTCGCTCGGACGCAGCTTCTTTGAGACGGGTGGCACGATGGACACGCTGTCGTTCTGCATCCTTATGGCCCTCAATGTGACCTTCTCCAATGTCTGGGGTATCATCCTCAAGGAATGGAAGGGCTGCTCAAGGAAAACCATTACGGTGTTGATTATAGGTATCGTGGTGTTGATACTGTCATCATTCTTACCGCAGATGATAGGTTGAGATTGAAAAACTTTATTATTATTGTTATTATATGAAAAAATTATTCTTATTGATGTTGGCGATGGTAGCCATGGTCAACACGGTGTCCGCCCAGGAAGTGGAGCGTGATTACCAACTTTATCCCTATGCCTTCGGGTCGTTGCAGGGTGGAGTGTTGAAAACTTACACCGCCCCAGGTATCGACCGAGACTTCAAGCCTATGGGTGCTGTTTCGTTAGGTTATTTCTTTACACAGGTTTTTGGTACTCGTTTGCAGTTTGGCGCCTCACAATGGAAAACGAACATCGCGGCGTTGAATGGCGATTACAAGAACAAGTATTATGACATCGGGTTGGACTTGATGTTCAATTTCTCTAATCTCTTTTTCCCAAACAGGAACAACCTGATCAATGTGATTGGTATTGCTGGCGTTCCGTTTGAGCTTGCCGTGCCACACACCTACGTAGACAATTACAAGGGGTCGGTGACAGAAGGCAACAAAAAGTGGAAGAAAGGCTGGAAAGGCGGTGGAATGATTGACATCAATATAGCCAAGCATTTCAGCATCAACCTGGAAGGAGGCACCAACTATATCATGAAGCGTTCTGACGATGACTTCGACAAAGGCAAGTGGTGGCCATACGCCCTCGCTGGCATTACTTACAAGTTTGGCCATAAGAAGGTGAAAGTGGCAGAGCCCGAGCCATACGTACCCGTTCCCCAGTATGTCGAGGAAGCATCGAAACCCGTTGTCAAGGAACAGCCCAAGCCCGAACCCAAGCCTGTTCCCAAACCGGAGCCAAAGAAGGTTCCTGCCAAGACCACGTCCAATATCTTCTTCCCCATCAACAATTCCGTCATACAAGCCGACCAATTGTCAAAAATCGACGAGATTGCCAATTGGGCGAAGAGCCATCCAGAGGCTTCCATCGAGTTGACGGGATATGCCGACCGTGAGACGGGCAATGAGAAAATCAACCAATCGTTGTCAGAGAAACGTGCCGCAGCCGTGAAGGCCGCCTTGGTGGGCAAAGGTGTCGCCGCCTCACGTATCAAGACCGATGCCAAGGGCGATAAGGTGCAGCCATTCTCCGTGAATGACCAGAACCGTGCCGTCATCGTATTAGGCGAGGAGAAATAATCCCCCATCGTCATCGAAGTAAATAAAAAATCCCTCCTAAGTCGTTTAGGGGGGATTTTTGTGGGTAAAAATGATACCTTGCGTATCTTATAGTTTCTTGTTCAGTTTCCCTGCCTTCTCGGAAGCCTTGAGGGCTTTTTGCTGGGCTTTCACGGATTTCTCCTCTAATTTGAGCAGTTTTTCCTGTGATACGCCGTTCTCCCTTGCCTTGGCAACCTTGTCGGCTGCTCTTTGCGCATCCCTTGATGCCTTGTTGGCTTTCTCTGTTGCCTTGGCGGCAGCTTGCTGGGCTTTCTGTTTCTTCTCTAATTCCTTCTGCTTTTTCTTGGCTTCCTTTTCTTGTTTTTTGGCTTCCTTTTCGGCTTTCTTGGCTTCTTTGTCAGCTTGCTTTTGTGCTTTGTCAGCTTCTTTTTGTTTCTTCTCAGCTTCCTTTTGAGCCTTTTCAGCTTCCTTTTGTTGCTTTTCTTGCTGTTTGAGAGCCTCTTGTTGTTCCTTGATGCTCTTCTCTTGTTGTTTCAATGTGGTGGGATCCACTTGGTTTGTTCCTACCGTCACGCCATTCTGTTTGTACACTTCCTGTGCGTTAGCGACTTGCAAACCCATCATCAAGGCACCTGCCATGACGAATGTTCTTAAAAGATTCTTTTTCATACGTTTGTACTTATATTAATAATACGTTCATTGAAATTACTTTGGTAAATTGAATGCGCGAGACATCTCCGCCATCTGCTCCTGGCTCATGCCATCGGGCTCAAATCCCATGCAACGGGCGTTGATGTATATCTTCGCACTTTTGGAGAGGACATCAATCTGGTCGAAGGCATCCATCACGTCCAAGCCCTGGGCGAACACGCCATGCTTCTCCCACATCACCACGTCATAATCATCAAGTTCCTTCAAGGTGGCATCGGCGAGTTCCACACTGCCAGGCAGCGTATAGGGGATGATGCCCAGTCCGAGGGGGCAGAAAGCCTTTGTCTCGGGAATCATGCTCCAAAGGATATTGGTCAATACGTCCTTGCCAAGGAATTTCTTGTTATGGCTCATGGCGACCAGTTCGATGGGATGCGTGTGAACGGTTGCCTTGTAGTTGGAACCTTTCCCGATGAGATGGTTATGTACAGTCAAGTGGCTTGGCAACTCACTGGTGGGCTGCACGGGATTGTCGGCGATGATGACATAGCTGGCGCAGTCGTCGAGAATGCGTATGATGCTGCCATTGTCCATTGGCCAACGTGCCAGGTCGCGCATTCGTTTGCCCGTTCCCTTGCAATAGAAGTAACATCCTTTCAGGTATGGCAGTGTGACGCCAATCTGTTTTACTTCGCTGATGGCAGGTGTTTGCTTGATTTCATCATCTACAAATTCGGTGATATTGACAGTGATGTTGCCGCCATTTCGCTCAGCCCATCCGTTTTGCCAGAGGTAGCCAGCCACCTCAGCAATCTTGTAAATCTCTTTTTTCAAGACAGGTCTATTGTCCAAAACGCTGTTCATAAGATATAACTATTTGATTAAGTTTGTTATTATAGATTGCAAATATATAAGTATTTTCTGAAAAAAACGGACTTTTTGCTGTTTTTTATTGGATTTATATTGTTTTTTCAATATGTAAAATAGATTACTTGAAACTTTTTTGCTAACTTTGCAACAATGAACGATGAAAAGCAAAACACCTATAATCCATCAACCTAAATAGATAAAGCAACAATTATAACAAGCAAATAACATGAGCAAAGTACTGATGATTGGCGCCGGGGGCGTCGCAACGGTGGCAGCGTTTAAGATTGCACAGAACGCTGACGTGTTTACAGAGTTTATGATTGCCAGTAGGCGCAAGGAAAAGTGTGACCAGTTAGTGGAAGCCATCCACGCCAAAGGTTACGCTATGGACATCAAGACCGCGCAAGTCGATGCCGATGACGTGGAGCAGTTGAAAGCACTCTTTAGTGATTACAAACCTGAGCTTGTCATCAATCTTGCCTTGCCTTACCAAGACCTGACCATCATGGAGGCTTGCTTGGCGTGTGGATGTCATTATTTGGACACGGCGAATTATGAGCCAAAGGACGAGGCACACTTTGAGTATTCATGGCAATGGGCATACAAGGAGCGGTTTGAGCAAGCGGGGCTGACCGCCATCCTTGGTTGCGGCTTCGATCCGGGCGTGAGTGGCATCTATACGGCATACGCCGCCAAGCACCATTTCGATGAAATCCAGTACCTCGACATCGTGGATTGCAATGCGGGCGACCACCACAAGGCATTCGCCACCAATTTCAACCCAGAAATCAATATCCGCGAAATCACGCAGAAGGGACTGTATTACAAGGATGGAGAATGGATCGAGACGGAGCCCTTGGAAATCCATAAGCCCCTTACGTACCCCAATATCGGGCCTCGGGAGTCGTATCTCTTGCACCATGAGGAATTGGAAAGCCTGGTGAAAAACTATCCCACCATCAAGCAGGCACGTTTCTGGATGACCTTTGGCGAGCAATATATCAAGCATCTTGACGTGATACAAAACATCGGGATGAGCCGTATAGACGAGGTGGAATACGAGGCACCATTGGCTGATGGCTCAGGAAAGACGGTGAAAGTGAAGATCATCCCGCTGCAATTCCTCAAGGCAGTTCTTCCCAACCCGCAAGACCTCGGCGAGAACTACGAGGGCGAGACAAGCATTGGTTGCCGCATCCGTGGCATCAAGGATGGCAAGGAACGCACATATTATGTTTATAACAACTGTTCTCATCGCGCTGCATACGAGGAGACGGGTATGCAAGGCGTGAGCTATACCACGGGTGTTCCCGCCATGATTGGCGCAATGATGTTTCTCAAAGGCCTTTGGCGCAAGCCTGGTGTGTGGAATGTGGAGGACTTCGACCCAGACCCATTCATGGAACAACTCAACATCCAAGGTCTCCCATGGCATGAAGTTTTTGATGGAGACTTGGAATTATAGGAGAAGAAATACCAGAATATCTAAAACAAAAATATTAACAAAATATAATAGCAATAATCATGGCAAAAAAAGAAATAGAGGAAACAGCAGCCAACCCACAGGCAGAGAAGTTGAAAGCCCTACAGGCTGCTATGTCAAAGATAGAAAAAGATTTCGGAAAAGGCTCCATCATGCGCATGGGAGACGAGCAAGTGGAGAATGTCGATGTTATCCCGACGGGATCCATTGGCTTGAATGTCGCCCTTGGTGTGGGTGGTTATCCACGCGGACGCATCATCGAAATCTATGGACCGGAATCGTCTGGTAAGACCACACTCGCCATCCATGCCATCGCCGAGGCGCAAAAACAAGGTGGCATCGCGGCTTTCATCGATGCCGAACATGCCTTTGACCGCTTCTATGCCGCCAAGTTGGGCGTGGATGTAGACAACCTATGGATTTCCCAGCCCGACAATGGAGAGCAGGCATTGGAGATTGCAGACCAATTGATTCGTTCCTCCGCCATCGACATCATCGTCATCGACTCCGTGGCGGCTCTCACTCCCAAGAAGGAAATTGAGGGCGACATGGGCGACTCCGCCGTGGGTCTCCATGCCCGCCTGATGAGCCAAGCCCTGCGCAAGTTAACTGCCACCATCGCCAAGACCAACACCACGTGCATCTTCATCAACCAGTTGCGGGAGAAGATTGGTGTCATGTTTGGCAATCCTGAGACCACCACCGGCGGCAACGCCTTGAAATTCTATGCCTCGGTGCGCCTTGACATCCGCCGCGTCACCTCCTTGAAGGATGGCGACCAGGTCATCGGTAACCAAGTTCGCGTGAAAGTCGTCAAGAACAAGGTGGCACCACCCTTCCGCAAGGCAGAGTTCGAGATTACCTTTGGCGAGGGCATCTCCAAGATAGGCGAGATCTTAGACCTCGGCGTTGAATACGGCATCATCCAGAAGAGCGGCTCCTGGTTTTCCTATCAAGGCAGCAAGTTGGGACAAGGACGCGATGCTACCAAGGCTCTTCTCAAGGACAACCCCGAGCTTTGCGAGGAGTTGGAGGCGCAAATCATGCAGACCATCCAGGAGAAAATGGCATAGGCATATACCCCAATGCAGCTTTATTCGAAGATGTTATGCAGAAATACGCAGATTATATTGAACAGATCGAGATCGATTCCCTATGGAGCGGCAAGCGGCATATCCTATGGAACCTCGACCGGCAGGTGAACATCCTGAGCGGTGTGAACGGGGTAGGGAAGAGCACCATATTAAATAAGGTGGTGAAAGGGCTGTCGCAAGGCGGCGAGTTCCCCAGCCACATGCTCAAGGGAGTGCGCCTCAAGGTGTGCCCCGAGGATGCCAAATGGATACGGTATGACATCATCCGCTCCTTTGACCGCCCGCTGATGAATATGGAGAGTGTTGCCAAGATGGACCTTAGCCTTACCACGGAGCTTGACTGGCAGCTCTTCCAGTTGCAGCGCAAATACCTCGACTACCAGGTGAATATCGGCAACCGCATCATCGAAGCCTTGCAGAGCGGTGATGCGGATGCCTCCGAGCGAGCGCAACAGTTCAGCTTACCCAAGAAAAGGTTTCAAGACATCATGGATAAGTTGTTTGCCGAGACGGGCAAGAAAATCATCCGCACGGCAAACGAGATCATGTTCTCCCAGATTGGCGAGACGCTTGTGCCCTACCAATTATCGAGTGGTGAGAAGCAAATCCTTGCCATCATGCTCACCGTCTTGGTGGAAGACAACCAAAACTATGTCCTTTTCATGGACGAGCCAGAGGTTAGTCTGCATATCGACTGGCAACAGCAACTCATCGACTTGGTGTTGGAATTGAACCCCAATGTGCAAATCATCCTCACCACCCATAGCCCAGCCGTCATCATGAACGGTTGGATGGACAAGGTGACGGAGGTGAGCGACATTACCGACAACATGGATTGACATCAGGGCAGACGGGTATGGGCAAGCGTCTACAAGATAATTTGTCATCGAAATACTTTGAGGCGGCTAACAAGTTGAACTCAAAGGCATCGAGGCGTAGGATTGTTGCCTACGTCGAGAGCTATGACGACATCTTCTTCTGGCGTTCCGTCTTGAGCAGGTTTGAGAATGATAAGCTTTATTTTGAGGTGATGCTCCCCACACACGACTTCAAGTTGGAACGAGGTAAGAAGGCGGTCATGATGAACTTACTTTCCGATAAGGTGGGAAAGAACATGATAGCCTGTGTCGATGCCGATTATGACTTCCTCGTGCAAGGTAAGACCTTCACCTCCGAAACCATCCTCTCCAATCCCTATATCTTCCACACATACGCCTACGCCATCGAAAACCTACAGTGCTTCTCATCTTCGTTGCATGATGTCTGTGTGGCGGTGACACTCAATGACCATGACATTTTCAACATGGAAGAGTATCTCCGACAGTTCTCTATTGCCATCTTCCCATTGTTTGTTTGGAATATTTGGTACTATCGTTCCGACACTTATCGCGATTTTACCATGACCGATTTCAACCGGATCATTGAGACGGGCAACTTCGTGATGGAGAAGGCCGACTCCATCATTGCGAATGTTCGCCGCAAAGTGCAGCAGAAAGTGAAGCAGTTGCAACAGAAACATCCCAATGCCAAGGAGAGTTACCTCGCAGTAAAGGACGACCTGCGGCGTTTGGGTGTCAAGCCAGAGACGGCATACCTATATATCCAGGGACACCATCTGTTTGACAAGGTGGTGGTGCCGATGATGAAAAAGGTCTGTGACAGGCTCATCCGGGAGCGGGAGCAGGAAATCCGTCGCCAGAGTGTCCACAACACGCAATACCGCAATGAGATGTCTTGTTACAACAAGAGCGTGATTGATGTGTCGGGGATGCTCAGGCGGAATGTCGGCTATATGCGTTCCGACCTTTTCCTCCATATCGTTTCCGATGTGGGGAAGTTTCTCAAAAACAGCGTCGATAGTACTTCCCCCGCGAAGAGTCAAACGTAAGTTTCCAAGAATTTAATCTTGCCTTCCACCTGTATGGATTGGGTGGAGGCGGGGATCAGGAGCGTTTCACCCGCCCGGAACGTCTCGATGTTCCCATGGTTGTCGGTGATCTTCCCCTCGCCCTTCATGCCGATGAGGATGATGAAGCTGTCCAAAGACCCGTAATCAATGGTCATAGGGCTGTCAAGGTCATATAGCGTCGTGCAGAAATAGGGGCATTTCACCAACGTAACACCACGGTTAGGCTGTGCCGTATAGTCGGTGCGGTAATTCTTTTCCACATGGTAGTCGATGCTCTCTGCCGCCTCCTTGGTGTGCAGCTCACGGTAGTTGCCGTCCTTGTCCTTGCGCTTGAAGTCATAGATGCGGTAGGTGACGTCGCTCGTCTGTTGGATCTCCGCCAGGAAACAGCCCGCCCCGATGGCATGGATGCGCCCTGCGGGGAGGAAGAACACATCGCCCTCCTTCACCTCATATTGTGCCAACGCATCGCAGATGGTGTCGTTTCCCACCATCTCCTTGTATTCCTGTGGCGTGATTTGTTTCTTCAGACCGCTATACAACTTTGCCCCGGCATCGCTTTCCATGATATACCACATTTCCGTCTTGCCCCGTTCCTTGCCTTGGCGGTGCGCTATCTCGTCGGTGGGATGCACTTGGATGGAGAGGTCTTGCCGCGCGTCGATGAACTTGATGAGCAGCGGGAACTCGTCGCCGAAGCGTTGGTAATTCTCCTCGCCTACCAGCCGCCCCTTGTGTTCCTTCACGATGTCGTTGAGGCTCATGCCGATGAAGTCGCCCTCCTTCACGATGGTCTCGTTTCCCGGCACGCCGCTGATTTCCCAACTCTCGCCCACGTTCTCTGCCTTGGAGGACAATTGCTTGAACGGTATAATCTTGTCTCCGCCCCAGAGGGTGCTTTTCAAGAGGGGATAAAACTTGATGGGTTTCATGGGTATATTGGATGTTTTTCGTTAATGGTCTTTCCAGAATGAGGGGGTGACGAGTACCAATACGCTGATCACCTCAAGCCTTCCCATGAGCATGAGGATGCACAACACCCACTTCACCAGCGCAGGCAGCATCGCCCAAGACATACTCGGCCCCACGGGGATGTCAAGTGCCGGACCGACGTTGCTGACGCAACTGAGGGCGATGGCGATGGAATTGGTGCTGTCTATGCCAGACAAGGTCATGATGATAAACGCGATGACGCAAGTCAACATAAACATGGTCATGAAGGCGAGCAGCGACACCTGCGACGAGTAGTGTACGATGGTGTCGTTGATCTTCACGGGAAGGATGGCCTTGGGATGCAGGGTGCGCCTGATCTCGTTGCGCAAGATGTTGATCACCATGGCGACCCTCACGCACTTGAAGCCTCCGCTCGTGGACCCCGCGCATCCTCCCACAAACATGCAGATGCCCATAATGACCCAGCTGATGTGTGCCCATGTGCCGATATTGTCATTGAAGATGCCCGTCGTGGTGATGGACGACACCACTTGGAACAACGACTTCCTGAACGCATATTCATACGAATACCCATTGTGCGACACCAAAAGGTAAGCGATGGGTATGGTGGAAAGGGCGATGAGCAGGAGGTAAAGTCGGAGTTCCGTGTTCCTAAAGAACGCCCTGATGCGTAGTTTGAAGATGGTGAGGTACAATAGGGTGAAACTCGTTCCCGACAGGAACATGAAGACGATAGCGGTATAGTCGATGGCGGTGTTGTGGAAGTAGCCTGTGCTGGCACTATGCGTGGAGAACCCACCCGTCGCCGTGATGGTCATGGAATAGTTGATGCAGTCGAAAAGACCCATCCCCGCGAGGTAGAAACAGGCGGCACAACCGATGGTCAGGAAGGAATAGATGCTCCAAATCCACTTCGCGGTGGTGCCTAACCGTGGGTGCATCTTCGTGCGGAAGGGGCCTGTCGCCTCCGCTGAGAACACTTTGATGTTGCCTCCCACGAGCGATGGGATGATGGCGATGGTGAAGAACACGATTCCCAATGCCCCCACCCATTGCGTCATGCTGCGCCAGAAGAGCATCCCGTGTGGCAGCTTCTCCACGTCATCGATGATGCTCGACCCCGTGGTGGTAAATCCCGACATCGTCTCGAAGTACGCATCGGTGAAGTTGGTGACATAGCCGCTGATGAGGAAGGGAAACGACCCGAACAGGCTGAAGATGACCCACGTGAGCGTAACCAGCAAGTAGGCGTCTCTCCTTCCAAGGGCATTGTTCGCCTCCCTGCCCAAGTATTTGAGGCCGATGCCGCCGAGGATGGTGAGGATGGTGGAGATGATGAATGCCAGGGCGTCGTCTTCGCCCAAATAGATGGACAATGCGGAGCATACGATCATCATCACCGCCTCTATGAAGAGCAATGTCCCAAGTACCTTGTATATGAGTTTGATGTTCAGCACTGGTCTCCTGCTTGTTTGTTAGTTGAAGAATTTTTCGACTTTCGACATATTGATGTCGTGGCAGAACACCACCACGCAATCGCCCGCCTCTATCTGTGTGCCGCCGGAGACCAATAGTCCCTTGCCGTCCCTTACCAGCCCGCCGATGGTCGCACCCTTGGGCAAGCCCAGTTCAAACACCTTCTTGCGGGTCACCTTCGACCCTTTCTGGGCGGTAAACTCCGCTACGTCGGCATTGGCAGACATGAGGAAGCGGATGTTGTTGACATCGGCATCGAGCATCATCTGGTAGATGTGGCTCGCGGCGAGTGCCTTCTTGTTGACGATGGTGCCGATGTCCAGGCTCTCCGCCATGCTCACGTAGTCGAGGTTTTCCACCATCGCCACGGTCTTCCTCACGCCCAACCGCTTGGCGGTGAGGCAGGCGAGGATGTTCGTCTCGGCATTCCCCGTCAAGGCGACGAATGCCTGGGTGTTCTTGATGCCCTCCTCGTTGAGCAGTGCCAGGTCGCGCCCGTCGCCGTTGATGACCATCACGCGGTTGATGTCCACCAACTCGTTGAGCTTGTTACACCGTGCCTCGTCCTGTTCCAGTATCTTCACGTTCATGTATTCGGGAATAATCTTGGTCGCCCTGACGGCAGTCGCGCCGCCCCCCATGATCATCACGTTCTGCACTTCCACGTAATGTTCCTTTCCCACAATCTTCCGAATGTAAGGGATATAGTTGCGTGTGGTCATGAAATAGGCGAGGTCATGCAGTTGCAACACATCGTCGCCGCGCGGGATGATGGTGTCATTGTCGCGCTTGATGGCGACGATATGGTAGGGCGACTCGGGCTTGCAGAGGTCTTTCAGCGGCTCGTTGAGGATCTCGCACGTTTCCCTCAGCTTGATGCCGAGCATCACGAGCGCGCCGTCGTGTACGTCCCATCGCTGCCGTACCCACGACATCTTCAGTCCGCTTACGATGTCCCTCGCGGCGAGGTTCTCCGGATAGATGATGGAACTGATGCCCACGTTCTCGAATATCTCCTGTATCTTGGGGTGCGTATACTCAGAGCTGTCCACCTTTGCCACCGTCCGCTTGGCTCCCATGGCGTGTGCCAGCACGCACATGTTCATGTTGACGTTCTCATCGAGGGTCACGGCGATGAAGAGGTCTGCATTGCCGATGCCCGCGTCTTTCAGCGTTTGCATCTTGGAGTTGGAGGCTTGTACCGTCATCAGGTCATAGTCGTTGCTGATGTTGGCAAGCCGTTCCTCGTCGCTGTCGATGAGTACGGTGTCCTGGTTGTTGCGGGCAAGCAGCATCGCGAGGTGTGTTCCGATGGCGTATGCGCCCAATATGATGACTTTCATGATGTGAGTGCGTTAATGATGTTTTCCTTGTCTATTCCCACGATGTGGTGCAATTCCGCCACCGTGCCATGCTCCACGAAGGCATCTGGCAAGCCGAGGCGGCGGATGGCGGGGGTATATCCGTGGTCGTTCATCCATTCCAGCACGGCACTTCCCAGCCCCCCGTCTCTCACGCCGTCCTCGATGGTGACAATCCGCTTAAACCTCTTTCCCACTTCATGGAGGATGTTCTCGTCCAAGGGTTTGAGGAAACGCATGTCATAATGGGCGATGCCCAAGGATGGTGTTTGTGGGTCTTCGCCCTGCTCGATGTCATGGATGGCCTTTACCACGGTGTTCCCGATAGGGCCGATGCTCAAGATGGCGACATCGTCGCCGTCATGCAGTTTCCTCCCCGTGCCGACGGCGACCTCTTCCAACGGGCATTCCCAATCTACGATCTCACCCCTTCCGCGGGGGTAGCGTATCACAAACGTCCCCTTGCCGGGCAGTTGGGCGGTGTACATGAGCCTTCGCAGCTCATGTTCGTCCATGGGCGAGGCGATGGTGAGGTTAGGGATAGGCCGCAACGACGCCAAGTCGAAGGCACCATGATGTGTGGCACCATCCTCGCCTACCAGTCCCGCGCGATCTAAACAAATCACTACGGGTAGGTTAAGGATGGCAAGGTCGTGGATAATATTATCGTATGCGCGTTGGGCAAAGGCACTGTAGATGTTGCAGAAGGGCTGCAACCCGTCCTTCGCCATGCCCCCTGAGAATGTCACGGCATGTCCTTCGGCGATGCCGACGTCAAAGGTGCGGTTGGGCATCTCCTTCATCATGATGTTCATCGAGCAGCCTGTGGGCATGGCGGGGGTCACTCCGACGATGCGGGGGTTCTGCTTGGCGAGTTCCAAGAGGGTGTTGCCGAAGACTTCCTGGTATTTGGGGGGCATGTCGGGGCTGTCGCTCACGATGCGCTCCCCCGTGTCCGGATCGAACTTTCCCGGGGCGTGCCAGATGGTGGCGGCTTTCTCGGCTGGTTTATAGCCATGCCCTTTTTGGGTATGAAGATGCAAGATTTTCGGTCCTTTCATCTTCTTCAACTGTTGTAGGATGCGCACCATCTCCACGACATCATGCCCGTCGAAGGGACCGAAGTACCGGATGTTCATCCCCTCAAAGATGTTCTGTTGGTGGCTGATGGCTGCTTTCAGGGCGTTGTTCAGGCGGATAATGCCTTTCCTTCGCCCCTCGCTCATCATGCCATGCCCCTTCAGCCATTCCGAAGCCCTATAGCGCAGCCAGTTATAGGTCTCGTTGGTGTTGAGGTTGAGCAGGTATTGTTTCATGCCACCCACCGATCGGTCGATGGACATGTTGTTGTCGTTGAGGATGATCAATAAGTCGTTGGGTGAGCTTGATACGTTGTTCAGCCCCTCAAAGGCCAGTCCGCCCGACATGGCTCCGTCGCCAATAATCGCCACAACATGTCTCTTGGTGGTATGGGAGTCGTCTCCATCCTCATGAACCCCACGGCTGGCGGCAACCGCCATGCCCAAGGCGGCGGAGATGCTGTTCGACGCATGGCCGCAGGTGAATGTGTCGTATTCGCTTTCAAGGGGGGATGGAAAAGGCATGATGCCGTGTAGCTTGCGGTTGGTGCAGAAAGAGTCTCGCCTTCCTGTCAGGATTTTATGGCCGTAGGCTTGGTGTCCCACGTCCCATACCAGTCGGTCCTCGGGGGTGTTGAATACGTAATGGAGGGCTACTGTCAGCTCCACCGTGCCTAAAGACGATGCCAGGTGCCCGGGGTTTACGGACAGTTCGTTCACGATGTCGTCTCTTAGTTCCTTGCAAACCTCAACCAATTGGTCAATGGGCAATTTGCGTAGGTCGGCAGGGTATATGATTTTCTCCAGCAATCCGTATTTTCCCTTTTCCATGATGATTACAGTCGAAACATTCTGCAAAGATAAGTAAAAAAATGACAAAACAAGAAAAAATAAGAAAATGAACGTTTTAATTCATTAAATTGAATGAATAAAACGGGCATGATGATACGTGTTTCGGGGTAACGTGTTACTTTTGCAATCCGAGAATAATATGCGTGAACAGAGGCTGACATATCGTTTGTCTACAGTCCAAAGGCTTTGGACGGGTCGTCCAAAAGGCTTGGACGACCCGTCCAAGATGCTTGGACAAATGCTGGATGCCGCATCCGCGCGATGTGGCACATACCGATGTAGTCTGGCGTTGGCGTTTCTCGCGGCAGCCCTGTCGGTGTCTGCCCAGCGTAGGGTGTTGCTTCTCGACAGCGATACCAACATGCCGATTCCGGGTGTGTCGGTAAGTACGGACGAGGAAGAGAGTGTCACTTCCGACGGGAAGGGCTTCGCCACGCTCTCCATGCCGTTTGACACGGTGCGTTTCAGCCATCTCAAGTATAGCTCGGAAATGTTGAAAAAGGAGGAGGTGCGCGACACCGTGTTTCTCATCCCCACCGTCCACATGTTGCCAGAGGTAACGGTGTCGGAACTGGCTCCCGAGATTAAGATGCGTATCAAGGGCTGGGTGGCACAGGCTGCGGCAGAGGGAGCGGCGATGGCACCGAGGGGAATCGCCACTTTCGACTTCGCCAACATGATCGACCGCCGCCGTCGGCGCGACAAGAAGCATCTGGAGAAGGCGAAGGAGGTATTGGAAGATTGGGATAAGAAGAAATAAAAAACCCGGGGAACCATGTCCCCAGGCCTCGAATATCGCCAAATAATATGTACCAAGTATGCTGAAAAGTACTTGATTCTTATGTGTAAACGCTTTATGCCTCTGCGGCAGGAGCCTCTTCGGCTGCCTCTGCCTCTGCCTTGGCGACTGCTGCTGCGGCCTTCTTCTCGGCCACTTTCTTGGCAATAGCCTCGTTCACTTTCTTCTCGGCTTCAAGCTTCTTCTTGGCTACTTCCTTGGCTGCTTTCTCGACACCCTCGCCGATGGCGTTGAGTTTCTTGTCCTTGTCAGCCTTCCAAGCGTCAAACTTGTTTTGTGCGGTTGCCTCATCGAAGGCACCCTTCTTCACGCCGGTAAGGAGGTGCTTCATCATGTACACGCCCTCTCTCTTGAGAATGTTGCGGGTGGTGTCCGTAGGCTGTGCGCCTACACCAAGCCAATAGAGTGCGCGGTCGAAGTCCAAGTCAATGGAGGAGGGGTTGGTGTTGGGGTTGTAAGTACCCAGTTTCTCAATAAATCTACCATCACGTGGTGCTCTTGAGTCAGCGACGACGATACGGTAAACGGCATAGCCCTTGCGACCGCCACGCTGTAATCTGATTTTTGTTGCCATTGTAATTTGTTGTTTTTAAATAAATAAATCAATGCTATCATCTCGTAATAGCGGCTGCAAAGGTACAAAGAAAGTGTCTAAATATGGATACATGCCATTTGAACGCCCCTGCTAATTATGATTTTTTAACGCTTTTTCCCGCCTTTTCTCCCCCTTTGCCAACCATGCGGTGTGCCTTGGCGTGTGTTTTTTCGGTGGATGTTGGTGCTCTTCCATTAGTTTTTTGTACCTTTGCACGAAACACGCGCCATCGCCAAGGGCGGTGAGCCAAAGAGCAACAGCTATGAAAACAGAGAAGCAGCAAGCGGCGGCAGCGGGCCGGTTCGCGGAGAGATGGCAGGGAAGGGGTTACGAGCGGGGCGACTCCCAGACGTTTTGGGTTGAGTTGCTGGCGCAGGTCTTCGGCGTTGAGGACCCCAGCACGTTCATCCGTTTTGAGGAACAGGTGAAGAACATGGTGGATGCCACCAACTTCATCGATGCCCACATCCCAAGTACCAGGGTGCTGATAGAGCAGAAGTCGTTGGGCAAGAACCTGCGGGAGCCCGTCACGCAGAGCGACGGCTTGCGGTTGACACCCTTCCAGCAGGCGAAGAAATATGTGGCGGGGATGCCCCTGTCGCAACATCCACGGTGGATTGTCACGTGCAATTTCGCCGAGTTCCTCGTCTATGACATGGAACAGCCGAATGGCGAGCCGGAGCAAATCCTCCTGAAAGACCTTGGCAGGGAGTATTACCGCTTGCAATTCCTCGTCGATAGCAAGAACGAGCACCTGTCGAAGGAGATGCAGGTGTCGATGAAGGCGGGCGAGATCGTGGGTGAGTTGTACGACGAACTGCTGAAACAATACATCGACCCCACCAACCCGCAGTCGTTGAGGTCGCTCAACGTGCTCTGCGTGCGGTTGGTGTTCTGTCTCTACGCCGAGGATGCGGGGATCTTCGGGCGGCACGACATGTTTCATGACTACCTCTCACAATATGCCGCGAAGGATATGCGACAGGCATTGGCCAACCTTTTCGACGTGCTTGCCACGCCCATAGGGCGGCGCGACCCCTACCTTGATGCCGACCTCGCCGCCTTCCCCTATACCAACGGGGGGCTGTTTGCCGATGGGGGGATAGAGATTCCCCGCATGAACGACACGATACGGCAGTTGCTTCTCCAGCACGCGAGCCTTGACTTCGACTGGAGCGAGATTTCGCCAACCATCTTCGGGGCGGTGTTTGAGAGCACGCTCAACCCTGAGACGCGGCGCAGCGGGGGGATGCACTACACGTCGATAGAGAACATCCACAAGGTGATAGACCCCCTGTTCCTCGACAGCCTACGCGCGGAATTTGACACCATCCTGGAGGAAAAGGTGGAGAGGCAGCGCAACAAGAGGCTGGAAGCGTTCCAGGAAAAACTCGCCTCGCTGACATTCTTCGACCCCGCCTGTGGCAGCGGCAACTTCCTGACGGAGACTTACCTCGGGCTGCGACGCTTGGAGAACGAGGTCATACGCGAGCGGTACCACGGGCAGTCGTTCATCGGATTTGAGGAGGTGAACCCCATCAAGGTCAACATCGGACAGTTTTATGGCATCGAGATCAACGACTTCGCCGTCACCGTCGCCACCACGGCGCTATGGATCAGCGAGGCGCAGATGCTCGCGGAGACGGAAAGAATCATCCGACGCGACATCGACTTCCTGCCGCTCAAGACCTTTACCAACATCGTCGAGGGCAACGCCCTCCGCTTAGACTGGCAAGAGATAGTGCCAAGGGAAAGGTTAAATTACATCATCGGCAATCCGCCGTTTGTGGGACAAGCCATGCGGACAAAAGAACAAACCGAGGATTTAAGGGAGGTTTTCGCTCCCACGAAAGACTATGGTAAATTGGATTACGTCGCAGGGTGGTTCAAGAAAGCCGCAGACTTCATGGAGGGCACAACTATCGAAGCGGCTTTCGTGTCGTCTAACTCCATTTGCCAAGGGGAAATGGTCAACCTCTTCTGGCAAAAACTACTCGGAAATCAACTATATATCAACTTTGCCCATAGCACATTCTTGTGGACCAGTGAGGCCAAGAACAAGGCTGCCGTCATGTGTGTGATAGTTGGTTTTTCTTATAAGGAATGGAAAGATAAGCAGCTTTATTACGGGGATAAGTATGAAATGGTAGGACATATTAACGGTTATCTAAAAGCCGCGCCCGATGTGTTCATAACAAATCGCAACAAAAGTATCAATAAGGGATTGGCGAAAGTGGTGCAGGGTAGCCCACCTGCCGATGATGGTCGTTTACTTTTTAGCGCAGATGAACGTAAAAGAATGGTGGAACGTTATCCAGAACTTGATGAGGTGTTATTGCCATTCGTTGGAAGTCGAGAATTTATCAATGATACGACATTCACGCGCTATTGTCTATGGCTTGTGGGCAAGCGTCCTGCTGATTATGCACATATTCCCGAATTGATAGAAAGATTCCAATATGTGAGTGACTATCGTATGAGAAGCCCAGTAGAAAGAATACAGAAAACGGCGGATAAGCCTTATTTGTTCACGCAAATCAGACAGCCAGAAACAAATTACCTGTTCATTCCACGAGTTTCTTCGTCCTCACGTCGGTATATACCAATTGGCTTTCTGCCCTCAAATGTCATTGCAAGTGACTCTGCCGTGATTGTTTTTGATGCAACACTTATTGACTTCGGGATTATTAGTTCAAATGTACATAATGCTTGGATGCGTGTCGTAGCAGGAAGATTAAAGAATGACTATCGCTATGCGCCATCTGTTTATTACAATTTCCCAATGCCAAGACCTTCAGACATGCAGCGTCAAAAGATAGAGATGACCGCCCGGGCGATCATTGATGCGAGAAAACTCTATGCCGACAAGAGCCTTGCCGACATGTATGGTGACAACATGTTTCTCTATCCCGAACTGCTGACCGCCCACCAACAGAACGACCGTGCCGTGATGGAGGCATACGGCTTTGACGTGAAGACCATGACGGAAAGCCAGTGTGTGGCGGAACTTTTCAAGTTGTACAAGGAACTGACGAGGTGAAATCATGATTCCGCTGCCCGTTTGGCGCATCATGTCGCTGATCGGAGCTAATTGTTAAAAATGTTATATTTATCTAATTTTTTCAATTAGGTTTGTATTCATAGGTGATATTTTAGTAATTTTGCATAAATTTACAAACTCTTAAAACAAAACAATCAACGAATCTCTGCTCTTTGTGGCACAGACTAATTACATTTATATATATATATGAGAAGACCAAGACTTTCAAAAAAGACCATGGCCGTACTATTGGCGTGTTCCTTTGCTTGCTCGTCTTGCTCCGACATGGATGAATACTTCGAGACACCAGACTGGATTCGAGGGTCCATCTATGAGGAGTTGGCTTCTGATGGCAATTATGGCATCTTCCTGAAGGGTGTGGACCTGGCTGGTTTCCAGCCCATCCTGAACGGCAAGTCCATCCTTACCGTCATGGCTCCCACAGACGAGGCGATGTCTTTGTACATCAGCCAGAACTACGGCAAATCATCCATCGAGGAGCTCTCGACGGAGGAAATCAAGAAACTGATTGGTTTCCACATCCTCTATTATTCGTTTGACAAGAACAAGTTGGAGAACTTCCGCCCGAAGGAGGGCGACGGTGCCACGGAGGATGAGAAGCTTGTCAACGCCGGGCTTTACTACAAGTTCCGCACGAAGAGCCAGGATCCCATCACCGTGGAGCAGAATGTGACCGACTCTGCCACGTATGACGTGAGTGTGTATCACTTAGAGCGTTACCTGCCCGTGTATTCCTATCTGATGTTCCGCACGAAGGGCATTGATGCGAAGTCCAACTATGAGTATTTCTATCCCGCTACGGGATGGACGGGCGACAATGGGTTCAATGTCTCGAATGCCTCGGTGTCGGAGTATGAGACGATAGCCAAGAACGGATATATATATAAGGTGGACCGCGTGTTGCGTCCGTTGGAGACCCTCTACACGGAGATGAAGAACGCGGGACGCTTCAGTAAGTTCCTCTCGTTCTATGACTCATTCAGGCATTACACCAAGGACGATGACCTCACGCTCAACTATGGCAACGGTACCGACCTCTACCAAGTGGAGTTTCGCGACGCAGCGTCGGGCGTGACGCTCCCTCCCATTGCCAGCGAGTGGCCCGTGAGCAATTACCGTCAGGTGACAGAGTTGGCTTATAATGCGTATAGCATCTTCGCTCCCACCGATGATGCCCTTCAGGACTTCTTCGATGACTATTGGAAAGTGGGTGGCTATGAGGTTCTCGACTCCGTCTCGCCGACGTTGGTGTCTACCTTGCTCCACCATTGTATATATAGGGAGAGCATTGTCTTTCCCGAGGAGATAGAGAAAGGGACCATCCTTGACTCCGAGGAGCAGCCTATCAAGTTCAACACCAGCGAAATACCGCAGGACGACCGCGTGGTTTGTTCCAATGGCGTACTCTATGGCTGTTCGGTGTTGACCCCCCCGGCTATGTTCAACTCCGTGACCGGTCCCGCCTATCAATACAAGAAATACAGCACGTTCCAGACGATGCTCTCCAATTCGGGAATGCAATCGACGCTTTGCCAGGATGCCGTGAGCTACATCATGCTCTATCCCGACAATGACCAGTTGATGAACAATGCCGGCATCACCATCAACGAGAATGGCCGCCTTGTCTCGGCAGCGCAGCCCAATGGCATGTCGGGGTCCAACACGCAGAGTTATATTTACACCCATGTGGTGGCTCCCACTGACGGAAACACCGTGCTGCCCACAAGTGGCAAGGCCGTGCTTCGCGCCCTGTCGCCCGACATGAGTATGTATTGGTACGTGAAGGATGGCCGTATCACCAACTGCATCAAGCACAATGAGTTGTTGAAATACGCCGCCAACACCACCACCGAAGACGACGTGTTCGCCAAGTTCTCACCGCTCGATTATCGTGGCGACGTGAATGGGTGGAGCAACGGCCATGCGTACAGCTATGAGAACTTGCTCCTCGAGGGTAATTTCAACAATGTCAACGACAACTACTTGGTGCGCCAGATGTGGGGTTTGCGCAATGATACGAGTACCGACTTCTACGGCTGGATTAATCTCCTGAACAAGGCGGGCATGTTTGTCACCGCCTCGCAAACCATCAGCATCATGGCGGAGAGCAGCCTCATGTTCATCCCTGTCACCAATGCGGTGGAACAAGGGATTGTCGATGGCCGCATACCTGGCATCATGGCAGATGGAGCCACGGTGGGGAGTGAGGACTTCTTTGACCACGTGACCGTGACCGATGCCGAGAAGTTGCAATATTACCTCTCGCAATATTTCGTTCCCCTGTCAACTGCCGTCATCACCAACTATCCATACGTGGGGTGGGGCGAGAACACCGAGACGCAGGGAGGCCTCATCACTTACCAGCAGTCGCAAGATGCGAGTTTCAATATCCTCTCGTCGCGACTCAATGTCTATGATGACGGCTCGCGCCTGAGCGTCTCTACCACCGACCACCAGACAGGCGTTACCAGCAAGCGGATATACGTCACCTCTGACTATGACTATTTCCCCTTCGTCTATGAGGACGGGGCAGCCCATTTCATTGAAGACGTATTCTAAACCTAAACTCAAAAGACATGAAACAAAAGATATATCTAAGCCTGATGTTCTGCTTGTTTGCCATGGGAGCCTTGGCGCAAGGCACGGTGACGGGTACGGTTTACGAGATGTTCGCGGGGGCGGAGGAGCCCTGCATCGGCGTAAACGTCACGTTCCAGAACAGCCAGAACCGTATCGTAACGGGTGTTACGACAGACTTCAACGGTAAGTATTCTTTGAAAGTGCCCGAGGGCGAGAAAGACCTACAGTTGGTGTTCTCGTACATTGGCATGAAGACCCAACGCTTTAAATACACGGGACAAACCACGCTCGACGTGACGATGGAGAACGACGCGCGCCAAATCCAGGAGGTGGAGGTGAAAGCCCGCCGTGGCGGCGACCGCAACGAGATGGGCGTCACTGCGCGCCAAATGGCATTCGCCACGCAGAAGATCGACATGAATGCCATCACGGCGACGACCCCTGTCACCTCCATTGAGGAGGCATTACAAGGCCAGTTGGGTGGTGTGGACATCATCGCCGCCGGCGACCCCGGTGCCAAGAGTAGCATCCGCATCCGTGGTACGGCTACCCTTAATTCCAATGCCGACCCCCTCATTGTCATCGACGGTGTGCCTTACAATACTGACATTGACGACTCTTTCGACTTCAACACCGCGTCACAAGAGGACTTTGCGCAGATGTTGAACCTCAACCCCAATGACATTGAGTCGATTGAGGTGCTGAAGGATGCCGCCTCCACCGCCGTCTATGGTACGGCAGGAGCCAATGGCGTGTTGCTCATCACCAAGAAGAAGGGTGTGATGGGCAAGACCAACTTCACCTTCTCCACCAAGAACTCCTTGAAGATAGAGCCCAAGTCGATGCCGATGCTCAATGGCAACGAGTATGTGGCGTTCATCCAGGATGCCATCTGGAATGCCGCCAATGCCCGTGGCTTGGCAGGGCAGAGTGCCTTGCTGGAGTATTTGTTCGACACGCCCGAAATCAATTACAACCAAGAGTGGCGTTATTTCGACGAGTACAACCAAAACGTGGACTGGCTTGACTATGTGACCAAGAACGCCTTTACCACCGATAACTCGTTTGCCATGTCGGGAGGAGGCGAGCGTGCCACCTACCGTTTCTCCCTCGCATACACCAATGAGGGTGGTACAACCAAGGGAACAGGCTTGGGTCGTCTGACCACCTCGCTTGATATTGGCTATAAGTTCTCGGAGAAATTGCGTGTGAATGCGGAGTATTCCTATACCGACACCAAGAAAGATGCCCCATGGGTAGATAAGGTACGCGCGGAGGCGATGCGCA
>JAFRRN010000011.1 GCA_017428055.1 Prevotella sp.
CTCGAAGTAACATTCCATCGACGTGAATCCGAATTGCTCGGCATTGTAGCCTTCAATGCGGCCTTTCACCGTGATGGTGTCGGTCTTGAACCAGTCATCGGGCACTGTCCACGGATTAGCATCGGCGAATTCCTGCACCGTAGGTACTTTCAGTTTTGTTTTCTTATCGTGGATGCCTAACAACTTGAATGCCCCAGAGCCATCGCCCTCGATGAAGTCGAATACCTGTACCTTCTTCGGCAATGGCTCGAAATGCATCGTGAAGTCGGTTACGCCGCTTTCTGGCGACTGCACCCATGCGTCGAGGGCTATTCCCTCTGCCGAGCGCAATGGGTAACGGTTGCCGTCCTCGTCCATGAGATAACTCTCTTTGGCGAAGCGAAAGTACTGTTCTTTCTGGTACTCCATCGTGAAATGCATGGTGGCCGCTGTATCTCTCATAATCACTTCGCGAGCTTTCAGCTCACCGTTTGCCACATTCACGCAGGCCATTGCCACGGGGGTCTTGATGGTCTTGAATGTCTTTGCCTGCCCCGCCATTGCGGCGAGGGCGAGCAGAATTGTGATGATGGTTTTCTTGTTCATTATTACATCTTCTTTATCGTGATGCCAAAAACGTATATGCAAGGGCTATAATTGAAAGTTGCACTTTTAAGGAAATCTTGGTCAAACTCCAAGTCGTCACAGTTGCGACAAGCCTTGATTTCCGGGTCATACCACGATGAACTGTAAGCTGCAACAGGAATCACCTCGTTCTCCTTCCATTCTGACTGAACGGTAAATGGACGGCACACGTAATAGATACATTCTGAGCCGTTATCCTCATTCTTTACGGATGGCATAGGCAGATTCAAGGTGAAGCCGCACACATCGTCGAACTGGAAATTGCATATGAACAACGAGTCCGTCTTTGGCATGAAACCAATGGTAACCTTGGGTGCACTGTTCGTGTATGCAATGCCGAAGTTCTCCAACAAGTTTTGTTCCATTTTGCCTTTCGACCATACTTGTATCACGGGCGACATCAGGTATTTGTCTTTATTCAGTTTCGACAAGTCAAGGGCAAAGACGTGGTATCCTTGCTTGTTGAGCAACTTGATGTAGTCGGTTGCAGTTGCCTCGGCCTTGCCGATTTCTTGCGCCTGCCCTACCATTGCAACGAGAGTGAGCAGGATGGTGATGATGGTTTTCTTGTTCATTGTTTTATTTGTTATTAAAGATTTCTTCGAGTTTCTTCTCTATTTCCTCACCCCGCAACCCACGGGCTAGGATTGTGCCGTCGGGGGCGAAGAGAATGCTGTAAGGGATGGCTTGAATGCCGTATGCGTCGGAAGACTGATCCTGAGTGTTCAGCAGTTGGGGATAGGTGATGCCGTGTTTCTTGATAGCACGACGTGACTTCTCGGCATCTTCAGAGACGGCAATGCCCAATACGGTCAGCCCACGTTCATTGTATCTTTGGTAAATGCTTTTCATCATGGGTATCTGTGTAAGGCAGGGCGCGCATGTCGATTGCCAAAAGTCGGCCAGGACGTAACGGCCTTTGCCCACATAGTCGGACAAGCGGCAGGTGTGGCCGTCAACTTCGGATTCCATGTCAACGAACATTGTTCCCTCGCTTGTTTTCACAGTCTTTTCCATCATTGACTTGAAAGATGACATGTTGTAAACAGTGGGTTTTGTCATCAGCCAAGGCTCCATCTTGCTGAAGAGTTCCAACCATGTGGAAGGGGATAGGTAGTTAATCGCTCCTTCACGTAGGAGGTAAAGGCCGAGCATGTCAGACGTATGGCGGCTGATAATATCTATCGCCGTCTTCTCAACCTGTTCGGTTTGTTCCCGTCCCATATCTGCCGTGGTGATTTTCATCGGACCTCCATTAGCTTTCCTTATACGTTCCATCATCCATTTGGTGGTGACTTCGCTCTCTGTCTTATGGAACAAAGTGAGATCTTCGCACATCGTAGTGCCTTTGAGAAAAGGATGGCGCAGGCTTCTCCCGTCGAACACCGTTGTGCCACCGCCCATGAATACAGGGTATAGGTATCTGTCTAGATGGATTCCTTTGCCCTCGGGCATGTCGCCGATAATCACCGCACAGATGGTTGTATCGGACAGTTCGCCCTCCACTGGCTCTATGATTCCTTTGATGATGTTGACGGTATCAATGATTTCTCCGCTATGGACGTACATGTCTCGAACTACCGCCTTTCCTGTTATGGTAGAATCGCCGATATTTCCCTCCAGCCTGTAGTGGATTTGCCCCTGCACCGCCATTGCGACGAGGGCGAACAGGATGGTGATGATGGTCTGCTTGTTCATATTAGTTCTTTTTTTCTAATTCCTTCAATAGTTCTTCCTCCACGTGATTGTGTGGCAATTCCCGGAAGCGGCCTTGTCGGTCCATCAGGATATAGGTGGGCCAGACCTGAATGTGGAAACGCTTCTGCAAGGCATCCATCTGCTGCTCGTTGACGCGAAGGTGTTCACCACGGATGCGCTTGCGATAGTCCTGCCAGCGGTCGGCGGGCGAAGTATGGTCGGTGAGATAGACAAAAGCGAGGTCTGGATGCTTTAGCTTTGTGTCTTTTTCCGGCTCCATCGCATTCATCGCCACAATGCAGCCATGACACCATGTGGCCCAGAAGTCGATGAGCACCACCTTGCCGCGATAACGACGCTGAAGATCTTCGAGCACGTCACTATACACATCGTGCTCTATTCCCTCCTGTGCGGCCTCCAACTGTTGACAAAGTTTGTGGAAATAAGGCATTTGCACACCGTTCATGGCACCCTCTGGCAGACTTCCATATAGTTCGATGTGGCGAGGATAGCCTTGCACGATGCGCATATCGTGGACGTAGTCGCAAGGATTGTCGCCCGATATGGCATCCCAGAATTTCGGAGTGGTGATGTGCGTCAGGTCGAGGCTACGGAAATAGGCACGATAGTTGGTGTTGGTGCCCAGTGAACGGAATCGGGCAATCTGTTCTTGGCTGAGGGGGCGGTTTTCCACATAGTTTCCGGGCGATGCTCCATCACGTCGTGCAGTCAGGAAGTCTTGCACCTGGGTATTATCCCACAGCCAGTTCTCGCTCCTTACGTCGTAGGCCAGTGCGCAGAACTGTTTGGCGCAGAGAGGCAGTCGTCCGTCTTCCATGACACGGCGTTTCAAATAGTCGCGCCAAGTCAGCATTCCTTCAGTATAGACAGGGGCCAGCGGTTGGTTTACAATCAGCTGCCGCTCGTAGTTCTCATCCCATCCAAAACCGTCGATATAGGGCAGATAACGGTGAAGGGCTGTATTGAGGTCGGCATATCTTCCTTCGAACCAGAGGCACGGTTGCTTGTCGAAACCATACTCTTCAGTAATGACATGCCGCTCCAATTGCTCTGCCGTCAGTGTGTCCTTCTGACCGA
>JAFRRN010000098.1 GCA_017428055.1 Prevotella sp.
AGGCCGTAGCCGACAGATGGGCGGCACAGGCCTCGGCTTGGCCATCGTCAAGAATGCCATCCTTCTGCATGGCGGTCAGATAAGTGCTAAGAAAGCTGATGGCGGCGGACTGCAGTTTGACTTTACTTTAAGGAAGCAATAAGTTTGTCGAACCCGCCAACGAATCGCCTTTGACCGCCGCAGACCGTGCGGTTTATTTGGCTAAAAATAGTTAAGAACGGTGCAAGTTGCTGATAATCAGACAGGAGTCAAGTTTTCAACGAGGATGAGTATTAAACATCCTATTTGTATAAAACCAATCTCCCCATTTACATGAAAATTCATAGTAAGTGGGGAGATTGAATTATGTTGATTTCACATAAGAACGGATTGATAAGGTGCAAATCGTATTGTTCTGCTATTCATTCAGCAGTTGCTCAATGGTCGCATCGTCGCGCCGCTTGCCCTGCTTGTCGAAGAGCATGACGAAGGGGATGCCTGAGAAATTGAACTTCTCTTGGAGATAGCCCCATTCGGCGCGGGTGATGTGGATGTGCTCGCCCTTGATGTTGTTGGGTTTGAGGAACGACTTACATTTCTCGGGTGTGTCGTCGGTGATGTATAGATACTTCACGGGCTTGTCTTTGTTGGCCTCAACCTCGTCGCGCATTTGGAGCATCGTGGCACGGCATGGGCCGCACGACATTTCCCAGAAATCGATGTAGAGCACGCTGCCCTTGTAGGGTTCGATGATGCGCTGGAAGATACTGTCACCCTTGGTCATCGGTTTCTGCTCTACTACCTTAATCTCCTTTTCCTTTACGTAGTCGCGATAGGTCAGTATGCCCTGACGAATCAAATCGGGATGGGTGATGACGACCATCGTGGCGGCGAAATCGTCGGCAGCAGTGTCATATTGGTCTTTATGCCATTCGAGGGTGTTGAAGAAGTAGCGCAGCTGGCACACCTGTGCACTGAAGTCGGTGGTACTGAGGTTGAGTTTGTCGTGCAGTTCGTTCATCACATTTCTTCTGAACTCGCGGCGGTAGATGTGCTTTTCCTTCGATATGGCCTCGGCTATTTGGGGGTCGTATTCGAAGGGGATATAATCCATAACTCCGCTTGCATACATGGGGCGCATCACAGTGTACTCAACATAATTGAAAAAGAAGTCGTTGCCAGTAATCATCAGCAGCGGATTGTCGAGCAGGTATTTCTCGCGAGGCGCTACGAAACTGAAGAACTGCTGCCAATAGGCTGCTCTATCGATGTTGTCCATATCTGTAAGCATATAATAGCGGCAAATATGTTCCAAATGCTGCGAGACAATATATGTACGCAGGATGTCAGATGCCAAGGGTGAGAAGCCTTCGAGTTCAGGCAGGCCTGTATTTATCTTCTGTACCACGTCATCAAGACAAGCCACCTGCACATCCCTCCACGCCATGAGCGAGTCTGGTCCCTTTTCGTGTATGTTGTCTCTCGCCGGGAAGTCGCAGTAAGCTTTTCTTATCTTTTCATGCAACTTGGTCACCTCACCGCTCAGTCCTGTTCCATCCCAAGTGATGGCCTCTTCGCGCGATGGCTTTGTGGGGTCTATCGTCATTTCCAACGTATCTCCAGGGCAGGCATACATCGTACTCAACGGATGGACGAGCACGAACATTGGGTAAGGCACATAGACGTTCATCGAGAACGTGCCGTCGGGCTTAAACTCGATGACCGATGTTTTCTCCTTGTTGACGATGTAGTCGCGCATGATGACCCTAACGGCACCGTTCATCTTCTCCAGAAACTCCTTGGGGATTGCCTCGCCGCCAGGTACCCCTGCTATTCTTCCCTTAAAGACCACGTTGCCGCCGTGCAGTCGGTACTCGCTGACCTCCGCACTCGGATAGTTCAGCAACTGCGGCACCTCCTGCTCCTTCTTCACCTTCTTCGCCTCCATGCCCAAAGGAGCCAGCAGCATGGCAAGCAGCATTGTAAAAATGAATTTCCTGTTCATATCTTTTTTTATTTATTCTTACTGATATGTACCTATCTTTATTGAAATATGACAATCATGTACGTCAAATTATCTTAATTGTTTGGAAATAAGAAGCGTGAACCTCTCTTATCTTTCCCTTGTGGCTGTAGGAAGTGCTATAATAGTCTGATAAGTTCCGCCCACGCTATCGTGCAAACATTCACCTTATCAATTCTCTGACTATTATTCCTTGAAACTTCCTACATTTCTTGACAGTGCGGCTGCCATCTCCGCCAAATGCCTGTGGTGTGGCGAGAAACTGATTTTGATATAGGTTTCTTAGATGCAGCGTATTAATATAAAGAAAATATACCTCTTGGGAATACAATTCAACCGTACAGAATGAAAGAATCTTGCCTTTAAAAGAGAGGGCTATTCCACAATAGACGTAATGGGATTCCGTTCCCCTTTCATCCCTATAAGGAAAGCCTTGGCTGATCCGAAACGTAGGAACATGTCAAGACGGATGGGAATGTGGTTTTCGTCATCGGTGACGTAGAAGTCAACGATTCTCTTGTATTTATCATCATCCAATTCCAGGTACGATAATTGTAGGCAGCGGTATTTCTTCCCGTTGTCAGCTTTCACGACGGTCTTGCCTTGGTATTTGATTTTTGCGGGCTTCCTACTGTCGCCATCAGCGATAGGGAAGTCTACGGTGTAACCTTTCTTCCAATTGGTGGGGTCGAATGAACGGGCGCGGATAAACATGTTAATCATGTCGTAGATGCAATCGTCGTAACTGTGCTTTTGCCAGGTATGAGTTCCATCATTATGCTGGCTATGTTGCTTGACATTGCATTTCCCATTTTCATACGAATAGAAGATTTCATCCACATAGTATCGTTTCCCCTCGCGTGCCCCTTTTCTATAATATAGGGGGGCCAGGTCTGTCGATGAATAACACAGAAGCGTGTCGCGGAGGACGAACATCTCATCCACCTTGTTATTGCCCCGTGTAATCAATGAAGCCCGATAAGCGGGTTTTCCCTCGTAATGTGTTTGTACGGTAGACATAGATGCTATGCCCGCTTTTACCCAGATGAATTTCCAGTTGTAATAGAGGTTATAAGAAAGAAACTCACCAGACTTAAATGCTGTGTTTTTGAATGTGCATTGGGCTTGTGAGTGTGTGGGTAAGAGGAGGGAAATGAAAGTCAATAAGAAAAGTCTCTTCATCTTGAAATGATTATTGTTCAACATATATGATGCCCAAACTCTTGGCGCGGTCGGCATTTCGTTTCTTCACCGTTTTCGCCTTGTCAGGCTTTTGCTTTGTTATCTTTTCTGGCTTTTGGCGGAACGTTTCCCTGGCGGTGGGATTCCATGATTGCGTCAAGTCCCATTTGGCTTTGCATTGCAGAACATCAGGATAATAATAGACTGTCTCGGGTTGGAGGTCTTGGTCGAAGTCGCCCGTGTCCCATTTGCCATTGTCATTCTCGTCGATATACATACGCATATAATAATCTCCAGGTTTCACATAATAGAATTCCGCCTGTCCGTTGTTTGTTTTTGTTTCCTTGTAAACGCCATCGCTATTTGTGAGTAATTGTACGATGGCACTTTTCCCATCCATGCCAGGCAATGTGATGATAATGGTGCTGTAAGCGTCTTCAGACCTCACGCCAAACCCGTTTTTCGTGGCTTTAGAAACATTCCCGTATATATCGATGAATGCCGCACTGTCTATCTCTAAGCTATATTCAATAGTAGGGTGCCATTCGCCGATGAGTTCATATTCCAGAGTGTTAAGTTGATGGAATAGAAATTTCGACTCATACCAGAGAGAGTCGTGTTTGGCATAGAGGTGTATCATGGAGGAGTCAGCCACAGCCAAAGGACATGGTGTCGATAGGCGGATGTTTTTGTCAGGGTCAAGTTGCGACGGAGCGTCAATCTTCATTTTCAATGGTGGGATAGGCATGATAGAGTCGTAGGGCTGTCCTTTCTTCTTGGCTTTCTCTTGCTCCTTTGCCCATTCATCATATTCCTTTTGTCTTTGCTTGATACGTTTGGCATAAGGTTGCTTAGAGAGCATCTCCAAAGTATCAGTTTTTGAAACCAATTCACCCAATGTGTCCGTCATAAGGTACTGTACTTCCAAGCGCAGAGTATCTTGGTTTACCAATGTTGTATCGCGCAACCAATAGGTGATGGTGTCATTTTTCTCATTGGATGCCACGATGAAAGCCTCCCATTCGTCAAAGTTCAATCCTCTGATTTGTGGCAATTGTTCATCTCCATAAGAGAAATAGAATGTGAAATGGTCGGCCTCAGCCCTTTCTGTCTTAATGAGATATCGGTCTGTAATGATGGGGGTAAAAGCCCTCAGGGTGATGTCGTCGGGGAAGAAGTGAGTGTATCCTACTTGTTTGATGTCGCTTATATGTAAAGTATCACGCCAAATTGTATCTTGCCGGATGTCAGGTTTTGATGAGGGTATGATAATATCGTGGTTAAATGCTATCTTCTCGCTTTTTTGGCTATATAGATAGTTACCGTCAGCGTCCTGTAAGGCATAGACGCGATATGAGCCAGCTGCAATGCCCTTGATGACGAAATGCCCCCTGCTGTCTGTTCGTGCCACACGAAGCATGGGAGAGGTACGGAAAGTGGAATCTTCCATTTGGGAATAAAGCCCTACCAAGATACCCTTGATGGGTTCCAGATTTTCTGCTTCCAACACATAACCACTTACTTCAAGCGTATCGATGCTTTCGCCAGTGGAAAAACTGTATGTGTAATTGCCCAAGGGATTGCCCTCGTTGTTGTCGCTGATGGCATCTGAGAAGTCGATGGTATAAGTGGTGTTCGGCAGTAGAGAGTCTTTCAAGTTGATAAGGATATGTTTGCCTGCGCCCTTAATGTCGGGCATTTCTATCTGTGGTGGTGATATAATGACATTTTCTGTGGGATTATCAACTTTGATGAACTCATCAAAGGAAATGCGGATTTTCTTGGTATCAACGAAAGTCGCCTTGTCTTTTGGCGTGGAACCTACAACAATAGGAGGCTTCTCGTCATACCATCCTCCATCTGGGTTTCCCATCCTGGCGCAACCAACAAACACGAGGGCTAAAAGACAGGATAGCATCCACTGTCTTCCCTGGTTGTTGATATGTTGTAAGGAAGCTCTCATTGTTTGTTCATGGCAAGCAGTTCGTCCATGTTCTTGCGGTCGTTGCTCAATCGTGGTATCTTGTGTTGACCACCTAATTTACCTTTTGCCTTGAGCCAGTCGTCGAATAACCCCTTTCGTGCCTTGATGATCTCCAAATGTTGGAGGGTCACGTCATGAAATCGCTTGGCCTCATAATCGCTGTTGATTTCTTGTAACTTGCTGTCAAGAAGTTTTGCAAATTCCTCAAGACTTGTTGGCTCGCGGCTAAATTCTATGAGCCATTGGTGTCGGCATTTGGCTTTTTTATCCATAAAAACGGGAGCCGCAGTGTATTCCAACAACTCCGCATTTGTCTTCTCACAAGCGTATGCCAATCCTTTCTCGGCATTGTCCATGATTAGTTCTTCTCCAAAAGCATTGATAAAGTATTTCGTGCGTCCGGTGATATAGAACTTATAAGGCTTGATGCTCGTGAAGGTCACGGTGTCGCCAATCATATATCTCCAAAGACCACAAGAAGTCGTGATGAGCATGGCATAGTTGATGCCTTTCTGTATACCCTCTAATGGAACGATGGTGGGATGTTCCTTGCCAATCTCGTCCATGGGAATAAACTCATAAAAGATATCGTAGTCAACCATCAAGAGCATCGAAGAATCGTTGGGGTCACTCTGTATGCCGAAAAACCCTTCACTGGCGTTGTATGTCTCCATGTAGTGCATACTGTCGCTTGTAATTAATTCCATATATTGGGAGCGATAGGGTTGGAAAGATATGCCTCCATGGAAGAACACTTCCAAGTTTGGCCAGACCTCTTGAAGGTGTTTTTTGCCAGAGATCTCCATCACTCGTACCAATACTGAGAGCATCCATGATGGTACGCCCGAGATAGATGTGACATTCTTCTGCCATGTCTCTTGGGCGATTTGGTCACGTTTCACTTCAAAGTCATTGAGCAATGCTGTTTTCTTGGTGGGTACACGGGCGAGGTTGGCCAAAGGGTTGATGTTTTCTATCAAGATGGCACTGAGGTCACCCACAAGGCTATGGGGTAAGTTGTAGTTTGGTGAGTGGCTTCCGCCAAGGATAAGGCTTTTCCCATCAAAAAACTTGCTTTGAGGATTGTTGAGTAAGTACAAGGCAACAGTGTCAAACCCTCCTGCATAATGTATGTTTTTCAATCCTTCTGTGGTGACGGGTATAAACTTGCTCTTGTCATTGGTTGTCCCCGAAGATTTTGCAAACCATTTGACCGTTCCAGGCCATAGTACGTTTGCCTCTCCGTGCCTCATTCTGTCAATGAAGCCTTTTAGATCCTCGTATGTATTAATAGGGATATTCTGGGCGAAATCTTTGTATGAGTGGATATTGTCGAATAAATGGTTCTTGCCGAATTCCGTGTATTTCCCTCTGTCGATTAAATGTTGAAGGGTGCGTTGCTGCACTTCTTCCACGTCTTTTGTATATCGAGGTAGAATGATGTTTTGTCTTGAAGAGAAGAATAGCTTGCGTACAATGCTCGTTATGCTCATCGATGCTCCATATTAATAATATGGTGCAAAGGTAGCGCAATTCATAGACAAAACCAAATAAAATGGGTATTTTTAGTTTTGTACAAGGGTTCGTTAAGATAGTTTTACCTCAATTGAGGTCTTTGAAAGCCTCTTCTTCTGCTGCTGCAATGATGGACTCTCGTTCTTGGTTGGCAACGTCGTCTTCGTCGAGGGTATGCCTTGTGGCAATCCCCTTATCGTTGGTGTTACTCTTTTCAGCGACAGCTTTGTTCACCTTTGAGGCAATGGTTTCCTGTGTAGGTAAGGAATTGTCTTTGTCTATATTGGTGGCCTTGGATGCTTTATGGTGTTTCTTCTTTTCGATAAAAAAGTCTTCTTGGGCATCCTCTTCGGGTAAAGACATTAATAGGTTTTCCTCCATTTTGGTTCGATCAGACTTGATCGCCATGATCTCATCGATTAACTGGGGGTGTTTACGCAGCATTTCCAAGGTGAGTTTTGCGGCTTGTTGTTGGCTTTCCTTCTTGGAAAAGCCCATGGCAATTCCTCCCTCGATGTCTTCGATAAAGACTTGGTATTTGAAAAAGGGGTTTCCATTGGCATCACGTTCTTGCTTCAAGAGCCTAAACTCGATAGTCACCCTGTTTTTTTGGCACCATTCAATCAGCCTACTCTTGAAGTTTACCACCTTGTATGCCACCTTGTCTAAGTTGACCACCTCATCCAAGATACGTTTCTTGACAAACTTCATGCAAGCTTTATATCCTTTGTCAAGATAGATGGCTCCCACCAATGCTTCAAATGCGTTTCCCTCGATGTAACTATTGTGGGATAAGTTTTGTCCATGTGAGATAATTAGCCTCGCTATCCCCATCTCTTTGGCGAGCTTATTGAGCATGTCTCGTTGCACGAGCTTACTTCTTGTGTTTGTGAGGAATCCCTCCCTCTTGCCAGGGAAATGGTCGTAGACGATATGTCCGACAACTGCATTCAGCACGGCATCCCCCAAAAATTCCAACCTCTCATTGTTGATGGGTTTTCCCTTTTGGTTCTTTTTTGCCACGCTGCTATGGAGCATGGCAGTTTTATAATACTCGATATTGTTGGGATAGAAACCAAGTATTTCATACAAAGACAAATAAAGCTCCCTATCCTTACGGAAAAGGAGCTTTATCCTATCCATGAGATTATTTTGCATACTTCTTAAATACGACACAAGCATTGTGTCCGCCAAATCCAAATGTGTTGCTGATAGCGGCACGTACTTCGCGCTTCTGTGCTTTGTTGAAAGTGAAATTCAGGTTGTAGTCAATCTCTGGGTCTTTGTCGTCCTCGTCATGGTTAATGGTTGGAGGTACAATGTCATTTTTTACGGCAAGGAGAGTAATCATGGCCTCAATGGCACCCGCCGCACCTAACAGATGACCTGTCATCGACTTGGTGGAGCTGATGTTCAACTTATAGGCATTATCGCCAAACACATCCTTGATGGCTTTCATCTCGGAGATGTCGCCCACATGGGTTGATGTGCCATGCACGTTGATATAGTCGATGTCCTCTGGCTCGAGTCCAGCATCCTCCAAAGCTGCTTGCATCACAAGTTTGGCACCTAAACCCTCGGGGTGTGAAGCGGTGATGTGGTAAGCATCTCCACTCTCGCCTTCCCCTACCATCTCAGCGTAGATTCTTGCGCCACGAGCCTTGGCATGTTCTAATTCTTCCAAAATAAGGCATCCTGCACCCTCAGCCATAACAAACCCGTCACGGCTGGCACTGAATGGGCGCGAGGCACGTTGTGGGTCATCATTGCGGGTAGAAAGGGCTTTCATGGCATTGAAACCACCGACACCACACATGCATATAGCACTCTCGGCTCCTCCTGCTACAATGGCGTTTGCCTTGCCTAAGCGGATAATGTTAAATGCATCTGCCAAGGCATTGCTGGAAGAGGCACAGGCGGAAATGGTTGTATAGTTTGGGCCACGGAATCCAAAATGGATGGAGATGTGTCCGGATGCTATGTCGGCAATGATTTTGGGAATGAAGAATGGGCTGAATTTCGGGCCATCCTCAATGTGTTGGGCATAATAAGTTACCTCGTCCTCAAAAGAACGGATACCTCCAATGCCAACGCCATACACCACGCCAATACGGTTCTTATCTTCTTTCTCCAAGTCCATCCCACTATCTGCCACAGCTTGTATGGCGGAAATCATGGCAAGTTGGGTGTATCGGTCCAATCTACGCGACTCCTTGCGGTCAAGGTATTGGTTGATGTCTAACCCCTTTACTTCGCAAGCGAAATGCGTTTTGCATTTGGAAGTGTCAAATTGTGTAATAGGGGCGGCACCACTCACGCCATTGAGGAGGTTGTTCCATGTCTCCTCCACGGTGTTTCCCACAGGTGTTACGGCACCTAAACCTGTTACAACTACTCTTTTTAACTCCATGTATCTCTTTATAAAAGATTTTGAGTTTTCAAGTTCCTAGCCTATAAGTGACAATCGTCCTTACAGAATACCATAAACTTAAAAACTCAAAACCTCAAAAAATATTTATTTTGCGTTTTCTTCGATATAAGCGATGGCGTCACCAACGGTGGAGATTTTCTCTGCCTTATCGTCGGGGATGGAAATACCAAACTCCTTCTCAAACTCCATAATCAGCTCTACTGTATCCAACGAGTCGGCACCAAGGTCATTGGTGAAGCTTGCCTCGGGCTGTACCTCTGATTCGTCAACACCTAATTTGTCTACAATAATAGCTTTTACTTTGCTTTCAATTTCTGACATAATCTTTCTCTTTTAAGTTTATAATAATAATTCAATTTACTATCTCCTTCCGTGCTAAATTATGCAAGGGGGTAGAAATCGGGTGCAAAGGAAACAATTTTTATTCAATTAAACAAATATTTTCAACAAAAATGATATTTGGGCTGCACAAACGCACATCACTTGTGCAATAAAATGCCGCCTTTTGACGATTATTTGCGTTAAATAATTTGTAGGTAACAAAATAAGTACTATATTTGCATGTTCATTAAAATAAAACCTAATGTCATTTACTCAAGACTGTAACCGTATTTTTAGCAAAGTCATAAACGATTATCATCTGACAGATAATATTGACACGCCCATCAATAATCCTTATAAAAGAGATACCATAGAAAACAGGTTGTATCTCAAATGCTGGATTGATACCGTGCAATGGCACTTTGAAGACATCATCCGCGATCCACATATAGACCCTGTTGAGGCATTGCAACTGAAGAGGCGAATCGACAATTCCAACCAAGACCGAACTGACTTGGTTGAGCAGATAGATAGTTATTTCCGTCAAAAATATAGTGATGTGACACCTTTGCCCGATGCCCGCATTAACACAGAAAGCCCGGCTTGGGCTATCGACCGTCTTTCTATTCTCGCACTGAAAATCTATCACATGCACGAGCAGGTGGAAAGAACCGATGTGGATGAGGCGCACCGCAAAAAATGCAAGGGTAAATTGAATGTACTCTTGGAGCAGCAAGCAGACCTATCGCTTGCCATAGACCAGTTGCTTGAAGACATTGAGGCTGGACGCAAGTACATGAAAGTGTATCGGCAGATGAAGATGTACAATGATCCTTCCACCAACCCCATCTTTTACAAGAAATGAAGACCGAGCATATCCTCATTATTCGGTTCTCGGCATTGGGCGACGTTGCCATGATAGTGCCAGTGGTCTATTCACTCGCCCATCAATATCCCCATTTGCGAATCACCGTGTTGAGTAGGCCGTTTGCCCGTCCCCTCTTTGATAACTTGGCACCCAATGTGGGGTTCATGGAAGCCGACGTGAAAAGTGAGTACCGTGGCGTGAAAGGACTTAATGCCCTTTACCGTAGGTTGATGGCGAAGAATTTCACCGCCATTGCGGATCTTCATGACATCATCCGGTCGAAATACCTTCGGCTGCGCTTTAATCTTGGCAGGCATAAGGTGGCGCATGTCAATAAGCACCATGGGGAGAAGAGGCGACTTACGGCACAAAACGGCAAGCAACTGCATCAGTTGCCTACGGTTTTCCAGAATTATGCCGATGTGTTTGCAGAGTTGGGCTATCCAGTTGATTTGCAATTCACGTCGATATTCTCGCGAGAGGGGGGTAGTCTCTTCTTGCTGCCTCAAGAAATAGGCGAGCGTAAGAGTTTTCAGCAATGGATAGGAATCGCTCCTTTTGCCGCCCATCCCAATAAGGTCTATCCCGTCGAGAAGATGGAAGAGGTGATACGATCCATCATCAAGCTACATCCCTCATGCCGCATCTTCCTTTTCGGAGGCGGTGGCAAGGAAAAAGAGACCCTTGATGGATGGCAGCAGAAGTATGAGCCTTGTGTCAATGCCTCGGCACTCCTTCGGTCACTTGAAAAGGAACTGATACTGATAAGCCACCTTGATGTGTTGGTCAGCATGGATAGTGCTAATATGCATTTGGCCTCGTTGGTCAATACGCCCGTGGTGAGCGTGTGGGGAGCCACACATCCATACGCGGGATTTTTAGGATGGAACCAAGATCCTGCCAATATCGTGCAGGCAGATCTGTCCTGCCGCCCCTGTTCCGTCTATGGCAGGAAGGCTTGTGTGAGGGGTGACCTTGCATGTATGGGTCAAATACAGCCCATATATATAATAAATAAGGTGGAGGAGATTCTTTCCAAAAGATAGTTGCGGTTTTCCTGACAACGTTTTTTCTGTTTAACAAATTATTGATAAAGCATTATGAAGAAGTACGTATGTGATGTTTGCGGGTATGTATATGACCCCGAATTAGGTGATTCCGACAATGGCATCGAGCCAGGGACAGCATTTGAAGACATCCCCGAAGATTGGGTTTGCCCCATCTGTGGAGTCGGTAAGGATGAGTTCTCTGAAGAATAAAGTTAGAGAGGAGTTGAAAGGAAATTAAAAGGAGGTGATGTTTTTTTATTTGCTTATGGACTGTTTCCTTTTGGTTTCCTTTTAACTCTCCTTTATCAATTCCTTGAGGGTGGTGTGCCACCATCCATTTTCAAATATCTATTTCCTTTCTGCATCTCCCCGTGCCATCGAAGCAATGGGTGCAGACCTTGCACTTGGGTAGGCCGATGGATTGGATGAGCGTCTCGATTTTGTTGAACTTGAGAGAGGTGAGGCCTAAACGGCGACCGATTTCTTCCACCATGCGCGTGTATTCAGGCGAGTCGGTTGTGGCATATTGCTCGAGCTTGGCGGAGTCGTTGCCCTCAAAGTCGCGGATGACCTGCCGCGTAATCAGTTCCATGTCGCTTTTCGATGCCGTGAAGCCGATGAAGGGGCAGCCGTACACCAATGGTGGGCAGGAGATGCGCACATGTACCTCTTTGGCGCCATACTCGAAGAACATTCGCACATTGTCGCGCAACTGTGTGCCGCGGACGATGGAATCATCACAAAACACGATGCGCTGGTCTTTTAGGATGGCGGGGTTGGGGATGAGTTTCATCTTTGCCACGAGGTCGCGGCGTGTCTGTGTGCCTGGGGTAAAGCTGCGAGGCCACGTGGGAGTATATTTCACCACGGCGCGCTTATAGGGAATCTGGTGTCCTTCGGAATAACCTAATGCCGTTCCGACACCCGAGTCGGGGATGCCACATACCAAGTCGGCATCGATGTCATCCTCCTCTCCCATCACCTTACCGTTGTTCTCGCGCACCATCTCCACGTTGATCCCCTCGTAGTCGCTGGCAGGGAACCCGTAATATACCCATAGGAACGAGCAAATCTGCTCCTCAGACGATGGCTCTTGCATCACCTCCAAGCCGTTGGCTCTCATCCGCACGATTTCGCCCGGGCCGATGTCGCGCACCACTTTATAGTCAAGATTGGGAAACGAGGTGGTCTCGGTAGAGGCGGCAAACGCCCCCTCTTTCTGTCCTATCACGATGGGTGTGCGCCCCAGGAAGTCGCGGGCGCAGATGATGCCGTCCTCCGTCAGGATAAGCATCGAGCATGATCCTTCTATCTTCTGGTACACAAGGTTGATGCCTTCCACGAACGACTGGCCCATGTTGATGAGCAATGCCACCAGCTCCGTCTGGTTGATGTTGTTGGCCGACATCTCGCTGAAGTGCATCCGCTGCTCCAGCAGCTCGGCGGCGATTTCGCGGAGGTTGTTGATTTTCGCCACCGTCACCACGGCATACCGCCCCAGGTGGGAGTTGACGATGATGGGCTGTGGGTCGGTGTCACTGATGACACCCAGCCCTTGGTTGCCATGGAAGATGCTCAGCTCGTCCTCAAAACGTGAGCGGAAATAGTTTCTCTCTAAGCTATGGATGGAACGGCAGAAGCCCCTTTCGGGGTCAAACGTGACCATACCCGCACGTTTCGTGCCGAGATGTGAGTTGTAATCCGTTCCGTAAAATAAATCCTTGACACAATCTTTTATGGAGATAGAACCAAAAAAACCACCCATTTGTTTTGTATATTTTGTTTTTGATGTGCAAAAGTACAAAAAAATAGGCATTTCTTGTCATCTATGAATGATAATGTGCAAAAAAATGTGTAATTTTGCCAATAATACATTCACAACAAAAGACATTCGCTATGATACGAAAGGCATTTTTATCCATGATGGCTTGGATTCTTGCATTTGCGGCTTTTGCCGCTGACAAGGTGGAGAGACCCAAGCTTGTCGTGGGACTTGTCGTAGACCAAATGCGCTGGGATTACCTCTATTATTTCTATGAGGACTTCGGCGAGGGCGGTTTGAAACGGCTCATCGATGAGGGATTCTCATGTGAGAATACGATGATCAATTACATCCCCACCGTCACGGCCATCGGGCACACCTCTGTCTATACGGGTTCCGTGCCGGCTCTCCACGGCATCGCGGGCAATAACTTCATGGAAAACGGAAAGGACATGTATTGTTGCGCCGACCCCACTGTCAAAGGGGTGGGTACCGACACCAAGGCTGGCATGATGTCGCCGCGCAACAACAAGGCGACGACCATCGGCGACGAGCTGCGCCTTGCCACCGACTTCAAGTCACGGGTCTATGGCGTGGCACTTAAGGACCGCGCCTCCATCTTCCCCGCCGGCCACTCCGCCAATGCCGCCTATTGGTATGACAAGGCGGTGGGGCATTTCGTCACCAGCACATATTACATGGAGCAACTGCCCAAATGGGTGGAGCAATACAACAAGGAGAATGCCACCAAGCCTGGCGAAGACCCAAAGGGGATGCCCGAGGGCGTTTCCATCACGTTCAAGATGGCGGAGGCCGTCCTCCGCAACGAGCGGCTGGGCTTGGGCGAGAGTACCGATATGCTTGCCATCAGCGTATCTCCCACGGATGCCATTGCCCATACCTATGGTACCCGCGATGAGCATACCAAGGCTGCGTATATGCAACTGGACAAGGAACTCGCCAAGTTCCTCTCCATCCTCGACAAGCGTTACGGCAAGGATGGCTACCTGCTATTCCTCACGGCAGACCACGGGGGGGCGCATAACCCTAACTATCTCAAACAGCATCATATCTATGCCAATGGCTGGGGTGCGTCGGAATGGGTGAAAAAAATCAACGACGAACTCTCGGAAAAGTATGGGACGGACAAGTTAGTGACAGCCCATTATGGCGACTTCTTTTATCTCAACCATGCCAAGATAGACAGTGCGGGGCTTGACATCGACAACGTCAAGCAAGCCGTCATCAACATCTTGCTCCAAGAAGACGAACTGCAATATGTCGTGGACTGCGCCAAGGCGGGCATCGCCACCGTGCCGGAGCCCATCCGCGAGCGCATCATCAATGGCTATAACAGGCATCGGTCGGGCGACATCGTGGCGATTCCGCGGGCGCAGTTGTTCTCCTGGCGGTTCAAGGACGACTATATCGGCACCACGCATAGCCAATGGAATCCCTACGACTCCCATATCCCCCTCGTATTCCTCGGCTGGCACGTCAACCATGGCAGCACCTCCACGCCCACGCGTATCGTAGACATCGCCCCCACGGTATGCGCCATGCTCCACATCGAGATGCCCAACGCATGTATCGGCAATGCCATCATGCTTAATCCTTGACGGGGCTACCATAATGGGGTGTTATGCGCCGACATTTTTCCATAGGCAATGATGTTGTGTCCTTCATAACTGATTGATTTATAAACATTTCCGTTTTTATTTTGTCCGCATATTTTCCATAGGTAAGTGATACGGCTTTCGTGAAATTGTCGTAACTTTGTATCGACAATTTCACGAAAGTTGGATGTATGCTTACAAGAACATGGTACATATTTATATTTTGCGTTCTGTTGATGGCTTGTAGTCAGTCACAGCAGGGATTAAATCCGCAGACGGCAGCGCATTGTTTAGAGGAAGCGGAGGCTGCCTTGGCAAACGATAGCGTCCGTCTGGGTGAGACCTTATTGCGTAAGACCATCCGTTTGGCGGAGGAGTCTAAGGATTGGCACACCCATTATATCGCGTACCAACGATTGGCAAAAGCATTGTCGCAGGGCAACCCCGAGGAGGCTTTGCGTCTGATGAAGAAAGCCCTGGCCATCTATGGGCAGCATCCCGACGATGAGCGCAACAATGTCATCCTGCTCGACTATGCAGGCACATACGCCGCACAAGTGGCTTTCACCACAGAGGGTTCTTACGACGAGGCAATCGATTTCATCCATCGCGCATACGACATAGCCAAGAAAAACCAAATGGCAGACCTGATGTGCCAGACGCTTACCAGCCTTGCCAACATCGCCTGGGCAAAGGAAGACTATCGCCAGGCTCTCGACTATGCCCATCAAGCGGAATCTGTGGCAACAGCCGACCTACGCCCCGGCACGTTACAGGTACTCGCCCGCAGTTACCTCGACCTCAATATGCTCGACTCGGCAGAAACCGTCTATCGGCAGATAGAGCCGGGCAATGATGTCCATCTTGCTTATATCGTGCAGAGCAACCTCGCCAAGATTGCACTCCGACGGATGGGAGACACAAAGTTGGAAGACGATATTGATGATGCTTTCGACCAAATAGAGGACTTTTACTATAAGGCACTCGAACAAAAAGACCAATACTATCAGGAGACGTTGCGGCAGGAAATGGAGAACCAGCAGTTGGAATACCGTTCTAAAATATACGCACGTACATTACTTATGACAATGATGGCATCGCTTATTGTCATCTTGGCGATTGTGATGGTAGTACGGTATAGGATGCGGGTACAGCATCAGGAGAAATGTCAGCTACAGAAAGAGGCAGAGCATCAGAAGACCCTACTCTTCCAAGCTAACGAAGTGGTGGCTTTCTTGCAAGACTTCATCCTCGAACGTGCGGAGGTAATCAAGAAGCTCAACCAAAGCGGTGACTCGCTCATCACCCTCAGTACGCACGAATGGAATGAGATTGAACGAATGCTCAACGCCATCGACAACAACCGCTTTGCCCATATCCGTGAGCAGTACCCCAATATGAAGGAAGACGACGTCCGACTGTGCATCCTCACCCGCCTCGGGCTCAGCAACCGTACCATCGGAAACATCTATTGTATTACCATCTCAGCCGTTCAGCATCGAAAACTGAAATTGAAGAAAGACGTGTTCAGAGAAACCAATCCCGACATTACACTGGAACAAATACTGAAGAATTAAGTATAAACAAAAAACAGATAGGTTATGAAACGTATATTATTATTCATTACGTATGTGCTGGTATCTAATAACATGTTAGCACAAGAGGATTATCGTCCACTGTTTGAAGAGGGTAAGCATTGGACGTATGACAATTTCATGCCCCTGCGTCCAGCCGAGTACGATCATTATTACTACTATGATTTGAAGGGAGACACCTTGATTGCAGGGAAGAACTGCCTAAAAATGTTCTCCGACAATAGTAACAATGATGGTATCGTCAGATATGAAAGATATCCAGACGAAGGATAATGGTGGCATTCCCATTAAGAAATATACGCTCCAGCTTGTCTTGGACAATGAGGAAGAATATGTTTACTGGTTAGAGGGTGTGGGAGCCATGATGGATTTCTTTGCCATGCTGCCTTGGCCTGGCAACTATAACAGCCTTATCGCCTGTAAGGTCAACGGCGAGACACTATACCAGTGGATTGAGCCGGAATATACTGAGAAGGGGTATCATAAGATGGCTATTGAGGGAAAAAGGTGGAACTACATCCACTATTACATGAAAGAAGACGGTTTACATGAGGTTCCTTATTCATACGTAGTAAAGGGCGATACAATCATCAGGCGTACCACTTACAAGAAACTATGGTATCAAGATGAGAAAACAGAACGTTTCGTATGTCTTCTTTTTGAGAGGGGGCGCGAAGTCTTTAAAAGCGTAAGGTTGGACTCCAACGACTCGCCGCTTATGAAGTCTTTCTTTGATTTCGGTCGTGAGGATTTCGGAAGGGTGTTCACATGGAAGGCAGTGGAGAATGAGGGCAATATCAACTGGATGGTCTATGGCGTTGACACCATCGAGGTGAACAATCGCCCGTTCCGCAGATACACTTGTCTACAGAAGTATTCAAAGGAAGGGGAAAAGCTCACGACGATAGAGTACAATGGCGAAGGTGTGTGGCACGACATCTGGGTTGAGGGCGTAGGCTCTGAAAGCAGCGGTATTGAAGACCAGATTCCTCTCCATGAACTATCAGCGATACCACCTGGCGAATATGATTATGATTTTACTCGTTTTGTCTCGTGTTATGAGAATGGAGAGTGTATCTTCACGGCTGATGACTTCAACATCCAGACCAAACCAAATATCGACATGGCTTACCGCCCATTCGTAGAAGAGGATAAGGTGTGGCAAGTAGGTGCGGTTGGCTCGAATCCGGTGCAGATGGTCGAGTACTATTACTTCGATGGCGACACCATCATCGACGGAAAGACCTGCAAGCAGATGATGCGCCAGCGGTATGCCAACCCGGAATATCCCGATTATGCTATTGTCATGCAATATCCTTTGCTGCAATATGTGGGAGCGTGGTACGAAGAGGACAAGAAAGTGTACGAATACGACTCGACAAACAAGCAGTTTAAGTTGATGTACGACTTCTCAGTCGATGCCAACGACACTCTGCGGACAGACAATCTTCCATACGTGATTGGAGCGAGACAGACAGGAGGAATGAAAGGCTTTAAGGGCGTGTATAGAGATGTTATGATGCCTTGGGAAGGAGAGCAAAACATTTACAATACCACTTGGCTGGAAGGTGTCGGAGATATTGACGATCCAATTTATAATGTCTATTATGGGGAAGAAAATCATGCGCTAATCCTCATGTCATGCACTGTTGGCGATGAGGTCATCTACCTCAACGACGAATATGAGGACGGGGCCACCCCAGATGCCATGAAAGGCCGAAAACGCTTCGACTTCACCCATACCATCAAGACAGATCCAAAGGCACCAAGGCGGAGCCGTGCCGAGCAACCGCTATATGGCGAATACAACACCCGTAGCGTGGTGGTCAATCTCTACCCGCTCGACGAAGCCTATCAAGTACGCATTGTTGACGCGACGGGCAAAGTCGTCTATGGGAAATCCATCAACGCTGGCAACATCGTCGCCCTCAACATCGACATCTCCGCCTACACAGAAGGTTGTTACACCGTCACGGTGGAAAATGGCCATGAGTCCTTCACCGGCAATTTTGAAGTGCAAACGACGGGAATAGAAGAAGTAAGAGGGAAGCAGAATGTGGCAAGAGATATTATATACAACCTTCAAGGCCAGCGAATCCGCTCTTTGCAGAAGGGGTTGAACATCGTCAACGGACGAAAGGTTTATGTAGGGGCGGATCGGCGTATCCGCCCGTAAATAAACCAACGTTGGATGTGGGCGGATACGCCGATCCGCCCCTTCCATTTTTGTCCGTGTTATTCGTGTCCGAAGTTTGTCAATATTTTGTCACGAAATGGGCGCAAATGGCGGGCAGTTTTCCAAACGAAAAACCTTTTGGGCGTAAATAACGCAATGGTGACGCTTTTTGTAACGCACTCATTACCAACGTGTTGGCTTTTGAGGGCGTTTCCAGACGGCGATAAATGCGGCATTTTAACATTTTTTCTGTGGCATCTGTCGCCCATGAAAGCCCCATTTACGAGCGATAACTGTGGCATCCGTCGTCGATAACTGCCGCCCAAAAAATGTTAAACGCATGTTTCCGTTGTTTTTTACTTGATAGTTTACCTCCAACAACCCCTATTTCCGTCCACGGAAAATCTATTTCACGATTATTCCCGAACGTCATTTTGTCATAATAAATGATATTCTTTTTTTTCTTGCACAATCCAAGATTATTGATTACTTTTGCCCGTCAAATTACGTGGAGGGATGATAGGTACCATTGTCAACACCGTTTCCATCGTTGTCGGCACCGTCGTAGGGACGGTGCTGCACCGTGGCATCAAGGAGAGATACAAGCAGATGCTCTATGACGCATTGGGGCTTGCAAGCCTCGCCATCGGGCTGAATGCCACCATCAGCAACTTCCCGAAGAGCGAATACCCCGTGCTGTTTATCCTCTCACTCGCCATTGGGGGCGTGGTGGGGACGGTACTCGACATCGACGGGCGATTCAAGCGGTTGGTGGACAAGCGGTCGAGAGGGGGCGATGCCAACCGTCTTGCCGACGGCCTCTCCACCGCCATCCTGCTCTATTGCATCGGTCCGCTGTCGATGTTGGGCCCTGTCATCAGTGCGTTGAGGGGCGACCACACCTTTCTCTTCACCAATGCCACGTTGGATTTCGTGTCATCCACCATCTTCGCCTCCACCTACGGCATCGGCATGGTGTTGGCTGCGCCCGTCTTGTTTTGTTGGCAGGGTATGTTTTGGCTCATCGCCCATCTCTCCGCCTCGACCATCAGCGAGGCTTTGATGGCGGAGTTGCTCATCGTGGGTGGCTTGATGATTACCGCCAGCGGCTTGTCCTTGCTTAGCCTGAAGGATTGCAAGACGCTCAATCTCCTCCCCGCCTTGCTTGTTCCCGTGGTGTGGTTTTGTGTTCGCTCGGCAATTATCTGATAACAGTTTCTCCCCAAAATACAATTCATTGATTAATCAATCGTTACAATAAGAAAGATAATGAGAAAAGTAACATTAAGCATTCTTGCCACCTTGCTCCTCATGGTGCAGGGGGCATGGGGCTGGGACGGCTCGGGAACGAGCAACGCCCCGTACCTTATCAAGACCGTGGCTGACTGGGATGCCCTCGCATCGGGCAGCACCAGTCAAAGCTACAGCGGCAAGTATTTCCGCCAGACGGCTGACATCACGGGTGTCACCAAGATGGTGGGAACAAACGAAAAACCCTTCGCCGGCATCTACGACGGCGACGGACACACGCTCGGCTTGAGCATCGACAGCAATGATGCCTTCACCGCACCCTTCCGCTACATCGGCGGGACCACCATTCGCCACCTGCACATCACGGGCAGCGTCAGCGGCAACCTACACACCGCAGGACTCGTGGGAGCCTGCGTGGGCACTGTGGACGGCGCAACGCCGACCAACACCATCGACGACTGCCAGGTCTCCGCCACCATTACCGAGAAGTATGGCGACGGCGTACTCCGTGCCGGCGGCTTCATCGGCCACGGCTACGAGGCGAAGAACGTGCTGACGGACTGCCTCTTCGACGGCACCATCAACGTGGCGACGGGCAGCCAGGATAGCTATGCCGCGTCCTTCATCGGCTGGAGCCACTACACCACCGCCGACCGCCAGAGCATCACCAACTGCTTGGACGCCGGCCAATTCAACGGCTTCCACCGCACGGCTCTCTACTACGCCTATTCCGAGAGCGACTATAGCGCCGACCACGCCATCACCCTCGACCGCTGCTACACCAGCACCATGAGCTACACCGTGGCGCAGGGTACCTTTGTCTTCAACAGCATCACCGTGCCAGACGGGTGTACCTATACATTCGATAGCGACCCCACGGTGAAGTTTGGTGGCAAGAACTACTGGACCACCGGTGCTGTGGTGAACATCACCGTGCCTGAGGGTACGTCCTTCGACCACTGGCGCACGCTGACATATCCCGGCGTGTTCGTCGGCGACTGCTTCAAGGCCAGCGGCAAACACCAGTTGCAGGACGTGACGGGGCCTGTCACGCTCGTCATCGAGACCAACAGCATCCCCGACGCAGAGACCGAGCGCACCCTCTGGGGCGTCACCTACCGCTACCTCTCGCGCCAGGACTACCACTACTACTTCAGCGACGAGACCGTAGCCGCCAAGGGCTGGCACTTCGAGAACGACCTCGACGGCGGCACCAAGACAGACAAAGACAACCTGCTTGTCTATGATGCCAATGGCGATGCCTCGGAAATCACCGTCGTCACTGGCTACGACGAGGGCGACTACAACGACGACGGCGTGCAGATACACAATGATCTCGTGGGCGACCTACGTGCCCACACCCATTTGGCTCTGATTGCGCCGCGTGCCTTCAACAACAGCTCGGCCCTGAAGACCCTCTACTTCAAGGACACCGATGCCAACAACTACAACGCCCTGCTGCCCTTCGACTTCGAGATTGGCAACGAGGCTTTTGCCAACTGTCCCAACCTGACGGAGGTGAAGATGATGCAATACACCACCGAGGGCACCAACCACTGGGAGGGCCTCGCCCCCGCACAGGTGACGAAGCTGGGCGATGACATCTTCCTGGCCTCGCCCAACGCCAAGGTGAGCACCCACCGAAGCGTCTATCAGCAGTACCTGAGCAGCACGACGTGGAAGCCCTACCGCTCGCGCGTCATCATCTACGACGCCACCGTGGAGGACTTCACCGAGCATGGCGTGAAGTACCATAAGTTCCGCAACGCCGACGAGACCGAGGCGCTGACCAACGCCGATAAGGAGCAGATGATGGACAACCACCTGCGCATCTGGAACGCCGACTACCAGCAGTTCAGCGCCGCCGAGCTGCTCGACACCAAGGACGGCGCCACCGTCTATTACACCTACGTGGTGGGCGTCGATGACGACGACATCGACAGCTACGACGGCGTGATGCGCATCTACAACGACGCCGGCTCCTACTACAACTACAAGACGCTGGCCTTAGGCCGCAACGCCATCGCCGGCAACGAGCACGTCAAGACCATCGAGTTCTACCAGAGCGCGGGCCGCAGCGACAACAGCTACAGCGACCTGAAGATGGTCATACAGAACGGTGCCCTCAAGGGCTGCAAGAACCTGAAGGAGCTGCGCCTGTTCTACTACGTGGAGGAAGGCACCGACCACTGGGAGAGCCTCGGCCCGAAGGATGTCATCCCGGGCGACAACATCTTCGGGCTGGCTAATGCCACCGAGACGCTGAACATGACGGAAGAAGAGTTTGATGCCTCGACAAGGGCACCAGAAGGCTTCAAGATTCTCGTCTCGCCCTACCGCTATCAGGAATTCCTCGACGACCCCAACTGGCTGCCCTATCTCGCCTACATCGAGCCGGTGAACTTCGACCCCACAGGCGGCAGCAAGACCGACTTCACCAAGGACGGTCTTACCTACGGCTACATCTCCTCGCCCGGCGGCATCTTGCAGACGTCGCAGGTGGTGAGCCAGGACGTGTCGTGGTGGACGGCACCGCGCATCGGTATCGAGGTGCTTCTGGACATTATGACCCTCTCGTCATGGATGGGAGCGCAAGGAACACTTGAAGGTGTACAGGCAGCCAGCATTGAGGCACAGAAAGAGTTTCTGTACACATGTAATTTGGTAGAAGGGTCAGAACTGACGATTCAGGCCGCAGAGGGCAATATTGTAACGCTCACTAACACCATAAATTCAGGTAATGGATTTGCTCAGGCCATTGTCCAATTCTTCAAAACGCAAAACGACAAAGGAATTATTGCGAAAGCATTGTCTAACTATATGGGGCTTAATCTACTCGACAATTTTGCTGAGAAAGGTATCATCGACCAAGGCGGCAATCTCCTGATGAGCCTCGCAAGGTTAGAAACGTTGGACAAGAATACACTGGGTACTGTTCTTTTGGGATTGGTACACGCTGCTAAAGAACAAGTGAAATCACAAACCAGTCTGCTTGCGGTTCAGAGGGCGGCCATGAAGGCACAGGAGCAGGCATGGAAGAAATTGTTGCTCAAATATACTGCAGCATTTCATATGGATTTTACTTACCAATTAGAGTATGGCACCCTGCTCAAAAAGACCACGTCGCTGCTCAATATAATCAATCCCGCCAGTGCAGCCACTTCCACTTCCGGCCTTATCGCCTCGCAGGCCTGGGGCGGCAGCGGCTCGTACAACGGCGATGCGCTGAACAAGGGTATGCGCGAGAACATCCTGTCGAATATCCACCAGGTGGGACTGGTGGGCGGCGGCTACGTCATCACCACACCGTCGAAGAACCTCCTGTACCATAATTATATTAAGAGCGTGGACGACAACTTAGAGAACGCCGTCATCTACGCCGGCTTCGACGACGACGGCAACAGCACCACGTCGAACATCACGATGACCTTCGCCCCGAAGGCCTTCCAGAACAAGACGAACCTCAGGACTATCTCGTTCCACGCCAACGAGGGACAGACCAGCAACGCCTCGATGGCCATGATGATTACCATCCCCGACTCGGCCTTCGTGGGCTGCACCAACCTGACGGAACTGAACCTGCTGCTGAAGGACAACGAAAAGGGCACCCGCGCCCTCGGTCCCGAGAACTTCGTGCTCGCCGGCGACAGCATCTTTGCAGGTCTGGACTCGCTGCGGTTCCACATCCTCATCGACGAGAGCCGCAAGCAGGACTTCCTCGACAACGAGTCGTGGGCACCGCTGGCCCGTTTCTTCAAGTACGGCACCGCCAAGCCCGAGGTGCAGTACCGCGAGTACGGCGCAAGCTACGCCTACGCCTACGAGCAGAACTCCATCAAGAAGGAGAACAAGGTGAGCGGCCACTTGATTGAGCACACCATCGTCACCGGCATGGACTCCACGGACTACTACGGCTTCGCGCAGCAGCATCAGGGCGCCGTGAAACTGTGCAACGACATCGGCACCTACAACAACTACCAGCTCGACTACGTGCAGCGCAAGGCATTTTACGGCAACCCGATGCTGCGCACCGTATCGTTCACCGACCTCTATGGGGCTGGCGGCATTGGCGACAGCTATAGCAGCCTCGACATCACGCTGCAAGACTCCTGCTTCGCCTACTGCCCGAACTTAGTGAACATCGACCTCGTCTATATGAAGACCGACGGCACGAACAAGCTCGTGCCCCTGACGCCACAGCAGGTGAAAGCCGGCAAGGGCATCCTCGACGGCACCACCGCCAAGATAAAAATGCTGCCCGAGCAGGTGGCATGGTTCGAGGCCGACTCCACATGGGCAGCCTATAAGGACCGCTTCATGCCCTGCATCATGCGCAAGACCGACAAAGAGGTGTATAACAGACTGAAGGACATGCGCTACTACGACCCCGCCGCCACCGGCACCGACGACGACCTGTGGGACGACTTCATCGACCTGGCACGCATCGCCGGCGTGGGCTTCTCGTGGATGGACGGGCGCTTCACTAACAACGACAGGGTGCGCTCCTTCGCCGACTTCAAGCAGTTCGAGAGCGTGGGCCTCGACTATGTGGGCGGCGGCTGGTTCAACGGCTGCCGTAACCTCGGCAGTATCAACCTGCCCTCCACCATCAAGCGCATCGGACACGACGCGCTGGCCAACACCGGCCTCCGCGAGATAGAGATTCCCGCCTCGGTGACAGAGATTGAGCAGGATGCCTTCCTCGGCTCCACGGCGCTCAACACCGTCATCGTGCGCGGCGAGACACCCGCCACGCTGAGCGGTAGCAACCAGTTCGACAAGCACGACGGGCTGCGCATCTACGTGCCGGCTGCGAGCATCGATGCCTACAAGACGGCATGGAGCGACTACGCCCAGTACATCGTGAGCGATGCCGAATACCGCAAGGTGACACACATCACCACCACCGCCGTGGGCCAGTTGGCCGATAAGCTCGGACTCACGCCCGTGAAGGAGAACAGCAAGATACGCTACCTGCAGGGCGACTATGCCAAGTACGACTCGCTGACCGTCAGCGGACCGCTGAACGGCGACGACGTGGCCGTGCTGCGCCACCTCATGGGTGCCGACGCCTGGGAGAGCGACCCCACCGGCGGCCGCCTGCGCTACCTGAACCTTTGGGGTGCCACCCTCTGCAAGGACACCGAGCACTCGTACAACGGCTACGGCGTGGACGAATACTTAGAGAAGGACAACTGGGTGGGCGAGTACATGTTCCACAACTGCACCGCACTTGAGACCCTTATCCTGCCCGCCAGCGTGACGGAGATAGGCGAGAACACCTTCCAGGAGGCCACCGCCCTGAAGCGCATCGCCGTGGGCCGCAACACCACGAAGTACACCCGCGACCTGCTGCAGGATCTCGAAGGCATCGAGGAGCTCGTCTTCCTCACCGACCAGTTCGCCTCGTCAGAGAGCAGCGACCCGTGGGAGGCCGACATCGACGTGGTCTATGTGCGTCAGTCGCAACTGGCCGACTACATGAGCGACCCGGCCCTGACGCGCCGCACGCAGAACGTGACGACCGTCTTCGAGGACGATCAGGTGATGTGGGTGCTGGCCGAAGGGGAACACTACTTCCCATCGGAGTACCTCAACCTGGAGAGCGTGGAAGGCATCTTCACCGAGGAGAACAGCAAGGAGATCATCTCCTTCAACGAGTTCCAATACTTCCAGAATGTGAAGCGGCTCGATGCCACCTTCACCGGCTGCACCAACCTGTCGAATATCTCGCTGCCCGACTCCATCGAGTATATCGGCTATGACGCGTTCCGCAACTGCCGCCACCTGAAGAACATCTACATCTCGTGCGACAGCGTGCCCGAAATCGATGCCAACGCCTTCGACACCCAGGTGGAGAACTCCTACGGCGACGACGACTTCCGCATCTACGTGCCCAAGGAAATGTGCAAGCGCTACCGCGAGGCATGGCCGCAGTACGCACAGTATATCAATGTGGACACCCGCCGCTACACCGACGACGACATCATCACTGTCACCGTGACCGAGGCGAACACGCTGGCACAGGCACTCGGCCTGACCACCACCACCGACAAGCGCGCCGACGGACAGCAGTACATCAGCAGCGCACGCGGCGACTACTCGAAGTACAAGCGGCTGAAGGTGGTAGGCCCCATCTCAGGCGCGGACCTCAGCATCCTCCGCTACCTCGCCGGCTTCTGCCCCTGGAGCAACACACGCAACTACATGGGCAAGCTGGAGTACCTCGACCTCTACGACGCCGACCTCGTGAAGAGCGACTGGACCGTGGCCACTGACACCTACTACAAGTGGTTTACCGATTACGACCATTACCATAGGGCACATATCTCGGAGGACAACACGTTCCCCACCTACGGTCTGCTGCAGGCCTACAACCTGAAGACACTCATCCTGCCGAAGAGCTGCACCAAGATGGACATCCACGGCCTGATGGAGTGTGAGGGCTTAGAGGTGCTGGTCATCGGCGACAAGATGGAGGACTTCCAGTGGAGCGCCCTCGACGACGACACCATGCTGACACGCCTCTACATCCTCTCGGAGAAGAAGACGCAGATGAACGACATGCCGTGGGTGCTCCGCGAGTTCGCCAACAACTACAACCCGACGTTCGACGGCTTCTACGTGCGACCCAGCCTCTACCAGGAGTACCTGAAGGACCAGAACTACACACAGAACATGCAGCGCACGAACCTCATCTCGAAGGGTGAGTTCGACGAGGACGAGTCGTTCCTGGCCTTCGCCGCCCACGGTGCCGCCACTCAGGACGACCTGGCCAACGTGAACGATGTAAGCGGTTGGTTCCAGAACCACCCGGGTATCACCGACCTCACGCCCCTGGGCTACACCCTCATCGACTCGCTGAAGACAGCCGACATCGCGCCGCTGACGCAGCTGCAGAAGGTCGTGCTGCCCGTGACGCTTGAGACCATCGAGGACGGCCTCTTCAAAAACGCCACCAACCTGCGCTATGTCGATATGCTGATGTGCGACTCTACCAGCGTCATCGCCGACGTGAAGGCCCGCGGTCTCAGCCGCATCGGCATCGACAGTCTGCAGACGCTCGTCTATCTGCCCCAGACCTACGGCACCGCTGACGGCACGAACCTCGTCGTAGCAAACGGCGGCGGCCTCGCGGCCAAGACCTTCCGACTGGTGGACGGCAAGGACTACTGCGTGCCCTACGCCTTCACCGCTGAGAGCGTGGAGAACTCGCGCACCCTCGTCGACAAGAACAAGAAATACACCGTCTGCCTGCCGTACAAGATGAACGAGCCAGTGGGTGGCAAGGCCTACAAGCTGACGGGCCGCAATGCCAATACGCTCGTCTTCACTGAGGTGAACGGACAGATGGAGGCTTTGCAGCCATACCTTGTCGTGACGCAAACGTCGGGCGTGTCGCTCGCCACGGACATCGGGCAGGAGATCCCGCCCAGCACCGCCGCCTACACCGCCAAGCAGGTGGATGGCCCAGGCTACACGATGCGCGGCACCTTCTCCACCATCGACAACTCGACGGCAGCGGAGTTGGGCGCATACATCCTCCAGCGAGACGACCTGTGGCATCCCGTGACGACGACCGAGCAACAGGCTTATATCCCGCCATTCCGTGCCTACCTCCTGCCGAGTGCCGCAGGCTATGGCGCGAAGGAACTTGGGATGGAATTGATTGACGGCATTGCCGACGGCATCGAGCAGTTCAAGACTGTTGACCGCGACGGCACGGAGCGTTACTACGACCTCAATGGCCGTCCGCTCAATGACAAGCCAGGCAAGGGAGTATACATCTTTAACGGAAAGAAATACACAAACCAATAAGGAAAGGAGAGAATGGACATGAATGCTATACGAAAAGCCGCCCTCGCCGCACTGTTCGCCATCATGGCGGGCAGCGCGGGGGCGGCGACCCAGAAGGGCGACGTGAACAATGACGGCAACGTGAACATCGTGGACGTGAGTACGCTGCTGCAATATATCCTTAACGACAAGCTTGAGTGCGACGTTGCCGTCGCCGACATGAACGGCGATGGCGAGGTGAACGTGGTTGACGTGATTGCGCTGATTGACTACATCCTCCGCAAGACATCCACCACCGAGACGGGCGACTTCTCCGACGACCCCGCCACGGAGCCGGCATACTCGCCGAGGAGAGGAATGGAATAAGCACGGAATATCCTGTGCTTATTCCTCTTTTTATAATATTAAGCCCATGAAGCGAATAAGATGGGATTCTTGGAGATTGTATTGTTAGCGATAGCCTTGGCGATGGATTGTTTTGCCGTTTCCATTGCCAGCGGTGTCATCATGCGGCATGGCAGATGGAGCGTGATAGGATGGATAGCGTTCCTATTCGGTTTCTTCCAGGCAGCGATGCCCCTCTTGGGATGGATAGCGATGAGCCGCTTCGCCCATTTGGTGGAGGCTTACGACCATTGGGTGGCGTTTGGCATCCTCGCGTTCATCGGTGGGAAGATGATTCGTGAGTCTTTCCTGCCGGAGGCGGAGCAACATTTCAATCCTTGCCATTTCCTTACCCAGCTCATGTTGGCGGTTGCCACCAGTATTGACGCATTGGCGGTAGGCATCACTTTCGCCTGTATGGGAGAATACGTGACGATGGTAAACTTGCTGTTACCCCTTGCCGTTATTTTTGCTGTCTCATTCCTTTTCACTTGGATAGGTCATGTTCTTGGCATCCGCTTTGGCAAGGGCATCGCCCGTCGGTTAAGGCCAGAGTTGTTGGGTGGCGTTATCCTTGTGTTAATAGGTTTCAGGGTTTTGTTTTCGCATTTATTGGCTTAAAGTTAATTGAGTCGTGAATAATCTTATATTGTTGATATTTCATCATTTCGTGGCACTACATTTGTGCTTGGGTTTGAGTACTGTTCCCGCTATCAAGGACGTGGGAAATTCGCATGTCGCCGTCATGGCAGGGAAAGACAAGAAGTCTGTGGGTAACGAGAAGCTGGCGCGGCAGGTGTTTGACCATACCTATCAGATGGTGTTCGGTGCGCAAGGCTCCACCTTGCATTATGCCGTCAACCTGATAGGCATCTATAAGACCGAGGGAACTATTTGGTACAAGGGCGAGAAGAGCAAGTTCGTGGAGTCGCGATACACGGCTTGGAATGATGGCGTTACTTATTACAAGTTAGACCGCAAGCATGACACGGTAGAGATGTACCGTGCCAACTCCGACGAGAAGGACAAGTATGCCAGCAAGTTCAAGTTCGACCCGGAGAACTTCTCCTATTCCATTGCGGAGAGTGGCGATAACTATGTGATAACGCTCAAGGCCAAGAAAAGCATCAAGGGAATACGCGAGGTGAAGGCGGTCATCAATAAGCGCAGCCGCGCCCCGGAGAGCCTTCGCATCAAGTTGGCGTTTTTCTGGACGACGGTCAAGATTTCCCAATTCAAGAGTGGTGGCATCGATGACAAAGTGTTTGTTTTCCCTAAAAACCAATATCGGCATTGCAAGATGATAGACAAAAGATAAGGAACGTATGGATATGAGAAAGATGTTATGGCTTTTGGCGTTTGTCCTCCTCGCCGCCGTCAATGCGGACGGCCAGGTATCATTCGGCAATGCACAGTTGTTTAATGAGGGGTGGCTGTTTTCCCTTGGCGACAAGGACGATGCCCATCGCGTGGATTACGACGACTCGGCATGGCGTAAGTTGGCATTGCCCCATGACTATTCCATCGAGGGAGACATGTCTCCCCAGTTGGCATCGTGTACGGGGTTCCTGCCAGGGGGTATGGCTTGGTATCGAAAACATTTTGACTTGTCGGGCGAAGAGTCAAGGTACATTTATTTCGAGGGGGTGTACAACCGCTCGGAGGTGTATCTCAATGGCCATCTGTTGGGCAAGCGTCCCAATGGCTATGTGTCGTTCCTGTACGACATGACACCTTATTTAAATAAAGAGGGGGACAATGTGTTGGCAGTTAAGGTAGACCATAGCAAATATGCCGACTCACGATGGTACACGGGGAGTGGCATATACCGAGACGTGTGGCTCGTTTCCGCCCCTGCCATCCACCTCCAGCAATGGGGTTCTGCCTATCGCCTGAAAAACATCAACACACGCCAGGCAACGGTGGATGTGGATGTGGAGACGGCACAGGTCGATGCCGAGGCTTCCTTGCCACTGAGTGCAAAGGTCGTCGTCATGGATGCTAAGGGCACACAGGTTGCGCAAGCCACCACTCCCATCGGTGTGGGGGAACGGAAAACTGTTGTCGTTAAAGTACCTCAACCCCATAGATGGACGTTGGATAACCCATATCTTTATACCATTGTGACACGTCTTTTCCAAGGAGGAGAGGAGATTGACCGTAGCGAGATGAGAGCAGGCTTGCGTACTTTGCAGTTTGATGCCAACAAAGGTTTTTCCCTTAACGGCGAGTGGATGAAGGTGAAGGGCGTTTGTCTGCATCATGACGCTGGTGTGTTGGGTGCCGTCGTGCCACGCGATGTGTGGAAACGTCGTCTCCAGCAACTCAATTCGATAGGCGTGAATGCCATCCGCATGAGCCATAACCCACAAGCCCCTGCGCTCTATGATCTCTGTGATGAACTGGGATTGTTGGTGATGGATGAGGCTTTTGATGAATGGGAATTTCCTAAACGCAAATGGCTTGAAGGCTGGAATAAGGGAACGCCGGGCTATGACGGCTCGTCCGACTTCTTCGAGGAATGGATGGAACGGGACGTGCAGGACATGGTGCGCCGCGACCGCAACCACCCTTCCATCTTTTTATGGAGCATCGGCAACGAGGTGGATTATCCCAATGACCCTTATTCGCACCCTGTACTCGATGGCTCGTCTATCAGCCAACCGATGTATGGTGGGTATAAGCCCAACCAGCCACATGCCGGACGCCTCGGGACGATAGCCAAACGGTTGGCTGCCGCCGTGCGCGACATAGACCAGTCGCGCCCCGTGACGGGAGCGTTGGCGGGGGTCGTGATGAGCAATGAGACGGAATACCCCGGCGCATTGGATGTGGTAGGGTACAATTATACGGAAGACCGTTATCCTATAGACCACCAACGCTACCCCCGGCGGGTGATTTACGGTTCGGAAAACCGACATGACCTGCCGGCATGGAAGGCTGTGGGCGAGAACCCCTATATCTTCGGACAGTTCTTATGGACGGGTGCCGATTATTTAGGCGAGAGCGGACCGTGGCCGGCGCGTGGCTCATCGGCGGGGCTGATAGACTACGGCGGTTACGTCAAGGCCCGTGGATGGTATCGTGCCGCGCTTTGGAGCGACAAGCCTGTCTGCTACATCGGCACGTACCCTATCGGTGGGCGGCGCGGCAATGGTAGGCGTGGCAACGGATGGGTCTCCATCGATGCTCCCGACGTGTGGAATTACCGCGACGGGCAACAGGTGAGGGTGGTATGCTATACCAACGAGCCATCGGTAACGCTAACGCTGAATGGTACAGCTATTACGGAGGAGGCTCGTTATGACTCCATCAATGGCGTGTTTTATTGGGATATACCGTATCGCCCCGGCATATTGAGGGCAGAGGGCAACGAGCGTCATTCGTCGTATGAGATTGCTACAAGCGGTCGCCCATACGCTTTGCGGCTCATGGCAGACAAGGCAACACTACATGCAAAGGGCGACGTGGCACATCTTACGATAGAGGTGGTGGACGAGAAAGGAAACGTGGTCAAGCTTGCAGACAACGATATTACCTGCTTCGTGCGTGGGGCGGGAAGGCTCCTGGGATTGGAAAATGCCCATATCCAAGACACTTCCAACCAACGATCCATGCATCGCAGGGCATACCAGGGGCGGCTCCTCGCCTATATACAAGCCAATGGAGAGAGGGGAGACATCCATGTGACTGTTTCCTCGCCACTGATTGAGGAGGCGGAAATGACCCTTCCCGTGCAATAATAAATGGTTGTGTGCGAACACAACCATGTTGACACAAGTCAAGAATCTCCCCTTTTCCCACCGAAAAATACCAATCATGGTGTTGGAGTTGGCAAAAACCGTTACCTTTGCACCGTCAAAAAACAAGAAAGCATAGGTAACTGCTACGTAGACATCGGAAAAAGAAGGTTTAGCATAATAGGGAAAACATTGTATTTTAGGATAACGAATCATACGGTACCGGCCTTGGTGAAGGCAAAAGATTGAGAAAGAAGGATAACAAGATTGTTTTATTTAAAAGATGTGACAGGATGCCGCCGCGAGGCGCCACCCTCCATCGTTAAAAGAAAGGAGAATTAGACTATGACAACAACATGGATTATTACATGGGTGGCAGCCCTGACTGCCGCGACAAGCTTCATGATAGAGAGTGGCTTGCGCAAATAAGATAAAAAGAAATGAGGAATTGCCAAGGGGGTGGGCAATTCCTCATTTCCTTTTTATTCGTCCTCTTTATTCATCCCATACGCTCTCGCGATAGTCTGCGTCATCGGCATCGATGGTATCGTCAATGTCTTGGCTGCCCTTACCGAACTGGTCGGGTGTAGAGCCATCGCCGATACCGATGCCCATGACTTCCCCTGACGAGAGGAAGTCATGGAGCATGGTTACTGGCTGGATATACTTTTTGTAAGTCTTCATTTTTACGGTCTTTATTTCATGATAACTGACTTGCCATTGTGGAGATACACGCCCTTGCGGGTCGGCTTGCCTTGCAGCTTGATACCCTCTACGGTGTACCATGCGCCGTCGTCTGTCACGGTGTCAAGAGCCTTGATGCCCGTTGCCTCTTCGCCATCCACGACGAGAGAGAATCCCTTGGCGTTGTTGCCTCCTAAAATGAGGAATGCCTTGTTGGCTGCCAAGTTCTTGCCCGAATAGCGGTAGAAGTTGATGTAGGTGTCGGACCCTCTTCCCAAGGTGTAGATGGTGCCGGGGGTTTCTGCCAGCACGGCAGCTACGGTCGTGTTCACCACTGAGCCGCTCAGGTAGCTGGACCTTGTCAATGGGTCGGCTTCTGCCACACGTGGGAATCGGTAGGCAGGACATTCTGCCGTATTGGAGTTGCCTTGGATGATGACACCCGTGTTGGCGGGAATCGTCTCATACAGGCGGGCGGCCTTCAGTTCCTTGCCGTTAATCTCATAGATGTAGAACACGCCGAGGATGTCGGGGTCGTATTCGTCGTAAGGAATCTCCACGGGATAGTCGAGGTAGAGCGTGGTCAAGCCCACGTCGCTTATCTTCACGTCGAAGAATTGGGTGGCAACGCCATTGAGTGTGACAACGGCATCCTCTGCGTATGGAGCAGAAAGGGTCACTGTGCCTGTGAACGTGCCAAACTCGGAAGGATTGAACGTCACGGTGACGGTCTTGCCATCCTCTGCATCGGCAATGCTGATGCTCTCGGCATCGACGGTGTAAACGCTGTTCTCGTCTGCCAAAGTGACTGTAATGACATCACTGAGGTTCTCGGCTATCACGTCGAATGTCAAGCTGACGGGAGTACCCACCTCCGTGGTGAAGTCCAAAGCGTCGGGGTCAGCAATGATTTCAGGAGCGAGGGCGCGACCATTGAGAGACACAGTAACTGGGTCTGCCTCTTGGCTTGTCAAGGTAATTGTGCCATTGAATGTTCCAGCGGTTGTAGGGCTAAAGGTCACATTTACATCCTTGCCAGTGCCACTCTCTGCCTCTGTAACGGTGATGCTCGATGCGTCGATGCTATAAACGCCATTGGCATCGGTCAGTGTGGCGGTGATGTCGCCCTCCAACTCGTTGCCCTTCACGTTGAAAGTCTGTGTGACAGGAACACCAACGGGAGTCTCGAAGGAGAGGCTGGTGGGAGTGGCGATGATCTCGGCTGACTTCAGCGGGGTTTGGAATGCAATCTCGTAGAGGTAGCCGCGAGCTTGGCTTGCAACAACCTTGTAAATCTTTGAAGCATCCAAATCTGTAATTGAAAGGTTTCCTGCTCCGCTTGTAGTACGGCTTGTACTCTTTGTGGCTGTCGTTGCTGAGGTTAATGTTCCATCACTATTTTCTGTGCATTCATAGACAGAGAATGTCGTAGGATAGGTCGTTGAAGTACTACGCTGAGAACAATAGAGCTTGACAGCAGTTGTGTTGGTCACATAGAAAGTGACTGTTTTGTTTGTAGTACTATTCCTACTATTAGTTCCAACGGCCATAGCTGTCGCAGAAGTAAAGTAATTGCTGCTTCCGAGGTGCACATCATTAGCATTCCAAGTTGTGTTTCCACATTGATTTGATTGTGATACACTTGTCTCAATCCACTTTTGTGGGTTTCCACTATTGAATGTAGTACTTGTTGTCGAATATTTCGCTCCAACCACACCACCATATACAGGCAAGGTGAGCCATGCTACCTTCTCGTCTTTGTATTCTTTGTATGTATACAGTTTGTTCACCAATGATGTGTTCCATCCCGCATCATCAATCGTCGCATATTTGGCGATGTTGAGGTAAGCGTCGCTGGCAGTACCTCCAGCTTCCTCTGCCACGCCATTAATGGTGACAATTACATCTTCAGCTCCTGCGCTTGACAATGTGATGGTGGCGTTGTGTGTACCCTCTGCCGTTGGTGCGTAGGTGATGGTGATGGTTACGCCATCGGTAGTCTGTGCTGCTGATGCTGCGATGGTGGTATTGTCTATGATATATACACCATTTGCATCAGTGAGTGTTGCCGTGATGTTGCCTGTAAGATTTGCACCGCGAACAACCACAGTCTCTGTGGCACTTTCTCCAACGGTTGCTGCCATGGTCACTGCCTGTGGCGTAGCACCAATCTGTGGGTCATCGTCCAACAACTCCTCGATGCCGGCGAGAGCATCGATTTTTCCATTACCAAACATATTGGCATTGGTGCCAGTGACATAGCTGTCTTGGATGGCGGTCTCTTGCATCAAGGTTTTCACATCTTCAATCGTCAATGTCGGGTCTACTTGCAGCCACAATGCCACGATGCCACCCGCGCAAGGTGTTGCCATGGATGTTCCAGCGTTTACTCCTAATGGATTGTTTGCATCATAGCCTTTGATAAGAGATGTGGAAGTGGTATTATTGGCAACATAGCCTTTGTTAAATGCTGCAATTACCATTTCACCAGGTGCAGTAATCACAGGGAGCTTTGTACCAAGTGGGCCATAGCCTGGAGCTTGATAACCAGAAGAACTGGCAATATCGCCAATTGTTCCATCTACAGCGTAATAATATCCATCTTGGTTTTGTTCCGACACCCATCCTAACATTGTGGTATACGAGCCAATGGGGATGACATACGGGTTGGTACCGTCGTCGCTGATGGAGCAGAGGCTATTACCTGCATCGAAGGTGTAGGTCGTGCCATTGTAAGTAGCGCTGCCACTGCTAAAATAGGTGTTGTTTGACCCCCAACTGTCGATGTCGCAAGTAACTCCGTTGTTTTTGGGATAGCAACTTAGACCGATTTTGTACCTACCTGTACGAGTTGATCCGCTTGTCGTGTATGCCTTTTCCCATAGATAGTACACATTGGTATATATATTATATTTTCCAGAATATTCATCTCTGTCAAAGAAAGCGCAAAGAAATCCGTCAGTCCCATCTTCTGAAAGAGACTCGAAATAGTTGGCTAAATTCGCATCATAGGTGATTTCATCGTCATCAACTTCCTCGACACTGTATATTTTGTCACTTGTCATTTCATCCGATACCCATACAACCGTGTTGGTGGAGGTGTCAATGACATAGAACTTGGCAGCCAGTTCTACATCTGGTGTGCGGGCATAAGTTATGGTTTGACCATAGAGTGCAATGTTGTAGAGTGTATAGTTGCCAGATGTAGCCCCATCATAGTAGGTGAGATCTAAGAGCGACTGCGAGGGAGAGGCTTTTGTGGCACTCTTATAAAGATAGACTTGCTCCTCACCATCGTTGCCTGCTGCTTTCACGATGACCTTACCTGCTCCGCTCATGTATTGCTGGCAGATGTCTGTCAGGTAGCCGGTACCATCGTGTGGACCTACCTGTGAGCCAAGGCTGATGCTGATGACGCAGGGCTTGCCCACTTGGTCGGCATATTGGCTGATTTTCTGTATACAAGCGGCAATGTTGGCATTTGAAAGTTGTCCCGCCAATCCGCAAAGCACGAGGTCGGCATTGGGAGCCATACCGCCGTAGGTACGTGAGCCATTGACGATGGAACTTGATTCAGTATCCCAATAGTTTGCCGTAACGGTAAAATTGGATCCGCCAGCGATACTACTGGTATGTGATCCGTGACTTGATCCCGTATAGTCATAAGTGAGAGCCTCGATGGCACTCTGTGTGTCATATTCCACAAGTTGTGCTGCATCGGTGTCGTAGACGATGGCTTTCTTGATGCGGGTATTGCCGTTGGCATCCTTGAACATCTGGTGGTCAAACTGGATGCCCGTGTCGATGATGCCGATGACCACGCCCGTGCCGTCGTAGGCTTGCAGCAACCCTGCTGCTTGTGCGTCGGCGGTGTAGTTGAGTACGTCGTCCACGTTGGTTGCCTCGCGTCCATAGTATGTCTCCTTCTTGAACATCGTTGCCACGGACACCTTCGTCACGTTCTTCAGTGCTGCCACTTGTTCAAGGGCTTTCACGGGAACGTTGGCGGTCACGAGTTTGTCGAAGGTGGCTGTCACCTTCACGCCCGCGATGCTCTCCAAGGCGGAGAGGTTGTTGTCGGTAAGTTTCACCCATACTTGCACTTTCTCTACACCCTCGCTGATGAACGGCTCGGCGAAGGTTGCGCCGTCGTCGCTGTCTTCATCTGCGGAGAGAGTGGTGGCAGTTCCGAATGTTCCAATTTGCTGTGTCTTCTGTTGGGCTTTTCCGCGTCTTGCCACGGGAGCCTTCAGGTTGTTCTTCTTGACGAACTGCTGCTTGGCAACTTTCGCCGTCGCCATCTTGCCATCGCGCTGGGCAATCACCATGCGTGTGCCAGCAGACAACTTCTTCTCGTTCTGCGCAAAGGTGAACGTGAACGTTCCCAATAGCAGGGCAATAAAGAATAATAGCTTTTTCATATTGATAATCGTTTAAAAATTCTTGTTTTACACCTTATTATATATATTATTGGATGGTGATAGCCTTCCCCTGATGGATATACAGACCCTTTTGGGTTGGCTTGCCAGAGAGTTTCACACCTTGTAAGGTGTACCATGCGCCGTCAGTGGCGTTGGCATCAAGAGCCTTGATGCCTGTGGCGTCGCCACCGAATCCGAGGGTGAGAGCCTTTGCGCCGCTCGCACCCTCATAAATGAGGAATGCCTTGTAGGCAGCAAGTGTCTCGCCACTATACCGATAGAAGTTGATGTAGCTGTCAGAACCCCTGCCAAGAGTATAGACGACACCGCTCGACTGCGCAGCCTCCAATGCTGCCGCCGGTGTAATGACCTCCACTGAGCCGGAGAGGATGCTTTCGTACTTCAACGCTGTCGCCTCGCTGATTTTCGGGAAACGGTAGGTTCCCGTATTGCCTTGGATGATGACACCCGTATTGGCTGGGATGTCCTGGTTGAGGCGGGCGGCGCGTAGCTCCTTGCCGTTGATGCCCGTGATGTAATACACGCCGAGCAGGTCGGGGTCGTATGTCTGATAGGGAATCGACACAGGGAAGTCAAGATAGAGGGTCGTCAAGCCTACGCTGGTTATCTCCACGTCGAAATAGTCGGGATAAGCCTTCGTGGCGGTGGCGTTGAGTTGTACGTTGACACTCTCTGCGCGGTCGCTTGACAATGTGACTGTTCCCGTGTATGTGCCTTGTGCTGCCGGGGCAAAGGTCACGGTGACGGTTGCACCCTCCTCGGCATCGGCAATGCTGATGTTAGTGGGGTCTACGCTGAACACGTCGCCGCCTTCAGTCACGGTGACAGTAACATTGCCAATGAGGTCTGCACCAAGCACGTCGAAAGTCTTGGTCGTGGTTTGCCCAGCTTCAATCACATCAAACACCAACTCTTCGGGATCTGCCATCAACTCGGGAGTCGTGGCTGTGCCAGAGAGGTTGACGGTGACGCTTGTGGCATTGGTGCTACTTAACGTAATGGTACCAGTGAACGTTCCTGCCGTCGTCGGGCTGAAGGTCACGGTGATGTCCTTGCCCGTCTCTGCCTGTGCCACGCTGACGCTTGTGGCATTGATGCTGTACACGCCATTGGCATCGGTGAGCGTTGCCGTGATGTTGCCCTCAAGGTTCTCGCCCGTCACGTTGAAGGTTTGTGTCACGGGGATGCCCGTGGTGGTCTCAAACGTGAGGTCGGTGGGGTTGGCAGTGATGGTGGGGTTGTTGGCATTTTCCAAGATGTACTTGATGCCCGCCAAGGCATCAATCTTGCCCTGCCCGAAGTGGGAAGCGTAGGTGCCGGTGACATAGCTGTCCTTGATGGCAGTCTCTGCCATCACCTCCTTCACCTTGTCGGGGGTGAGTGTCGGGTCTACTTGCAGCCACAGGGCAGTGATGCCAGCGGCGCAAGGCGTTGCCATGGACGTTCCCGACATGGCACCGAGCTTCTTGTTCGTGCCGTAGGCATAGTAATAGTTAGATGCACTATAGCCACTGTTATATGCGGCAATGATGACTTCCCCTGGTGCGGTAATCCAAGGCTGCTTGAGTCCTGTAGGACCATATCCTTCTGCTTGGTAACTGGAGAACATGCTGACCTGTTCGTATGTGCCGTTGTTAGTCCAAGATTGGTTAGAGGCAGAATTAGTGCCTGCCCGCCAATACTTGCTCGAAACATACGAGCCGACGGAGATGACACTTGGGAACGATGCCTCGTCGCTGGCGGAGCTTTCGTTCGTGCCAGCTTTAAATGTGTTACCATTGACAGAGGCAGAGGATGAGGCAAAGTCTATATATACTGCGGGCCATGAGTCCACATAGCATGTGCCGCTCTTGGGATAGACACTCATTCCTATCTTATAGTTGGTGCTTACTGGCTTGAGGTAATATAAAATGGTTTCCACATACCATTTGTTATTGTGTTCATCCTTTTCCAAGTAGCCACAGAGATAACCGTAGTTGTCGCTGTCGTTGTTGTTGGCAGTGAAATAGGTACTCAACTTGGTTGTTCCATCGCTACCTGTGTCATTGACGCTGATTTCTGCGCCATAGAGTTCGATGTTACCCTCATTATCCACGAAATAGTCATCCGTGGTTATTTCGTTGGAAGTCCAAAGGATGGAGTTGCTGCTGGTATTCACCACGTAGTAGCGTACTGCAAGTTCCACGTTGGGTGTACGTGCGTAGCTAAGAGCAACTCCATAGTCCATGTTGTAACTGCTGCGCGTCTGGCTACTGAGTACGGTCATGGCTGGTGCCGATGCGGAGGCATTCTTGTAATGGTAAATGCCATCCTCGCCCTCGTTGCCAGATGCAAAGAGGATAATCTTGCCCGCTCCCGTATATTGTGCGCAGACATCTGCCATGTCACCCGTGCCGTCGTGTGGTCCGAAATGTCCGCCGAGACTCAGTGAGATGACGCAGGGCTTGCCCACTTGGTCGGCATAGTCGCTGATGTTCTTGATACAGGCGGAGATGTTGGCGTCGGTTAGCTCCTCGCCGAGGTCGCAAAGCACGAGGTCCGTGCCGGGTGCCATGCCACCGAACTTGGCATTGCTCACGGTGGAGTAACTGGTGCCCGTCGTATAGACGTATGCCGTGGCGGTGTAGTCGCTACCGCCGGCAATGCTGCTGGTGTGTGTGCCGTGGGTCTCGTCGGCGTAATAATACGATGAGCCAGTATATTCCTGCAATTCCTCGGCATCGGTATTATAGACGTATTTTTTCTTGATACGTCCCGAGAACATTTGATGACCGAAGTCTATGCCCGTGTCAATGATACCCAGCACCACTCCAGTTCCGTTGTATGCTTGCAGTAACCCTGCCGCCTGTGCGTCGGAGGAGTAGTTGAGCACGTCGTCCACGTTCGTCATCACGCGGCTGCGGTAGGTTTTCTTCTTCAGCTTCTTGGCGACAGACACCTTGGTGACATTGCCCAATGCTGCCACTTTCTCAATGGCATTCACGGGTACGTTGGCAGTTACCTTGCCGTCAAACTTGGCTTGGATCTTCACGCCGAGTGCCTCGAGGGCAGCGTAGTTGTCATTGGTCATGCTGATCCAGCATTGCACCATCTTCACGCCATTGACGGTCGATGGTGTGGCGAATGGAAAACCGTCGCCCTCATCGTCGTCCTCAGCTGTTGTCTCGGTGGCACCGGGTGCTTTCCAAGGAGCGTTTCTCTTGTTTTTCTTCATCTGGGTCATCTCCTTCTTGGCGGCATCGAGTGACAACTTGCCGTCGCGGTCGGCGATGACGATGCGCGTGCTTGGTGAAATCTTTGTCGCTTTCTGCGCGTAGGAGACGAGGAACGTTCCTGCGAGGAAGGCAATCAGTAATAATAGCTTTTTCATATTCAATAGTTTCAAAGATGAGAACTCTTATTCACTCCACACGTTGACTTTGGCATTGGTGGGGGTGGGGTCCATGGGGTCAAAGGGTCCTGGCTCGTCGGTGTCATGACCCAACTGTTCTTGGGTAGTTCCCTCTCCAAGTTCCCATCCCATCAGATAGTGTCTTGAAATGAAATCGTTAACCTTGATTCTTGGCTTGATGTAGCCTTTCACAATCTTTTCCATAAATGTTGCTTTTGTTATTCTATTATTTATTTTATTGAATGATTACCGTATTGCCGTTGTGAATATACATTCCCTTGCGGACGGGCTTGCGAGAAAGCTTCACGCCCTGCACGGTGTACCAAGAGCCCTCCTCCGCATCGGCATTGATGGTGTCGATGCCCGTGGCATCGCCCTCAAAGCCTAAGGTAAGCGACTTCGCACCGCTTGCTCCCTCGTAGATGAGGAAAGCCTTGTATGCGGAAAGCTTGCTGCCGCTATACCTATAGAAGTTGATGTAGGAGTCAGACCCCCTGCCGAGGGTGTAGATGATACCGCTTGACTGCGCTGCCTCCAAAGCTGCCGCAGGGGTGATGTCCTCCACGGAGCCGGAGAGGATGCTGTTGTACTTCAATGGCGTTGCCTCATCGATTTTTGGGAATACGTATGTTCCCTTGTTTCCTTGGATGATGACTCCCGTGTGTGCGGGGATGTCCTTGTTGAGGCGAGCGGCACGTAGCTCCTTGCCGTTGATGCCCGTGATGTAATATACGCCGAGCAAGTCGGGATCGTATTCCTGGTATGGGATTTTCACGGGGAAGTCGAGGTAGAGCGTTGTCAGTCCTACGTTGCTGATGACCACGTCAAACGACGCGGGGTAGGCTTTCGTGGCTGTGGCGTTGAGCTGCACGTTGACGCTCTCGGCTTGGTCGCTGCTCAAGGTGACAGTCCCTGTGTAGGTGCCTTGTTCTTGTGGGGCGAAGGTCACGGTGATGGTGGCACCCTCCTCGGCATCGGCCTTGCTGATGGTGGCGGCATCGATACTGAACACGTCGCTGCCCTCCGTCACGGTGGCTGTCACGTTGCCAAGCAGGTTGGTGCCCAAGACGGTGAATGTCGCGGTTGTGGACTGTCCCTGCCCTGCCTCAATCTCGTCGAAGGTCAATTCGTCGGGGTCTGCAATCAGCTCGGGAGCCACGGCGGTACCTGCGAGTTGCACGGTGACGCTCTCGGCATAGAGTGTGGAAAGGGTGACGCTACCCGTGTATGTGCCAACCGCCGTGGGGCTGAAAGTCACGGTGAACGTTGCTTCGTCTTCTGCCGCTGACGCACTGACGGAGGCCGGTGTGATGGCAAACACGCCGTTATCGTCTGTGAGCGTGGCGGTCACTTCGCCCGATAGGTCTGCTCCCAATACGCTGAAAGTCTTGCTGTCTGTCTCGGTGACGATGGCGTTGAATGCCAGGCTTTCGGGATCAGCGATGATCTCGGGCGGCGTAGCCGTACCCGTCAGGTTGACGGTGACGCTTTCCGCATTGCTGCTGGCGAGGGTGATGGTGCCCGTGAATGTGCCATTGGCGGTTGGGCTGAAGGTCACGGTGATGTCCTTGCCGTCCTCTGCGTCGGCAACGCTCACGCTTGTTGCGTCGATGCTGAACACGCCGTTGTCGTCGGCGAGGGTGGCAGTGATGTCGCTCTCAAGGTATGCGCCCTTCACGTTGAACGTGCCGGAAGCCGTCTTGCCCGTCGTGGCAGCCAGCGTGAGCGATGTCGGGTTGGCTATAATGGTCGGGTCTTCGTCTTCATCGATGGTGACGACAGTCTTCTTATAAAGATAAATGCTGGAGGCAGAGGTACTCAGACTGAACCCATTGCTGTAGTAGACATAGTAGGATCTCATCATCCCACTATAGTATAGGTAATTATTGGTGCCGTTCCAAGTCCAATTCGTCGAAGTCGTGGAGATGGCCAAAGAGCGAGTCATCGTACCTGATGCATAAATATAATAGTTCCCATTCTTGAACGTATATCCGCTTGCCGTCGTCCAGACGGATGTGGCATCTACGTCATCGGACTGGATATAGGGCGCAGAGGAGATGTTGTCGGCAGACTTCACGGTCACTGCGTCGGCGGCGACGGTTGTCCCGCTATGTCCGAGGGCATATCCTGCACCCGCCGTGTTGCGACTTACAATCAAGTACTCATTGCCAGCAGTAATGGCATTAGTCAATTGATAAATAGTAGCTGTTGTCTGCTTGGGTTTGGAGATACCCGTCAGGCTTACCGTGACGGTCTCAGCACCCGCGCTGGTGAGTGTGAGCGTGCCTTCGTATGTACCCGTTGCCGTCGGCGCGTTGAAGGTGACGGTGATGTCCTTGCCGTCATCGCTCAGAGCATCGGCATTGGCGATGGAGGTCGTGTTAATAGAGAAGCCTGTGCCACTGACTGCCACGGTGACATTTTCCGTGAGGAACTTGCCCGAAACATTGAGTGTCTGCGTGTCGGTCTCGCCCTTGATGGCCTCGAAAGTCATACTCTCCTGGTCGGCGATGATAGTAGGTGTTGCTGCCTCGGCAGTACCCGTCAGGCTGATGGTCACGCTCTCGGCATTGCTGCTCGTGAGAGTGATGGTGCCCGTGGTGTTGCCTGCCGCTGTGGGCGACCATGTGATGGTCAATGTGGCGGTTGCCGAGCCATTGGTTTGTGTGATGGTGGTCTTGTCAACAGAGAATGCGCTGTCGCCCGCCTTTGTCACAGTGATGTTCCCTTCCAGGCTGATGCCCGTCACTGTGACTTCCTTGGTGTAGGTCATCGTGGCATAGCCCGTAAACGCAAGTTCCGTAGGGGTGGCGGTGATGGTTGGTCCGCCCGTCACGCCGAGAATATACTGGAGGCCCTTGATGGCGTTGATCTTGCCGTGTGTGCCGAAGGTCTTGGCACCGTGTGCGCCGCTGCCCGTGCCGTTGGTCCACTCGTCGGTGTCCCATGTCGCTGCCATCACCTCCTTGATATAGTCGGGGGAAGGGGTCTTGCCCACCTCCACGCAAGCCTGCAGCCATTGGGCAATGATGCCCGAGACGCACGGCGTTGCCATCGAGGTGCCCTCCATGGCGGCGTATGGGTATGTGGTATTGTTGACCACAAGGTCTTCAATGTAGTCGTCCGACCAATAACTGTATTCATCGACAGATGCCGTGTGGTAGTGGTTGATGGCAGCCACGATGCGGGCGCCGGGGGCGTTGATGTGCGGCAGGGCGGTGCCGAGAGGGCCGTACCCAGCTGTCTGCCAACTGGAGAAATAGGCATGGTCGCCGACATTGGGGTAACTACTGCTCCAATCATGTGCCGTTCCCGCATAGTCGGTGATGGAGTTTTTCGTCACGTAGGCACCCACGGAAATCACATTGCTGTAACAAGCATTGTCGCTCACCGAGCATTCATCGTTGCCCTTGCAATAGTTGTAGCTGCTGCTATTGAGGTTGAGGTCGGTGCCAAACCATGAATAAGAGTTCTCCCACATGTCGATGATGGTGGATGAGTTGCTGCTTGTAGGATAAACGGACACGCAGAACATATAGTCGCTATTGTAAACGCCGTCGCCATCACTGTCGGCATAGCTTGTCGAAAGCATGATAGGGGCGTAAATCTGCCAATAGTATTTGCTGTTGTTGGTGTCTTGGGTCCTGACAAGACGTATCTTTCCTGCGTCGCCATACATGTTGGAATAGCTCGACGATGACTTGAAGTATTGCGCCAAGTCCGTAGACCCCGTCATGTCGATGGTGGTACTGGCACTGTATGCCGAACTGGAATAGACGATTTCACCCGTATTGACATTCACCACGTGGAACTTCAACGATGTCGCCACGTTAGCCGTGCGGGCGTATGCCGTGATGGTTGGCATGAGCATTTCCACATTGCCGTCGGCATTGGAGAAGGAACGCTGCACGTTGACAATCATCGGTTTGGAGCTTGTGGATGTGCCGCTGGCGTACATGCCGCCGCCGTTAGACGTGCCCATTTCCACAAAAGCGTCGGCACGCATACCGTCGTTAGAGGCGGCATAGACGATGATGTGGTTGTCGCCGGCATATTGGTTGACGATGCTGGCGATGGTTCCCGTGCCGTCGTGCGGTCCCACTTGTGAGCCAAGGCTCAATGAGATGACGCAGGGTTTGCCCACTTGGTCGGCATAGTTGCAGATGTTTTGGATGGCGGTTCCGATGGAGGTGGTGTACAGGCTGCTGAGACCGGCAATCACGAGGTTTGCCTCGGGGGCCATGCCCCCATACGTGGCGTTGGCGTGGTCGTCGGTGACGGTCACCGTCGTGCCGTTGACGATGACGCTCGACCCGCCTGCCGTGGAAGATGTATGTGTGCCGTGGTCGCCTGTGTTGGTGTCGTAGGTCAAGTTGTTGATCTGTGTCGTGGAGGAGTAGGTGGTCAGGGATGTGCTGTTGCTGCCACTAAGCGTGTAGGCTCTCACGATGCGCGTGTTTCCACTCTTGTCCTTAAAGGCGAGGTGTTGGAAGTCGATGCCCGTGTCTATGATGCCGAGGATGACATTCTTGCCCGTGTATTGCTTGGTGAGGCCGAGGGCTTGCGCCGCCGCCGAGTTGGAGATGGCGTCTCCCGCCTGTGTCACGCTGCGTTGCAGGTCGTTGGTGGGTTGGAGTATCTCTGCCACTTCGATGCGCGTCACGTTGTCGAGTGCCGCCACTTCCTCGATCTTATCCACGGGGATGAGGGTGGTGGCGAGATCCTTGAACTTCGCCTCGAAGATGACGCCAAGGCTCTCCAATCCTGAGAAGTCGTTGTTTTTGACGGCGATGAACGCGGAGATCATCTTCACGCCATTCACCATCTCTGCCTCGGCGATGGGGCGGGTGTTATACAATTTGAGGCCAGGCTCTTTGCTCAAGTCGATGGGTGAGTCTGGTGTGGTGATGAGGTTGATTTCCTCTCTGTTGTTGATTTGGGGAAGTTGGGTTTCACCAAGTTGTTCCGACAGGAACATCAGGGTGGAAGCCGAATACTTGTTGGTGATGTCTCCTTGTGCGAATGTAACCGTGCAAGTCACCATCATGATGATGATCAGTAATCCTCTTCTCATCGTTTGTTTTCTCCTTTCTTGATATTATACTATTGTAATAAACTTTATGTTCGTGTTATTATATAATGAACTTTGAAACCCAGCTTTACAGAGGAATATCTCTGTTGTCCCTTGTTTTACAAAACGGTTTTGGCTACAAAAATACGCAAAATTGTTTAAATAATGTGTGTTATAATTACAATTTTGCCCTTTTTAGTTAAAAATACCACGAAAATGTGATTTTTCCCTGCTTTCCGAAGGCAAGGATGATGGCATCTACCTTTTCTTGGAGATATTGTATGATGGCGGCGGTTATATGTTTAGGCTTTGTTTTCGTATGGTAAACAAATTGTTTTCGTATGCTAAACAAGTTGTTTACGTATGGCAAACAAATTGTTTACGTATCGTAAACTTTTCTCGCAAAGGGCATTGATGGCAGCGGGAGCATCCATTACCGTAAACGTTTACGTATGTTTCCTGCGTGTTTGATGCCTTGACTTTTTGATAATTGTACTACCTTTGTTGCGACAAATCAAAGAATAATCAATTTTATTAGTGGGGTCAGCGAGGATTCCCTTATTAGAATACTTTTTCCAATTACTAACTATTATTTTAAAAACAAATGAACAAAAACCTAAAAACCATTGCGATGCTATGCCTATTGGCACTCTGCTCGCTCGCCGGCACGACACAGATGCTGGCTGCCACGACCGTTACCGCGTTGTGGGATTTCCAAAACCAGAACCCCTCGAGCCTCTCGGGGTTGAAGATTGAGGGCGACCAAGACCATGTCGCCTCCACCAACTCAAGTATCAGCATGTTCGTGATTGCCAAGAGTGGCAAGTTCGCCGTGCGTACCAGCGATGCCCAGCTGAACGCCAACACCTACATGCGCATCCCCGTACAGAGCACGAATGACGTGGTGACTATCGTCTCCTACCCAGGTTATTACAATTACACCATCAATGGCACGGCGGCAACCGCCAACACCATGACGCACACTGCTACTTCCGATGAGGTGAGCGTGGGCTATGTTCAGGTGCAAGCCACCTCCACCACCTACTTGTATAGCGTTAAAGTGGTGCAGAGCGTGTCGAGTGGCACCACCGCCACGGCGACGTGGGACTTTGAGAATGTCAACCCATCGAGCCTCAGCGGCATGGCCATTGAGGGTACGTCGGGCCATGTGGCATCGACGCTTGATGGCGTGCAGATGTATGTCATCGGCAATTATGGCAAGTTCGCACAGCGCACGAGCGACGCGCAGTTTAACGCCAAGACCACCTTGCGCATCCCTGTCACCACGACGAGCGACGTGGTGACGGTGACGAGCTGCACTGGCTACCACAACTATGCCGTGGGAGGCACCGCCGCCACCGCTGACGTGACGACACACACCGCCACGTCGAGCGAGGTAAGCACGGGCTATGTGGTGATCTACGGCACCGGGTCGTCGTACCTGAAGAGCATTACCGTGGTGCAGAACGACTATGTTGCCCCCACTTCATCGAGCAGCAGCTCCACCACGAGTACGGTGACGGCGTTATGGGACTTTGCCAACGTGAACCCCTCCACTCTGAGTGGGCTGACCATCGAGGGCACGCAGGGGCATATCCCCTCCACCATCAGCGACGTGAGCATCTACTGCATCGGCCAATACGGCAAGTTTGCCCAGCGCACGAGCGATGCACAGTTTAACGCCAAGACCGCCCTCCGCGTACCCGTGACCAGCACGAGTGACGTGGTGACGGTGACTAGCGACACCGGTTATCATAACTATACGGTGGGAGGCGTTGCCGCCACGGCTGACGTGACGACGCACACCGCCACCTCGAGCGAGGTATCCACGGGTTATGTGGTCATCTATGCCACGGGGTCGTCCTACCTCCAGAGCATCCAGGTGGTACTCAATGCCTACACGGGGTCGGGTACGGCAACCTCCTCGTCGTCCTCATCGAGCAGCAGTTCCGGCACGACCGACAACACGACGACCGCCAGCGGCTCATTCACTGCCGTGAGCCAGGACTATTACATCGTGAGTGCGGGGTCTGCCAGCGGCTTCCTTTCCGCCTTGAGCAGTGCCAACAGCAGCTCTTCCTCCTCGCGTAAGTACATCTTCCTGCCTAATGGCACGTATGACCTTGGCACGACATGCCTCACCGCCATCACGGGTAGCAATATCTCCATCATCGGCCAGAGCATGGACAAGACCATCATCAAGAATGCTCCCGACGTGTCTAATGAGGGCATCAGCACCACCGCCACCTTGCTCAACAAGGGCAACAACAACTATTTCCAGGACCTCACCATCCAGAACGCCCTCGACTACTACAACGCCGGGTCGGCGGGACGCGCCGTGACCTTGCAGGACAAGGGTAACTACACCATCTGCAAGAACGTGAAATTGGTTTCTTACCAGGACACTTATTATAGCAACAATGCCAGCGGCTCGTTCTATTTTGAGGACTGTGACATCCACGGCACGGTTGACTTCATCTGTGGCGGTGGCGATGTGTTCTTCAACGAGTGTACGCTGACCGTCGAGCCACGCACGTCGAGCGGATCGGGCAGCTGCTGCATCGCCGCCCCCTATACGCAAAGCTCGTGGGGCTATGTGTTCAACAACTGCAAGATTGCCAATAATGCCGCATCTTATAGCCTCGGTCGCGCTTGGGGCGGAAGTCCGAAGTTGGCTTATATCAATACGACATTGACCGCTCCCTCGAAGATCATCTCTACCCGCTTTACCGCCGCCGGCATGAACGTGGTTGCCAATAAATTCGTGGAATATAACTCGATGAACACCAGTGGTACGACCGTCTCGCCATCAAGCAATGTGGTGAGTTTCACGCAGGGCAGCACCACCAATACCATGGAGACCATCATCTCCGCCTCCGCCGCTGCGGGCTATGCCCTGGGCAAGGTGTTCACCTCTTGGACTCCCAATGAGGATGCGGCACAGCTCACCGTCAGCTCTGTCTCGCAGAGCGGTAGCACCATCAAGTGGTCGGCGGTGTCGGGAGCCAGCTCGTATGCCATCTTCAAGGATGGTACGTTCCTCGCCATCGTGGGCAGCAGTACCACGTCGTATAGCATCAGTGCCACAGGAACTTATACCGTCCGTGCCTCCAACCCGATGGGCGGCTTTGGTACGGCAGGCAGTGTTACCGTGTCAAGTGTCTCTTCGTCAAGCTCTTCTTCCAGTTCCTCATCCTCAACGTCAAGCATGAGCAGCTACGACAAGAACGCTCCCGTGGGATGGGGCACGGTGGATGGCTCCATCACGGGCTCGGGCGATGCCAATGCCGTAACCGTCACCACGGCAAGCGAGTTCATCAGTGCCTTGAAGGGTACGACGGCAAAGACCATCTATGTGAAAGGCACGTTGACATTCACGGGTCGCCAGACCGTCAATGGCGCACAGAACAAGACGGTCTACGGCCTCTCGGGGTCGGCTCTCGCCAATACCACCCATACGGCAACGGTTGCCAACACGGGCATCTTGACCTTGAAGAACTGCTCCAACATCATCTTCCGCAACCTGACCTTCAAGGGCGCAGGGGCATACGACGTGGACGGATATGACAACCTGACGCTGCAAAACTGCCAGTATATATGGATTGACCACTGTGACTTCCAGGATGCCGTGGACGGCAACCTCGACTGCAACAATGGCTCTGACAACATCTGCGTGACATGGTGCCGCTTTCGTTATCTCATCTCGCCGTGGGCTGGAGGCTCCGGCGGCAGCGACGACCACCGCTTCTCCAACCTCTGGGGCGGCAGCGACAAGAACGCCAGCACCGACGGCGGCAAGCTCCGAACCACCTTCGCCAACTGCTGGTGGGATGAGGGATGCCGTGAGCGTATGCCTCGCGTGAGGTTCGGCAAGGTCCATATCGTCAATTGTCTCTATTCCAGTACGGTAGCGAACTATTGCATCGGTGCGGGCTATATGAGCAACATCTACGTGGAGAAGTCGGCTTTCACCAGCACGAAGGCCAAGGCTACCCCCTGGAAGAGTTGTGCAACGAGCAGTGGATATACTGATTACAACATCACGTTGACAGGAAACTCCGGCGTGAGCGATGCCACCAAGCGCAGCGGCAGCAACAGTTACTTCAATCCGTATAGCTACTATAGCTATTCGCCGATGGCAGCGAGCAAGGTGCAGAGCGAGGTGTCCACATACGCCGGTGCCACGTTGAGTGTCACGGCGGGCAGCGGCGTGAACTCCGCCAAGGGTGCTTTCTGGACGGGAGAAGATGAGGTGACAGCCATCAATGACGTGGATGCAGAGGCTGTCGTCGTGAGCCGCCAGGTGTTTGGTGCCAATGGTGCGGAGTTGCAAGGCTACCAGAAGGGCTTGAATATCGTCAAGACCACCCTTTCCAACGGTAAGACCGTCGTGAAGAAAGTGATGGTTCAGTGATTGATGACATGTAGACAGTCATATTGTCAACATTGATAAACGGATACGAATGCCACCCATGACAAGAAAGGGTGGCATTCGTGTTTCTTGAAATAATTGTTGTCTGACACAATAAAAGGGCGGATATTGCGTTATTCATTCGTGTTTAAACGCAAAATAATCATACTGCTTGCCCTGTTCCTGTCGGCGATGGGAAAGGCGCAATACGATGTCTCCTTCTCACATTACTTCGATATGGAGCCATCGTTCAATCCCGCGTCAGTAGGTAAGGAGGCGGTCTTGAATGTTACTGCCGCGTATGCGATTGACCTCGCCGGATTTGAGCACAACCCCCAAACTATGTATTTCGCCGGTGACATTCCCTTTTATGCGCTCAAGACTTATCATGGCGTAGGGGCACAGTTGATGAGTGACAAGCTCGGACTGTTTGACCACCAGCGGCTTGCCGTGCAGTATGCCATTCGCCACAAGCTGCTGGGTGGGCAACTCGCTTATGGCTTACAGGTAGGGTTGCTCAGCGAGAAGTTTGACGGTTCGAAGGCGGAGTTTCCCGAAGAGGGTACCGACCTGGCATTCACCAATTCGGAGGTTGACGGTACAGCTCTTGACATCGACTTTGGCCTGTATTACACCCATCGCAATTGGTATGTTGGCGTCTCCGCCAAGCACCTGACGGCTCCCCTTGTCCATCTTGGTGAGACCAACGAGTTGCAGATAGACCGGACATATTATTTGACGGGTGGATACAATATTCGCTTTCGTTCTCCGTTCTTAAAGGTGAAGACATCCTTCTTGGTTCGTTCCGACTTGGTGGCTCTCCGTGGCGACGTGACGGGGCGGTTGGTTTATACCAATGACACGAAGATGATGTACGCCGGCTTGGCCTACAGTCCTACAAACTCGGTGACATTCCTCATAGGTGGAAGTTTCCAAGGGATTGTGTTGGGCTATAGCTATGAGGTGTATACCTCTGCCATCAATCCTGGCAACGGTAGCCATGAGCTGTTTCTTGGTTACCAAATGGACATTAACTTGGTGAAAAAGGGGCGCAATCTTCATAAGAGCGTGCGCATCCTTTAAAAGTTGAATAATTAAAAAAGTTGGAAATATAATAATCAAATGAATCAATGAAGATGAAAGAAGGAAAATTGAAACAAATGATACCTGAAAAGTGGAAGGCAGCCAGCACGGCGATTCTTACCTTTTCGCTTTTTTACCTTTTCACCTTTTCCTTCATGGGATGCATGGGCAGCAAGTCGGCATCGTCGTCCGGACGTGGGGGCGAGGTGGTCGGCATAGGCGGCAAGGCATTCTCCGAACCCACTCCCTACGGAATGACACGCATTAATCGGGGTTGGCTTCGCATGGGTATGGAGGAGCAAGACAGCCTATGGGGCAAACAAGCGCCCGTGAAGGACGTGTCGGTGGATGGCTTCTGGATGGACGAGACAGAGATCACCAATTCGCAATACAAGCAGTTTGTCAACTGGGTGCGTGATAGTATTCTCCGCACACGTCTCGCAGATCCGTCGTATGGTGGTGATGAGACTTATATGATTACCGAAGACAAGAACGGCGACCCCATCGAGCCGCACCTCAATTGGAAGAAACAACTGCCACGTAAGCCCAACGAGGATGAACAACGTGCCATGGAAAGCCTTTATAAGGTTAATCCCGTGACGGGCGAGAAGTTGCTCGACTCACGGCAGTTGAATTATCGTTATGAGGTGTATGACTACACCACGGCAGCCCTCCGTCGCAACCGTTTGCAGGCAGAGGAGCGCAACCTGAATACCGATGTCGTGGTGGATCCTAACGAGGTGGTGATGATTTCAAAGGATACCGCTTATATCGATGACGAGGGACGTATCGTGAGAGAGACCATCAATCGCCCATTGACTGGCGAATGGGACTTCCTCAATACCTATATTGTCAATATCTATCCCGATACGACATGCTGGGTGAACGATTTCCAAAACTCAGATAACGAGACCTATCTGCGTAACTATTACTCCAACCCTGCCTATAACGACTATCCCGTGGTGGGCGTGACATGGGAACAGGCCAATGCGTTCTGTGCTTGGCGCACGGACTACCTGTTGAAAGGTCTTGGCCCAGAGGCTCGTTACGTGCAACGCTATCGTCTGCCTACCGAGGCGGAATGGGAATATGCCGCCCGTGGCAAGGACCAGAATGAGTTTCCTTGGGACAATCCAAGTGTGAAGAGTGGCGATGGTTGCTTCTATGCCAACTTCAAGCCCGACCGTGGCAATTACACCAAGGACGGCAATCTCATCACGAGCAAGGTGGGTATCTATTCCGCCAATTCCAATGGTTTGTTTGACATGGCGGGCAACGTGGCGGAATGGACGAGTACCATCTATACCGAAGCGGGTGTGGATGCCATGAACGACCTCAACCCACAATTGGAATATAAGGCGGCAAAGGAAGACCCATACCGATTGAAGAAAAAGAGTGTCCGCGGCGGGTCGTGGAAAGACCCGGAGAGTTATATCCGCAGCGCGTGGCGCACATGGGAATACCAAAACCAGCCCCGCTCCTATATTGGCTTCCGTTGTGTGAGAAGCCTTGCTAACACCACAAGTACGAAACAGAAACAAACCAAGAGCAAGAAAAAATGACCAAGTATAGCAAGTTCAATGTTGTCTACCGTCTACAGAAGTGGATGGATAGCGTTCCAGGGCAAACATTTCTCAACTATGCATATAGTTGGGGTGCCTCTATCGTGATTTTGGGTACGCTCTTCAAGCTCACCCACTTACCTGGGGCAAACTTCTTCCTTTTCCTTGGAATGGGAACGGAGGTGTTTGTGTTCTTCATTTCAGCATTCGACCGGCCGTTTGACAAGACGGCAGACGGAAGGAATTTGCCTACGCATCTTGGCGTGGAGGGCATCGAGGGCGCAGACATACCTGTCGATGAATTGACCGAGGGCGAGACACCCGCTGTGGCGGCTGCCGTGGGCAGTGGTGGCGGTGGCATCATCGGAGGCGGTGGTGGCACAATCATCATCGGCGGCGGTGGCAGTGGTGATGTTGTAGATGGTGCTGGCCATGTAGGTGACATAGATGAAGTAGGTCATGTAGGTGGAGCTGGAACGGTAGGTGCTGTTGGTGGCGGGGCTTGGATTTCGCAGCAACAGGAGACCACTCCCGACATGGCAGAGGCACAGGGCAACTACGTGGAAGAACTCAAGAAACTTACCGAGATGCTGGGCAAGGTGTCGGAGCAAAGCGAGCGTCTCACCCGCGACAGCGAGGAGATGGAGAACCTCAACCGTACCCTTACGGGTATCTGCAAGGTTTATGAGATGCAACTCAAGGGTGCCAGCCAGCAGATTGGCACCATTGACCAGATCAATGAGCAGAGCCGTAAGATGGCAGGGCAGATTGCCGAACTCAATAAGATTTATGCCCGTATGATTGAGGCAATGACCGTCAATATGCCGAAGACGGGGCTTCAAAGGGCAGATGTGACGAATGGGATGGTTGGGGAAGATGAGCTTTGACACGCTTTTAGTTCATTGACCTATCAAACAGTATTATTATGGCAATCAAGAAAAGACCCGTATCTCCCCGACAGAAGATGATCAACCTGATGTATGTGGTGTTGATGGCGATGCTGGCGTTGAACGTCTCCACGGAGGTGCTCAACGGCTTCTCCGTCGTGGAGGAGAGCCTCAACCGCACCACATCGAACTCGGCAAAGGAGAATGCGTCGATATATAAGGACTTCGATGATCAGCTCAAACTCAATCCCTCGAAAGTGAAGGCTTGGTATGATAAGGCGTCAACCGTCAAGCAGATGAGCGATTCCATCTACAATTTCGCACAGGAATTGAAGGAGGCGATTGTCAGGGAAGCCGATGGGAAGAAAGCCGACATCCATAACATCCGCAACAAGGAAGACCTTGAGGCGGCATCATTTGTCATGCTTGCGCCAGGCTCTGGCAAGGGCAAACGACTTCATGATGCCATCGTCTCTTATCGCGAGCGTATCTTGAAGATGGTTCCCGATCAGCAACAACGTGAGATTATCGCCAACAACTTGACCACCGAGTTACCCAAGGGTGCGCATACGATGGGTAAGAACTGGCAGGAGTATATGTTTGAAGACATGCCTGTGGCTGCCGCTGTGACCTTGCTGTCGAAATTGCAGAGTGACATTCGCTATGCTGAAGGTGAGGTCTTGCACACATTGGTGTCAAACATCGACGTGAAAGATATTCGTGTGAACAAGCTGGATGCCTTTGTCATCCCTGAGAAGACAACCCTTTATCCGGGCGAGACGTTCTCTGCCAATATCGTGATGGCGGCTGTAGACACCACGCAGACGCCAGAAATATACATCAATGGCAACCGCATCAATACCACGGGCAAGTATTCTTTTACGGCTGGTGGAGTGGGAGAGCATACGTTTGGTGGCTATATGTTGACGCATAATGCAGCTGGCGAGACCATCCGACGTGAGTTCTTGCAGAAATATAGTGTCATTCCCGCACCGAGCGGAGCCACCGTGGCTGCCGACTTGATGAATGTGTTGTATGCGGGATATAGCAACCCGATGAGCGTCAGCGTTCCCGGCGTACCGCAAAATGCCGTGTCTGTGACGATGAGTGGCGGCTCGTTGACCGCTAAGGGCGACGGTCATTACATTGCCGTTCCCGCAGCCGTGGGCAAGGATGTGACCTTTACCGTCACCGCCAATGACAAGGGAACGAGTAGGCAGATGGCACAAGTCACCTTCAAGGTGCGTAAGTTGCCCGACCCAACGCCATACGTTGTCATTGGTGACGACCGCTATAAGGGTGGCGGATTGGCGAAAGCATCGCTGATGGGCATGAACACGTTGAGTGCCGCCATTGATGACGGCTTGCTTGACATCCCATTTAAGGTGTTGTCGTTTGAGACTGTGTTCTTCGACAACATGGGAAATGCTGTTCCCTTGGCATCCGATGGCAACCAGTTCTCTGGCCGTCAGAAGGACTCGTTCCGCAAGTTGTCACGCGGTAGGCGTTTCTATATCCGTGGAGTACAGGCCATTGGTCCCGATGGCATTACCCGTACCTTACCCGGTGCCATGGAGGTCATCGTGAAGTAATAATATAATAATGTAGGAATAATTGAAATAAGATAGTGATGAAACGTATTTTTTTCATATTGCTCATAGCTTGCTTGGCTCAAGGCATCCTGGCGCAGCCACAACGAAGGCGCACACAGCAACAAGCGGCAGCACAGCAACAAAACAAGTCGAATGCCAATACCATAACAACACGTGCGCAAATTTCCTTCCCCACGCAAGCCGTGATGTCGGAGGATGTGGTGTGGAGGCGTGACATCTACCGGGAGATTAGTCTCATGGAGGATGCCAATGCTGGCCTGTATTATCCCGTTGAACCCGTAGGCACACAGATGAACCTCTTTACTTATATGTTCCGCTTGATTATGCGCGGCATGGTCAAGGCGTATGAGTATCGCATGGATGGCAACGAGGTGTTTACCGACTCCGCGAGAATCAAGCCCTTGCAGTTCCTTGACGACTACCATATCTATTATGAGCGAACGGCGAAAGGTGTTCATCTGGATGACAGCGACATTCCTTCCAAGGAGGTAACGGCTTACTATCTGAAGGAAAGTGCCTACTATGACCAGGCCACGTCAACATTCCATACCAAGGTGTTGGCACTTTGCCCCATCATGGTGCGCGAGGATGACTTTGGCGACGGTGCGGCAAAATATCCCTTGTTCTGGGTGAAATATGATGATATGGCACCATTCCTCGCCAAGCAGACCATCATGACAAGCAACCTCAACAATGCAGCGACGATGAGTGTGGACGATTTCTTTGCCATGAACAAGTACCGTGGAAAGATTTACAAGACGACGAACATGCTCGGACAGACCTTGGCTCAATACTGCAACAACGACTCTGCGGCGATGTCGAAGGAACAACGGCGTATCGAGGCGGAGCTGAAGGAGTTTGAGAAACAACTTTGGGGAGACCAACAAAAGAAGGACTCGCTCGACTCCATTGCCAATGCTGCGAAAGATGTCAAGGAGAAGAAAGTGAAAAAATCGACGCGACGCAGCGGAGGCACTACGGAAAAGACAGTGAAGAAGAGCGGACGTAGTCGCAGCACTTCAACGCCCAGTTCGGGTTCAGCCCGCGTGACAGTTCGTCGGGAAAGACATTAAATATTATAATATGTGTAGGAGGATTCTTTTTTCGTTGTGTTTGGTAATAGTTGCCCTTACTGCTAATGCCCAAATGCGGCTGGGTGTGGAAGGTGGAGTGGACTTGGCGCAATTGTCATTCAAGAATGACGTGTTTAATTCGACCAATCGTATGGGATGGTTCGTGGGACCTACCTTGAATATCCCCATTCCTCTTCCAGGCATGAGCATCGACTTGTCTGCTTTGTATAGCCAACGAGAGTCAAAGATAGACGTGTATTATAGTCCGGTCGGCAGTAGTGATACGCGACAAGTGAACACCTTGAAAACAAAGCAAATCATTGTACCTTTGTCGTTGAGATATTCTGTGGATTTGGGTACGAATGCGAGCGTGTTTGGGTTTGCCGGTCCTCAATTGGGCTTTGCCGTGGGAGACAAGGAACAAAACCTGACCGATGACAAAGAGGCGATATGGCGTTTGAAAAACTCCGCCTTCAGCGTGAATGTGGGTGCTGGTCTTCTCCTCGGTCCATTGCAATTGTCTGCTAATTACAATGTAGGAGTAGGCAAGACGGGTGAGGTGACATGGAAAGATGCCACACAAGCCGTTGCCGACGGATGGAATGGCAATTACAATTCCTGGCAAATCAGTGCCGCTTATTACTTTTAGACATTATCATAATATAGGTCAATGATATAAAGCAGGTGCACATACATGTCATCGGGTGCGTCAACTGAACTGTGTCAGCTGCTTTGTCGCTGAATAGCCAAGAATACTGGGGGACAATCCTGAGCGTACCTTTCTTGGCAAACTCTGGCTGGGCTCGATGCCCAGTCAGAGTTTTTGAACACTGGTGGCCTAA
>JAFRRN010000099.1 GCA_017428055.1 Prevotella sp.
TGACAAAAGAATAGCTTCCATACAAGCCAAAATAAACAGAAGACCAAGGGAAAAACTAAATTTCCTCACACCTAACGAGGTCTTTTTCAAACATTATACCTAACTTTGCAGACAGATTGCACTTGCTGGTTGACTCTATACGATAAATCATAACAGGACAATAGTGTAAGAATAATATTGTTTTTCTTTGATAATCAAAAATAATAAACTACATTTGCAAATGGAAGTAAAAACTGGTTGAATGAATACGAAACATGATAAATATTTAGAAAACTAAAAGTACAACTATGAATGAAGAAATGATGAATACCGAAACTACAGGATTGACTGTGAACGAGAGAATGAAAGCAGATTTGCTTTCTGCCGCAAAATGGGCAAAGTTCCTTTGTATTGTAGGTTGCGTAGGAGTGGGGCTTATAGTGATTATTGCCATCTCGATGTTTGTTTTTGGATCGGTTGCACACAATGGTGTTTGCGCCCCACCGCTTGGAGCAGCCGTGGTGTTATTATACTTGGTGCTTGCCGCTATTTACATCTATCCCCTCATAAAGGGTTTCCAGTTTGCGAACAGCACAAAGGCAGCCTGCCTATCTGATGATGAGCATGAATTGGCTCGCGGGTTCGAAGGACTGAGTTCACTTCTCAAGTATTGCGGTATTCTGACCATCGTTTGCATAGCTATCTATGTGCTTGTTATTGTTTTCGGCATCGGTTTAGCAACCGTGTTAAGATAGTAACAATTTACATCAAAGATTTCTCCATGCGATAGCACGTGAATGTCTCGCCGACAATCTTCTGCGAGTAGTCTGCCACATAGCCCATCGTCTCATAGAAATGGGTCTTGTTGTCACGGCTCTCCACCACGGCAATCCGATAGCCCAGTTCCTTTGCCCACGTTTCGGCTTCCTTCACAACTCGCGTACCAAGCCCCTGATGACGATACTCTGGGAGGACAACTATCCGGCCAATCATCACCCGTTCATTGTCGATGGCATAGAGCCGACAGGTTGCCACGGGTAGATAGTCGTCAACCACTACAATATATTTGGTATCGGGCGTATCATGCTCGTCAAACTCCACATTGAGCGGAATCTGGTGCTTCCGTGCCATTGCCTGTATGCGGACGTAATATGCTCCCGCCCGTTCTGCCGTCTTTGTTGCCCTGATGATTTCCATTGATACGGTATGATTTGCTCACGATTTCTTGATTTCCAGAATCCCGTCCACCTCATGTTCTACAAATGGACCCGCCTTGCACTCCAACAAGACGCTCGGCTCCAAACATTCAACACCATGCCAGACATTCTTGGGTATATCAACCCCATATTGGCCATCATCTTGACTGATGACACAAGACTCCAATATCTCGCCATCATCATCATAGGTTGAAACCCTAACCTTTCCTTTCAGAATCACAAAGGTCTCATCCTTGGTGGGATGGTGGTGCACGGGGATAAATGTACCAGGCTCCAAAGCGTTGAGGAAGCGGTGACATTTGTCGTCAAGGCTCTGGTGGAAGTTATAGTTCATCCTCAACCTCGGTGACTTCTTTGCCTGTTCTGCCAAGTCATTGATTAAAATGTCATCGATTATCTTCATATTCGTCCACAAAAATACTCTTTTTTTGTCAATAACCTGTCATTTAAGGTCATTATTCGTTTTATTTCCCTACTATGCCGTCCTCATAAACACCCCCAAAGAATAAAACAGGAAAGCAGCAATACGCCCCCGTCAGTTTCCTCGCCCGTTGGTTTGTGGCATGGAAAAGCATGTGTTTTTTATCTTATTTATGAGTGTTTTTGCCTAAAAATGGTCTTTATCTTTGCTTTTTTTTACAAAACAGTCTGTCTTTTGCGAAAAAATACTTATTTTTGCTCATACAAACTGTAAATAGAAGCAATGAATATGCCACGACATACACGTGAAGAGAAGATGGAAGCCTTTGGCCGGTTCCTGGATGTTTTAGATGCCTTGCGGGAAAAATGCCCATGGGACAGGAAACAGACCAACGAGAGCCTTCGCCCCAATACGATAGAAGAGACGTACGAATTGTGTGATGCCCTCGTCCGTGACGATGTGCATGAGATTTGCAAGGAGTTGGGCGACGTGTTGTTGCACATTGGCTTTTATGCCAGGATAGGTGAGGAGAAGGGGCAATTTGACATCGCGGATGTCTGCGATAAACTCTCCGACAAGCTTATTTTCCGCCATCCCCATGTGTATCATCCATCACAGGTGGGCGCACCCCATCCCAAGCCATTGCCATACGGAGAGAATGCCGAGGGCAGGGAATTTGCGGATGCTTCCACAGTCACCCAAGTATTAGAGAACTGGGAACAGATTAAGTTGAAGGAGAAAGACGGCAACAAAAGTGTCTTATCGGGTGTACCCGCCTCGTTGCCCTCACTCATCAAGGCGTATCGCATTCAGGACAAGGCGCGGAACGTGGGATTTGACTGGGAGGACAAGCAAGGTGCTTGGGATAAAGTACATGAGGAATTGAAGGAATTGGAACAAGAACTGGCAAAAGGTGACAAGCAACATTCCATGGATGAATTGGGCGACTTTCTTTTTAGCATCATCAACGTGGCCCGTTTCTATAAGTTGAATCCAGACAATGCCTTGGAGCATACCAACCAGAAGTTTATCCGCCGTTTCAACTATATTGAGCAACATTCTATCAAGATAGGCAAGCCCCTGACCGAGATGAGCCTTGAGGAGATGGATGCTCTATGGAATGAGGCCAAGGAAATGGAGAGGGAAGAGTCTTGATGCACTTTTTATTCGTCCTGTACCCGTGTATATTGATTAAAGAAAAACCAATCGTGTTCATCAATTGATAAAACGACAAGAGATATGAGAAAACTGGCTTTAGCATTTGTTGCCTTCATGGTAATGGTCTTGTTGTCTGTGCGTTGTGATTATAAGACCACGGGAACGGCTCCGGAGAATGATAGCGATTCCATTGCGAATGTAGAGATGGTCGTGGACTCCACAGTCTATGGCACGTGTGGGGATGCTACGGCGATGCACACATTGCAGCTCCTTACCGATGTGGGTGACACCCTTTTTTATACGATGATGGTGGAAGAAGATGCCGACGTGCAAGGAGGACTGTTGGTGGGCGACCGTATGGCCGTGATAGGTAAGGAAACAGCAGAAGGCTTGGTTGCTACGAGGGTCATCAACTTGACAACCCTGATGGGCAAATGGACGAGTCTCGACAAGAACTTCGAGATCTTGGAAGGTGGTGTCGTTGAGTCGAATGTGCAAGTAGAGACCAATCCATGGACATCATGGAAAATCCTGAACGGTCAATTGCTGCTCAATGCTGACACTTTTACGATCAACATGCTCGGTGCCGATAGCCTCTATATTGAGAACGACGAGGGCATTTACACTTACAAACGACAGAAGTGATGGAGCCATTTAAGGTGCATATCCTCGGGTGTGGCAGTGCCTTGCCCACGAAAAACCATTGCCCCTCGTCACAGGTTGTAGAGGTTCGCGGAAAGATGTTCATGGTTGATTGTGGCGAAGGTGTCCAGCTTTCCCTCCGTCGATGCCACATCTCATTCAATCGCATCCAGTGTGTGTTTATATCCCATCTCCATGGCGACCATTGTTTTGGACTCTTGGGTATGCTCTCTACCTTTGGCTTACTTGGACGCACGGCTCCCATCCACGTCTATGCCCCAGGCGAATACGAGTCAATGCTCAATGCCCAACTTGGCATGTTTTGCGCTGGGATGGATTATGAAGTGGTGTTTCATGGGGTGGAAACAACCTTACACCAGGTCATTTATGAGGATAAAAGCATTACGGTGGAGTCTATCCCTTTGGATCATCGCATCAAATGCTGTGGGTTCTTGTTCCGTGAAAAGCCCACATTGCCACACATTGACCGTGAGATGGTGGACTTCTACCATATCCCCCAACACCAGTTTAACAACATCAAGATGGGAGCCGACGGGATTGCCCCTGATGGAGAAGTCGTCCCCCATAGCCGTTTAGTCAAGCCCGCCGATCCTCCCCGTAGTTACGCTTATTGTAGTGATACCAAATATATGCCCAGGTTGCATGAACTATTGGAGGGTGTCAACCTTCTCTACCATGAGAGTACATACGACAAGAGAGACATTGACAGGGCCATTAAATATAACCATAGTACTGGTGAACAGGCTGCTATGGTGGCGCGTGATGCCCATGTGGGACATCTGTTGTTGGGGCATTACAGTGCCCGATACGAGGACGAACAAGTCATCTTGCAAGAGGCGCAAGCCATCTTCCCTAATGCCGAATTGAGTAATGAAGGACACTCGTATGAAGTTAAATAATCTTAAATGCAGTCTTTTAAGTTCCTTTTTCCGACAATAATCGTAGGAAATCGTTATCTTTGCAACAAATAAAGTTACGTAACTATGATGAAAAGCTTACTTAAAATAACCATGGTCGGTGCATTGTTGATGGGAATGCCGATGGCAATCCATGCCAATAGTGCCATAGAGATCATTGAATCTGAACTGCCACAAACCATCGGGATTTCTGTCAGTGAGTCAATCTTGCGTGTCACAGGTGCCGGCGGACAGGAGTTATATATATATAATGTGGCAGGTGTCCGTGTGATGAGTATCAAGGTAGATGGTCCGGACAAACGATATGAGTTGAACTTACCCAAAGGTTGTTACATCGTGAAGGTAGGTAAAATCGTTCGTAAAATCTCTATCAGATAAGCTCCCTTGTGAGATTCCTTCAACTTTTTATGGGATTGTTGTTCTTGGCATGTTTGTTCCATTCATGCGAGGATGAGCATGTCAATCCCTACCGAATTCTTTCTCTCGACTCGTTGCGAGAGTTGAGGGAATCGTCTTATGCCCTCAATTCACAAACCATCCGTTCCTATCTCCGACGTTTGTCGAGGGCTGATGCCGACTCGATGATTCCCGACTACCGTCTTCGTGAATATTATGCCAATGAGCGTCCCTTCTTATGGATTGACCGAAATGGATTGGATAATCGTGCAGACACCCTTCTCCGCTATCTTGATGGTGTGGAGAAAATGGGGTTCAGCCAACGAAAGTTTGCCGTTCCGCAGATCAAGGAAGACCTTGGGCGTATTAGGAAGCTTCATTTGGAGTCGAAGGGAGATACCCTCGACATCAATCTCTTGATGGCAAGGCTTGAATACAACATGACCAAGGCGTACCTTAGATATGCCGTGGGACAGCGGTATGGGTTCAGTAACCCTACATTCCTTCTCAACCGTATAGACGAGAAGCAACCTTCACAACAAACTGTTTATGATACGACGCGTTACCAAAAACTCTTTGACATAGCCATCGAACATCCCACCTCGGCCTTTTATGGCAAGGCATTGCGAAAAATAACTACTGACAGTGTCGGTGAGTTCTTGCATGATATCCAACCTACGGATTCCCTTTACCATCGACTGTTAGCCCGTGTCAGTAACGATTCCATTGGTATGGAAGAACGAGGCAAGCTGGTATGCAACTTGGAACGTTGCCGTTGGCGAATGAGAGACTTTCAGGAATGGCCTGATAAATACGTGTTGGTGAATATCCCCGCCTTCCAGCTCTATGCCCATGATGGCGATTCCTTGTTGCCTATGCGTGTGGTGTGTGGGAAATTCAATACCAAGACCCCACTCTTGGCAAGCAAGATCAAGCGGATGGACATCAACCCCAAGTGGTTTATCCCTAAGAGCATCGTGGAGAATGAGGTGGCGCGTCATGCGGGTAATCGTCGATGGTTTGAGAGCCATCGGTATTTTATTCGCCATCGCAAGACAGGTAAGCGTATCGAACCGGAGCGTGTGTCGTGGGGAATGCTCAAGAGCGGCGATTATTTGGTGGCGCAAGAGGGTGGCCCTGGCAACTCCTTGGGGCGTATCATCTTCCGTTTCGACAACCCCTTCTCCGTGTTCTTACACGACACATCGTCGCCTGGCGTGTTCGGGCGCGACAACCGGGGTGCTTCACACGGTTGTGTGCGGGTGCAGAAACCGTTTGACCTTGCGGTCTATATGCTCTCCAAGAAGGATGAGACTACCATCGATAAGTTGCGTTATTCTATGACAGCCGATGTCAGCAAGAAAGGCAATCAATACGAGACAGACCCTGAAACGGGCGAAAAGGTGGTGGTAGAAGATACGCTTAATCGCCAACGGCTCATAGGGTCTGTGGATGTGAGCCCCGAAGTACCGTTGCTCATCACTTATTTCACGGTGTTTCCCGATGAGAAGGGCGTGTTGAGGACATATAAGGACGTATATGGGTATGACCGTGTCATAGCTCATCATTTGCGGAATTACCGCGACTGACTTTAACGACAAGATGATGGCATACGACGAGAAGAGAATCATGGGACTGCTTTCCGACCCTAAGACACGCCACCGTGCCTTTTCGGAAATCGTCAACCAATATAGCGAAACGCTCTATTGGAAAGTCCGCCGTATCGTTCTCTCCCATGATGATGCCAATGATGTGTTGCAAAACGTTTTCATTAAGGCTTGGACCAACCTCGACGACTTCCAGAACAAGTCGAAGTTTTCCACTTGGTTATACCGCATCGCCATCAATGAGTCGCTGGACTTTGTGCGCAAGCAGAAGTCTATCTCGTCGCTCTCCTCTGAGGAGGGGATGGGAGTGGCCAATCGTCTGATGGCGGATGAATACTTCGATGGCGACGAGACGCAGGCGCAGTTGCAAGAGGCGATTTCCAAACTTCCCGATGTGCAGCGCACCGTCTTTACCCTTCGCTATTACGATGAGATGAAATATTCGGAGATGAGCAAGATGCTTGGAACGAGCGAGGGTGCCCTCAAGGCAAGCTATCATCTGGCAGTAAAGAAAATTACCGAGTTTTTTAAGAGTCACGATTAAACTTTCTGTATATATATTCGTCAAAAATGTAAATTGTAACAATATGGATAAAGATATTGAATACTTGGAGAAAACGATAGGCAAGGCGCAGCCTTTCAAAGTTCCAGAGGGCTATTTTGAGGGGTTGGGCGAGCAAATCATGGCGAAACTCCCCACCGAAGATGCCCGTGTGATAGCCCTCCGTCCTGACAAATGGCGGATATACAGGCCTTTGGCCATCGCTGCGGCAAGTGTCGCCGTTGCCATTTTCAGTGTGGGAATGTATCTTCGCTCGTCGGATAGCCAACCCTCTGAGAAGTTTACCCAGTTGCCAGCCTCCACTTCATATTCCGCTTTTGACCAGGCGGCAGACTATACCATGCTTGACAACGAGGATATGTATGCTTATCTTGCTGATTATTAATTGAATGTCGTGAGGATTATGGAGATGACCATCAAGCACTTAAAGTTTTTCTTGATATGGGCTTTTGTCCTTCTCGCCATGCCATTAATGGCGCAGCAACGCCCAGAGACGAAGTTTGACCCCGCCCGTTTCGATGCCGAGATGGAACAGTTCATCACCACGGAGGTGGGGCTCAATCCAAATGAAGCATCGCAATTCTTCCCCGTTTTCAGGGAGATGCTGAAGAAACAACGTGTCGTTTTCGCCGAGATGCGCCGCTATCGCCATGTAGACACCAATGACGACAAGGCTTGTTGTGAGGCTATTCGGAAAAGGGACGAGTTGGATATCCAGATTAAGGAGATACAACAAGAATACGATAATAAGTTCTTGAAGATCCTGCCGGCAGGGAAAGTGATGGGTGTCATCAAGGCGGAGGAGAAGTTTCACAGGCAGGCGTTCAAGAGTGCAGCCAAACACGACAGGGGAAGGAAGTAGTTGGCGCGTTATTTCATCTATCTTAGTTATGATGGCACAGCCTACCATGGTTGGCAAGTGCAGCCCAATGGAAGTTCCGTTCAGGCGGAACTTCAACGTGCGTTGTCCATCCTTTTGCGCAAGGACGTGGAGGTCGTTGGAGCGGGGAGGACAGACGCAGGGGTCCATGCCCGTTTGATGGTGGCACATTTCGATGTGGAGGATCCCTTGGACGGTCAACAAATGACGTATCGACTCAATAGGATATTGCCTCGCGATATTGCCGTTTCGCGCGTAGAAGAGGTGGAGTCGTCTCTCCATGCACGGTTCAGTGCCACGTCGAGGACATATCGTTATTACATCCATACGCGGAAAGACCCCTTTTTGAGAGCATATTCTTGCGAGACACATTATGACTTGGATTTCGATGCCATGAATGAGGCGGCGGCTTTCCTGTTGACACAAGACGATTTCGCGTCGTTTTGCAAGGTAGGCGCAGATGTGAAAACCACCCTATGCAAGGTAACACACGCCCAATGGCACCAAACCTCGCCCTCCACTTGGTATTTTGAGATTACCGCCAACCGATTCCTCCGCAACATGGTACGTGCCGTGGTGGGCACATTGTTTGACGTGGGTAGGCATCGCGTCAGCTATGATGAATTCAAGCGGATTATTGAGACAAGGACGCGCACGGCGGCAGGGGAGAGTATGCCTGGCCATGCCTTGTTCCTCGAAGACATTCATTATAACGGAATAACGTAATATCGACATATCGTTATCCCGAAACAACAACATAACGAACCCCCCGGAAAAACAATATAAAATATGTGGTTGGTATTGGCATTCCTATCGGCAACCTTGTTGGGTTGCTACGATTCTTTCAAGAAAGAGGCACTCCAAGGCAACGCCGTGATACCCGTCTTGTTTCTCAACACCTTGTTCTCATCGTTGATATTCCTGCCGTTCATCATTCTTTCGGCAACATCTCACAGCCTTGATTCAACCATATTTCACGTAGCTTCGGGTGGGTGGGGAGAGCATAAGTATATCCTTCTGAAAAGCCTCATAGTCCTCTCTTCATGGATATTTGGGTATTTCGGCATGAAACACCTGCCGTTGACCATCGTCGGGCCTATCAATGCCACTCGTCCCGTGATGGTGTTGGTGGGTGCGATGCTCGTCTTTGGTGAGCGTCTCAACCTTTATCAGTGGATTGGAGTGTTGCTTGCCGTCATCTCCTTTTTCATGTTGAGTAGGAGTGGAAGGAAGGAGGGCATTGATTTCAAGCACGACAAGTGGGTGTTTTTTGTAGTTCTCGCCGCCGTCCTTGGTGCCGTGAGTGGCTTATATGATAAGTACCTCATGGCTTTACCCGCCGATGGGGGATTGGGATTAGACAAGATGATGGTACAGAGTTGGTACACCATCTATCAATGTATACTCATGGGCGTAGTGCTGATGCTGCTATGGTGGCCAGTGCGCCATCGTTCCACGCCCTTCCATTGGCATTGGAGCATCATTTTCATCAGCGTTTTCCTTAGTTCTGCCGACTTCTTGTATTTCTATTCCTTGAGCCTTCCTGGTGCCATGATTAGTATTGTGAGCATGATACGACGTGGCTCCGTGGTGGTAAGTTTCCTCTTCGGTGCGATCTTCTTCCATGAAAAGAACCTCAAAAGCAAGGTGGTAGACTTGGCTTTGGTACTCTTGGGCATGGTGTTCCTATATCTTGGAAGCCATTAATTGCCATTCCCCGTTATCTTCCTATAGGTTGTATTTGCCCTATCCTTTCATTAATTATGTATAAATACATGGGTGGGATGAATCGTTTTTGCCAAAAAATCCTTAAATTTGCATATTGATTCAAATATATTTGGTGGGGATTATTGTTTATGGGCGAGTATATAGAAGTGAAGGGAGCGAGGGTCAACAACCTCAAGAACATCAGTGTAAACATTCCGCGTGACAAGTTTGTAGTCGTGGCGGGCGTATCCGGGTCAGGCAAATCGTCGTTGGCATTCGACACGTTGTATGCCGAGGGCCAGCGGAGGTATGTGGAGTCGCTTTCGTCTTTCGCCCGCCAGTTCCTTGGAAGGATGAGCAAGCCCGAATGTGACTTTATCAAGGGGCTGCCGCCCGCTATCGCCATCGAACAGAAGACCATCGCCCGCAACCCCCGTTCCACCGTCGGCACCTCCACGGAGATATACGAATACTTACGCTTGTTGTTCGCCCGCATCGGCAAGACCTATTCTCCCGTGAGCGGCATGGAAGTGAAAAAACACTCCAGCGAGGACATCGTGGCATGTGTGCAGGGCTTCTCCGAGGGGACGAAGTTTGTCGTGCTTGCCCCCATGAAGGTGCCTGAAGGCCGCACCCTGCTCAAGCAATTGGAGATGGAAATCCAGCAGGGTTTTGCCCGGTTGTGGTACAAGAACGACTTTGTGCGCATCGACGACTTCATCAGCCAGCACAAGAAAAAGGAACTCTCTGTCACCGACTCACCCTTGGTGGGCGAGTTGTGGCTCTTGATCGACCGCCTCTCGGTGAGCAAGGAGAAAGATGCCGTCTCCCGACTCATCGACTCGACGGAGACGGCGATGTATGAGGGCGACGGTGCCTGCCGCCTGGTGTTTCTCCCATCCCACCTCGCGTATGACTTTTCCATGCGTTTCGAGGCTGACGGCATGACGTTTGAGGAACCCAACGACAATATGTTCTCGTTTAATTCGCCCCTTGGGGCGTGTCCCACGTGCGAAGGCTTCGGCAGCATCATCGGCATTGATGAGAAGTTGGTGATTCCCAACTCTTCGCTAAGTGTGTATGGGGGCTGTGTGCAATGCTGGCATGGTGATAAGATGGGCGTTTGGAAAGACATCTTCTGCCGTAATGCCGTGCGCGACGGCTTTCCCATCTTCAAGCCCTATTATGAGTTGACACGCAAGGAGAAGGACATGCTGTGGCACGGCCTGCCATCAGAAAAGAACATGAATATCCACGACCAAGTGAACATCGATGCCTTCTTCAACATGGTGAAGGAGAACCAGTACAAGATACAGTATCGCGTGATGATGAGCCGATACCGTGGCAAGACGGTGTGCCCTGATTGCCATGGCACACGGCTTCGCAAGGAGGCGACGTGGGTGAAGGTCGCCGGGAAGAGCATCTGCGACCTTGTGGAAATGCCCGTCATCAACCTCTACCAGTGGTTTGAGAACCTCCAACTTGAACAACATGAGGCAGCCATTGCCAGGCGAATCCTCACGGAGATCAAGATGCGATTGCGTTTCCTTGTCGAAGTGGGATTGGGGTACCTCACTCTCAACCGCCCTTCCAACACGTTGAGTGGAGGGGAGAGCCAGCGCATCAACCTCACCACGTCGCTCGGCAGCTCGCTCGTTGGCTCCCTCTATATCCTTGACGAGCCGAGCATCGGCCTTCATAGCCGCGACACGCAACGCCTCGTCCATGTCTTGAAAGAACTTCAGTCGATAGGGAATACCGTCATCGTGGTGGAGCATGACGAGGAAATCATGCGGGCAGCCGACTATCTCATCGACGTGGGGCCTGATGCAGGACGGCTCGGTGGTGAGATTGTCTTTGAGGGAACCATCCCCGGGGGCGAGGAACTGATGGCGATGACGAAGACTTATCCACGCTCGTATACCATCCAGTACCTCACGGGCATCGACCAGATAGAGGTGCCAAGGTCGCGAAGGCCGTGGAACATGTTTGTGGAACTGAAGGGATGTAGGATGAATAACCTCCATGGCATCGACGTGAAGTTCCCCTTAAATGTCTTTACTGTGGTGACGGGCGTTTCGGGGTCGGGCAAGTCCTCGTTGGTGAAGGGTACGTTGTTCCCTGCAATGAAACGCCATCTCGACGAGGTGGCAGACATCCCCGGCGAATATGTGTCTTTGGAGGGCGACTGGCGGATGGTCTCGCACGTGGAGATGGTGGACCAAAACCCCATCGGCAAGAGCACCCGCTCCAATCCCGCTACGTATGTCAAGGCCTACGATGTCATCAGGCAGCTCTTCGCCGAGCAGCCTCTTTCCAAGCAGATGGGGTTCACGGCGCAATATTTCTCGTTCAATGCCGATGGCGGACGCTGCGAGGAATGTAAGGGAGTGGGTACCATCACCATCGAGATGCAGTTCATGGCAGACCTTGAGTTGGAATGCGAGGTTTGTCATGGGCAACGTTTCAAGCGCGACATCCTCGACGTGCGCTTTGAGGGAAAGAATATCAACGACGTGCTTGACATGACGGTGTCGGAGGCAATCGAGTTTTTCAACACGGCGGCAGGCAGCGACGGCATCACCTCGTCGATGGCTTCGGATGCGCGATTGGTGGCACAGCGGCTCCAGACGTTGGAGGACGTGGGATTGGGATATATCAAACTCGGACAGAACTCGTCCACGTTGTCGGGGGGCGAGAACCAACGTGTGAAGCTCGCCTACTTCATCGGGCAGGAACGGCAAGACCCCACCTTGTTCATCTTCGACGAGCCCACCACGGGCCTTCATTTCCATGACATCAAGCGATTGCTGAAAGCGTTTGACGCATTGATACAACGCGGGCACACCATCCTCGTGGTGGAACATAACCTTGACGTGGTGAAATGCGCCGACCATGTCATAGACCTTGGACCCGACGGCGGCGACAAGGGCGGGAATATCGTGTGCCAAGGCACGCCGGAGGAGGTGGCGCAATGCGTAGAAAGCATAACAGGACATTACCTTAAAGATAAATTATGATTAAAACAGAACTGTCAATCTTGATACCGACGTACAATGACGTGTGCATTGACTTGGTGCGAGGGCTTGCCAAGCAATGTATGGCGGTCAAACGCCTACGGTATCACATCCTCGTGGCGGACGATGGGTCTACAGACCCTGCCGTCATCGAGGCCAACCAAGCCATCAATGGGATTCTCAACTGCTCGTATGTACTACGCGGCGTTAATTGCGGGAGAGCCATCACACGCAACTGGCTCGCCTACCAGGCGCGGCATGAGTGGCTGCTCTTTATCGATGCCGACATGTCGTTGGAGCGCGACGACTTCATCCAGAGATATGTGGAGGAAGATGAGGAGGGCGGACTGCTCTACGGGGGCTATGTGGTCAAGGGCGACGAGAGGGAATGGAAGGGAAACCTCAGGTTCCGCTACGAGAAGAAGGAAGAGCCCAAGCACACGATGGAACAGCGTGAAGAACATCCCTATCAGGATTTCCATACCTCCAACTTCCTGATCATGCGCCGGCATTATGTGGAGAACTTGTTGGACGCGAGATTCAAGCACTATGGCTATGAAGATGTGCTTTTCGGGAAGGTGTTGCAGCAGAAGTTCATTCCCATTATCCACATCGACAACCCCGTGGCATTCTCGCGGTTCGAGGACAATGAGCATTTCGTGGCGAAGATGGAGGAGGGGATGCGTACGCTCTATGAGTTCCGTGATGAGTTGAGTGGCTATTCACGCTTGATTGACAAGAAGGAGAAACTGGAGAGGCACCATCTCCTGCCCATCGTCCGACACATATTTAATATATGTAAGCGGCATTGGCGTGCCAACCTCTGTGGCAACAACCCCTCCTTGTTCGTGTTCAAGCTATACAAGATAGGGTATTATTGCTCTTTGCACCAGCGTCAAGACAGTGGGAAGCAAGAGCAATAGCCTTTCGTTTTTGTCAATATTTTGTCACAAAAACCCCTCAAATGGCGGTCGTTTTTCCAAACAAACCTACGTTTGGCTGGAAAAACCGTTGTTTTTGATGGTTTTTGTAATGTGTTGTAAGCCAACGACTTGCAAGATGGATGTGTCATCCACCGTCTCCAAAGGCGGCAATTTAACATTTTTTGGGCGGCATCGGTCCCCGATAAATGCCCCCTTTATGGAGAATAACTGTGGCATCTATGCCCGATAGATGCCGCCCAAAAAATGTTAAATGGATGTATCGACCGAAAAATGATGGGTGAAAAGTGAAAAATGACCGCCGCAAGGGCGTGTCGGATCTTCATTTTTCAATGATGGAATTCTATTTCATGATTTCTCGTGAGAGGCGTTTTGTCAAACATTTTGGTCAAAATTAATGCTTGGCGGAGGGGCAGGATGGCCTAATCTTTCAGGTAGAAAATGTCTGAAGGCGTGGTGCGTTTCAGCACGTCAAGCTCGAAGTCCTTACCCACCACGATGCCGTAGGAGCGGAGTGTCTGCTCTATCGTCTTGCGGGCAAGTTCGGGGTGGTTGTTCTCCTCGCTGAGATGGCAGAGCCACACATGGCGCAGACGCTCCGTGGCGTTCTCTGCCAGAGCCTTGCCGCATTCGGCATTCGACATGTGCCCCTTGTCGCCCATGATACGCTTCTTGAGGTGTGCGGGATAGGTGCCTGCCATCAGCATCTCCGCGTCATAGTTGGCTTCGATGATGAGATAGTTGGCTTCGCCGATGTATTTCCGCATCTCGTCGGTGAGATGCCCGATGTCTGTCATGATGCAAAACACCTGTCCCTCCACCTCGATGCGGTACCCCACGCTGTCGAGGCTGTCATGTGGCACGTCGAATGACGTGACCTGGAACGGGCCGAGGTTGAAGGTGGTGCCCTTCTCGAAAGACTTGGCGCGTCCCGCCTCTATCTTGCAGCGCACACAATAATTGTTGTCGATGCCGTGATGGACGGTGGCGGTGGAGTAGACCGCGGTGTCAAACTGGCGGCTCACGCTGCCCACGGCTTTCACATGGTCGGCATGGTCGTGGGTGATGAGCATGTATTTCACGCGGTTGTAGGGAATGTCGTACTTCTTGAGGTAACGCCTGACGTTGCGCATACCAACCCCCGCGTCGATCATCAGCCCCTCTTTCTCTGTGTAAAGGAAGTAGCAGTTGCCACTGCTGCCGCTCCCAAAGGATATGAATCTCAGCATGGTTTGTTATTTTGTACAAAATTACAAAAAATATTCGTTACCCATCTCTTTGTTATCTTAACTTTTTGTTATCTTTGTCGAAATTTAATAATTTTAAGATGAAAGCCGTTAATCAGTCATATAAACGTTTACATTGCGCCACGCTCGCGCTGGCACTCTGCATGGGAGTGGTGATGTTGATGGCATCATGCGGCAGACATGGCTCCAGGCAACTAAAGAGAGAGGTGGACTCGTTTGCGGTGAATTATTTCAATTGGCAATACCACAAGGCTTTTCGCCATGTCACGCCAGGGTCGGAAATATGGATTGCCTATGCCGCCTCGCAGGTACACCAGGCCGACATCGACCTGTTGCGGCAGAAAGAGAAACCTGCCACGTGCGAGATACATGGCATCGACTTTGACGACAACGACTCGACGGCGGTTGCCCATGTCACCATCCGTGACTTCCTGCGTATGGACACCATCGGGCGGGCGGCGTCTTTCGTCGCCTCTGCCGACTACGACATCCCGCTCCGCTTCATGCCCGAAAGACAAAAGTGGATGGTGAACATCCAAGCGCCGCTGCGACCCGTGAAACGTATGGAGTGATATTCCCGTGGATATTTTTTCATATTTGAGTTTTTTCTTATCTTTGTAAAGGCAAATAAAAAGGGATTGGTTTGGACAGGCAGATGGTCATAGACAACATCGTAAGAGTGGCAAAGGAGACGCTGCCACCCAATAGCACATTGCTACTTTATGGCTCACAAGCGCGTGGGGACAGCCATGAGGGGAGCGACTGGGACTTGTTGGTGTTGCTCGACAAGCCCAAGCTGACGGCGGATGACTATGACTTGATTTATCCGCTCCGTGAATTAGGGTGGGACATAGGGGAGGAGATTAACCCCCATCTCTATACCAAGGAGAAATGGAACTCATGGACATTCCTGCCTTTTTATAAGAATGTGGAACAAGACAAAATCATATTGATATGAGCCTGAGTGCAGAAGAAAGACAAGCATTGGTCAAACTGGAGATGGAAAAGGCGATGAAAACATACGCCGAGGCAGAGGCTTTGATGAAAGGGGAGTTTTGGAATGGCGTGGCAAGTAGGTTGTATTATGCCGTGTTTCATGCCGTGAGCGCTTTGCTCGTCCATGACAAGCACCAAGTAAACACGCATCGGGGGGTGCATACGATGTTTGCCTTGCATTACATCAGGACAAATGCTCTCTCGACGCAATATGGGAAGCTATTCAACCAATTGCAGACCATGAGAGAGGAAAGTGACTACAATTGCATCTATGATGTGGATCCTGATGAACTGGCAGCCAAGATGCAACCGGCCAAACAGCTCATCCTCGACATTGGGGAGATGATTCAGAAACAATGAAAGTCATGGGTATAATGCACGTGGATTAAATAATCATGGCGGTTTTCTTGCTTGTTTGTGTCGAAAAGTGTATCTTTGCAGACGGAAAAGGTGTCGAAAAGTGTTGGTTTTCCCAGGTTTAAGGTGTCGAAAAATGTGTTATGCAAAGATTTGTCTATCAAAAACTGATTGATTGGAAGTGTAAGAACAACCGCAAGCCGCTAATCCTCAACGGAGCGCGACAGGTGGGTAAGACATGGTTGCTACGTGAGTTCGGTATGAACGAATATGGGCAACTGGCTTATTTCTCGTGTGATAAGAGTGAGGATGTGCGGAAATTATTTGATAAAGACTATGATGTGGAGCGTATCGTCAGGCAATTGAGTGCCCTATCAGGTATTGACATCCGTCCCCATGAAACGCTATTGGTGCTTGACGAGGTGCAATCCTGCCCCCGTGCGTTATCTGCCTTGAAGTATTTTTGTGAGGATGCACCCCAATATCATGTCGCGGTGGCAGGGTCATTACTCGGCATCTCACTCCATGAAGGGTTGTCGTTCCCCGTGGGTAAAGTCGATATGATCAGGGTGTTTCCCATGACATTTAGGGAGTTTTTGCGTGCGATGGGCAAGCAAGGGATGGAGCAGTTGGTGGCTTCATGCGACTATGAGTCGATGAATGTGCTGTCAGAGGCTTTTACAGATTTGCTCCGGCAGTATCTCTTTGTTGGTGGAATGCCCGCTGCGGTACTGGCATACGGCAACCATGAGGGTCTGAACGCGGTCAGGGAGATACAAAGGCAAATCTTGTTTGACTACGGAAAGGATTTCTCCAAACATGCACCCGTACATCAAGTGACGAGGATTAACCAAGTATGGCAGTCCATACCAGCGCAATTGTTTAAGGAGAACAAGAAATTCAGGTATGCAGACTTGAAAAAGGGTGGACGGGCGACGGACTTTGAATTGGCGATACAATGGTTGATTGACACGGGGCTGGTCCACAAGGTCACGAGATGTAGAGAGCCGAGAATGCCGCTGAAGGTGTACGAGGATGCCAATGCCTTCAAGCTTTTTATGGTTGATTGCGGACTCCTTGGCGCCATGGTTGATGCCCCGGCAGCACAGATGTTGATTGGCAATTCCGCTTTCGTGGAATATAAGGGAGGGCTTGCAGAGCAGTATGTTTACCAACAATTGTCAAGTAATAGTGAAAAAAACATCTTTTATTACAGTGCGGACAATTCAAGGATGGAAATCGATTTCCTCATGCAATCGGATGATGGCATCGTACCCATTGAGGTCAAGGCAGGGCGCAATGTGGTGTCTAATTCCCTCCACCGTTATTTGGAAACACATCCAGAACTACACGCCATCCGATATTCCCTATTACCCTATATTCGGCAGGAACATCTGACCAATATCCCCTTGTATGCCATACCATAAACGATGGGGTGGTGGATGGGAGGTGGATGCCTAATCCATTAAAAATGTTTAATAAATAGGCAATCCCAACGTTATTTCATAAATAATGTTTACCTTTGTATGAATATTCACAATAAAACATAAGCTTATGAAAAAGAAATTACGTTTAATGATGACCATGCTGCTATTGGCAGTCATGGGGAGTGCGTGGGCGGATGACTATGATGTCACATACGATTATTCAGCTTTAGGGAATATGCTAAATGGCGATTACACAGACGCTTCTTCTTATTGGAAAGTACCTGGAACTGCTGGTAATACTGCTACAATTGCCATACCAATAACCAATCAACCGACAAGTAATATTACAATTACTTTTAATATTGCTACTTTTGGTTCAGGCACTAATCCCACAAGTTCTAACACTACTATTACAGCCATTGGAACAGAAACAGGTTCAAATTGGTCTGGCAGTAGTGTTTCGTCATATCCTTCATCATCAACTTATGTTAATGGAGTAATGACTATAACAAAGCCAGATTCTCCGACAAGTTTGGGTGGATTGACTATTACTATGGGTGTCAATTCTGGTGTTAAATTATTCCGACTTAAAAGTATCAGAATTCAATATACCTACGCTACAGCTCCTACTCCTACTTATATTGTTACTCTTGGTGACGACAACTCTACTTTAACAGAGGAAACAGGTGGCGCGGGCGTTACTCTTCCTACCCGTGCTGCTCTAAATGGCTATGACTTCGCCGGTTGGTCTGAAACCAATGTAAGCGAAAAGACAACAACAGCACCAACCATTATTTCCGCTGGTGCTTATACTCCTACGGCAAACATTACCCTGTATCCTGTATATACTAAAACAGAAGATGGTGGCGGAACAACTCATGAGAGTGCAAGCGTAACTATTGCTGACTATGCTACAGCGAATAATTGGGGAAATGGAACTAAATACACAAGTGTTACGTTGGATGAAAATGTCACAGCTACTACATCCGACAGAACGGGAACAGGTAATACTGGTAAATACTATACAAGTGGCAATGATTGGCGTTTTTATCAAAACGAGGATGGTAAAGTTATCATTAGCACTGCAAGCGGAGAACTAACCTCAGTAACATTTACATTCACAGTTAGCAATACTGGTACTCTGAACTATAATTCTTCTGCGATTACATCAGGAACAGCCGTAAACGTTTCTGGTACTTCTGCAGAATTTACAGTTGGTAATAGTGGTTCTGCGACCAATGGACAGGTAAGAATTACTGCCATCTCGGTCAACTATGATGTTACCAATACTGGCACCACCTATTATTGGAGCAGTCCTGTAGCAGCTGCTGTTGAGACTCCCGTTATTACTATTGCAGAGAACCCATTCTTATTCTCTACCACAGCAACGATTACTTGCGCTACAGATGGAGCAACCATCAAATATAGCTATGATGGTGAGAATTGGAGTGACTATTCATCTGAATTGACCATCACCGAGACCACGACCATCTATGCTAAAGCCATCAAGGGTGAGGATGAGAGTGATGTAGCACAAGTAACTGCCACAAAGAACTTGGCTGAGCCTACTGTTACTATCGATGATACAGGTATTACGAATACTAACGTCTTTGAAGGTACAGCTGCTGGTAGTCTTTCTGCTACTGTTACCTATAATGAAGCTATTATTGAAGGCGCTACTGTAGTATGGAGCGGCAACAATGATGAAGTGGCCAACATTGATGCTTCTACAGGTGCAGTAACCCTTGTAGGTGCTGGCACAGTCACTTTCACTGCTACTTTCGCTGGCAATGATGACTACAGCGAGAAAACTGCTACATATCAGATGACCGTCACCAACTTCGATCCGAATGCACCTGGAACTGAGAACAATCCTTATACTGTAGCACAGGCTCGCGCTGCTATCGATGCTGGTACTGGGATTACAGGTGTCTATGCTACTGGTATTGTTACTGCTATTCCTACAGCATGGAGTTCGCAATATAACAATATTACTTTCACCTTTGTTGATAATAGTGGCGACACAGATGTCTTGCAAGCATACCGCTGCGTAAGTACCGACAACGCAGATGCATCAATGGTCGCTGTCGGCGACATCGTTGTGGTTTATGGTAACCTAACAAATTATCAAGGTACCTATGAATTTTATAACCCTTGCCAGTTGGTTTCGTTAATACATCCATCGGCTGTGACCTTCGACCCCGAGAGCAGCGAGCAAGATGGAACTTACACAGTGAACATTACCGCCGAGAGTGGAACCATCTATTATATAGAACAGACCAAAATGATCTATTTGGATTTAGAGACGGGATATCCTACGGAGACCAATACAGGTGTCTTAAACCCTGCGGCTGTTGTATATAGTGGCACTTTGACTTACTCTCAGCCAATGATGGTTACGGCTGTGGCAGTAGATGCCAACGGCAACATCTCTGATGCAACGACAGCTATCTACACTTACACGGGAGCGGTGACTCCGCCCTATTATGAGACATTCTCTGATTATTCCGGAGGCTTTACAGCTGAGAAGGAGGCCAATGGACCTGAATGGGAGATTAGATCCAACACGGGACAGCAGGCTATCGCAAATTGGGGCGAGGAACGCCATTATGAATATGTTTCTGGATCAAGTGCCAACACCTACGAGAATAATATTACCCGCTACTATGGCACAGCTGACTTGATAAGTCCGATTATCAACTTGATTGGTGTGACAGATCCCAGCTTCTTCTTTATCCATGCGGGACATAAATTCTATAGTGACCCGAACACAACTGCCATAAAGAATACAGGATTAGAGACCACACTCGACGATGAAGTAGCAAAGTATTCCTGTAAAGTGTATGTAGGTATCAGCGATGCAAATGGAAATGTTACCACATGGAATCAAATACCATGGGGAGAAGGCGGAGCTACATTCTTCACGCAAAAATTCCGCGCTAATGAATATACGAATGAAGATTGCACCGTAACATCAAGCAATGATTCTCGTAGTGGTCAATTCATTCGTGTCAATTCTGGCGAGATTAGCTTAGATGCTTATAAAAATAACTATATCCGCATCAAGTTTGAGTATACCTCCGATAGCGAGCATTATGGCACATGGAATGTAGATAAGTTCCAAGTCAATGCCAGCAAGACCGAAAAGATTGAAATGAATGCAAAGGGATGGACGACCTACGTGATTGACCATGACATTGATGCATATCAGACAACATTGAATATTGGCGGTCTCCAAATTTTCAAAGTGACAGAATTTGACAACACGACTGCCGTTCTGCAACAGCTTGGTATCGTGGAGAACCATGATTCCGATGTAGATGATAGCGAGCGTTATCTGCCGGCAAAGACTCCGATTGTCGTGCATGGACCAGCAGGTCAAGAAATAGATTTCGTCATCTACCAATCGCCAGAGGTGTTGCCAAAGGTGAAGAACAATCTTCTCTATGCTTCTCTCGATCCCAATTTGGCAAAGGCAACAAGTGGGGTGCGCTACTTCGTTCTCCAGATGAAAGAGAATGCTGACCTTCCATATTTCAACAAGTTGAAAGAGGGACGCGCAGTTCCCGACCATAAGGCTTATCTTAACGGAGAGCAACAGGTTGAGGCTATCACGTCACAGACAAATGCCGCCAGGGGGCTTTTCGTCATGAGAGACTTAACGAATGGGGATAGCGTTGTGAGCGAGGACGGTGGCTTTGTCGATGGCATCGAAAGTATCGACGAGGACACAGGGAATGCCGTATGGCACTCTATCAGTGGCGTGCGTGTCAACCATCCCACCAAGGGAATCTACATCGTGAATGGCAAGAAAGTTATCATTAAATAATGAAAGGAGAAGTTGTTATGGAAAAGCAAACATATATAGCACCCAATTGCAAATTGCTACTTCCTGCAAATCGTCTTCTTGTAAACATTCCTGTGGAAAGCAACCCGAATGAAGATGAAATCCTCGGTAAGGGACACTCTGGGGTATTTGAAGACGATGATACCCATGCTTGGGGTCGCGTGTGGGGCCGCACGGACGAGTGATTGTATATAATATAAATAATGTGGCGGGGCAATATTTGATGTTGCCCCGCTGCTAATAATCATCAAGACATGAATAGACAAAGTATCACGAAAGCTATTTCAGACTACTTCGAGACGCAGCCGGTTGTGAGGGCTTGGCTCTTCGGCTCGTTTGCCCGTGGTGAGGAAACCCCTGAAAGTGATGTTGATTTGCTTGTAGTTTACGATGAGAATGCCCGTGTCAGCTTGCTGACACATGCGGGAATGGTTGTAGACTTGGAAGACATCCTCCATCGGTCTGTGGACATTGTGGAGGATGGTACATTGAAGCCTTGGGCTTTGGAGAGTGCAAACCGTGACAAAAAGTTGATTTATGAGAGAGCCTATTAGAGACCGTGGGAGATTGGAGCATATCGTTGAGGCAATTGATCGGATTCTCAATCATGCAACGGGGTTAACGATAGATAATATACGTGACAATGAGATATTCTATTATGGCCTTGTGAAAAACATTGAGATTGTAGGGGAGGCTGCCTATAGGTTAAGTGAGAAGTTTCGTTCCCAGTACCAAGAGATACCTTGGCGAAAGATTATCAGCATGCGCCACGTGTTGGTGCATGGTTATTATCAGATTAAAGAGCGAGAGGTCCTTTATGTCATAGAGGACGATCTCCGCCCCCTTCGTGATCAAGTAAACAAGTATTTGAAGGAAATAGATTGGGATGAATGGGAAGAGAAGTAAAGGTTTAGCGAACTACGTGTTGTCTTTGGCTTTTAAAAAAACTTAATTCATCACTTTGTTTGGGAAATATTTGGATGTTTCGGGAAAAAAGTGTAATTTTGCACTCTGTTTGAAGAAAGTACTTTATTAAACGAAAACAATTAAGATAGATAAGCAATGTCAAAAGTATGTCAAATCACTGGCAAGAAGGCACAAGTAGGTAATAATGTGTCTCACTCAAAGCATCGTACAAAGAGACGCTTTGACGTTAACCTGTTTACGAAGAAGTTTTATTATGTGGAGGAGGGATGCTGGATTAGCTTGAAGATAAGTGCCGCCGGTCTCCGTCTGATTAACAAGGTGGGTTTGGATGCTGCCTTGAAACAGGCTGTTGAAAAAGGATATATCGATTGGAAAGACATTAAAGTGATAGGAGAATAATAACCATGGCATCAAAGAAAGCTAAAGGAAACAGGGTCCAGGTAGTGTTGGAATGCACCGAGATGAAGAACAGTGGTCTGCCTGGCACGAGCCGTTATATCACGACGAAGAATCGTAAGAACACCCCCGAACGCATGGAATTGAAGAAATACAATCCCATTTTGAAGCGGGTGACTGTTCATAAGGAAATCAAGTAATCATTATTTAATAGCAGATTAGGATATGGCAAAGAAAACCGTTGCAACCCTCCACGAAGGTTCCAAGGATGGTCGTGCATATACAAAGGTAATCAAGATGGTGAAGAGCCCTAAGACAGGTGCCTACGTTTTCGATGAGAAGATGGTTCCCAATGAGGCTGTTCAAGACTTTTTCAAGAAATAATATTTCCTACGTGAAATATCTATAAGGCTTTAGGTGATGGTCGCAGGGCTCATGCCCTGTGACCTTTTTCGTTGCTGTTGTCCTTTCGGGTGCTTTGCATAAGTCAAGAAAAAACAGGACACCAACAATTAAAGACATACATTTATAGTGTCTTTTTAATTATTTTTTGTATTTTTGCACCCGATTATTAGTTTTTATGGTAAAAGATTTACTGTTTCCCGACTATGTTTTTGAGTCGAGTTGGGAAGTTTGCAATAAGGTTGGAGGCATTTATACCGTTCTTTCTACACGTGCGAAGACATTGCAGGACGCGCTCCAAGACCGCATTATTTTCATAGGTCCCGATTGTTGGACAACAAAGGAAAACCCTTATTTCCGCGAAGACCCGACATTGTTTGGTGATTGGAAAAGTCATGCCAAGGAAGATGGCATCAATATCCGTATCGGTAGATGGAACATCCCGGGTGAACCGATAGCCGTGTTGGTGGACTTCACCCCCTATTTTTCCAAAAAAGATGAGATTTATGGTAAGTTGTGGGAGTGTTACCAAGTGGATAGCCTCCATGCTTATGGCGATTACGATGAGGCATCGATGTTCTCCTACGCCGCAGCCTTGGTCGTGGAAAGTTTCTATAAGTTCTACCTTGACGATACCAAGAAGGTCATATACCACGGCAATGAATGGATGACGGGATTGGGTTTGTTGTACATCAACCAATACCTGCCACAAGTTGCTACCGTCTTTACCACCCATGCCACCAGCATTGGACGAAGTATAGCTGGTAATAACAAACCCCTATACGATTATCTGTTTGCCTACAATGGCGACCAGATGTCGGCAGAATTGAATGTCCAGAGCAAGCATTCCATCGAGAAACAAACCGCCAAGCATGTGGATTGTTTCACTACCGTTAGCGAGATCACTGCCAAGGAATGCGTTGAACTGTTGGATAAGCCCGTGGATGTGGTGTTGCCCAATGGCTTCGAGAACCATTTTGTTCCCAAAGGAGCAACCTTTACCCGCAAGCGCAAGGAGGCTCGCAAGCGTTTGTTGGATGTTGCGAATGCCTTGATGGGAACGGATTTAGACGATGACACGCTGATTGTCTCCACCAGTGGCAGGTATGAGTTCCGCAATAAGGGCATCGACGTGTTCATCGAGGCAATGAACCGCCTCTTGCGCGACAAGGACTTGCACAAGAACGTTGTGGCATTCATCGAGGTACCTGGCTGGGTAGGCGAGCCCCGCAAGGACTTAATGGAACGTCTTGCCAGTGGGAAGAAATATGATACCCCTTTGGAAGTATGCGAAATCACCCATTGGCTCAACAACATGAGCCACGACAACGTGCTGGAGATGTTGAAGTATTATGACATGCACAATTACAAGGATGACCATGTGAAGCTCATCTTCCTCCCTTGTTACCTCACGGGCGATGACGGGATCATCAACATGACCTATTATGATGTGGTGCTTGGCAACGACCTCTGCATCTATCCGTCCTATTATGAGCCTTGGGGATATACTCCTTTGGAGGCAATCGCTTTCAAGGTACCCTGCATCACCACCGACCTTTCGGGCTTTGGCATGTGGGCGAATGGTGTCAAGGGTGGCAACAGCGAGATAGAGGATGGTGCGAAGGTCATCCATCGTACTGATTATAACTATTCCGAGGTGGCGGACATCATCAAAGATACCGTCGCTAAATATTCCAACATGAGCGCAGCCGACGTGAAGAAAGCCCGCCAGAATGCCGACAAGTTATCGAAGAAGGCGCTTTGGAGCGAGTTTATCAAGTATTATTACGAGGCATACGACTTCGCTTTGCGCCGTGCCGAAGGACGTAAACAGAAATTACACAATTAATAAATCATTAGTATTTTATGAAGATTAAAGCAAATTATGCAACTGAACCCCAGTGGAAACCGTTGACCATCAAGTCGAGTCTCCCCCAAGAGTTGAAGTGCTTGGACGAGATTGCCCATAACTTGTGGTGGGTTTGGAACTATGAGGCAAGGGACCTGTTCCGTGACCTTGACCCAGAGATATATCATGACGTGCGCCACAATCCCGTGCTTTTGCTGGAGCGTTTGAGCTTCGAGCGCAAGGCGAAGATTGTCCAGGACAAGGCGTTGATGAAGAGAATCAATGGCGTTTACAAGTTGTTCCGTGACTACATGGATGTGAAACCTGACACCACTCGTCCCTCCGTTGCCTATTTCTGTATGGAATATGGTATGCACTCCGCCTTGAAGATTTATTCCGGTGGTTTGGGCATGTTGGCTGGCGACTATGTGAAAGAGGCATCTGACAGCAATGTAGACATGTGTGCCGTGGGCTTCCTCTATCGTTGTGGCTATTTCACGCAAAGCCTGAGCATGGATGGACAGCAGATTGCCAACTATGACACGCAGAACTTCGGCTCCCTTCCCATTGAGCGTCAACTTGACGAAGATGGTAATCCCATGGTCGTTGCCGTTCCTTACAATAATTATCTTGTCCATGCCTACGTGTGGCGAGTGAATGTGGGTCGTGTGAAACTCTATCTCCTCGATACCGATAACGACATGAATTCGGAGTACGACCGTCCCATCACCCATTCACTCTATGGCGGCGACTGGGAGAATCGCCTGAAACAAGAGATTCTCCTTGGCATCGGTGGTGTGTTGACTTTGAAGAAGTTAGGCATCAAGAAAGACATCTATCATTGCAACGAGGGACATGCTGCCTTGTGCAACCTCCAGCGTCTCTGTGACTATATCGACGAGGGCTTGACGTTCAACCAGGCCTTGGAGTTGGTTCGCGCATCGGGTTTGTATACTGTGCATACCCCCGTTCCCGCCGGACATGACTATTTCGATGAAGGCTTGGCTCACAAGTATCTCGGTGGCTACCCTGCCAAGTTGGGTATCTCTTGGGATGAATTGATTGGCATGGGACGTACCAACCCTGATGACCATAACGAGAAGTTCAGCATGTCTACCTTCGCTTGTAACACTTGTCAGGAAGTCAATGGTGTGAGCAAGCTCCATGGATGGGTGAGCCAGAAGATGTTTGCCCCCATCTGGAAAGGTTATTATCCTGAGGAGAACCATGTGGGCTATGTCACCAATGGCGTTCACTTCCCCACTTGGGCTGCTACCGAATGGCGCAAGCTCTATGCCCAATACTTCGACAAGAAGTTTATGGCAGACCAGAGCAACCAAAAGATTTGGGAGGCCATCTATCAAGTTCCCGATGAGGAGATTTGGTCAACACGAATGGCATTGAAGAAGAAACTGGTGGATTACATCCGTTCCCAGTTCCGCGACATGTGGTTGAAGAATCAGGGCGACCCCTCACGTGTGGTGTCCTTGTTGGAACGTATCAATCCCAATGCGCTGATCATCGGCTTCTGCCGTCGCTTTGCCACATACAAGCGCGCCCATCTGCTCTTTACCGATTTGGAACGATTGAGTAAGATTGTCAACAATCCCGACCGTCCCGTGCAATTCCTCTTCGCCGGCAAGGCTCATCCCGCCGATGGTGCAGGGCAAGGGTTGATCAAGAAGATTTATGAGATTAGCCAGCGACCAGAGTTCCTTGGCAAGATCATCTTCTTGGAGGATTATGACTTCCTGCTTGCCCGCCGCTTGGTGTCGGGTGTAGACATTTGGATGAACACGCCAACCCGCCCCTTGGAGGCATCTGGAACATCTGGAGAGAAGGCCGAGATGAATGGTGTCGTCAACCTCTCCGTACTCGACGGCTGGTGGCTTGAGGGCTATCGCGAGGGTGCTGGCTGGGCTTTGACCGAGAAGCGTACCTATCAGAATCAAGGCTACCAAGACCAGTTGGACGCTGCAACCATTTACGGCTTGTTGGAGAATGAGATTATTCCCATGTACTATAATATCAATGACAAGGGATTCAGTGAGAGTTGGATTAAGGTCATCAAGAATTCCATTGCCCAGATTGCGCCTCATTATACGATGAAACGCCAGTTGGACGATTATTATAGCAAGTTCTATAACAAATTGGCGATGCGTTTCAAGCAGGTTACTGCCGACGACAATCGCCTTGCCAAGGAGATTGCCGCATGGAAAGAGGCCGTCGCCGAGCGTTGGGATTCCATCCGTGTGGTCTCCAAGGAAGACAATTTCCTGCCCGAGGGTGGTGAGACAGGCCAGAAATATAAGATCAAGTATGTCATCGACGAGCAAGGCCTCAACGATGCCGTGGGCTTGGAGCTTGTGACTTTGTTTAATGATGGTCGTGATACCGACCGTGAGGTCAACAAGATTGACTCGTTTAAGATGGTGGAACACACCGGCAACCTCTACACCTTTGAGGCTCTCATCGAGCCCGACAAGGCAGGAAGCTATAAGAGTTGTGTCCGCATGTTCCCCAAGAGCGACTTGCTTCCCCACCGTCAGGACTTCTGTTATGTGAAGTGGCTTGACTAATTCCCTTGTGGAAATATCAAATCCATGACATCTTCAGCGGCGGCGCATCAAGTGCCGTCGCTGTTTTTGTTTGTCGTGCTATGCGATTGTCAAATAATTTGTGTACCTTTGCATCGGATAATTCAAACGATGATGAAAACAAAGACAACGTTTTTGATGGTATGCCTTCTTGCCGTATGGCTTTCCTCATGCAGCAACAAGGGAGTATATTCGGGTACAGCAGTAGCCAAGCGCGAGTTTCGCGGGGCATGGGTCCAGTGTGTGAACGGACAGTTCCAAGGGCTTGGCACACAAGCCATGCAGCAAAATCTGACCCAACAGTTGGATGAGTTGAAGAAAGATGGCGTGAATGCCATCATCTTCCAAGTGCGCCCGGAGTGCGACGCACTCTATGCCAGTCCTTACGAACCATGGAGCCGATTCCTCACCGGGACGCAGGGACAGGCCCCCTCGCCCTATTGGGACCCGTTGGCTTGGATGGTGGACGAATGCCATAAGCGCGGAATGGAACTCCATGCGTGGATCAATCCCTATCGCGCAAAGACCAAGGGAACGACCGCCCTTGCCAATACACACATCTCCATCACCCATCCCGAGCGTATGTTCACCTACGATGGGCAGTATATCCTCAACCCAGGACAACCCGTCAACCGCGACTATATCTGTACCGTGGTGAAAGACATCGTGAAACGTTATGACATCGATGGCCTCCATATCGACGACTATTTCTACCCTTATCCCGCTGCGGGGCAGGTCATTCCCGACGACAGGGAGTTTGCCGCTTACAACAATGGATTCAAGAATAAGGCCGACTGGCGGCGTGACAACGTGAATGTCTTTATCAAACAACTCTTTGAGACCATTAAGAAAGAGAAGCCTTGGGTGAAGTTTGGCGTGTCTCCCTTTGGCATCTACCGCAACAAGAAGACCGATCCGTTGAACGGTAGCGACACCAATGGCACGCAGAATTATGACGACCTCTATGCCGACGTGTTGCTTTGGGTCAACAATGGATGGATAGACTATTGTGTCCCACAACTCTATTGGCAGATCGGACACAATCTTGCAGACTATAAGACGCTCATCACATGGTGGAACAAATATGCTTCCAACCGCCATCTTTACATCGGCGAGGACGTGGAGAAAACTGTCAAATTTGCCGATGTGGACAATCCCAATACCAACCAGATGGCAGCGAAGTTCAAGCTCCACCAGCAACTGCCCAATGTCAATGGCTCCGTATTGTGGTATTCACGAGTCGTGGTAGACGACAAGGGGCAGTATGGCACGATGCTGCGTAAGTACTTTTGGAAGACACCCGCCCTGCCACCCTTGATGAAATATATCGACGACAAGACGCCCAAAGCCCCCAAGCATGTCAAGGTGGTGAAGATGGGCGATGGCAACCACGTGCTTTGCTGGGACGCCCCCAAGGGTAAGAAATGGGGTGACGTGGTGACTCGCTTTGTCGTCTATAAGTTTGCCAAGGGTGAGAAAGTCAATCTCAACGATGCCTCCAAGATTGTCACCATCACCAATAACACGATGCTCACCTTGCCATACGTCAATGGCTCCACGAAATATACGTATGTCGTGACTGCCCTCGACCGCCTGAGCAATGAGAGTAAGGGCGTGAAGGCAACGGTCAATCTGTAATGGTTTCAGCCGCCATGTCATAGTCATCACATTCTTCTGCTATCCGTGGGTAGGGTATGACATGGTCTTTCAGGTAAATGTGATTGAGGGTATACTCCAAGGAGCGCAGGGTTTCGGCACTGCGCTCCTTCGTTAATTCGCATTCCCACACGGTGATGCAGTGCCAACCCATCGCCGCCAGTTCACGCTGCACACGCACGTCGCGCTCGCGATTGCGCTCAATCTTGGCATTCCAAAACTCAATGTTCGTCTTGGGCATCCGGCCTTGCTGGCAGTCATGGCCATGCCAGAAACAGCCGTTCACGAAGATACACGTGCGGTATTTGCGCAACACCAGGTCGGGATGTCCCGGAAGACGGGGGCTGTTTACCCGATACCGGAACCCACAGGCATGTAAATACCGCCGCACCGCCATCTCCGGCTTGGTGTCCTTGCTGTGGATGGCAGCCATGATCTTGCTCCGCTGTTCCTTGGTGAGTGCCATAAAACCTTGCTCCTTTTGTTCTTTCAGTCCGTGGATAGTTGCTGGTAGAGGCGGAAGAGGGCTGCTGTCACCCGGTCTTCAGTCATCGTCTTGGCATCGAAGCCGTAGGCAGCCATCACCGCACGGTCGTTCTGCTGGTGCGCCTTGCGCAATTCCACGGGCATGGTCAGCTCATCGTAGAGGTCTGCCAAGGAGGCATTGGGGTATAAGGCGCGGGCATCGAGGATGGCTTGTGCCGTCTGTTCTATCTTGGTTTTCTGCCCTTCGGTGGGATTTGGCCAAGGGAAATTGTTGTAGACAATATCCTTTGAATAGCGATAACTCACTTCAAGTCTTCCGCAGACAGCCCGCATCCAAGCCATGTGAACGATGCTTTCGAGGATGCCAAAATGGTATAATGTGGCATCTGTGATGATATGTACGGCATCACTGGCAAAAGCATCTGGCGACATAAATCCCATAGGAATATATCGTCGTTTCTCAGATGATACTCGTGGTATAATGATATAATTACTGCTTGGCATGTTCTCAACATGGAAACGAGTAGGTTGGTCGGCTAATTTGCGTGTTCCTAAACTTGGACTCTCCAATCGAAGTTGTTTTACATTGCCTATCCGTTTCATGCAAAGAGGCATCCGCCGTAATTCTGTAGGTGAGCAATCTCCGAGCCAAAGACAGTAGCGGGGCTTTTGGTTTATAAATTCGTATGAGCCATACCACTTGTGGAAAAATGGTTTTGACAAAGGCTCTTTTTTGATGAACGCCTCCATTTCCTCTTTCTCAAACAAGTAATTGCCTCCGTCAATGGGCTTGTTGCCGATGCCGATATTGGGAACATTGGCTAACGGTAGGCTGCGGCTGGTGACAAAGACATCGGACGCATCCATCAAGTAGGCGTTGATGTGCTGCGCTTTAGTCACTTTGTCGTTGTCGAATATCATGCATTCCTCGCCAGAATGGCGGTTTTCGCTAAAGCCGATGATGACGCAATGCACGTGTGCTTTCTTTGAAGACTCGCTATCCCATTGGAAAGTGCGGTGGGCGAAGTCGATATGTAAGCCGTCCTCCATGAGTGGCTTCCATAGGTTTGCCACCTGCTCACCCTGGCAGATGCTGTTGGTCGAGACAAACGCGGCTCTCGTGGAAGTTGTTTTTAACAATTGCCATGCCCGCTTGTACCAACAGCAAACGTAGTCCATATTCCCCACGTTCTTCCACCTGTTCCCAAATAGGCGGACGACATCCTGTTTTTGCTCTTCGCTCATCTGCCTTGCCCCCACAAATGGCGGGTTGCCGATGATGTAGTCGTATGTCACCGTCTGCTTGACGGTATCTTGCTGGAAGGTGGTGTCATAGTGTCTCGTCACCAGGTTAATCTCTTCATAGACATCGGGTTCGCCAGACATCCATTTGTCGCGGTCTTCTATGATGACATGCGCATTGCGTGCATAAAACGTGGGGACGTTAGTCTGCACCTCCATGATGTCCCAATCCATCCGCAGGGCGTTTCCCTCGCGTATGTTGGCATAGCTCTTCAGCGGCAGGAAGTCGATGTCCTGCTGGATGATGCGCTCCGTTTCGGCGAGCATTTGCGCCTCGCTGATCCATAGGGCGGTGGTGGCAACGGTCACGGCGAAGTCATTGATCTCGATGCCATAGAACTGCCGGATGCTTACCTTGATGGGATTGCGGAACTCACCCATCATCGTCTGCCCGTGGTACCGCTCCCTGATCACCTCGTTCTCCAACCGACGGAGCGAGAGATAGGTCTCCGTGAGGAAGTTACCCGAGCCACATGCGGGGTCTAAAAAGGTGAGCGATGCCAGCTTGTCCTGGTATCGGTCGAGCTTGCGCTGCCTTGTCCGCTCCGTTTTCTCTCCCAAAATCGCGTCCAACTCTTGTCGGAGGTCATCAAGGAACAGTGGGTCGATGACCTTGTGGATGTTCTCTATCGAGGTGTAGTGCATACCCCCGCTGCGCCTCGTCACGGGGTTGAGCGTCGACTCGAACACCGCCCCGAAGATGGTGGGCGATATTTCGCTCCAGTCGAAGTCGAGCGAGGCGTTCTGCAACAACACCTTCCGCAGCGCGTCGGTGAACGGCGGAATCGTATTTCTCCGTGCCGTCGTGTGGCTTGGGTCGCTGAACAGTCCGCCGTTGACATACGGGAACTGCGCCAGCTCGGGCTCCAAGAACGGGTCGCGCTCGTCTATCGGTGTCGCCAAAGTCTCGAAGAGGCGGATGAGGGCCTGGCGCATGTCCTTTGTGCTATATTGCGACAAATAGTCGTGGAACATATCACGCTTGCCGAACACCCCCGCATCCTCGGCATAGAGGCAGAACACCAGGCGGACGCACAGCACGTTGACATCGTGGAGCATCTCGGCATCTGCCGAGGGGATGGCAGAAAGCAGTGCCCCGTAGACCTTGCCTACGATTTCCCCCGCTTTCATCGACACTTGCAGTTCCTTTGTCAGATGTTCGCTCTTGTTGTCAACGAGAAATTGGAGGCGGTAGTATTCCTTGCCCAAGTCTTTTAGCATTATCCGCTCCGGCTCGCCGTTGGGCACTTCCATGTCGTATATGAGAAACTCCTCGAAGTTGCAGGTGACAATCCACCGTGGATGCTCCGACAGGGGGAGAGCCACCACATAGCGGCGCGCCTGTTGGAAGGGATTGAGCAGCGAGCCGTCGCTCTGCGGGATGCTTTTGCGCAGGTCCTTGCCGAGCGACTTCTGCTCGATGAGGACGCGCGTGGTGGGAATCCTCGCGTCGATGAAGTTGGACTGGTCCACCATCCGGTGCTCCTCGAAGCGGATGAAGCCGTCTGTGGGTGTCTCGATGCCAAACACGTTGGTCAGGAGGTCTATCCAGAAAGGTTGCGACTCGCCCCTTTCATGCCCCTTTCCTTCCCATCGCCGTGCGAATTGGGCTGCTGCCGTTGCTTGCTGTCTTTCTGTTTTCATCGTATTCGATATGTGTCTGCAAATTTACAAACACTTCCCGAATTATCCAAGAGATAGGATAAAAAAACATCCTACGCCCACAATGTTTCTACTTGGTTTCGGGAATGTTGTTGAAATATCCTGACAAAAAGATGTCCGGGAAAATGCTCAAAGTAGTAGTTAAATAGTGTTTATGGCACCGCATGATAGCCGTCTTCTGGGGCGGATTTATGCCTTTAACATTTTTTGTGTGGCATTTATCGACGACGGATGCCACATCCGCCGCCGATAAATGCCACACAAAATGATGGCGGATGCCGCCCAAAAAATGTTAAATGGCGGCATCTGCGGGCATCGGATGCCTCCCTTTTTTGCCAATACCTTGATAGTCAGCACGTTAGAAAATGCGCAAAAACGGGCGTATTTTCGTCCAAATGATGGCTCGTTGGCAAAACGGGGCTGCATTTGCCCCTTGTCCTTGAAAAATATTTGACAAATCCCCACCATTCCCCTCCCCGTTCCCTCCCTTGTGGAAATGTTGACTTGAGGGAAATGTTGATATATTCTTTTAGTGCGAGATTGTATCTTCTTTGTGATGGGTTCTTATTCTAACTTTCCATGATGTATATATGTGGTTGACACACAAACGTTTCCATGTGGAAGCGAAATGTTAAATAGTTAATTTAAAAGAAAATAACTATCCAAAAATTTTCATCAAACCCAGAAAATAACTAACTTTGCAAGTTGAAATATAAGGAACAAATTAATTAATCAAAAGTAAAAAACATCCAAGACAAAATAAGGCGAAGACTTTATTGGCAATGGCAATTCATTCATTACAGCGGTTTTTTACACATGTTTTGACACATGGAATGGCAGGGAAAAGTGTAGCTGTCATCATTGTGGCGGTGCTGGAACTACCATGTTTCATGACAAGTGCCAGCGCACAGGAATACCATTGTGACGTGAACGATGATGGAACGGTTACCGTACTCGATGCCACCATCATCATCAACCATGTGCTTGGCAAGCACCATCATGCCGAAGCCATCGACCTCGGGCTGCCCAGCGGCATTAAATGGGCGAATTGCAACGTGGGGGCAACACGCCCGGAACAGATGGGTGAGTATTTCGCTTGGGGCGAGACCAATGCCAAGAGCGAGTACACCCTTGCCACTTATGTCCTCTGCAACGGCTCTTTCGACTCGTGCTTCGACTTCGGCAGCAGGACCATCAGCGGCACGCAGTTTGACGTGGCACATACCCGATGGGGTGGCACGTGGCGCATTCCCACCAACGAGGAGGTGAAGGAGCTGCGCGAGAACTGCACTTTCAGGTGGATTACCTACAGGGGAGTGACGGGAGCCAAATTCATTGGCCCTAATGGAAAGAGCATCTTCCTCCCGGCGGCGGGCTACAGTTATGGCTCCAATGTGGGGGTGAAGGGTGAGAACGGGTTTTATTGGACTGCCACGCAATATGGTGCCTATCCCTATATGGGCTATTCGTTCGACTTTGCCAGCGACTATGTCACGTGGGGTGATTATTACCGAAGCCTTGGGTTTACCATTAGGCCCGTGTGCGAATGACGACGATATAAATTTGTGCGAATAACATTTTAATTACTAACATAAATTGTACAATTGTATGAGAAAACTTTTACTAACAGCCATGATGGCAACCCTTGCCACGATAGGGGCATGGGCGGGATCGATTAACGTCTATCCCACGACTATCAATGGTGTTGATGGCTATTCAATCAAAGCCACCGACGCTGACAACTGGAGCGCAGGAGACTTGAAAGAATTCCTGAACTCAACGTACACCGGGACCGTTTACTACAACGGCTCGCAATTAGACGCCTCCGGCTATGCCGAGCTGCTCGCCAACATCAAGCAAGCAGAGGCCATCGAGATTGGCGGCTCCGCCAATGAGCAATTGGATGTGGCCGACCTCAACGCTATCGAGGAATTGACGGGTGTCAAGTACATCGACATGGACAAGGCAACGTTTGCAGACGGTGCCGCCGCCGGCAACATCGTGTCAGTGGCACAGTATATCTCGCTGCCATACGGCACCACGGTGGACGACATCCAGGGCATGGCCGCCAACAACCAGCAACTGCTCGCTGCCGCCTCCATCGACCATGACGAGAATGACGGCTTGGAGTTTGCGGGTTACTCGTTCAAGCAGGCTGGCGAGATTTTCAACATCTGCCAGTTAGGAATGGTCGATGAAATCCAAGGTGCCGCAAACCAATATGACACCCCCTATGAGAAGAACACGGTGACGAAGCTGTCGCTTGGCGGCATTCTTGACGACCGTGATGTCAGCACAAGCTCGCAAGACAAAAACTGGCCGTTCACAGGAAACCAGGTAGGTGCACAATACTCCAGTGCCGGCTGTGTAATAGTGCCAGCCGCCGAGTATACGGCAGCCACCCACGACGACGGCAGTCTCTCCGCTGTCAGCCCTTGGAAGGGCAACACGTCGATTGAGCTTGATTTCCGTCTTGCCACGTTCGACAACATCGGCGACCTCGCCGTGGTGAGTAACCAGGTGACGAAAATCGCCCTCCCCACAGGCAGTTACTTCACGAGGATTCCCAACTACATGTTTGCCAACCTCCAGAAGTTGGAGGAAATCGAGATTCCCAACAACATTGTGACCATCGGCGATGGCGCTTTCTTCAACGGGTCGTCTGAATCGTCACTGCAGAGTATCAAGATTGGAAACGGCATCAAGGTCATCGGCAACTGTGCTTTCGGCGTGAGGGAGGGTACGAACTACACCGTGGAGACCATCAACTTCGCGGGAGGCATCTCCGATGTGAGGATTCTCAGCTCCGCCTTTGTCAACCTACTTGGCATCAAGCACCTCGTCTTGCCGGAAGGCATTGTCAGTATCGGAGAGGAATGCTTCTTGAGGGCAACTACCCTGGAGAGTGTCCACTTCCCCAATACCTTGCAGTATATCGGCAAAAACTGCTTCCAACAGACGGGTCTGACCTCCATCACCATCCCCAGGAGCGTGAGGGTGATTGACCGTGGCGCTTTCGGCTTGTGCTCCCTGACCGACATCTACCTCATGGCAGAGACCTTGGAGGAATTGCCCTATATCTATGGCAATGCCTTTGGTGTTCTCTCCAATGAGAATTATGCGTCATTTGGCTCCAACTCCATCTCGGCTAACAACTCCTCCCCCAGCACTACCTCTGGCTGGCCCAACTCGATTATGCAGGAATATGCGGGGATGACCACCGAGGAGGCCGAAGAGGCTTACCGCTGGTCTATTGCCGATGGTAACACGGTGGCATGTCTGCACTACAACTTCGACTTGCGCTACTTCATCGACTACAACCCATGGTACGATGCGAACGCACAGAACGTGAAACCCAAGGGCGATGCCATCGTTACCGACCCCAACACGTATTATGAGCAGCAATACCTGACCGACACCTATTATTATAAGGATGCTGACGATAAGACCATTCCTGTATGTAATGCCGGCGACTATGCCCGTGCGAATTGGTCTGGCTATTATGACTATGAGACGGGAACGGTATATAGCCAAGATGCCGGTAATACCATCGTGCCGGGTTATTCCGAAGGTTGCACAGGGCAGACGGGCGAGTATTACAACCCAGAGACAGGTCTGTTGAACTGGACTACCGACGAGCAATACAACACCACCGTCGATGGCGTGACCTATTTCTACAAGGTGCTCACCAAGGAGGCTTGGCGCCAATTCGTGTTCAAGCGTGGCGATGCACACGATGAGTCCGTGGTGTTGAAGAAGGAATACCAGAACATCTGGTACACCATGTGCTTCCCCTTCGGCCTTACCGACGAGCAGCTCGAGTCGGCATTCAATGCGGAATACAACATTGCTGACTTCAACGCCGTGGAAATCACCAAGGAGACGAAATACAGGCAAGTGAAGAACAATGACGGTGAATGGGAGTCTGTGCCATACGACGACTATGACTTGGTGCTCCACTTCAACTCTATCGCCAAGGCAAGGTATTTTGATAAGAAATACAATGAATATACCCGATTGGCAGGATCCAAGGGTACGGGAAAAACGGGTGATGGCGTTACTTACACCACTTATACGTACATTGATAAAGACGGTAACAAGTTCACCAACCTCGATGGGACATTCTCTACCAAGGCATACGCCAAGGATGGTAATAAGGAAAATGGCATCGTGTATATCGATGGTTACTTGGCATGGCCGGGACATCCTTACATGATCCACCCCAACATCGGTACGTCTGAGGGATATCCTGCCGTGGCTTGCTACCTCTCTGGCTTGGACTTCTATCCATTGGGCAAGGCTCAGTTGCTTGGTGACAAGAAAACTACGATTCAGATTGATGGTCAAGACCATGAAACCTATACCGACAGGGTAGAGGTGGAAATCAATACATGGAACGACCTCTGCAAAGCTAACGCCCGTACTGTGGATATAGAGACTGGTCTGGGATATATCGGCTCTGAGATTGATGAACGATTCGTGACCGACCATAACTTTGGCTTGCAAAAGGCTTACGGAGCAGAGATGCCGGAAGTGTTTGAAGGGCTTTCAGGGCAGACTTATACGTTCATCGGCAATGTCAACGAATATACTGACGATGCTCCTGCCTACCCATCGATGGACAATGTGCCTGCATCTCCCACATACTTGAAGAAGGTTGAGGCTCCCGCAGTGGTGGAGAATCCTTATCCTGACCTCGTGGATCCTGCTACGAAGTATAGCGAGGAATTTGTGAATTTGTATAATGGCTATATGTCTGAAGGGTATTATGATAGTAATTCTGGCACATGGTATCCAGCTGGTACATATTTGTGGAGAGATTATCTTGAAGTAAATAATACAGCTGATAAGGTTTTCAATTATTATAATGAAGCAAACCAAGGTTGGGCTTATTGGAATGATAAGTCAAATGAGTTAACAGACTATTTTGGAACCGTTTATGTTCCAGAGTCTAAATTCAACGAGCTGATTGCCTTAATGAATAGTTATCCCACGGATGTAGAAGCCTATAATACAGCTATCAATTCAGCTGAATATGCTGCATACTTAGCTTATTTGGAGGATTATGCTGCATACGAAGAGGCTCTGGCTGCTTATATGGCAGAGCATCCCGGTGCAACAGCAGAGGACATTGCCGCTTACAATGCTACCGTTGACGAGACCAACGCCCAATTGCAGAGTGAATACGAGCAAGCTATGGCAGAATGGTGGGAAGACTATAATGCGAAAGTTGAAGCTTGGCAGGCATCACTTGCAAACTACAAAGTGCAGATTCCATTGAATTCCTACTTCCTGAGCCGTCGCAAGGGTGAGTACTATACCCACTTCTTCCGCAACGTGGCTGTTGGCAAGTCCAATCCTTGGAACCAATACACCGCCATTGTCAATCCAAGCGAAAATGCCTTGGCGGGCATCGAGACGCTCCTTGGCGGCGTGGTGACCGACAACAGCACCGCAAAGGGTTACAAGTTCGTGATTGACACACCGTTCGCTCCCGTCATCGACAATGGCGAGCAAGGCACCGTCGATGCCATCGAGAAGATCGTGGAAGAGGCTATCAACAAGGGCGAGGATGTGAAGCATCTGAACATTGTCTACAGCATTGATGGTAAGGTGATGAGCCGCGACGTACAGTCGCTCTCTGGCCTGCCCACCGGCATCTACATCGTCAATGGCAAGAAGTATTTTGTTAAATAAGCATTTGGGAGGACATGAAAATGAAAAAGTATATCCAACCACTTCTTAAAATCAAGAATTGCACATATCATAGCTACTTGTGCGCCGGTGGCTCACGATGGAGCAGCCATGGTAACGATGGCTCTGACGAACACGGAAACGGCGACTGGCAGAACGAGGGCTACCCTGGCGACCCCATCGGCGTTGGCGATGACGACGAGGGTCTCGGCTCCATGTCAAAGCGTCATGGATTGTGGGACTACTAAATCCAAGTGGTAGGCATAAAAGAGCTACCGCATGATAATCATGACAATAGGGGGTGAGCCAATCTGGCTCGCCCCCTTCGTCATGTCATAAAGAACGAATCAGAAAGTCGAAAAACATGATACATGTCGAGAATATGACATAAAAATATGCCTGTCTGTCAATATTCTCAATTATTTTGTGTATATTTGCAGAAATTTGTTTAATATGGGGCTATTTGGATTATTCAGTAAGAAGAAAAAGGAGACGCTCGACAAGGGCTTGGAGAAGACGAAAGAGAATGTGTTCTCTAAGTTGACCCGTGCCATTGCGGGCAAGTCGAAGGTGGATGACGAGGTGCTTGACGACCTGGAAGAGGTGTTGATTACCAGCGACGTGGGGGTTGACACCACGTTGAAAATCATCCGTCGGATAGAAGAGCGCGTGGAGAGGGACAAGTATGTCTCCACTTCCGAACTGAACGGCATCCTCCGTGATGAGATAGCGTCGCTTCTTGCAGAGAACAATACCGAGGACTTGGACGACTGGGACCTCCCCGCAGACCACCGTCCGTATGTCATCCTCGTGGTAGGCGTGAACGGTGTGGGCAAGACCACCACCATCGGGAAGCTTGCCTACCAGTTCAAGAATGCGGGGAAGAAAGTCTATCTCGGTGCCGCCGACACGTTCCGTGCCGCCGCCGTAGACCAGATTTGCATCTGGGGCGAGCGAGTGGGAGTGCCAGTCATCAAGCAGCAGATGGGTGCCGATCCCGCCTCGGTGGCATTCGACACGTTGAGTTCTGCCAAGGCGAATGATGCCGACGTGGTGATTATCGACACGGCTGGCCGCTTGCACAACAAGGTGGGACTCATGAATGAGTTGAAGAAGATCAAGGATGTGATGAAGAAAGTGTTGCCACAGGCTCCCGACGAGGTGCTGTTGGTGCTTGATGGCAGTACGGGACAGAACGCCTTTGAGCAAGCCAAGCAGTTTGCCGCCGTCACTTCCATCACATCGCTTGCCATCACCAAACTTGACGGCACGGCGAAGGGTGGCGTGGTGATTGGTATCAGCGACCAGCTGAAGGTGCCCGTGAAATACATCGGTTTGGGCGAGGGCATGGAAGATTTGCAACTATTCAATAAGCGGCAGTTTGTGGATTCATTGTTTAGTGTTTAGCGTTTAGTGTAGGGTAGGGATGAAAAAAAAACGTGTGGACATTATCACGATGGGTTGCTCCAAGAATCTCGTGGATAGCGAGAGGCTGATGCGGCTGTTTGAGGACAATGGCTTTCATTGTGTCCATGACAGCAAGCGTCCGCAGGGAGAGATTGTGGTAATCAACACGTGTGCCTTCATCGAGGATGCCAAACAGGAGAGCATTGACGCAATACTGGAGTTTGCGCAAGCCAAGGAGGAGGGGCGGATAAAACGCCTTTATGTCATGGGATGCCTGTCGCAGAGATTCCAGGAGGAGTTGGAGGCAGAAATCCCACAGGTGGATAAGTTCTATGGCAAGTTCAATTATCGGCAGTTGCTCGCTGACTTGGGCAAGGCGGAGGTGGAGACTTGCGTGTGGAAACGCCACCTGACCACGCCTCGCCATTATGCCTACCTGAAGATTAGCGAGGGTTGCGACCGCCGTTGCGCCTATTGCTCCATCCCCTTGATTACGGGGAGGCATGTGAGCCGTCCGAAAGATGACATCCTGCAAGAGGTGCGTGAATTGGTGTCGCAGGGCGTGAAGGAGTTTCAGGTCATTGCCCAGGAATTGACATATTATGGCGTAGACATTGATGGCCAGCGGCATATAGCCGACCTCATCCGTGACATGGCAGACATCAAGGGCGTGAAATGGATTCGCTTACACTATGCCTATCCCACGCAGTTCCCCATGGAACTGTTGGATGTGATGCGCGAGAAGCCCAATGTCTGCAAGTATATCGACATTGCCTTGCAGCATGTTTCCGACCATCTCTTGAGGAGAATGCACAGGAACGTGACCAAGGCTGACACCATCGCCCTCATCGAGGAGATGCGCCGCCGTGTGCCGGGCATCCACCTACGCACGACATTCATGGTGGGATTCCCAGGGGAGAGTGAAGATGACTTCCAGGAATTGATGGATTTCGTGCGTTGGGCGCGGTTTGAGCGGATGGGGGCTTTCGCCTATTCCGAGGAGGAAGGGACTTATAGTGCCAACTATTATATAGATAATGTGTCCGCAGAGGTGAAGCAGCGACGGCTCGATGCCCTGATGGCTCTCCAACAGGAGATCAGCGCCGAGGTGGAAGCGGAAAAGGTGGGGCAGGTGATGCCTGTCATTATCGACCGCAAGGAGGGAGCCTATTACGTGGGGCGCACGGAGTTTTGCTCGCCCGAGGTAGACCCAGAGGTATTGGTTCCTGTGGGTAAGAAACCTTTACGCGTGGGGCGTTTCTACCAAGTGCGCATCACGGGGGCGGAGGAGTTTGACATTTATGGAGAAGTAGTATGACGAACAAGGAATATATAGCCGCATTGTCACAAAAGGTCGGTATGAGTGCCGAGGCGACCCAGAGGATGGTGAGCCATGTGATTGATGCGATGGGACAATGTTTTGAGGGAGGCGATGCCGTTTCCATCCCCAACTTCGGCACCTTTGAGGTGAAGAAGAGGATGGAGCGGGTTATTGTCAATCCAGCATCGGGGCAGCGGATGCTCGTTCCGCCCAAGTTGGTGCTGGGATTCAAGCCCGCCATTTCCCTGAAAAATAAACTGAGGAGCGGAGGGCGTGACGATGAATAACTTGACAGACCTTGCGACACTCCTCTCTGCCAAGCACGGCATCACGAAGGTTGAGGCGACGCGGTTTATCACGGCGATGTTTGAAGTGGCGCGTGAAAACCTCGACAACGAGGGCTTGGTGAAGGTACGTGGGCTTGGCACCTTCAAGGTAACGGAGGTGAAAGACCGTGCCAGCGTGGATGTCACCACGGGCGAGCGCATCGTGATAGAAGGGCATGACAAGGTGTCGTTTACGCCAGATGTGTTGATGAAAGAGCTGGTGAACAAGCCGTTTGCCCATTTTGAGACTGTCGTTGTGCGTGAAGGCGTGGACTTCTCCGCTATCGATGAGAAGTATCATGTCAGCGAGAAGGACGAAATCCCTGTGGAAAAGGATGCAGAGGAGGTGGTGGAAACCCCACTTGAGACAGAGGAAAAACCTGTGGAGACCCCAACGGAGATACCCACTGAAGCCCCCACGGAGACTACTGAGAAAGTTGAGGACATGGAGGCTGAAGCCTTTACCGTTCCCCCAAAACATGAATTATTAGGAGAATACGAAGACGAAGAAGACATGAGAAAATCAGAGGAATTAGCACTGAAGTTACAACATACCAACCGTATCGTGAGGATTCTGGCTGGCGTAATAGCCATTTTGGTATTGGCTGGGATATTCGGTATGTGCAGCATGAGCAAGAAAGTCAGCGAGCGTGACCAGCAGATAGAACAGTTTGTGCAAGAAAAGCAAAAAGCCCTTGATGCAGAGAAAGCCGAACAAGAGCGGATTGCCAAGGAGTTGGAGGCATACAACACGTATGACGACCGCGTAATCCATGGCGATTACAAGATAGTAGGGATTGAGAAAAAGGTGACAGCCATTGAGGGGCAGACGTTGAAGTCTATCAGCAGAATGGAGCTTGGGCCGGGCATGGACTGTTATGTACAGGCTGTCAATCCCGACATCAAGATGGTGTTGATAGGTCAACAGGTGAAGATTCCCAAGCTCGTGCATAAATAATTGGCAGCTATTCAGACATGGAAAATATCAGGAATTTCAGCATCATAGCACACATCGACCATGGTAAGTCTACCATTGCCGACCGTCTCCTTGAACGAACCAATACGATTCAGGTGACGGAAGGGCAGATGCTCGACGACATGGACTTGGAGAAAGAGCGTGGCATCACCATCAAGAGCCATGCCATCCAGATGAATTATTCGCATGGAGGGAAGGACTATATATTGAACTTGATTGACACGCCGGGGCATGTGGACTTCTCTTACGAGGTGTCAAGGAGCATCGCGGCATGTGAGGGGGCGTTGCTGATTGTCGATGCCACGCAGGGCGTACAGGCGCAAACCATCTCCAACCTATACCTTGCCATTGAGCATGACTTGGAGATTATCCCCGTCATCAATAAGATAGACATGCCCTCAGCGATGCCCGACGAGGTGGAGGATGAGATTGTGGAACTGCTCGGTTGCGACCGCAGCGACATCATCCGCGCCTCGGGGAAGACGGGAGAGGGCGTAGACGAAATCCTCCAGGCGGTTGTAGAGCGCATTCCACACCCCGTGGGTGACGAGAAAGCACCCTTGCAAGCGTTGATTTTCGACTCCGTGTTCAATTCCTACCGTGGTATCATCGCCTATTTCAAGATTGTGAATGGCAGCATCAAGAAGGGCGATAAGGTGAAGTTCTTTAACACAGGGATGGAATATGTGGCAGATGAGGTTGGCGTGTTGAAGATGGATATGATTCCCCGTGCAGAGATGCACACGGGCGAGGTGGGGTATATCATCAGCGGCATCAAGGATGCCAAGGAGGTGAAGGTGGGAGACACCATTACCCACATATCGCGCCCTTGCGACAAGGCGATAGAGGGGTTCCAGGAGGTGAAGCCGATGGTGTTTGCCGGCGTGTACCCTATTGACCCCACAGACTATGAGAATCTGCGCGCTTCCTTGGAGAAACTGCAACTCAATGACGCCTCGCTGTCGTTCTCACCTGAGTCTTCGGTGGCGTTGGGATTTGGATTCCGTTGCGGTTTCCTTGGTCTTTTGCACATGGAAATCGTGCAGGAGCGGCTGGATCGTGAGTTTGATATGGATGTTATCACCACCGTTCCCAACGTGTCGTATATCGTCTATGACAAGCAGGGAGGCTCTAAGGAGGTGCATAACCCATCGGGCTTGCCCGAGGTGACGATGATAGAGCATATCGAGGAGCCGTATATCCGTGCGTCGATCATCACGACGACGAATTACATCGGTCCCATCATGAAGCTCTGTCTTGACAAGCGAGGTGAATTGATTAACCAGGAATTTGTCAGTGGGAATAGGGTGGAGTTGCATTTCTACCTGCCATTGGGCGAGATTGTCATAGACTTCTATGATAAGTTGAAGAGCATATCCAAGGGCTATGCGTCGTTCGACTATCACATTGACTCGTTTCGCCCGTCGAAGTTGGCCAAGCTTGACATCCTCCTGAATGGCGAGTCGGTCGATGCGTTGTCTACGCTGACACACCAAGACAATGCCGTTACCTTGGGGCGGAGGATGTGCGAGAAACTGAAAGACCTCATCCCACGCCAGCAATTCGACATCGCCATCCAGGCTGCCATCGGTGCCAAGATCATTGCGAGGGAGACGATTAAATGTGTCCGAAAGGATGTGACTGCCAAGTGCTATGGCGGTGATGTGACGCGCAAGCGTAAACTATTGGAGAAGCAGAAACGTGGAAAGAAGCGGATGAAGCAAATCGGCAACGTGGAAGTGCCGCTGAAGGCGTTTCTCGCCGTATTGAAATTAGACTGAAAGAGAAAGGGCTGAAAGAACAAAATCATTGAAGGCATGGAGACAAACAGGGACATTGCCAGGGAGTTGGCACGGAAGTACAGTACCATGACACATGAGGAACTGGACATTATGGAGGAACTCATTGTTCCAATGAGGTTCAGGCGGGGCGAGCAAATCCTCAAGGAGGGGGATGTGTGTCGCAATATCTACTACATTCATCAGGGATTGATTAGACAATACTACTACAAAGCAACGAAGAAGAAAAAGGAGGTGACGGAGCATATTGGGGTGGAACGGACCATCTTCATGTGCATAGAGAGCCTTTTCAAGGAGGAGCCAACGCGCGTGTTGGTGGAGGCTTTGGAGCCTTCCATCATTTTCGCCTTACCTAAACATAAGTTGGAAATGGTGGCCTTGCATAATGTGAACATCCAAATCCTCTATCGGAAAATCTTGGAAGAGTCGCTCATCCTCTCGCAAATCCATGCCGACCTGTTGCGGTTTGAGACGGCAGATGAGCGTTATCGCAAGTTGTGCAAGATGGAACCCGAGGTGGTGAAGCGAACTCCTCTAATCCATGTGGCGAGTTTTTTGCAGATGAGCCCTGAGACATTGAGTCGCGTGAGAACCAGCACATTGTATGAGAAATGACAAATAAAACGCCCAATTGAACAACTTTCAATTGGGCGTTTTTCCTTGTGGGTGATATGTTCAGTCACCATTGAGAATCAAGCTTACGAGCGACACCACGTCCGTGATATTGACATCGCCATCACTGTTGATGTCGGTATTTGCCACGATGACACCCGTTGGGTCATTAGTCAAAATGTAATTAACCAAACAAACTACATCGGTGATGTTCACCAATCCGTCGCCGTTGACATCGCCAATCAGGCTGTCATCACTGACCACCGTGGTCAATTCGCCCGTGATGACGATGCTGCCCAAGCCAAGACATTTGTTCTGGAGGCCATAGATATTGTACACGAAATTGTGTTCCGTGGCATCGGTAGACGAGAGGGTCTTGCTGTAACTGGAGTAATAGCCACTGGCTTCGTTGTTCCTGTTCGGTTGTGTTGCAGAATACAAGGTCGTGTTATCGAACTTGAGGTCGAACGTTCCACCATCACTGCCAATCTTGCAGGCATTGAAGGAAATGCCCGTAGGCTTGAAGGTGGCATTGGCATCTGTCGTGACAACCTTAATCGTCAATGCGTTGTCGGTTGTGGCTTCTGACGCTTTGTTTTCGGTGGTACTGATTTCATTGAACTGCGCCCCGTTCACTATTCGGCGGGCACTGCATCCCAAGGCACTACCTAAGGACACCGTTGCCGTCACCTTCCCATTGACTTCATCGGAATAGTTCACGACGAAGTTGGTGTTGCCATCATAGAAGGGCAGGGTGATGGTGCCTGTCTTGGTGACAGTCTCTGGGGCATCCGTATAGAGACGGAACGCCCATCCCACTTGCCCATCTCCCTTGGCTGTGAATGTCAAGGTGTTGATGGCAGGAGTCTCCAAGTCGATGGTATACGTGGGGTCATTGTTGTCTACCCTGCTGGGGAACACGTATTCCGTGGTTGAATAGGTCTTCCCGTTCAGTTCGTAAAGGTAGGCGGTTCCCGTATCGGCATTTAAGTTTCCCGTGATGGAGACCTTGACGATGGTTATGCCGTCGGGAATCTTGATGGTATATTTGGTGTTTCGAGAGTACTTGATGTAATTGGTTTTCGACACGACGGAGGGCGTTCCGCTCGCCGTGATGCTGAATCCATCATAGAAAGTCCAGTCGCCATAGCTCGTCTCGGCGGAGATGTCATAATATTCTGCCACGCCCGTCTCCTCCTCATTCTCCGTGTCACCCATTGCCGTGCCACCGGCATTTTGTGCCTCCGTGATGTCTTCCACCAATGAATTGAGGTAATTCTCCACGTTGGTATAGCCATTGTCAGCTACTGCGGCACCATCGGAAGCGTCGTTCTTGTTCAACCCGTATGCATCCTCCCACGTGTCTGGCATACCATCGCCGTCGCTATCGGTGGGAGCGGTGGTGCTGTTGAGCGTTGGCCATGCACTCCATGACGATGATGCGTCAGAGGGTTTGTTGTCATCTTGTGAGTTGACAAAACCACTGCTCAATCCACTTCCCGTATAGGTAGCCGTGCCATTGCGCGTGTCGCTCACCATCAGGTCGTCGAAAGAGTCCCGGCTCAACGATGCACCGGCATAACTCAACACGCGCTCGTAGGCTTGTTCGGCTGAATGTGTAGTGGTGTTGATGAAGGGAATGGGCGATGTGATGCGGATGGTGTCCTTGGTCTTTTGGGTGTATGTGCCGTCGCAATCGCTTGCGGTAATCTGGTTGTAGATGCCATACGTCCAGTTGTCGTTGGTCACATCCGAGTATTTGGAGTTGACATTGCCATCGACATAGTACTTTCCCCAGATGTGCAAGGCAGGGGCATAATCGGGATATGTGGCGACATACTCGTTGTTGCGGATGCCAATACCCGCGATGCGCTTGCCTTTATAGTTGGTGGGAGAGCCAGGGCCGGGCTTGTAGTAGTTGTTCACGATGTTCACCTTCATTGCCTCGCCACCATAGCAACCGTTGCCACCGAAATTGTAGATGACGTTGTTGCGCATATCCATCCGCTCGTCCAATTGCGTTGTGGGGCGTGGGCCGAGGCGCGGGGTGCGGCTCGTGTGGTGGGCGATGAGGTTGTGGTGGAACGACGCCCCGCTGCCACCCCAGTTGCCGCCATAGCCATGCGCTCCCTTGGAGTGTCCGGCGTTGACGAGGCTCTGCGCTACCAAGCACCACTGCACAGTGGTGTTCTTGTTGCCGAGGACGGAGAGGCATTCGTCTATCGACCAGCTCACTGAGCAATGGTCGATGATAAGGTTTTCTTGGTCAAAGCCTCCAAAGCCATCCCATCCGTCTGCGCCGTCGATTAAAACATTATTATTGCCGAGGCGGAAGCGCATGTAGCGCACGATGACATTGTTGCCCTTGATGCTACAAGGATAGTCTGCCACGCAGATGCCGTCGCCCGGAGCGGTCTGCCCGGCAATGGTCACGTTGCCTCCAATGTTGAGAGCCGATTGCAGATGGATGGTTCCCGACACGTCGAAAACGATGATTTTCTTCCCCGCTTGGCTCAATGCCCAGCGCAATGAGCCCGTGCCAGAGTCGTTGAGGTTGGTCACATGGTACACCGTGCCGCCACGTCCACCTGTCACATAGCGTCCAAAGCCTTCCGCGCCGGGGAAGGCTGGTTGTTTCTCTGTGGCTTGCATTCCACCCATACAAAGGGTAAGGAGCATTGCCAACATACATTTGCTGAATTGATTTGTCATACTGATTATAATGATTTGTCGTTTGTTTTAATGATGAGTCCTTAACCAATTGGCCAAGGACTCAGGGGTGATGAGATTCGTTATCGTGCCAAAGCCGATACCGACCGTTTCAATTTCTCCACGTATGCGTCGATGACCGCCACGGCCGTGATATTGACAATGTCACGCTCGCTGGCACCGAAGTCAACGAAGTGGATAGGCTTGTTGAGACCCATCTGGATGGGGCCGATAATCTCCACATCGGTATTTAGTGATTGCAACATCTTGTAACTTGAACGGGCGGAGGTGAGGTTGGGGAACACGAGTGTATTGACATCTTTTCCCTTCAATCGTGAGAATGGGTAGAGGTTGTCACGCAAATCCTTGTCGAGAGCGAACCCTATCTGCATCTCTCCGTCTATGGCGAGGTTGGGATTCTCCGCCTGTACTTTCGCCACGGCATCCTTCACCTTTATGGCTCCAGGCATGATACTGCTACCGAAGTTGGAATGGCTGATAAGTGCGACGACAGGCTTCTCGTTGAAAAACTCCACGGCGTTGACGCTCAACTTGGCGATGTCAGCCAGCGTGTCGGTGTCCGGATCCTCGTTGACAAGTGTGTCGGCAAGGAAGAGGATGCCCTTTGGCGAGTTGATGATGTGCATGGTACCGAAGTGGGAGAACTCTTTACGTATGCCAATCACCTCATTCACCACCTTGATGGTATTGGAATAGCGGGTGTAGAGGCCTGTAATGAAGGCGTCGGCATCGCCTGTCTCCACCATCATCATGCCAAAGTAGTTGCGCTCATACATCTTGTCGTATGCCTCTTGGAACGTGTAACCCTCTCGCGCACGTTTCTCGGCGAGGTGCTTGGCGTATGTGGCACGTCTTCCCTGTTCCTGGTCTGCGCGCATGTCTATGAGTTCCATGCCAGAGAGGTCGAGCTTGAGGCGGTTGGCAAGGCGGTTCAAGCGGTCGGGGTTGCCTAAGAGGATGGGTTGGCAGATGCCTTCCTGCTTGGCTTGCACGGCAGCTTTCATCATGGTTTGGTTTTCGCCCTCGGCGAACACCACCCGTTGCTTGTGTTGTGCCGCCGTAGCATGTAGGTTGCGTGTGAGCTTTGTCTCTTGTCCGAGCAAGAGGCGTAGGTTTTGTTTGTACACATCCCAGTCGTCGATGCCCCTGCGTGCCACGCCACTGTCGATGGCGGCCTTGGCTACTGCCGCCGATACCTCCGTGATGAGCCGTGGGTCAACAGGCTTGGGTATAAAGTAGTTGGGACCAAACGTCAAGTCGCTGACATGGTATACTTGGTTGACCACCTCCGGGACGGTTTGCTTTGCCAATTGTGCGATGGCCAATACGGCCGCCATTTTCATCTCTTCATTGATGGCCTTGGCGTTTACGTCGAGCGCGCCACGGAAAATATACGGGAACCCGATGACATTGTTGATCTGGTTGGGATAGTCGCTACGCCCCGTTGCCATCAACACGTCGGGGCGGCTTGCCATGGCATCCTCGTAAGAGATCTCCGGCACGGGGTTGGCAAGGGCGAACACGATGGGCTTCTCCGCCATCGACCGCACCATGGCTTGCGTGAGGATGTTGCCTTTCGACAGTCCAACGAACACGTCGGCACCCACCATTGCCTCTTCCAGCGTATGGACATCGCGCCTGTCGGTGGCAAATAGCTTCTTCTGCTCGTTCAGGTTCTCGCGGTCGCTGGTGATAACACCCTTGGAGTCGAGCATGATGATGTTTTCCTTACGCGCGCCCAAGGCACAATAGAGTTTCGTGCAGGAGATGGCGGCAGCCCCCGCGCCGTTGACCACAATCCTCACTTTCTTGATGTCCTTGCCCGCCACCTCAAGGGCATTCTTCAATCCTGCGGCGGAGATGATGGCCGTCCCGTGCTGGTCATCGTGCATCACGGGGATGTCGAGCGACTTCTTCAGGCGCTCCTCGATATAGAAACATTCCGGGGCTTTGATGTCCTCAAGGTTGATTCCTCCGAAGGTGGGGGCGATTCGTTCTACTGCTTCACAGAATTTCTCGGGGTCTTTCTCGTTCACCTCAATATCGAACACGTCAATGCCGCCGTAGATCTTGAAGAGCAGCCCCTTGCCTTCCATCACGGGCTTGCCGCTCATGGCACCGATGTCGCCCAGTCCTAACACGGCGGTACCGTTGCTGATGACGGCCACAAGGTTTCCCTTATCGGTATATTTATAGACATCGTCGGGCCTCTCCTGTATCTCCAGGCAAGGGAATGCAACGCCTGGCGAGTAGGCGAGGCTAAGGTCTGTTTGGGTTCTGTAGGGCTTGGTTGGCTTTACTTCAATCTTTCCTGGCCGTCCACTCTGGTGGTATTCCAGTGCGGCCTCTTTCGTAATCTTTACCATAGTGTCGTTTGTTTAAATTAGGTTTTGTTAGCAAAGATAGTAAAAAAGCTGCAATAATGTTCCTTATGGCATCAAAAAATACAATTTTCCCTATATTTCCTCTTGTCAATACAGGGCTATTCATTTTGTATATGCCATAGGTATAAGAAATCAATGTGGCATGTGCGGGCAAGAAGAATGGGGAACATGCCGTAAAAGGCACGCCCCCCATTGGCATATTATATAAAAGAATGGTTACTTGTCCATGGATTAACGGTTGATGAATTTCTTTCCGTTTTGGATGAGGATGCCCTTGGTGGTGGGAGAAACGCGCTGTCCTGCGAGGTTGTAGACAGGGGCATTGGCGTTGTCGCTGTCCTCTTCGGCGATGTTGCGGATGGCATTTGTCTCTAACCAGCGCGGGTCACCCGTCTTGGCTGCTAACTGTGCCTCGCCTGTCGGTGTGAAGTCGCCATTTGCAGGGTCTTTCAAAGCGGGGTCGGTGGTGATGGCGGTGCCGCTGTTGTCATAGTTGCCCGTGTCTTCTGCCGCACCGTTAAACCAATAGGTGTTGTTGGCGAAAGTGGCAGTAGGTTGGTCTCCACGGCTACCGAGGTAACGGCGAGCCACCTGGCCATTACCGCAGTCAACGAAGATGTTGTTGGTCATCGTCCAATTGGAGGTGTTTCGTCCAGCGAATCCGTTGTAGTTACCCCATTGTCCTGCCTTGGCAACGTTGTAGAAAGTGCAACTCTCGTAGTTGATGCTGTTGCTCTCGAAGCCGGCACGGTCGGCACGTCCGGCGTTGTTGTAGCGCACGAAGTAGTCCTGGTCGGTACCCTTGCTGCTGATGGTGGTGTTCTTGATAGTCAGGTTGTTGGCGAATCCCTGTGCGAAGTAGATGGCGGTCTTCTTGTCGGCAGCCTTGTTGTTGAGGGAGATGACGCAATTGTCGATCAACACGTTGGCGGCACAATACTTCACGTTGTTGTCGTAGATGATCTGTGGAACGTCGGTAATGTTGCAGTTGATGAGCTGGATGTCGTTGATGAAGTAATATTCGCCAGTACCCAAGGACGAAGCAAGCGGCTCGGCGTTCAATGACACGAGAGCGTCGGAGATGGCACTTGCGTCGATATCCACATTCTTCAGGATGATGTTGCTGTTAGGAGCGAAGGTGGCACCAGCCTCCATCTTGATCTTCGCATTGCTGCCTTCGGGGGCTGCGATGGTGAGGTTTGCCTTGTTGATGGGCGCATTCATGATGTATTCCTCGCCGCCGTTCAGGTTGACGATGGTCTGTCCGTTGTCGGTAGCGGTGGCAGCAACGATCTCGTTGAGGTTGTTTCCTTGTGGCTGAGGCTCGTCGCCCGTGGTGAAGTCAAATCCACCGAATCCCACCTGTGAACTGTCTTGGAAGAGCCAATAGCTCTTGCCGCCTTCCACGCGGAAGGTAATCCATCCCCAGAATGCTTGGTTTCCTGTGGAGAGAACGTATTTGCGGGTCTCTGCGAGGGCATCGCATTCCTCTTTCTTGGCCGTGAGCTGCTCCTCTGTATATGGGGCATCGGTGCCGGCGGCTGCTGCCTCTTGGTTTGCTTTCAGCATGTTATAGTAACTGCTGTAGATGTAGTCGTTGTGGATAGAGTCAATTTGCTCGGGGGTGAAGAAGATTTGGTACTGCTCATAGATGGGGTTTCCTTGGTTGTCCACCTTTTGCTCGCCAGTCTCAGGGTCTATGGCAGGAGTGGTGTAATTGGCTTTCTTTCCGTTGACATAGCCTTCTGCCGTGAGGGGTACGGCTTGCTTTGTCACATCGTCGATGACGTAGGTGTTACGGTTTCCCTTGTTGGCCCAAACCAGCACCTTCAACGTTCCGTCCACTTTTGGGGTGAACTTGTAGTAAAGACCTACGAGTGGCATGGTTTGCATACCGGGCTTGTAGTATTCGTACTGAGCCCTATAGGTGCCAGTGGCAGCACCGTCGCGGTACACTTCCTCGCAAAACATCTTCACGTAGGGGTTTCCCGTACCCATGACGAAGTAGAGCTTCGTGCCGTTGGCATCGTTGATGTCGAGTTTGTTGTTACCATTTTTCCAGGAGATGGGATTCCAAGAACCCACGGATGCAATCTCATACGTGTGGGCCTCCTCGTCAATGACAGTTCCTGGAACAAGGTCTTGACCGATGTTCAGCGTGGGGTCGTCGGGGTCGATCTTGTTGGCAATGGTTGCTCCACCTACTGCCTCCAATGTCATGTTGGCGGTGTTGATGGTGGCGATGGACTTTCCATCCACGATGTTGGTGGCGTTTCCGCTCTCATCGATGATGGCAGCGAACTCTGGTGCCAGTGTGATGGTCCCATCCGCTGCCACGTTGATGGGCTTGTAACTTTCAGTCTGCGCATTGGCTCCCATAGTGGTGAGTGCAACGGCAATTAAGGTAAAAATTTTCTTCATAAGCTTATAAATTTGTTATTAGTATGTTAGTTTGCATAAAAATGAGTCGTTTGAAAAGCGATTCAAAGGTACGCATTTCGTATGAATGATGTGAAAATATTTGAAATGTTTATAAATTATTAACGCAATACATGTATAAATGATAGGTGAAAAATGGAAATGTGTGGAATATTTGTGTATCTTTGTAGGCGTTTAACAAATAATCATATTGTATTTATGAAGACTTTTAAATGGATGTTGGCCATTGTGGCCGTGGTATTGGTAGCCGTTTCCTGCGGCTCCAAGCAAGAGAAGCCCAAGGTGCTTGTTGTCTATTATTCACAAACATCGAACACCAGGAACGTGGCGCAAGAGATAGCCACCCGCCTCGGTGCAGACATGGAGGAGATAGTTCCCGTCAATCCATACGACGGCGATTTCCAAGCCACGATAGACCGTTGCATGGAGGAGCGTGAGGAAGGCATCACTCCTGAGATAAAACCCATCTCTGCCGACCTCGCCAAGTATGATGTGGTGTTCATCGGCTACCCCGTTTGGTTCGGCACATTCGCCCCTCCAGTGGCGGCTTTTTTAGACAAGGTTGACTTGAGTGGCAAGAAAGTTGTCCCGTTCTGCACCTTTGGCAGCGGCGGATTGGAGTCAAGTGTGAAGGCCTTAGCGGAGAAACAGCCAAAGGCAGATATCCTTTCTGGCTATGGAGTGCGGGCGGCACGTATCGCCGCCGTGCCCAAGGAGGTTGACGCTTTCTTGAAAGAGGGTGGTTTCATTGAGGGTGAATTTACTCCATTAGAGGCATTCCCGGAGCAACATGAGGCGAGTGAAGAGGAATCTGCCATCTTTGATGCAGCCGTAAAGGACTATCAAATGATTCATGCCAAGGCCAAGAGTGTCGCCTCGCGCGCTATCCCAGATGGCAAGGAATACCTCTTTACAGCCGTGGATCTCCCACGGGAGGGGACCCCACAAATGCCCTCGGCAGGGGAGATGCAGGTATATGTGACCGTCGTGGAGGGTGCTGCTCCCGTATTTACCAAAGTGGTTAGGTAATTGGACGGCATGATAGATTGTTATCGATTTTGTTACTCCAAGTGAAAATGTCCCGAATGGCCAATGGTTATTCGGGACATTGTTTGTGATGACCAACACAATGGATAGTAATAAGGTTATGAGGATTGGCCAATCATTGTTGAATTCCGAAGTCTTGTTGTTGTTTCTCCACCTCTTCCAAGACCTTGCGTCGCTCTTCCTCGGAGAGGGATTCGAGGACGGAAGGGGTGTAGGTAGGGTTGGCTTTTTGGATGGAGTAGGTGGAAGAAGAGGATTCCTTGTGGCACGTTTTGTATTCGTAGGGAATGCTTGTTATCGTCAACGTGTCCAGGGTAGGGGTGTGGACTCCTTGGACGGTTGGGCGGGCGATGATGCGGATTGTGCCAGGCTGGTGGGTGCTACGGATGAGTACGGGGGCGGAACCCCATTCCGTGACACGTGGGTTGGCCATGATGGATGCGTCGCCGATGATGCTTCCCTCGCCCTCCACCGTGAAGGTGACATGCTCCAAGGCGTTGCGACGGATGTTGCCGTTGTCGTCGGTGACTTCCGCCACCACCACGATGAAGTCGCTGCCATCAGCCACCAAGGGCTTGCCCATCTCGTCGGCATGGAGGCGGATCTTGGTGCTTCGCCGTGCCGGCATCTTCTTTTCCGAGCAAACCACTTGCCCATTCTTGATTCCCTCTGCCACGAAAGACACTTTCTGCCAATTGCGTTGGGTGTAGCTGAAGGTACGGGCTTGCCAGAAGTCCCAGAAGTCCTTGAACACCACGGGGGCATTGGGAGTGCCATCCTTTTGGTGTATGACGGGGTGTGTCACGGTCTTCTCGCCCTCGAATGCCGTCAAGCGGACGCTGTCGCAGTTGCTGAAGACCACCACGTCTTTATTAGAATATTGTGTCATCTCATGTGCAATGAACACCATGGGTGGGTCGGCGACCTGTGAGCGAAACATCTCGAAGGCGTATTTCTTCTGACGGAAGGCATCATAGATGCCGCCAAGGTAGGGGTCGGGATGATAGCCGCGCTGGTGGTCGAAGGGATGCCACTGACACCCGCCGATGAATTGTCGTTGCCCACGGTACATCATGCCATACGTTTCCGCCAACGACAACGCCGCCGTGAGCATTGCTTGCTCGCCCCAGGAGCGGGCGGCGCGGTTGATGGCATTATGGGCATACCAGTCGTCCACATATTCTCCCCACTCACGGGTGAACACGCATTTGCCGTTGGCGTAATTATTGGGGAGTTTAGGAGTTTGGGAGTTTGGGAGTTTAGACATTAGCATGTTGTTTTGAGGACTATTGTCTGAACTCCTGGACTCCTGAACTCCTGAACTCCTCACAGGGATATTATCCGCCCAATCATAAAGGACATCGTAGTTTTCTTTCACACCTTCAGAATTTAAGTCGGCGGCTGCCACGGGGCGGTTGGGGTAGGGGAATTCTTCCTGCGTAATCTTCAACGCTTGCAAGGCGAAGTCCTGTGGGTAGCGGGTCTCGTTGAGAATCGGCTCCCACATCAACACGCAGGGGTGGTTGCGGTCGCGCCGGATGATGTCGCGCGTGTTTTGATGTACCATCTCACCCCACTTCGGGTCTTTGTTCCAATATTGCCAACCAGGGGTAGGGACAATGACGAACAGTCCCAATTCGTCGCAAGCGTCCATGAATGACGGGTCTTGGGGATAATGGGCGGCACGGATAATCGTCATACCAGCGTCTTTCAATCGCTTGGCATCGCGCCATTGCTGGCTGTTGGGCAACGCATTTCCCACGTAGGCAAAGTCTTGGTGGCGGTTGCCACCTATCAATTGATGGTATGGCTTGCCATTCAACCAAAAGCCATCCATGCCCCGAAACTCCGCCTTGCGTATGCCCATGCGTACCATTCCGCCATCGACAACCTGTTTTCCATTCATCACCCGTATTTCCACTTGGTATAGATACGGGTCTTCGGGCGACCACAAGTGCGGTTTCTTGATTGAAGAATGAAGGTTGAAGATAGAAGTTTGCTTTATGGACTTGGTCTGTCGAAGGGTTTTGATGACCTTCCCGTCAGCATCCATGATATGGGCGATGACCGTTGTCTTTTCACTATTGTCTGAACTCCTGAACTCCTGAACTCCTAAACTCCTCTCAATCTCGACATCCACAAACACATCCGCGCTCTTCTCGCTGATATGGTCGTAATGGAGGAAGATGCCTCCGCCCGCCACTTCGCCGCGCTCGATGGCATCGGTGATGTGGATGGGCGACTTGCCGATGAGCCAAACGTCACGATACATGCCACCATGATAGGCGAAATCGAGTTGCGTCTGTTTCTTTCCCGGTGGATAATCCTTGTCGTCGCTGTTGTCTGCCATGACGGCAATCAGGCATTCGTCGCCCGCCTTGACACCCTCTTTAGACAGGTCGATGGTGATGGGGAGGTAGCCGCCGAGATGCTCTTTCACCAGCTTACCATTGACATACACCTTCTGCTTGCCCATGATCGCCTCGAAATGCACGGTGATGGTCTTCCCTTTTAGGTCAGACGGAACGGTGAAATGCTTGCGATACCAGCAGATGCCTTGGTAATTGCGCCCGCCGCTTGCCTCCGATGGCACCAACATCACGGTGTGTGGTGCGCAGACGACTTCCCATGCCGCATCGTCAAAGCCAACGGTCTCCCCGTCTTTCACATCTCCGAGGTGGAAACGCCATCCGTCGTTGAAGTTATAGATGATGCGCCCGCTGTCGTTCAATGGATATAGTCCTGCCACGGACGTGCCTTGTGCGAGGGTGTTGGTGATTGCCGATAGGCAAAGAAACAGGGTCAATGGAAACAGCTTGTTCATGGGTTTGTTGGTCAAGGTATCAGTTCAACATGTTTCACTCGTTGCCTTCGCCAGGTGTAGACCACATGGATGTGGCCGTCTCGGCTTTGGATAATCGAAGGATAGGAATATTGATGGATGGGACTGTCTTCCAAGGTAATCCAATGTTCCCAATTCGTTCCATCGACGCTCTTGAGAATGGAAAGGGGAGTGCGGACACCTTTCTCCTTGTCGGGTTCGATAGGCCAGTCGTTGCAAATCAGCGCATAACCACCCTCCTTGAGGCTTACGGCATCGATGCCGCTATTGTTGTTGGGCGTTTCGATGAATTGCAACTTGCTCCATGTCTCGCCATTGTCATTGCTAAAGGTGACACCAATGTGGCGACTGCGGGTGCGACAGAGAGCTTCCAATCGCCCATCGGGCAGCACGATGATGGTAGGCTGGATGGCCTTGATGCCCTGTTCCGCCTCCACGAATGCCGTGCGCTTCCACGTCTTGCCCATATCGTCGCTATACTCGAAGTATAGTTTCCACCCGTCGCGCTCGTCGCTGGTGGGCGAGATGAGGCGACCGTTGTTGAGGATGGGCTTGTTCTTGATGGGTCCATAGATGGTGTCGGGCAGTTGTTCGCGCTTTCCCCATGTATTCCCACCGTCCTTGGAACGCACCATCCAGCCTTTCCATCCCGCCACGTTCACGCCAATCTTGAAGTAGATACGCAACTCGCCGTCGGGCATCTCGTAGATGACGGGATTCCAACATGCCTCGCGATAGTCGGGAGAGAACACGCCGTCTGCCGCCATCTGCGGGGCTGTCCACGCCGTCTTGCCCTTGGGCTTTCGGCTAACCCATATACAGACATCGGGATTCCGCTCTTTCGTACCCCCGAAATAGGTGGCAACGAGGTCGCCTTTCTTAGTCTCCAAGATGCTGGCAGAGTGACATTCGGGGAACGATGCTTGTTTGTAAAGGAACTCATCGACCACCACTTGAGGACCACGTTGGGGTAGTGTTGCCTCGAAATCGTATTCCCCCGAGCCGATTTCCTTTTTCTCGTTGTTGGCGAGGCATACGGTGGCGGTGGTGTTGGCGGGCACTTCCACGTGCCATAACAACTTTCCGTTTTCCTTTTTCCATCGACTGGTGATTGTTCCATAGATGGATTGATAGGAAGCGTCGATATCGTCTATCTCGTCAACTGAGAAATCGGGCTTGAGGAGGATGTGCTTGAAACCGTCTTTTGCACTATTGATGCCGGCAATGTCCTCGTAAATCCACGAGAGCAGGTCGCCCAAGAGCATCACGTGGTTGCCGCTGTTCATCTTGGGACTTGCCGTGTCGCCGTTCCACAATTCCCAAATGGTGGTTGCCCCATGCTCTGCCATATATCCCCAACTGGGGTATTTCTTGTTGGTGGCAAGTAGCCAGGCGATGTCTGTCCGCCCCATGTCGGTAAGGGCATGCATGAGCCATCCGATGCCGATGACGCCACAGGAGACCGTCCCGTTGTTCTTCGTGATGATGTTGGTGATGATGTTTTTCTCGATTTGTTCCTTGACGTAAGGGTCGTCTATCATCCCAAAGGCGTATGGAAGGATGTTGGCGGTCACGGTGTTGTTGCCATAGAAGGTGCTGTCGGGATAGAGCAGATGTCCCGGCACGGTGGATGTACCGCGCTTGATGGTCAGGAATTGTTTATTGAAAGCCTCCTTCGTCAATGTCGCCTCTTGCTCAAAATAGTTGGCATCATCCGTCAAGCCTTGGATGTTGGCAAACCTTTTCATCATGTTGCACACATAATAATAGTATGCGGTGGATATGAGTGTGCCGTCCGTCTTACGGGCTGGGTCTTCGCTATGTATCAGTTTCTCATTCTCTGGGGGGACGCACCAGTCGCCGTAACGGTCTTTCTCGATCAGCCCATTCTTTTGGTATTGGTGCTTGAGATGTTCCATCCACCGTTTTACGTTGGCGTAATACTTCCTCATCGGTGCTTGGTCGCCATATTGCCTCATCAACATGTCGAGCGAGAAGGGCAAGGCGGCGGGCCATGTCACATTGTCGGAGTAATAGTTCCAATAGGCTGGAGACACGTCGGGAATGCACCCGTCCTCGCGCTGCGCCTCCACGATGTCGCGCATCCACTTGCCATAAAGGGTGTTGTTGTCGAAGAGGAATGCCTCGCCATAGCATCCGCGTGTGCGGTCACCTAACCATGGTTGGCGCTCGTCGCGCTGGGGACAGTCGATGGGCATCCCCTTGTAGTTGGCTAACACGCCCCATAGAGCATTATGATACACCTTATTTAATATAGTGTCACTCGTCGAGAAGGATCCCGTCCTTGTCATCTCATCGCTGACGACCTCGCCAAGGAAGTCCTCTACCGTGGCGTTTTTCAATCCTGAAATCTCCGCATAGCGGAAACCGTGGTAAACGAAAGTGGGATGCCACCATGTATTTTGCTCCTGTCCATTGGCATAATAGCGGTCGGTACTTTGCGCATGGCGGAAATTCTCCACCCAGATATTACCCGTGGAATCGAGTCGTTCCGCGAAGCGAACCACCACGGAGTCGCCGACTTGCAACGCCGACATGCGGACTTTAAGCCATCCCGCTATGTTTTGTCCCATGTCTATGATGAGCTTGTCCCCTTTCTTGGTCAGGCTTTTGGGTGGCAATTGCTCCAATACTTTCATGTTGGGAGTCATCGCGCCTCGCAACACGCCTTGTGGGATGGCGGTGCGTTCAGCATTCTGCCAGGGGGAGTCGTCATATCCCACGACCGTCCAGTTGGCAAACGCCTTCCTGGCATCATACGTCTCCCCGTCGTATTCATTGTTGGAACGAATGGCACCGTCGGGATTGATTTTCCACTTCTCGTCGGTGACAATGGTTGTTCGAGAGCCGTCGGAGAATTGGATGATGAGGTTTAATCGCAACGTGGGATAGCCGAAACGAGTGATTTTCCAAGGCTTCTTGTCCTGTTGCATGGTATAGTAACGGCCATTGCCGAGGATGACCCCAATGGCATTCTCCTTGCCCAGCATATCCGTCACGTCGAAGGCATTATAGAGAACGGTCTTGCGATAGTCTGTCGGGGCGGGTGCCAACACCTGTTCGCCCACACGCTGACCATTGATGAACGCCTCGTACATGCCCAAGCCGCAGATATACAGGGTGGCTTGCTTCACCTCTTTGTCAAGCCCAAACTCCTTGCGGAGGTAACGGGCGGAGAGGCGGCTGTGCTCTGTCTCCTCGTCCCAAGGCATCTTGCGGTCCATCCCAATCCAGTTGCCCCGCCAGTCACTTTCCGTCAAGAGACCGACGTTCCATAGGGCGATGTCGCTCCAGTCGCTCTCTCCCTTGGTGGTATAGACCTTCACGCGCCAATAACATCTCGTATTGCTGCGCAATGCCTTCCCTTGGTAAGGAACCCATTGGGATTGGTCGGTCTCGGCGGTCGTGTCCCACAGGTCGCCTTCAAGGGCTTGTGCCTTCTCGGGAGATGACGAGACGATGAGGCGGTAGGATGTCTGCATCACATCATTGGCGGTGGATTCGATGCGCCAACCCAAACGTGGGCTTGGCGTGTCTACACTCATGGGATTGACCAAACGCTCGGTGCGGAGGTCGGTTGCCTTCACTAAAAAAGGGGTTTTCTTCCTTGCCGCTGTCATCGGGAGCGACAGGAGGCAAAGGAGCATGGCGAATAGTCGTACTTTTACCATCTCTCTTCTAATTGGGTTGCTTGCTGATTTAAATATGTCTTTTGCGCATCGACGGCAATCAACACACGGTCGCTCCTGCGCAGATAGGCACCGTCGAAGGTAAATTCGTGTACCTTGTTGTCGTATTCACCAAGGAAAGACAATGTTCCATCGATGGGATTCATCAACCAAACATTTTTCTTCTCGCCCGAGATCTTGGTGAAGTCGATTTGCATGGGCTTGCCACTGTAGTTGTAAACGAGCATGTAATCGTTGCCACGTGTGGCAATAACACGGTCATAGCGGTCGCCATTCTGCCCAGCGATGATGCTTTGGTCGCCGATCCGTTCCGTGAAGGGGAAGGCGAGCATGAGCCATTTCAGGTATTTCATCTGTTGGTAGCCTGGGTCTTTCAGTGCATCCCACCAAGCCTTTTCCGCACCAAACGATGCCAAGACACCTGGACGCATGAACTGCATGATGCTGTTATGGCCATACGTATGGCCGAAGCATCCGGCGAAGACGGCCCAATAGGCATAGCGGCGCACGTCATAGTCTTGCCAGCGCGGGGCAGAGAAGTCGTGCAGCCCTTGCGGAATGTCCTCGTATGAAGGCTCTCCGTCGATGACGGGTCTAATGGGCGACTTCTCGAAACTCATGTCTACGTAACGCCAGTTGTCCTCCTCGGTGTTGTCCTTGATGGTATAGTCGCCGTCGCCATTGCGCTGTCCGTAGCGGCGATGCCCGCTTTGGAACATGTTGAAGTCCAGCCATTCACGGTCGTTATACCACCATGCGCTCGTCGTGCGGCCCCGTGGGTGGAAGGTCATGATGTGGTTGGGGTCGGCTTTCTTGATGGCCCGTGCCAACGCATCCCACGAGTCGGTGCCTTTGTCGCCCATGATGTCGCCGCCAATCATCCAGATGATGTTGGGTTTGTCTTTGTATCGCTCACCCAAGAACTTGCCATAACTGGTGGCTTTCTTCACATCCATCTTGTTGATTTGCGACCCCCAGATGCAGTCCATGGCGATATAGATGCCGTTGGCTGCCGCCATATCGACGATGTAGTCTAAATGGTCCCAGTAGCCATACGTCCCTTGCTTGGTGTACTTGGTGAAGTCGAAGGTCTCATCGTTGGCTGGCTGGCCATAGATGTTAAAGGTCGGGATGGCATTGAGTACTTGGATTTGCTCCACGTTGTAGCCCTCCTCCCGTTCCTTGTTCAAGTAATATTCCACCTCGTCGCGGTTGAGACGCTCGGGAAGGAGCCAAGACGTGTTGCCCAACCAAAAGAAGGGAGTGCCATTTTCATGGATGATGTATCGATGGTTGTCGGAAACCGTGAGTTTCCCATTGCTCCAAGGCTTATACACTTTGGCTGCTTGGATATGGCCCATGGCAAGAACCATGAGCATTATGAGCCATGTCTTTTTCATTTTGCCTGTATGGTGATGAGTTGTCCTTTCTTCGTCTTGATGTCATAGAGATAATACCCTTTGTCTTGGGATGCCTTCATGCCTCTTCCCTTCAGTGCCACGGCAGAGCGGATGCGCAACAAACCGCCGTTCTCGGAGAGGATGGTTGCATTCTTCAACTGTCCTTTCTCCCAAGTCATACTGACCTCAAAGCCGCCACGGGCTTTCAATCCCTTCACGCTCCCATCTTGCCAAGCGTCGGGCAGGGCGGGCAGTAGGTGGACGGCTCCATCGTGGCTTTGTAGCAACATCTCGGCAATGCCTGCCGCACAACCGAAGTTCCCGTCAATCTGGAAGGGTGGGTGGGCATCAAAAAGGTTGGGGTAGGTGCCGCCCATCCTCATCCCTGCACGTACCAGGGTGAGTTGGTCGTTGATGAGTTTCAGGGCATGGTTGCCGTCGAGAAGCCGTGCCCACAGGCATACTTTCCATCCCATGCTCCATCCTGTTGACGGGTCGCCGCGATGGATGAGCGATGTCTTTGCCGCCTCGGCAAGCTCTGGGGTGGAGAGAGGGGATATTAGGTTGCTTGGATAGAGGGCATAGAGATGTGACACATGGCGGTGGCGGTCATCGGGATTGTCCCAGTCGTCGAGCCATTCCTGCAACTGTCCCCATCTCCCTATTTGGAATGGTGGCAGTCCATTGAGCTTTTCCTTGAGGCTGTCACCGATGGTAGATGGCGTTTTTAGGATATCTGCCGCCTCGAGGACATGCGTGAAGAGGTCGCGAACCAACTCATTGTCCATCGACACGCCCGCCGCCGTTGTCGCCTTATAGGGGTGTCCGTTCTCGGGCGAGAGGCTTGGGCATACCACCCAATATCCTTTTTGTGGGTGTTTCACCATTGTTTGGTTGAGGAAACGTGCTGCCCCCTCCATGATGGGATATGCTTCTTTCAGGAACGACATGTCCTTCGTGTAAAGCCAATGTTCCCACAAGTGTTGGCACATCCATGCCGCGCCAGTAGGCCACAGCCCCGATGCCGCGCCGTCGATAGCTCCTGTGACGCGCCAGATGTCGGTGTTGTGGTGCAGCACCCATCCGTCTGCGCCGTACATGACTCGTGCCGTCTCGTGTCCGGTCTCGCTGATGTCCTTGATGAGGGATATGAGCGGTTCCGTCAAGTCGGACAGGTTGGCAACCTCTGCGGGCCAGTAGTTCATCTCCAAATTGATGTTCGTGGTATATTTGGAGTCCCAACTGGGGAACATCCTGTCATTCCAGATGCCTTGCAGGGTAGGGGGCTGGTTGCCCTTTTGTGATGAACAGATCAACAGGTATCGCCCAAATTGGAAGTAGGTCTCCACAAAATGGGGGTCTTGGTGTTCCTTGAACAGGTCTATCCGTTTGTCTGTCGTCAGGTTGGCATAGTTGTCCGGGCCTAAGTCCAATGTTGCCCTGTCGAAGAACTGGCGGTAATAGGCGATATGTTCACGTTTCATCGTGGCATAGTCTTTTGCCAAAGCCTCGCGTAATATGTTCTCAGACTTCACGGTATCGTTGCCGCTAATGTCGTTATAGTGCTTGAAATTGGTGGCGATGGATATATAGAAAGTCGCCTCGTCGGCATTCGCGATGGAGATAACCCCATCTTTGGACGTGGCTGTTCCTCCCTCTGTCCGTGCTGCGACACGTCCTGTGAATCTCACTTTTCCCTTCAATCCCTCATGGTTGGATGTAATGCCACTGAGTGTAATCTCGTCTCCATTGCTGGCAATGGTCACATCGGGGTGTGGTGAAAGGAGCATGGCGTTACAAGAAATCGCTCCCTTGCGGCTTGCCGTGAGATGGATGGTCACCACGTTGTCGGTAAAGGAGGAGATGTATTCACGTTGGTAGGTGATGCCGTTGGCGGTATAGCGGACGATGGCGCGGGCGGAGTCGAGCGACAATTCACGGTAATAGTTGGTGTAGTCGCCCTCGCCGGCGAAGTTAAGATATAGGTCGCCGAAAGGCTGGAAGGGCATTCCGTGGTTGGTTCGGCTCTGTATATGTGCCGAAGCCATGTCTTGGGCTTCCTTGTATTTACCCTCCCAAACCAGTTGCCTTACCTTGGGAAGGTATTCCAAGGCATCTGGGTTGGCGTTGTTGTTGGGCTGTCCAGCCCAAATAGTCTCCTCATTCAATTGTATTCGGTCGCTGAAGACCGTGCCGAAGACCATTGCGCCGAGGCGGCCATTGCCGATGGGCAGTGCCTCATTCCAGTTATGGGCTGGCTGGTCGTACCAAAGGATATGACTCTTACCCACGTTAATGGTGGTGGCATCCGTATTTTTAGCGGAAGCCACTACGCTTGCTGTTAGGATGAATGATAATGATACAATCAATCGTACATGCTGATTCTTATTCATGGTTATTTGGGATTAAATCGTAAAGTGTTCTCTTCTTCAATGGTCACCTTGTCCTCGTCGAGCATCGAGGCATCCAAACCGAAGGTCTCGATGAAGAACTTGTATACGGCATTGCGCTTATTGGGACCGAAGTCATGCCGCTCATCGGGCAGGTGGATGTTGGAAACATTCTCCTTCGCACCATAAAAGCCATAGATGCGTTGCAAGAATGGAAACTCTAATTCGGGCGTTGTCGATGTCCAGTCGCCCCCGTCGCTGACCACCATCATCGGCTTCGGCGCGAAGGTGGCGGCGAGCTCGGGATTGCAGGTGCCGCCCCCCGCCAGTTGGATGGGCTTGCCGCTCTCGCAGGGACAGCCACCGTCAAACCACGATGACATGCTCACCACGGGGTTGGCGGCGGTGTAACGGTCATCGAGGACGGTAAGCAGCACCACTTGCGACCCGCCTCCCGACCCGCCATTGGCGGCGATGCGGCTCTTGTCGATGTCCTTGCGCTCAATCATCCAGTCGAGTATGCGAATGCCATTGACGGCTTGCATCACATGGGCTTCGCTGGTTTGGTGGGCTTCCAACCCAACTTCGTCCTCCGACTCGCCCCATCCCCAAAGGTCATAGCTCACGCAGATGGCTCCCATACGTGCCAATGTGGCATAGCGGAGTTGCAACACGTCACCATAACGTCCATCTTTAAAATGACCGTTGGGGCAGATGATCAATGGGTATTTCCCCTTAAATGCCTTCTTTGCCTTGGCATTGCTGGGTGCATAGATGCTCCCTTTCACGGTGTGGCCGTTGACCGTCTTCATGCAGAAGTTCTGTACGGTGTAACCATCATGCTTGCGGATTTTTCCCACCATAGGCTTCTCCTGCGAGCATTGCGCCAACAAGGGGTCGATGCCGAGCCGCTCCCTTACCTCCTTTTTAAGGATGGTGCGCCGCGCTTCCCATTCCACCTTATTATTATATAATGAGGAGAGGTAGGGGATGAGTTTCTTCCCATCCTCGGGTTGCCGTCGTGGGTATTCGTAGGGTTTGACTTTCCAGATGTTTTTGTTCTGGTAAACGGCAACGAAGTCGAATGGCGAGAGGACATTTCTCATCGTCTCCTCGATGGAGTAGGGACGGATGCGGAAGTCGGCGTATGTCAGTTTCAGCCCCGCGGTGTCAACATTGTATTTCAGCCGGATGTTGAAACGTTTCTCGATGTCTCCCAATACGTCGCTTAAAGGACGTACGTACTTTGTCTCGAAAGATTGGGCGGATGCTCCCAGGGTAATGGAAAACAAGATGAAAAGGATAGGTTTTCTCATGAAAAATGATAGTTATGGAATAGGTAAATGATATGTTAATAATCCCAAGTCCTCGCGGTGGGCGACAGGTACGCCGTTAACCAACAAAGAGAGACCGCTGCCTTGGTGGTACCGCTGCCCGTCCTTGTCCCACAGGATGGTTAGGACTTGTCCATGGTAATTCACGCCATCGAGGCAGAAATAATCCCATTTGCCTTGTGGCAATAAGGGGTTGACTACCACCCGGTTGTCGGCTTGCGGACGAAGTCCCACGATGCCCGTGATAATCAAGTCGTTAAACGTGCTATGGTTGTAATAGCGGCTCCGCTCGCGGTCGCCCATGAGCCATGCGCCATTGGTCTCGTCCAAATACTCCCCGATGTAGGGTCTACCGCGATGGTGTTGTGATTCAACGTACAGTTCCATCTGTTTAAAGAATGAAGAATGAAGGATGAAGAATGAAGAATCAGATGGGGAAATATCTCCCTGAGACTCTTTGATGTCAAAAGATTTTTCATTCTTCATTCTACATTCTTCATTTAAATGATTGGCCAATGCCGTCAGCGTCTGAGACGTAGCGAAAGGCCATACGGCACCATCCCATTCGCAAGTTCCCACGCCGTGTGAACGGAACTCGGGGTGTCGCCGCTCTGCCGTGGTCAGACCGTATGGTGCAGAGAAGCCCTGGGTATCATTTATCTGCTCCCAAGCCTTGTCAAACTTCGCGTTTTGCGGCATGTTGAAGTACCAAGGCAGGAAACCTATCGCCTCCCTTACCGCCGCCAACGTGTCTCCACGGAGCGTCTCGAAGAACTGGTGCTCCTCGTTCCATAGCTTTTGCTCAATCAGTTGACGGAGCGTATCAGCCTTTTGCTGGAAAGAAGTAGCCTTGTCTCTATCGCCCGTTAGGTCGTTCAAGAAAGCCAGGGCGGTGGCATTGCCGAACATATAACTATTGATGGTGGGGCGGGCATACTGCTTTTTCCGTCCGCCACTGATGCTCTCTTCCATGCCGTCGCGCACGTCGGCTTGCCAGTAGAGGCCATTCGATAGTCGGTTGGTGCTTTCCCAACGGGCATATTCCTCTTCCAATCGAGGCTTGAGACCCATCAGGAAATGGGTGTCTCCCGATACCTTCCAAGCCTCCAAGACGGCGTATGGGTTCCACGAGCTAAACTTATTCATCTTCTCCATCGCCTTTCCGTCGTTCCCAAAATACCATGTGCGGAGGATTTGGTGCAAGTAGGTGGTGTCTCTCAACCATCTCGATTCCATGACATGATGGCCGATGGCACAGGCGATGAGGTTGTATTTGTCGGCATACGACCGTGGCACGAGAAACTCTGTCATGCCATACCCCACGGGCGTGCGCTTGATGTGTTTGCGCAGCGTCCACCATCGATAGTAATACATCTCCTCGAAGTTTTTTTGCGGACAGTCGAAGAGCGGGATGTTCGCCCGCATCCATTCCGACGATTGGGCATTGGGAATGGTCGTCACGATATTCTCGTCCTCCATCGTGTTGAATGTCTCCGCATAATGGGCATAGTCGTCGTAACGCAAGATGGCGGCGGTGCTGTCGCCGTCTATCGACCGTGAGGTGACATTGGCGATGTAGAACGAGGCTCTCTTGTCACGCTCGTCGGCACGTGGCATGTCAAAGTCTTGGTCGGCAGGGGTGTTGATGTCGGGCTTGTCGAATAAAGCCCCCGTGCGGAACACGATGCGTGAGATGCTCTCCACGGGTGTGTCAAACTGCCGTTCACAGGCTTTCTTGCCATTGAGGAAATACGTGGCACGGTGCAAACCCACGGATAACTTTGCCGTAATGTGGTAGTCCGTTTCCTTCTCATAGCGTTTAAGCAGCGTGCCATACCGTGCGCCGCCCTTTACCTTGATGCTCTTGGTGGAGTCTACCACGATGCGGGAGCATACCGTACCATGGTCATCGACAAACTCGATGTCGAGTTCCCCACAGTCTTCTTGCCCGATATTGAGGTCAAAATCCACTTGCAACTCCTTGGTGTTGGGGACAACCCGCTCTACCTTGGCATAGTCATACGGGTCGCTGTCCGTAAGGCAAAGCCTGTTGCCATCCAAGGAGACAGGTGCCCAGAGGGGTGAATAGATGTTCCAGTCGGTCATCTCTGCCAACGAATGGTATTCGCTGAAGGGCTTGGAGGCATGGGTCGTGGCATTCAACCGGACGGGTACGGGAACGCGAGACACCCACATGTCCTCCTTGTTGTTGGAATATGTTACCCACAAGTCGTCATCTGCATCCTGTTTGCCTTCGCTCTGCCCCAATATGTTTGCCCGCTGGCCATTCTCCGTGATGCCCCGTGTATATTGCGGACCATAGTTCTTGTAGTTGCCACCATGCCGCAAGGGCGTTACTTCTCCGTTGACCAATGACAAGGTGGTGTATTCCAATCCGTCCTGGCTCAATGAGATAGCGAGAGGCCAACGGTATTCGGCGGGGTTGTAGACGGTGGCATACGTGCCATCGGACAGTCGCTGCCCCCAAATCTTCGCGTTGGAATTGACGAAGCCGGGCGCACGGTCGCACGGCTCGCGCCATGTGTTGCCGCCGTCGATGGATATGCTTGTCACGGCATGTTTCCATAATCCCACCTTCCGACCGTCGGGAAGCGTGTAACCACTGAATGCCTTATAGGGGCGGGTCAAGGGGATAAGAGGGTCGTTGCGGTCTGCCTCCTCCACCCATTGCATCCTTTGCATGGGGTCGGCGATGAGTGCGTCCACTGCTTTGACGAAAGCCTTGTCCCTGCTTTTCTTATAAAAAGGGAACAAAGTGTTCTTCTCGTTGAAGTCGTGGTTGTAATAGATGAAATAGATCGGGCCAAACGTGCCGTCTTTCTTGATTTCCCTTACCACGCGACCGATGCCATTGCCGTCGTTGGGGTCGTCTTTGGGGGTGAGGGCGATGCCGTAATTGCCGATGGCAATCAACTTTCCATTGGGGGCGATATAGAATCCCACGCGCTGGTGCATCACGGCTTTCACGTCTTTTGCCACGATGCCGGGCAGTGACACCTTGGTAAAACCGTCGGGAACTGGGTATTCGGGGAACAGTTCCGTGGGTTGGCTCCACGTGTAACCATCGTCAGAAGTCTGCAACATCACCTTTCCCGGCGGCTCATGTTCATGGCGGGGGTTGGTGATGTAGTGCATATAGAACTTTCCATTCCAATGTGTCAGCATCGGTTGGTGGTTATAAGTCCAAGGCTTCGCGCCCCGCATGGTTTGTATGCTATGCACACCCACCACGGGCTTCAGCCCCCCGTCGTGCCGCTCGGGGCGGGCGATGGCCTTTCCCGTATAGTGTACTACGTCGCGATTGTATTTAATAAGTTGCTCCACGATTTCCTCGGGAGCCATGAAGACGGTGCCGTGTTTATGCCCCACGGGGAAATTGACGACATCTGTCTGGTCTTCAAAGTGGATGAAGTCCTTGGTGCGATGCGCCCCATATATCTTATGTCGATAGGAGTCGTAGTAGATATACCACCAGTCGCCCACCTTCGCCGTACTCGGACCCTCGGTAAACTGCTCGGTGAAAGGCTCTGAGGCTTCGCTCCAAGGCCCATACGGGGATGTGGCAAACGCCACTTTGATGTTGCGCATGGGGCGTGAGTTGTCCTTGACGACCATCACATAGTCATTTTTCCCCCGTTTCACCAATGTGGCATCTATGTCGCTGAAGTCGGGATCATAGAAGAGCTTGGTCTCGCTGAAGGTCTTGAAGTCTTTTGTCGTGGTGTAATAGAGGCGGTGGTTGTTCCGATGCTCCTCTTGATAGTCGGGGAACTTGCCGGGTACACACGATGCCCAGACGACCATATATTGCCGCTTGACATCGTCATAGAACAACTCAGGGGCCCATACATTCACCGTGGACGTGTCTTTCATCACCTCGATAAACCGCTGGTCGCTCCAATGAATCAAGTCTTTCGACGATGAATAGCCAAAGCCACGGTCGCCTCTCCACGAACTTGTCCATACCAAATGGAACGTGCCATCGGGCCCGCGAACAATCGAAGGGTCGCGCATCACTTGCTGCTTGCCCACCTTCGGGGTTAGGAACACGCCTTGGATGGAGTCCCACCGAATGCCATCAAGGCTGTAAATGAACCGCAACCCCTCGGTGGCTGGCTCATGGAAAGAGGTGGATACATATACGTCCTTTGCTTGACTTGCCGCAACGAAAGCCAGCAAGGCAAGCCACAAACACTGTATTCTTTTCATGTAATGAATCACATTTACCATAGAGACGCAGAATGGGACCCTTTGTAATCAATCAAGAGACGTTTCAATATAGTTGCAAGGATAGATAGGCGTATTCATTCATTTGAAAAAATCCGACAAAAACACGTTCGGGAAAATTGGCGAAATAGAATTACGAGGCATTACCGTGCCTTCCATTCGTGGAGGAAAATCGGGTCATTTTGGACGGAAATATGCGTTTAACATTTTTTGGGGGGCATCCGCCGCCGACGGATGCCACATCCGTCACCCGTAGATGTGGCATTTATGAAGGACCGATGCCGCCCAAAAAATGTTAAAATGCCGCTATTTTTGCCCATAAAGAGGGCTGAAAAGGGCTTTTTGGGATATGTAAAAAGATAACTCGTTGACAATCAATGGGTTGCGAAAACAGCCATTTTGGGGCTTCTTTTCGACCAAAGTCAAGGTTGTTGGCAAATAACGCAGCCACGGAGGCTCATTTTGTGACTTTTTCTTGACAAACTTCCTGTGTGGGGGCATATTGTTGACAACTACCATCAATAAAATAACCGATGGCTTCCAATAAAGGAAACCATCGGCGAATGGAATGATGATTGTTGGCTTCTCGCTAAATGATGGCTGCTGCCTGCTCGGCATCCTTCCCCTCGTAGAACTTGGGTTCGGTGGAAGGGGTATAGCTGAAATCTACGAAGTGGAACAGTTGCAGGGCGCAGAACTGTCGGTCTTCACTCACACAAGCCTCCAAACGATATGGTCCGAGGGGAACGCTGCCAGGCTTTCCGTGTGCCTTGACCTCCTTTTCCAACTGGCTTGGGGCGAGTTCCAACAGCCGTTCCAACTTGGCACCGTCGTCTGCCGAAAAGTCTTCTGCATAGAGATTGACGGTGCTTTGCGTAGGTGTATACTTCACTGTTTGCCTCAATCCGAAAAATGAGCGGTTGATGGCTATATGATTGTTAGCGGAGAGGGCTTCCGCCATCCCCATTTTATAAAAACTTGCCATGATTATTTGGTATCTTTTGGGTTGATAAATAGATATTTTAATAATGTGTGTCCCTGAAAAGATACCGCTCTTTAGCGAAGGATATGCCTCAATGCGATGACATAATAATCGCACGAGGCGACAAGGCGGAGGGGCAACGACTCGGCTTTTCTCCGTCTGTCATGGAAGGCTTTTAATGGTTTTACTTTTTGTCGAATGGCCAATGAGGGCTTTCCGTGCGGCTTTCCGTGTCCCGCACCATAGACGGGGGCGAGGCGTTGTGGGCGCGTGTGGCACAGGCGATACCATATCCGCGCGTCGGAGAGCATGGCTTGGTCGCGCCGCTCATCCGATGGCCTCACCGTCCAGGCAATGTCTTTCTTGTCTTTGGACGGTTGTTCCGTCAGACGCTCTGCGCCATTTGTCGTGGCTTGGCATACACCAAACCAAGCGAGCCATATCAATAAAGAGGTCAGAAGCCTTTTCATTATTTCACCGCATCGTTGGGTCATTTGTGGTGCAAAGATACACGAAAAAAGCCGGAATAGGGGGCTTTCCGACGGGAAAATGCCATTCTTTCGACAAAAAAGTTGTCATTTTTCATTTTTCATGATATTATTGTTGTAACTTTGTAGCGACAACCTAAATGGATTTCATCACATCAATAACAATCGAACAAATGAATCAAAATTATCCAAAGATTGGCATTCGCCCCACGATAGATGGTCGTCAGGGGGGGATCCGTGAGAGTTTAGAGGGCAAGACCATGGCGCTCGCCCATGCTGTAAAGGAACTGATTGAGGGCAATGTGCGCAATGGCGACGGCTCGCCCGTGGAATGTGTCATCGCCGACACGACCATCGGGCGCGTGGCAGAGAGTGCAGCCTGTGCCGCGAAATTTGAGCGCGAGGGCGTGGGAGCGACCATTACCGTCACTTCCTGCTGGTGTTATGGCTCGGAGACGATGGACATGAATCCCTATTATCCCAAGGCGGTGTGGGGATTCAATGGCACGGAGAGGCCCGGAGCGGTGTATCTCGCTGCCGTGCTTGCCGCCCACGCACAGAAGGGATTGCCCGCCTTCGGCATCTATGGGCATGACGTGCAGGACCTCGATGACAACACCATCCCCGCCGACGTGGCGGAGAAGCTGTTGCGCTTTGCCCGTGCCGCACAGGCGGTGGCTACGATGCGCGGCAAGAGTTATCTGTCGATGGGCAACACCTGCATGGGTATCGCCGGTTCCATCGTGAACGCCGACTTCTTCCAGGACTATTTAGGAATGCGCACCGAATACGTTGACCTCGTCGAAATCCTCCGTCGTGTGGACTTAGGCATCTATGACCCAGTGGAGTTTGACAAGGCGATGGCTTGGACAACACAATATTGCAAGCCTCATGAGGGGCAAGACTATAACGCCGAGCGTGGCAAGGCGAAGACTCGCGAACAGAAAGACAAGGACTGGGAGTTCACGGTAAAGAACATGATGATTATCCGCGACTTGATGGAAGGTAACCCCCGCTTGCTCGAAATGGGATTCAAGGAGGAGGCACTGGGGCATAACGCCATCCTCGGTGGCGTGCAAGGGCAACGCCAATGGACCGACTACCAGCCCAACTTTGACTTCCCCGAGTCGCTGATGTGTACGTCGTTTGACTGGAACGGCATCCGCGAGGCGAAAGTGTTGGCAACAGAGAACGACTCGTTGAATGGCATCTCGATGCTCTTTGGACACTTGCTGACTAACCGTGGCGTGATGTTCAGCGACATACGTACCTATTGGAGCCCTGACGCTGTGGAACGTGTGACGGGCAAACGCCCCGAAGGGATGGCGGCGGGCGGATTCATCCACCTCATCAATTCAGGTGCCACGACGCTTGATGCCACGGGTGCGATGTCCGACAAGGACGGCAAAGCCGTGATGAAACCCCACTGGGAGATGACGCAAGAGGACGTGGAGGCTTGCTTGGATGCCACGACGTGGTTCCCTGCCGATAGGGATTATTTCCGTGGTGGTGGCTATTCATCCAACTTCCTGACACGGGGAGGGATGCCGATGACGATGATGCGCGTCAATATCGTGAAGGGGCTCGGTCCCGTGATGCAAGTGGCGGAGGGCTGGACGGTGGACCTCGACCCCGAGGTACACGACATCCTCAACAAGCGCACCGACAAGACATGGCCCACGACGTGGTTCGTGCCGCGCACCGACGAGCGCAAGGATGCCTTCAAAGACGTGTATTCGGTGATGAACAACTGGGGAGCCAACCACGGTGCCATTGCCTACGGACATATCGGAGCCGATGTGTTGACACTGTGCAGCATCCTCCGCATCCCCGTCTGTATGCACAACATCGACGACAAGGACATCTTCCGTCCCGCCGCATGGAATGCCTTTGGCATGGATAAGGAGGGAGCGGACTATCGTGCTTGCGTGAATTTCGGACCAATATACCAATAAATATGAGCAAAAATTCATTACTTTCCAAGGACGGGGTGAGCTATCTCATCCCGTTCATCCTTGTGACATTCTGTTTCGCCCTGTGGGGTTTTGCCAATGACATCACCAACCCCATGGTGAAAGCGTTCTCCAAAATCTTCCGTATGAGCGTCACCGATGGCACGTTGGTGCAAGTGGCATTCTATGGGGGGTATTTCTGCATGGCGTTCCCTGCCGCCATCTTCATCCGCAAGTATTCCTATAAGGCGGGCGTGTTGATGGGATTGGGGCTGTATGCCACGGGTGCGCTGCTGTTTTTCCCTGCCAAGGGCATCGGCGTTTATGGGTGTTTCCTGCTCGCGTACTTCATCATGACGTGCGGTCTGTCGTTCCTTGAGACGAGCTGTAATCCCTATATCCTGACGATGGGTAGCGAGGAGACGGCGACGCGACGGCTCAACATGGCACAGTGTTTCAACCCTTGCGGCAGCATCATCGGCATGTTTGTGGCGATGAACTTCATCCAGGCGAAACTCAACCCATTGAGTAGTGATGAGCGGGCTTTATTGGGAGAGGATGAGTTTAACGCCTTGAAAGACGCAGACCTGAGCATCCTCATCTCACCTTATTTAATTATAGGACTGGTCATCGTGGCGATGTTCCTCGTCATCTTCTTCACCAAGATGCCCAAGAATGGCGACCAGAGCCATGACATCCATTTCCTTGCGACGCTCAAGCGTATCTTCTCGCTGAAGTATTACCGCGAAGGAGTGATAGCGCAGTTCTTCTATGTCGGGGCGCAAATCATGTGCTGGACGTTCATCATCCAGTATGGGACGCGGGTGTTTATGGCAGAGGGCATGGACGAAAGGTCGGCAGAGGTGCTGTCGCAGCGGTTCAATATTTATGCGATGCTGTTCTTCATCTGTTCCCGATTTATCGCTACCTACTTGATGAAGTATCTTAAGCCCGCTAAACTCCTTGCCATCTTCGCCGTCTTGGCGATGGTGTTCACCACGGGAGTCATTCTTTTCCAAGGACGATTGGGCGTGTATTGCCTCGTTTGCGTGAGCGGTTGCATGTCGCTGATGTTCCCCACCATTTACGGTATCGCCCTCGACGGACTGGGCGATGATGCCAAGTTTGGGGCAGCAGGGCTCATCATGGCAATCCTCGGCGGCTCCGTCTTGCCGCCGTTGCAGGCGATGATCATCGACCAAGGCACGGTCTTCGGCTCCTATCCCGCCGTCAATGCCTCGTTCATCCTGCCTTTCATCTGCTTCGTTGTGGTGTGTGCCTACGGGTATAGGATGCACAGGAATATGATTTGACATCCTTTTGTCACCTTCCCCCTATAAGCAAGAGACGAAGATTAGCCAATCCTCGTCTCTTGTCTTATCAATGAGGGCATTTGCCATGCCTTCATCATGAAGAATCAGAAAACTGCCGCAACGCGCTTAATCTGTTTCAGCTTCTCCATAAACGTCTCGTTACGTTCTGCCATCAACATGTCGTATTCGTTTTGCATGGCAAGGAGAGGGGCGGCATCCACGCCAAGAGCCGCTTCCATCATCATCGCAAGCTCTGGATTGAGGGAACGTTTACCGTTCAGCATTTCATTAAATGCCGAGTAGGATATGCCGATGTCCTTCGCCAATCCACGTTGTGATATACCTCGAATTACCTAAAATTCTTATTATTACCCACAGGTCATCGGAATTCTTTCTAACGGCATGGACGAGGAGACATCCGTCATCGCCATAAAGATAAACACGTTTTTGAAGATGCTCTCCTTCTTGGTATCCGTTGATGATATCAAAAAATGGTCTGCCCATTGACATTCATCGTTGAAACACAACAGGTAATTCCTGGGCATCGTCTCGAAATGTAACTCTTGGTTTTCCATAATCATTCTCTCAAATTAGTTTTAGGCTACAAATATAAACAAAAATCATCGATTTTTTCCATAAAAGTTGGTTTGTTTCAATAAACTTTTGTACATTTGCATGTCCTCATGTCTGAAGCCCACCCGTGGGTGGGGTAGTGGGATGGGGACCTATATATAGGAAAGGCGTTACTTGACGCTTTGTTCTTAACGTTCAAGAATCTGGCAGTTTACGAACAATTGTTAAGACAAAGCAGCGATTTGACGCTCATTGGATATGTAATATCCGATACTTATGCTTTGCGGCAACCGTGCTGTGGGAGCATGGGTGTGGTTGATATACATACTGGCGTGGGCTTCGGCGTTGCTCGTTTTTAACAATTGGGCGATGCCAGAGCCTTTGAACGTGGGACGAGCAACAAGGGGACTCCCACGCTTCTTTTTATGTATGGTTTTAACTCAACATTTTAAAACCGTCCGACAGGGGGTCGCGGGCATAAAAAGGAAAGAACCATGAACACTAAGAAAATCATGATGGCACTCGCGATGTTCGCCCTTGTTGGCACGGCATCGGCACAAATCACCAAGGAACAAATCAAGGAACGTCAGGAACTACGTAAGCTTTCCCAAAAAGAACTCAGTGAGAAAGCCTCCAAAGTTGCACGGAAGGAGGCGAAGAAACTCAAGAAAGAGGGATGGGTAACCACTCCCGGTGCCCTTCCCATCGAGAAGCAGTTGGATAAGTCGTATCTCATGCAACAGGAGTTTGGCGAAGACATGTTCCCCAAATACATCATGGCGGAGGCGATGAGCATCGGCGAGAACTATGATGCCGCCAAGATGCAAGCAAACGAACTTGCCAAGCAAAACCTCGCCGGGCAGATACAGACGGAGATTACCGCCCTCATCGAAAACACCGTTGCCAACAAGCAGTTGGCGGCAGAGGAGGCTGCGTCGGTGGTGCATAGTATCTCTGCGGGCAAGAACCTTATCTCACAGAGCATCGGTCGCACCATTCCCGTGGTGGAGGTGTATCGCACCAAGGCGAACAAGAACAAGGAAGTTTTGGTGCGCATCGCTTACAGCGAGAAGATGGCAAAGGCTGCCGCCAAGGCCGCCGTGCGCGAAGATTTAGAAAAGCGGGGCGACGACTTGCATAAGAAGCTGGATGAACTGCTTGGTTGGTAATCATTCATTTTGGCTATTGTCAGTCTTTCATGATGAAGTCGATAATTCTTTCCTTGGCGTTGTTCCTCTCCCTGCCTATATTTGCGCAAAAGTTGAAGACGGTGGAGGGGGAGTATACGTACCATGTGCCAGACAACGTGACGATGGAAGAGGCACGGCGCACGGCACTCGACCGCGCGAAGATACAGGCGTTGGCGGATGCTTTTGGCACCATCGTGTCGCAGTTCAACGCCACACGCGTGGAGAACCGCAACGGGAAGTCGGACATCGACTTCTCCAGCATAGGCGGTAGCGAGGTGAAAGGGGAGTGGATAGAGACCATCGGTGAGCCTATATATGATATAAGATATGTGGACGGCATGATGGTGGTGACGGTCAAGGTCAAGGGAAAGGCGCGGGAGATCGTCTCTGCCGCCATCGATTACCAGGCGCACATCCTGCGCAATGGCACGGAGGAGAGGTTTGAGGACGACCAGTTCCGAAGCGGCGACGACCTCTTCCTCTCCTTCACATCGCCCGTCAAGGGCTACCTCGCCGTCTATCTCGTCGATGCCGACGGGCAGGCGTTCTGCCTCTTACCCTACCGCAACCAGGCGGAAGGCATCTATCCCATCGAGGCAAACCGCCGCTACCTCTTCTTCCATGCCAAGTCGGTGCCGCCAGCCGAGCGCATCCTCGTGGATGAATATGTCTTGACATGCGAGCGGTCGATGGAACACAATTTTATATATGTCATCTTCTCGCCCAACCCATTCGCCAAGGCATCAGACACGAATGCCGACGATGCCCTGCCCCGACAGTTAAGCCACGGGGATTTCCAGAAATGGTTGGTGAAATGCAGGAAGCGGGATAAGGATATGGATTTAAGGCTAATACCAATAACAATTACAAAGTAAAAAACAACACATTATGGATCACAAATTGACAATTACACATGTAATGATTCATGGGTTTGCAGCAGCCCATGCCGTTACGGCAGCTACATTGTCGCAGACAATGGTAGGTGATGAAGTAGCATTAACGACTCTCACTATTTCTATGATAATAGCAATATCAAGGCTTTATAATCAGCCGATAGAAGTAGGTTCAGCTTTTGCTCTTTTAGGAACATTTGCAGGCTTTTATTTAGGAACACGAGGTGCAATCTTTTGTATTAAATGGATTCCCTTTGTTGGAAATGCAGCAAACGCGATAGCCACAACAATGACGACTGAAACGTTAGGCTGGGTTACATATTATATAGTGAGTCGTGGGGATTCTATTGGGAATGTGACAAAAGATGAAGTCAAAGAATTAATAAGAAAAAGTAATGAGTCAAAGAATGAACATGAAAGAGAATGGAAAAGGATAAGAAATATAATAAAAAGCATGAATTCTACAGATAGAACTTTGTATGATTCTTTGATGACAAGTTTAAAAAGAGAGAACTTGAGTGACTTTGAACAAAAGGAAATAGAGCAACAATTAACAGAATTATTTGATAAATATGAACAGTAACAGTTCCCGAAATATTGAAGATAATAAGATGAGTATCTTCAATGAATTAAAGAGTGAAAATGGACTTGTTGATGTCGGCGACAAAATAATGGGCATTTCTTTAACAGCAGCAATTTCTCTGTTTCTTGATGGATGCATATTGGGTAATATACCACCATACATTATTATAATTTGTTTGATGATTATGATTATGATTGTAGAATATGTTGCCAGTGGAGTATATTATAAATATCAGAAAATAAGAAACAGAATGACAGAAGACGAATTGACGATGTTGCTATCCCCCAAATTTGATATGTCAAAATATCGAGTTTTATATAAACGAAATAAGAAGCTCAGTTTCTTTTATAAAATAAGAATATTTGTATTACTCTTGATCCTTTTGTTGTTGATTTGCTACATGATTTACGAAATCTTTAAATTAGCTGGATTAATATAAATAAGGTGTGTAAAGTTGAAATAGAATAAGACTATTGTGAATTACAAAACCAATAATGACATATAAAATGATGATTATGAAAAAAGTATTGTTTATCCTCTGTATTGTTTTTGCTGTTAGGGTTGCAGCCCAGACAAAGTATCCTATGAACAAGGTGCCAGATAATTGGCAACTGGTTGAAGAAAAAGAAGTTCTTGTTGGTGATTTCTACTATAATATTTATTTAGACAAATCAAGCAATGAGTATTGTGCAAGTGTCACTAAATACGATGGAACAAATATGGATGTCGTAAAGATTCCAGAAAAGATCTCTTATAATGGAAAGAAATATATTGTACGCGGTATGTCTTCAATGTGGCGCAACAAAGTTAAAGGGTATAAGATACTGAAACTTCCGAAAACCATCAAATTTGTTTCTGAACATAGTGTTTGTATGGGAAATCCGTTATTAGAAACAGTTGATTTCGGTAATAAATCTGAGCTTGAGACCATTGGGCGTTTAGCATTTGGTTCCTGCGAAAGACTTCGCATGATTGACATACCCAACACAGTTGACTCACTTGGTTTTGGTGCTTTTGAAGGTTGCAAATTATTATTATATGTATCCCTTCCCCGATACATCAAACATGTTGGTAGTTTCGCTTTCCGTGATTGTTCGTCTTTGAGACAAATAACATGGAATGGCACAGAGCCCAAAGAGGGTATCTCAGAAGAATTGGCTAAGTCCTTGTGGTGCAATATTGAAGAGCAGACTTTTTCCGGATGTTCCTCTTTGACCTCTTTCAGACTTCCCGAACACAAGAAAAAACCTATAATAAACATAACCATCGGCCAAGGTGCTTTTATGAACTGCTCAAGCCTACAAAGTGTTACTGGAGGAGATTTCATTACTCGTGTAGAAGAAATGGCTTTTTTCGAATGTAAAAAATTAAAAGTATTGAAAGGGTATTATCAAATCGGTCAGGAATACGACTTGTTTGTTGAGAATTTCATTGGGGAAAGGGCTTTTAACGGATGCGAATCATTGGAGAAAATAGATATTTATAGCGTGGACACTATTCAAGCACATGCTTTTCAAGATTGTAAGTCAATCAAAGACGTTGGATTAGGTGCTAATTACATTGGTGAAAAAGCATTCTATAATTGCACATCTCTTAGAAATGTATGGGGTCTTGACAAGTTAATGGTTTTTGACCCTTTCATATTCTTTGATTGTAACTCACTTGAAAATGTAGGCGAACTAAATGAAAATGCTGATTTTAAGTCTGACTTGTCGGTTCTCCCAAATTATAAAAAAATGTACAACATCCCCAAGATAATGCTATCATACAAGTATTATGCAAAAATGTACGTGAAAAATAGAATTGAAGAATGGCAAAAGAAAAAAGAATATGAAAGTTCGGAGAATTACAGAAAGAGAGTTAACGAACTAACTCGTAATCAAAAAGTCGACCAACTACTGGACAGCGCACGCTATAATTACATCAAAGAAAAACAGCCAAAGACCATTAAATGCAAAATAGAATCGTATGATGCAGATCAAGGTGTATATAAGATACGAGTTGTTAACATCAACACCTATTGGGGATACATCATGAATGAGTCTGAAATGTCTGAACTCCATGCAAGTGACTTCGTGTATATTTTCGCCAATGTCCCTGTATCTGAGGCTCCTGCCTTCAAGGAGAATTTTGAAAAAGTCAAAATAGAGCCGACCTATTGTATATCAAAGAATTATCTGGGCATTGCTACCTGTAGATTTACATTAAATGGGAAGAAATATAGTAGCCCCACGCTCTATGATGATGAAACAGCGAATGTGCAGATTGATCTGCCTCCGCTTGAAATTGATTTAGGTGGCGGTAAGAAGAATGATATGGCTCAGGATAAAAAGTCACAGACTCCTATAGACAATACACTCGATGTAAATATACCTTCGGCTTCTGTAAACAATAGTAGTGCATTTGCCGTTATTGTCGGTAATGAAAGATACTCTCAGGTATCAAATGTGGACTATGCCGAGAATGACGCAAAAGTATTTGCTGAATATTGTCGAAAAACACTTGGCATACCTCAGAAAAATGTTCGCACATACGGAAATGCAACTTATGCAGGATTTGTGCAAGCTATTAAGGATGTTAAAGAAATAGCAAAGGCGTATAATGGACAAATATCTGTGATTTTCTACTATGCAGGTCATGGAGTTCCCAATGAATCGACGAAAGATGCCTATCTGCTGCCTGTGGATGCAGATGGGCGACAGATGGAAACATGTTATTCTGTCGGCCGCCTCTATAAGGAATTGGGCGAGATGGGAGCCAAGAATGTGGTGGTGTTTATGGATGCCTGTTTCTCGGGTGCGCAGCGTGGCGAGGGAATGCTGGCATCGGCTCGTGGCGTGGCATTGAAAGCCAAGGCAGAAGCTCCGCAGGGAAACATGGTGGTGTTCACGGCGGCGACGGGCGACGAGACTGCCTATCCGTATAAGGAGAAAGGTCACGGCATGTTCACCTATTTCCTGTTGAAGAAGTTGCAAGAGACGAAAGGCGACTGCACTTTGGGAGAGCTGGGTGAGTATATCCAGACGAATGTGAGCCAGCAGTCGGTAGTGATTAACCGTAAGAGCCAGACACCGACCATTGTTCCTTCGGAGGGTATGATGGATAGTTGGCGGGGCTTGAAATTGAGATAGAGCCTATGGTTTATGGAAATATATATCGTCACAAAACACCCGTTGCCTCGCATGGGCAACGGGGTGTTTTCTTGAAACATCTACTTCCTCATAAACTTTTGGTACCAATCCTCTTTGGGGTGGAATCCCCAAAATGTCTTTCCGTCGCCTCCCAAGTCCCAGGGATTTGTTACTTCACGTGTGCGGAGTGGAAGGTCGAGCGGTCTGTCTTTACAGAGAAGGATTCGTTCGCGATGGCGGAACTTGCGGTTGCAAAACTGCTTGCCTCGTTTTTGGGACGGACAGTAGTACGTGCCGATAGGTGTTTTCTTTCTGCTTTTGCTCATGATGCCTGTAATGTTGTGAGCGGTCGCAGCGTCTTGTTGCGCCACTCGGTGAAACATTACGAGGCGATGGGGATAATGTGAAATGGTGTCATGATAGAATGTCCTTTATTTGGAATAGTTAATGTTATCTGGAATTATACATAAAGCTCAACCCTTGTTTGGTGTAAAAGCTAAATTTTCGGTCAGACGAAATCAATGTCAATCGTTCTGTGATTGCATGGGCAATAATCAGGATGTCTGTGGTGTCTCTATGGTTTTCCGACAAATTCCAGTCAAGTTTTATGAACGTGATGTAATGTTCTCGAAAAGGATACAGAATTTCTATACCGTATTGGTTTTGCAAGAAAGAAATCATAACTTCTGGTGTTTTCCATCTTTTCTGCATGTGTGTATATTTATGCCATGCAGCGACAAGTTCCCGCACACTTGCTGCACACATGTAGAGGTAATTCCCATAATCCATCAAGATAGTTTCAACATCATTGCTCAAGTCTGTAGTTTCATTCAAAAGGAAGAGCATGATATTCGTGTCAAGAATGTATCTCATGGGCTTTACAGATTAGTGCATTCTGCTACCATCTGTAGGAATTCTTTTCTTTCTTCTGGTTGCAAAGGTTTCCAACCTTTCATTCTGGCATATTTTCTTGCTTTTTCCAATCTTCCGTATTTGCTTTCTGAAAGATTTATTTTACTGACAGTAGTTTTCATATTATTGATTTATCATGTTGTTAGTGGGTGCAAAGTTACGACTTTTTTCCGAAATGGCAATGGATTTGTAAATATATTTGAATTGGCATGATGAAAAACAGGCACGTTAGACATCTGATAGTCACGATGTTGGCATTCGTGGTGGTGGGTATCTTCGCATTGGTCACGTTGAATCTGTCGTTTCTGAATCCCATTGCGCAGGTGGTGAAGGACTTCTCGATGACCGACATATACTACCAGATATTGCGTGACACGGGGGAGCCAAGGGAGAGCCGTGCGGTGACGATTGTTGACATGACGGAATTGTATAGCCGCAGCGACCTTGCCCGTGTGCTTGACAACATCGGTGAGGCGGGTGCGAAAGTGATTGGCGTGGATGTGGTGTTTGAGGGATTGAAGGAAGACACGTTGGGTGATGCCATGGTCTTGGATGTGGCAAAGGAACGGAAGGATGTCGTGTTCTCTTATAAGTTATTGAATTATGTGGATGATAGCTTGCAATATGCAGATGCCGTGCATTCGTTCTTTACGGATAGCGTGACCGTGACGGAGGGCTTTACCAATATGGAGCGTAATCTCTATGGCGGGATGAAACGGTCGTTGAGCTTGGGCAGGAGATGCCGTGGTGAACTTGTGTCTTCATTCATCCTTCAGGTTGCCAATCTATATGCGGAAAGGGAGGTGATGCCCTTGGAGGATAAGGACTTGAACATCAATTTCTCCCCGATGCGGTTTCCCGTGGTTGCCCCCGACTCGATAGTCGGGAATGAAGGTCTCGTCCGCGACCGTATCGTCTTGCTCGGTGCGATGAAAGACGAGTATGACATGCACTATACACCGTTGGGCAAGATGGCGGGTGTGGAGCTTTTGGCCTATTCCGTGCAGACGCTGTTGCAACAGAAAGAGGTGCGCAAGGTGTCGGGCTTTTGGCTGTGGGTTGTCTCTTTCGTCTTGGTATGGCTTACGCAAGTGATGCAGGGACGGTATGCGGCTTTCGTGTCACGGCGGCGTAATCGCTTTGCGCGGTTTTATCTTGGTACGACGTTTGTCAAGGGTATCATCACGTTTCTCTGGATGGCGTTGCTGATGGGCGTTGCCTTTGTCGTCTTCGCCAAGTGGGATGTGAGCTTCAACTTGGGATGGGCGTTCTCCGCCATCGCCTTCTTGGAGGCGGCACGTGGTTTCTATGACGCTTGTGCCCATTCGTGGAACAAAGAATGAAATAAAAAATATGATGACAATGAGAAAGATGATGGTGCTGCTCTTGGTAGTGGCAATGGCATGGTGCCATGAGACAATGGCACAGAAGTATGTGGTGTTTGCCTTGAAGGGCAACGTGGAATTGGTGACGGGGCAGGGTAGGCGACCGCTCAAGGTGAATGATGCCCTCATGCCTCAGTCCGTGGTAAACATCCCATATCGTGGCGTGGTGGAGCTGATTGATGAGACAGCAGGGAAGCAATACACGCTCCAGTCGGTGGGCAGGGGTACGGTAAGCGAGTTGTTGAAGGACAAAAACAACACCGTCCTCACCTTGTCGCAGAAATACTTGTCATACGTGAAGGCACAATTGGGCGGCAAGTCGCAATCGATGACGGCAAGGAACAGCGACCCTGCCACCGTGACCCGCGAGATGAAAGGCGACTCTGCGGGCCATGGCAAGGGAAACACGTTCCGTGAAGAATACGAGCGTTTCAAGCGTCAGGCAAGGGCGGAGTATGATGACTTCCGCGACAAGGCGAACCGCAAGTATGCCGAGTTTGTGCGACAGGCATGGGAGTCGCATGATGTGCTGCCCGCCATCCCCAAGCCCAAGGACGAGGAGAGACCTCCCGTTGTGATGCCCGAGGAGGATGTGGTGAAACCTATTGAGGATAAGCCGTTGCCCATAGATGAGGTGGTGGCACCGCCCGTGCCCGAGGAGCAGCCCGTTCCCGTCGCTCCCATTTATGAACAGCCTATCGAGGAGGAGCAGTATGTGGCATTCACCGTCTTTGGCACGGAGATGAGGGTGCGATTCGTTTCCGATGAAGAAAGGTTTACGTTGCGCCAGTGTAGTGCCTCCGCCGTTGCCGATGCTTGGGACCAACTCTCCTCGGAGACCTATAATAATATGGTACGCGACTGCTTGGAGCTACGCATCCGCCTCCAACTCTGTGACTGGGCATATTTGCAGATGCTCCAAGCTTTCGCGGAGGCCTGCCTTGGCAAAGGAAATGAGGCGACGCTGCTGATGGCATATATCTATTGCCAGAGTGGCTACCAGATGAGGATGGGCATGGCAAACGGTCGTCTATACATGCTTTATGCCTCCAAGCACCTGATATTTGAAAGCCCCTATTTCAAGATTGACGGGACAGACTATTATCCGTTCCAATGTAAGGAGCGGCAGATGGATATATGCCAGGCGGGATTTCCGCAGGAGTCGTCGATGTCGTTGTTGGTCTCCAAGGAACAGCGATTGGCTTGGTTGCCGTCAGAGGATCGGACATTGACATCCAAACGCTATCCTGAGGTCAAGGCGACGGTCTGTGTGAATAAGAACCTGATGGAGTTTTACAATGGCTATCCCACGTCGATTATTGATGAGAACGTCATGACACGGTGGGCGATGTATGCCAATACGCCCTTGGACCAAAAGGTCAAGGAACGGCTCTATCCAGCCTTGCGGGAGACAATCCGTGACTTGTCGAAGAAAGACGCTGCAGAGCGGTTGCTCAACTGGGTGCAGACGGGGTTTGTCTATGGGTATGACGACGAGATATGGGGTGGCGACAGGGCTTTCTTTGCCGAGGAGTCGCTCTATTATCCTTATTGCGACTGCGAGGATCGTGCCATCTTGTTCTCACGGTTGGTGAGGGACTTGTTGGGATTGAAGGTCATCTTGGTGTTTTATCCTGGGCATTTGGCGACAGCCGTACACTTCGATACCGCAGTAGTAGGTGATTACATCGAGTTAGATGGTGAGCGGTTTACCATTTGCGACCCTACCTATATCGGAGCGCCCGTGGGTGCTACGATGGATGAGATGGACAACCAGACCGCAAAGGTCATCTTGTTGCGGTCTGCCGAGTAAAGAAGCCAGTTTCGCCTATCTCTTGGAAAAGCGATACGCCCCGCCCACCATGAGCCAGATGCCTGGTTGCAACACGGTGCCGATGTCATAATAGCGGTGGTTGGTGATGTTGTCTGCCTTGATGAAGAGGTCGTACTGTGGGGTTTTCCAAGCCACTTTCATGTCGATCTTGGTGTAGGGATGGAATCCGTTGGTGCGTTGCTGCCAGCGCAGGGCGCAATGGGCGGTAAGCTGTTTCCAAATCCTTTGCGACAGTTGTGCGGTCACTTTATGGCGTAGGTATTCCAAGGCATAGAGCGACTTGAAGATGGGTTGTTGCGTGTCATGGTCTTGGTGGATGAAGGCATAGCCCAAGGTCAGCTTTGGCGGGTGTGAAAGGAGGGTGGGCATTAGGCATTTTAGCGTTGTCGCCACGGAGATACTTACCCCCATGTTGTCTATCTTGCCGATGTTTAGGGCATGGTATTGGGTGCTGCTCTCATGTTCGTATACCCAGTCAATCATGTCTGTGCCGTGGCTATAGAAGGCATTTGCCGTTATGGTGAAGTCCTTATCCCTCCATCTCGCTGCCACTCTTGCGGTCGAGTTCCTTTCGGGTTTCAGGTTTAGGTCGCCTTTCTGTGCGACGTTGTTGGTGAAGAGGTCTGTGTAAGTGGGTATGCGTATAGCTCTGTTCCACGATGCTGTTAGTTTCAAATGTTGGTTGGGGCGGTAACTGATGTCGATGCCGGGACTCCATGAAGACGAGGCGGCGAGGAGGGGAGAGGGTGATGTCACGTGGTTGTAGAGCAATCCTGCGGAGAGTGTCCATCGTCTCCAGAGGATGTTATGCTCGGCGAAGATGCCCATGTTCGTGCGTTTGCCCTCATGGTCATAATGTCTGTCGCTGCCTTGGATGTCCTTCCATCGTGTAGCGTCCATCATCTCGCCGTATGCGGTGCTGAGGATATGCTCCTTACGGATGTCGGCATCGATGACACTCTTTCCGACACGTGAGTCATAATGGAGGCTTAGCGAACCGCCCCATGTGTCCATGCGGTGGTAGTTTTCCCCCATGTCGGCACCTTCCAAATGGCGTGTCAGTTGATAGTGGTCGTCGAATCGGTTGGCATAGAGGGATGGCTTGACGGCGAGCGATGCTGTCGGTCGGATGTCGGCAGAGACGGATATGAGGCCGTGGAGGGTCTTTTCGTATTGGTTGTTGTATTTGGCACTGTAAAACGTGTTGGCTCCAAAACTCTGGCCGCTTGCTGCTATCTGCCAATGGATGTCCATCTTTCTTTCTCTCCATATCCCTTGGTAAAAGAGCCGTCCTTTCTCAAAGTCGCTATTCTCCGTGCCGTCGCTCCTGCCATAACCGCCACTTACGGAGAATGAATGGTGGTTTGTTGGCTGGGGACATAGCTGTCCTTCGGCAAGCACCGTGCCATACGAGCCTCCTTCCAACCCCACCTGTGCGAAGTGGTCTTTGGCTTGTGACGATGTCACGATATTGATGGCACCGCTGAAAGCCGAAGACCCGAAGAGGCGCGACGATGCTCCTTCGAGGATTTCAATGTGGTCAATATCGGAAAGGGAAACGGGGAAGTCGGTGGCGTTGTGTCCCGTCTGCGGGTTGGAGATGTTGATGCCATTCAATAGGATGGTGATTTGGTCGAAGGTGCCACCGTTGATGGAAATGTCCGTCTGCACACCAAAGCCACCGCGTTGACGGACATCCACGCCCGTGGCTAACTTTAAGATGTCGTTGATACTACTCGCCCCTGACCGCAAGATGTCCTCACGGCTTATCAAGGCGACAATCCTCGGGCTCTGCCAGGCTGTCAAGGGAGCCCGTGAGCCTGTGACAACCACTTCGTCGAGTTTCACCTCTTGGCGTGAGAGCGAGTCTGCCGCCAGTTCTACACGGGTGCTGATGCCGTCGGCCTTGGCGTATGTCAACGTGGATGCGCTCAGCGTCCCCACGATGACCTCCTTGCCAAGGCAGGCGAACAAGGCGTACCCCTTGTTGGTGAAGCGCTTGAAGATGATTGCCTTGCGCTTGTTGAATAATGGTTTGTACATGTTTTTTGATTATAAAGGAAAGCAAAAGTACTAAAAAAAAGCGAATTAGAAGTTTTTGTGGCGATATTCAAACAAAAAAAGACCTAACCATGAATCTGATTAGGTCGTTATATAATGGAACAAACTTGTTATGCGTCTTGGTACAGGAAACGTTTGATGCTCTTTTTAGGTGTCTTGGCAAACTCCTCCTCGTGCAGCCTGATGGCGGTAATCTTGCTGTAGGCGGGTAAGATCTTGTTGATTTCCTGGCGGTTTTGCTCCATGATTTTCTCCAGGTCGTCGTTGGTGAAGCCCATGCTCCGCGCCTCGTCATAGTCGGGGTGTACAAGGCCGATGAGCTTGTCTTCCCTCTGGATGACCACGCTTTCCGTGACCAGTGCCATGGAGTTGAGCTTGTCCTCAATCTCCTCGGGGTAGATGTTCTGGCCGTTGGAGCTGAGGAGCATGTTCTTGGAGCGTCCCTTGATGAACACGTTTCCATCCTCGTCCATCAGTCCGAGGTCGCCCGTGTGGTACCAACCGTCCTTGTCGATGGTTTCGCGGGTAGCCTCCTCGTTCTTGTAATAGCCCAACATGACATTCAGGCCTTTGGCGAGGATCTCGCCTGGGATGTTCTGCGGGTCGGGGCTGGCTATCTTCACTTCCATGTGGACTACCGCCTTGCCACATGACCCCGCCACAAACTCGTCCCACGGAGCGTAGCAGATGATGGGTGCACACTCCGTGGCACCATAGCCAACGGTATATGGGAAGTTGATGCGCTTGAGGAATGCCTCCACCTCTTGGTTGAAGGCAGCTCCGCCGACGATAATCTCGTAGATGTTCCCGCCAAATGACTGGTATACTTGCTCGCCGATCTTCTCGTTCACTTTCTTGTTGATGACGGGCATGTTGAGCAACAGCCTCATGCGGTTGTTCTGTATCTTGGGGAACACTTTCTTCTTGATGATTTTCTCGATGATGAGCGGTACGGCGATGATGATGCACGGTTTGATGTCGGCGAATGCCTGGGCGATGATAGCTGGGCTGGGTACGCGGGTGAGGAAGAACACATGCTTACCCTCCAGAAATTCGTAAGTGAACTCGAATGCCATGCCGTACATGTGGGCCAATGGCAGGATGCTGATGACATTGGAGCCGTGGTCGAGGTGCTTTCCCATGACTTGGCACGCGAAGTCGTAGTTGCTCCAGATGGCACGGAAGGGAATCATCACGCCCTTGGAGAATCCCGTCGTGCCGCTGGTGTAGTTAATCAACGCCAGGTCGTTGGGCGACTTCTCGTGGGTATATTTCACATGCTCCTTGCGGAAGTACTTGGGATATTTCTTGCCGAACATCTCATTGAGGTGTTCGCGGGCAAAGGTCAGTTTGTCTGTGCGTGATACCAGGAGTGAGTAGTCGGGGATATAAATGATACCTTCGAGCTTGGGCATCTTGGTGGGGTCAATGATTGTGGAGACGATATCACCCGTAAAGAGGAACTTGGCATCACTGTGGTTCACGATGTTGTGTATCTGGTCGGCGGTAAACTCATGTAATATCGGCACGGCGATGGCACCGTATGTGAGTGTGGCGAGGTATGCCACGGCCCAATTGGCGCAGTTCCTCCCACATAGGGCGATCTTGTCGCCTTTGGCTACGCCGCCATTCTCAAACATGATATGCAACTTTTCGATTTTCCTCGCTACGTCATGATATTGCAGGGTTGAGCCCTTATAATCGGTCAGTGCATCCTTATCCCAATTCTTGACGATGCTTTTTTCGATTAGTTCTATAAAACTCGGTATAGATTCCATCTGGTTAGCCTATTTTAATGTTTTTGATATAAATGTCTCTTGATGCTCCGCTTGGGAGTCTTCTCAAATTCTTGTTCCATCAAACGGATGGAGGAGAGCTTGCTGAATGCGGGCAAAGTCTTGTTCAACTCCTCACAATGTTGTGACATGATGTTCTCCAAGTCTTCCTGGGTGAAGTTCATGGCTTTCGCCTCATCCATGTCGGGATAGACCAAGCCGACGAGTTGGTTTTCCTCTTGGATGACGATGCACTCGCTGACCATCATCATCGAACTCAGTTTGTCCTCAATCTCCTCTGGATAGATGTTCTGTCCACTCGGACCGAGCAACATGTTCTTGATGCGTCCGCGGATGTAAATATGCCCCGTCTCGTCCATTGTGCCAAGGTCTCCCGTATGATACCATCCCTCATTGTCGATTACCTCGCGTGTCGCTTGGTCGTTTTGGTAGTAGCCCAGCATCACGTTGATGCCTCTTGTCACGATTTCCCCCGCAATGTTGGCAGGGTCTTTGCTAAGGATTTTCACTTCCATGTGCGAAACAGGGGTGCCACACGACTTGGGGATGAAGTCCATGCAATGGCTATAGCTGATGAGTGGCGCACATTCCGTGGCACCATATCCCACGGTAATGGGGAAATCGATGTCTTTCAGGAATTGCTCTATTTCTTGGTTCAGTGCCGCGCCACCCACGATAATCTCAAAGAAATTACCGCCGAAGGCTTGGTAAACCTCTGAGCAGATGCGCTCTTTCACCTTCTTGTTCACGCCGGGCATGGCGAGGAGGATGCGCATGAGGTTGTTTTGTATCTTGGGAAATACGCGCTTGCGGATAATCTTCTCGATGATAAGCGGCACTGCCACTATGAGGGTTGGCTTGGTTTCGCGGAATGCCTCGGCGATAAGTGATGGGCTGGGTAGCCTTGTGAGGAAAAAGTTGTGCATTCCATAGCAAAACATGTATATGAGTTCGATGGACAAACCATACATGTGGGCGAGGGGAAGGATACAGACGTGGTTGGTCTTGGGTTTGATGTGATTTGCGAGATGAGTCAGGCAGAAGTCCAAGTTGCCCCAAATCGCCCGATAGGGAATCATCACGCCCTTGGAGAATCCCGTCGTTCCGCTGGTGTAATTGATGATGGCCAGTTCGTCGGGGCTATCTACATGGTAGTGTACATGCTCTTTTCTAAAGAATTTAGGATATTTCTCGCCGAATAATAAATTAAGATGTTCACGCGCGTATGTTATCTTCTCCGACCTCGAGAACATGAGAGAGAAGTCCGGGAGGTAAACGATGGCCTCCACATTTGGTATCTCTGTCTGCAAGATGGTAGGTCCCACGACATCCCCAACAAATAAGATTTTCGCTCCAGAGTGGTTGACGATGTTGTGTACTTGGTCGGGTGTGAACTCGTGAAGGATAGGTACGGCAACCGCCCCATAGGTTAATGTCGCGAAGAAAGCCACTGCCCAATGCGAACTGTTGCGACCGCAGATGGCTATTTTGTCACCCTTTTTGACTCCTCCATGCTCGAAAACTATATGCAACTTCTCAATGATACGAGCTACATCATGGTATTGTAGTGTTGCTCCTTTGTAGTCTGTCAGTGCGTCTTGATTCCAATAATCAAGTATGCTTTTTTCAATATATGAATTGAAACTTGGTATAGTCATTGCACAATCACAAAATTTTTGTGCAAAGATAATATCTTATTTGCTCAATTCCAAAAAAAATGTGCAATATTTTATTGTAATGTTGATATTTACTTACATTTTATTCGTTTCGATGAAAAAACATGTCCGTTATTGCCTTTTTTTTATTCTAAATGGCAACATGTTATCCAAATAACACCCGCAATGCCTCTTCCACTTTCCTGACGGGATGCAAGTGGATGTTGCGTTTGGATTGTTCGATGCCAGCCATATTGTTCTTGGGGATAATGATGTCGGTGAATCCCAACTTCTCTGCCTCGGAGATGCGTTGTTCGATACGGCTGACGGCTCTCACCTCGCCGCTTAGTCCCACCTCGCCAGCCATGCACCAACCCGACTCGATGGGCGTATCGACATTGCTCGAAAGGACGGCGGCAATAACGCTGAGGTCCATGGCGAGGTCGGTGACGCGCAACCCGCCAGCGATGTTGAGAAACACATCCTTCTGCACGAGCTTGAATCCCACCCGCTTCTCCAATACAGCCAGGAGCATGTTGAGCCTCCTCTGGTCAAATCCCGTTGCCGACCGCTGGGGGGTGCCGTATGCGGCGGTCGATACCAATGCCTGTGTCTCCACGAGGAAGGGCCTGATTCCCTCGATTGCACTGCTGATGGCGATGCCCGAAAGGCCGTCGTGGTCTTGGTTGAGCAACAGTTCCGAGGGGTTGGTGATTTGTCGCAATCCCGATTGTTGCATTTCATAGATTCCCAGTTCCGAAGTGCTTCCAAAACGGTTTTTGGTGGAACGCAGGATGCGATAGATGTTATGTTGGTCGCCCTCAAACTGGATAACCGTGTCCACGATATGCTCCAAGATCTTGGGACCCGCCAAAGTACCCTCCTTGTTGATATGCCCAATGAGGATGATAGGCACCCCGCTCGTCTTGGCAAAGCGTAGGAGCGATGCGGCGCTTTCCCTCACTTGGGCAATGCTGCCGGGCGAACTCTCCACCTCCTCGGTTGCTATGGTCTGGATGGAGTCGATGACGATCAGTTCGGGATGCGTCTCTGTGATTTGGTCGAAGATGGCTTCAAGCGAAGTCTCGCAAAGGATGGACACCTGTGTGTCGGCGGGGTGGGGGATGCGGTTTGCCCTCATCTTGATTTGGAAGGCACTCTCCTCGCCACTCACATACAGCACCCGCAATTCGGGGATGTTCAAGATGGTCTGTAAGGTCAATGTACTCTTGCCGATGCCAGGCTCACCTCCGAGCAATACCACGCTACCCAAGACGAGACCACCTCCCAGCACACGATTCAATTCGCCATCATGAAGGTCGATGCGATGTTCCCTTTCCGCTACAATCTCGTGGATGTTTTGCGGTATGTTCCTTGTCGTCGTGGCATGTCTCCTGACAGATGTCGCCGCGTTTCTCGCCGCCGCCATTCCCGTGTCGTTTGCCACGCGCAGTTCCTTAAATGTGTTCCAATTACCACAACTGGGGCATTTCCCTATCCATTTAGATGACTCCTGCCCACAATTTGAGCATACGTAAACGATTTTGTCTTTCTTTGCCATGCCACAAAATTACGCTTTTTTGCCTATATAATCGTATAAAATCGGAAAAAAAGCGTAACTTTGCAAGGTTTTTCGGCATCATTCGCTTTTGGAATGGGCCGTTTTTGAGGAGGGAAAATGATTTCTATTGAAGGACTGAAGGTGGAGTTTGGCGTGAAGCCCTTGTTCAGCGACGCCAGTTTTGTCATCAACGACCGCGACCGCATCGCCCTTGTTGGCAAGAACGGGGCGGGCAAGAGTACGATGCTCAAGATTATCTGTGGGATGCAACGTCCCACGGCGGGCACCATTGCCATACCCAATGACACCACCATCGGCTACTTACCGCAGGTGATGAGACTCACAGACGATACCACCGTGCGTGAAGAGACTCGAAAAGCCTTCGCCAATAACACCCTCCTCAAACAACGCATCGACCAGATGCAGCATGAACTTGCCGAGCGTACCGACTATGAGAGTGCCGATTACCTTGCCCTTGTGGAACGGTTCACACAAGCTCACGACCGCTATCTGATGATGGGAGGCGAGAACTATGAGGCGGAGATTGAGCGCACATTGATGGGTTTGGGCTTTCTCCGCACAGACTTTGAGCGACCCACGAGCGAGTTTTCAGGCGGTTGGCGTATGCGTATTGAGCTGGCGAAAATCCTTCTGCAACGACCAGACGTGTTGCTTCTCGACGAGCCAACCAACCATCTTGACATCGAGTCTATCCAGTGGCTTGAGCAATTCCTCGCCCAGAGTGGTAATGCCGTGGTGTTGGTCTCCCATGACCGTGCCTTTATCAATAATGTGACCAACCGCACCTTGGAGATTTCTTGTGGACAAGTCATCGACTATCGTGTGAAGTACGACGAATATGTGGTACTTCGTCGAGAACGTCGAGAGCAACAACTCCACGCATACGAGAACCAACAACGGGAGATAGCAGACATGCGGGCTTTCATTGAGCGGTTTCGTTATCAGGCGACCAAGGCCATCCAAGTACAGCAGAAAATCAAGCAATTGGAGAAAATCGTGCCTATCGAGATTGACGAGGTGGACAATTCCTCCATGCACTTGAAGTTCCCGCCCTGCTTGCGGTCGGGCGATTACCCTGTTATCTGCGACGGGGTGCGCAAGGCGTATGGCGACCATGAGGTGTTTGCTGATGTCACGCTGACCATCAAGCGGGGCGAGAAGGTGGCGTTTGTCGGCAAGAACGGCGAGGGGAAGACCACCTTGGTGAAGTGTATCATGGGAGAGATTCCCTTTGATGGGATGTTGAAGATAGGTCACAATGTGCAAATCGGGTATTTCGCCCAAAACCAGGCGCAGCTCTTGGATGAGTCGCTCACCGTTTTCCAGACCATCGACAACGTGGCGAAGGGGGATATCCGTCTCCGCATCAATGACATCCTCGGTGCTTTCATGTTTGGGGGCGAAGAGTCGGAGAAGCGTGTGAAAGTCCTTTCCGGCGGCGAGCGTAGCCGTTTGGCGATGATCCGCCTCTTGTTGGAACCAGTCAATTTTCTGATTCTCGACGAACCTACCAACCATCTTGACATGCCTTCCAAGGACGTGTTGAAGGAGGCCATCAAGGCTTTCGACGGCACCGCCATCATCGTCTCCCACGACCGCGAGTTCTTGGATGGGCTTGTGACGAAGGTTTATGAGTTTGGCGGTGGCAAGGTGCGCGAGCATCTCGGCGGTATCTATGATTTCTTACGTCGTAAGAACATTGACTCTTTGCAATCGTTAAACAGTTCTGCCAAGCCACAAGATGCCACTCCTGACACTTCTGTTAAGGAAGAAAAAGCCATCTCTGATAATAAGCGCAACTACGAGGAGCGCAAGGAGCAGCAACGGCGTGTCAAGCGGGTGGAGAAAGCCGTGAAGGCTTCCGAGGAGAAGATTGCCCTAATGGAGAAACGTATCAAGGAGCTGGATGCCCTCCTTATGGACTCCGCCCATGCCACAGACATGAAACTCATTGAGGAATATTCCCAGACGATGAGACACCTTGACGAGGAGAACGACAACTGGATGCGCCTCTCTGAGGAATTGGAGACGATGCAAGATTGACATAAACATCGAACTGGGCATCGTATCTTGTCACTTTCGTCCATCCTTTCTTAGTGGAATCAAGGGTTGACGCATCCAATTCTACAGACGTATCGATGTCAATAGCCAAGAATAATTCCGTTGTATTGACATGTAGTAAGGATGGAGAAGAAAATAACAAGCAGCTTTTCATCAAAGTCTTCAATGAGTATTTTCATGAATCTCCCTTGTCGTCATGGTTTTCTTTGAGCATTTTGACGGCCTTATCAAAGTCACTTTCCAACAATCGCATTTCTCGTTCACGGTAGATTTCAAACTCTCGCTCAGCTTTCTCAATGGCTTCTTGATGGGAAACTATACCGTTGCCTTCCAAGATGTTTTTCCGCAGTCGGAGTATCTGGTCATCAAGGGCGGCAATCCAATCAGCCATCGTCATGGGATTCTGCTCCAAAGCTTGAAACTCGGCATAGTCAAGAAATTGGGAGGTGAGTAGGTTCTGCCGCTGCGTAACCCAGCGACGGAAACGCACGGCAATGGGCGACTGCACTCGGTAGCCGAGGGCGATAATCATGTCAAGGTTGTATTGGTCAATCTCCCTCTGCACCAGCCGCTTGCCCTCTTGGCGAACTAACAAGTATTTCTTGTGAGTTGCCTTTTCATCCAATTCTCCATCTGCGTAGATGCCTTTTTGATGCTGACTAATAACTCATGGCAAATGTAGTCATTTCCCTCTTTTCATGACTCCATCGCTCTCATATTAGATTTTCGTCACAAAGTTACTTTTTTTCTTCGGACAAATGCACCTTTTGAATGAGAAATGTTGTTTTGGAACAATCGTGTCCTAAATAAATTTCAAAAAAGTGAAGGTAGTTGTTTACATTAAGGTAAAAATTCTTACTTTAGTGGTTGATTAAAACAAAACAAAACAGCTTCCTTCATGGCAAAGATAACACTATTCGCCCAGGTAATCCAAAAATTACCGAAAGAATTAATCA